>NZ_JBIUYQ010000020.1:0-89027 GCF_044744605.1 Kitasatospora sp. NPDC087271
GTCCGATATCCGCTCACTCGCAGGCGCCTTGACCTGCCCCACCCTCGCCACACCACAACCAACGAGACACCGACCACAAAGTCACCGGCATTGGGCCTAGGTTCGCACCGCGTCCTTCGAACGCGCGTGGGCCGGAAGGCCGTTGGCGAGGTCCTCGACCATCAGGCGCCAGGCGATGGCGGTCGCCGCGGTGCGCAGCTGGGGGCTGCGCGGGCGGCCGGCGTCGGCGTCCAGCCGGGCGTTGAGCCAGTCCGACCAGGCCTGGGCGAGGACGCGAACCTCCTGGGAGCCGGTCTCGGTGGGGGAGAGCCGGTCGCCGTCGCGGGTGAGGTAGCCCTCGGCGGCCATCCGGTCGAAGACCGGCTCCAGGACCTCGGGCGGCACCCGCTTGCGGGCGGCGATGAGGTCCAGGGAGGCCTGGCCGACGGCCTTGGTGTGGCCGGCGACCTCCATCAGCGCCCAGGCCCCGGCCAGGTCGACCCGGGTGTCGGCGTCGTCGACGATCGAGCGGACGGTGTCGAGGTCCACGCCGCGCACGAGCTTGCCGACGGCGTACTCCAGGTGCGGGTCGGAGTCGCTGGTGGTCGGCTGGGCGAAGCCCTCGCCCATGTCGGTGGAGCCGGCCCGGGCGGTGTCCCGCAGCTGCACCTGCTTGAGGAAGAGCGCGACCACGAACCCGACCAGGGCGACCGGCACCGTCCACAGGAACACGGTGTGCAGGGCGTCGGAGTAGGCCTGGACGATCGGGGCCGCCTGCGCGGCGGGCAGCCGGTGCAGGCCCTGCGGGCTCTCGGCGGCCCGGGTGAGCAGCGCCGGGTCCGCGCCGGTGAGGCGGGCCGAGGAGGCCACGCCCCGGGCGAGTTCGGTCTTGAGGCTGTTGGCGTAGATGGTGCCGAACACGGCGGTGCCGAAGGAGCTGCCGATGGTGCGGAAGAAGGTCACGCCGGAGGTGGCGGTGCCGAGGTCCGCGTAGTCGACGGTGTTCTGCACGGCGATGGTGAGCACCTGCATGCTCAGCCCGATGCCGACGCCGAGCACGAACATGTAGAGGGAGGCGAGCGCGGTGCCCGTGCCGGGTTCGAGCCGGGAGAGCAGGTAGAGGCCGACGGCCATCACCAGGGTGCCGACGATCGGGAACACCCGGTACCTGCCGGTCTTGCTGACGGCGTTGCCGCTGGCGATCGAGGCGAGCAGCAGCCCGATCACCATCGGCAGCGTCCGCACGCCGGAGACGGTCGCCGAGTCGCCGTCGACGTACTGCAGGAAGGTCGGCAGGAAGGTCAGCGCGCCGAGCATCGCGAAGCCGACGATGAAGCTGAGCACCGAGCAGACCGCGAACACCGGGTTCCGGAACAGCCGCATCGGCAGCATCGGTTCGACGGCCCTGCTCTCCACCCAGCAGAACAGCCCGAGGGCGACGGCGCCGCCGGCGAACAGGACGATGATCACCCCGGAGCCCCAGGCGTACTCGTTGCCGCCCCAACTGGTCGCCAGGATCAGTGCGCTGGCGCCGATCGCGACCAGTGCGATCCCCAGGTAGTCGATCACCGGGCGCACCGCCGAGCGCACCGAGGGGATGGTCCGGGCGGCCGCGATCACCACCAGGATCGCGATCGGCACGTTGACGTAGAACGCCCAGCGCCAGGACAGGTGGTCGGTGAACAGCCCGCCCAGCAGCGGCCCGATCACCGTCGCCACGCCGAACACCGCGCCGATCGCGCCCTGGTACTTGCCGCGCTCGCGCAGCGGGATGACGTCCGCGATCAGTGCCATGGCCGTCACCATCAGGCCGCCCGCGCCGATGCCCTGGAGCGCCCGCCAGGCGATCAGCAGCGTCATGTTGGTCGCCAGGCCGCAGAAGAACGAGCCGGTGATGAAGACGACCGCCGAGATCTGGAAGAGCAGCTTGCGCCCGTACAGGTCGCCGAACTTGCCGGCCAGCACGGTGGCCACCGTCTCGGCCAGCAGGTAGGCCGTCACCACCCACGACATGTGCGCGGCCCCGCCGAGGTCCGCGACGATGGTGGGCAGCGCGGTGCCGACGATGGTCTGGTCGAGCGCGGCCAGCAGCATGCCGAGCACGATGGTGCCGAAGACGACGTTGCGCTGCCGGGCGTCCAGTACCGGCGGGGCGGTCGGCGGGGTTTCGGTGGCGGCGTTCATGTCCTCAGCCTCCGGGGCGCCGGGGGAGGCCGCGATCGGGTTCGGCCGTCCGGGTGAGCGGCGGCGCGGGCGGCGCAGCCCGGCTGGCGGCTCCGGGGCCGCGCCGTCCACGATGGCCGTTCGGAGGGGGGCCGCGCGCGGCGGGCGGGCAGCCGGACCGGGAAGCCGGACGACGGCCGGCCGCCGGACGCGAAGCCAGACGACCGCCGGACGCCCGGAAGGTGCTCCCATGACGGCCCAACCCCCGTGCAGCACCCCGGAACAGCGGCCCGGCGCCTCCGCCGCGGGCCGGCGGGCCGAGGCGCGGCGCTGGCGGGCGCTGACGGTCTGCCTGGTCGCCGGGTTCATGACGCTGCTGGACGTCAGCATCGTCAACGTCGCCCTGCCGACCGTGCGGGCCGGGCTGCACATGTCCGACAGCGGCCTGCAGTGGGTGCTCAGCGGCTACGCGCTCGCCTTCGGCCTGGTGCTGGTCCCGTCCGGGAGGCTCGGCGACGCCCGCAGCCGCCGGGCCGTCTTCCTCACCGGGCTCGCCCTGTTCACCGCGGCCAGCGCGCTGGCCGGGGCGGCGCAGAACCAGGAGTGGCTGGTGCTGGCCCGGTTGTTCCAGGGCGCGGCCGGCGGGGTGCTGGTGCCGCAGGTCTCCGGCTTCATCCAGGTCCTGTTCCAGGGGGCCGAACGCGGCCGGGCCTTCGGCGCGCTCGGCGCCACCATCGGTCTGTCCACCGCCGTCGGCCCGCTGCTGGGCGGTCTGCTGATCCACCTGTTCGGCCCGCAGAACGGCTGGCGCTGGGTGTTCCTGGTCAACCTGCCGATCGGCGTCGCCGCCCTGCCCATCGCCTACCGGCTGCTCCCGCCGCCCCCGCCGGCGGCCTCGCGGGCCGGGCACCGGGACTTCGACCCGGTCGGGGTGCTGCTGCTCGGTGCCGGGACGGTCGCGCTGCTGCTGCCGTTCGTCCAGGCGCAGCAGTGGCACGGCTCGACGCGCTGGCTGCTGCTGCCGCTGGCGGCGGTGCTGCTGGGGGCCTTCGTGGGCTGGGAGCGGTACTACGCGCGGGGCCGGGAGCCGCTGGTGAGCATGGCGCTGTTCGCGGTGCGCCCGTACGCGGCGGGAGTGGCGCTGTCGCTGGTGTACTTCGCCGGGTTCACCGCGATCTTCTTCATCTTCACGCTCTACCTCCAAGCGGGCCTGCACTACTCGGCGCTGACGGCGGGCCTGGCGGTCACGCCGTTCGCGGTGGGCTCGGGCGTGTCCGCGGCGATCGGCGGACGGCTGGTGCACCGGCTCGGCCGCCGGCTGGTGCTGCTCGGCCTGGTGCTGGTGCTGGTCGGCCTGCTGGCCTCGGCCCTGGCGGTGCAGCTGTGGTCGGGGTCGGCGATCGGCTGGGCGACGGTGGTGCCGCTGCTGGTCGCCGGGGTGGGCAGCGGGCTGGTGATCGCCCCGAACCAGACCCTGACCCTCCAGCGGGTGCCGATCGCCCGGGCGGGCAGCGCCGGCGGCGTCCTGCAGACCGCCCAGCGGGTCGGCTCGGCGGTCGGCATCGCCATCGTCGGCTCGGTCTTCTTCGCCCACGCCCAGGGCCCGCACCCGGACTGGGCGCTGGCCTTCCAGCTGGGCGTGACGGTCGCGGCGGGCCTGGTCCTGGCGGCGCTGCTGGTGGCGCTGGCGGATGTGGCGGCGGGCCGCCGCGACGGGTGAGCACCGCTCCCGGCGCCGCCGCCGGACGGCGGGTCAGTGGTCGCGGCGCTGGACGACGGCCACGGCGACCAGCACCGAGGCGAGCGCCCAGAGCGCGAACGTGGCCCAGGATCCGGCGACGGTGGCCGGGTGCGCCGAGGGCAGCGAGTGGGTCAGGTCGACCTGGGCCAGCCGGCGCCAGGCCTGGAGCGGCATGGCGTGCAGGAGGTCGGCCGACCAGCGGTAGCGCTCGTTGAAGAACGCTGGCAGGAAGAACAGCACCAGGACGGTGCCCACCACGGCTCCGGCGGTGTGCCGGATCAGCGCGCCGAGGGCGAATCCGGCGAGGGCGCAGACCGGGGCGAACAGGGCGGCGGCCGCGACGAAGCGCAGCGCGGCGGGGTCGGTGACGGAGACGCCGATGTGCGTGTCGGCGAGGACCGCCTGGCAGGCGCCGAAGGAGACGCCCGCGGTGACGGCGCCGTAGCCGAGCATGACCGCGGTCAGTACGCAGGCCTTGGCGGCGATCACGGCCCGGCGGTCCGGGACGGCCACCAGCGTGGTGCGGATCAGCCCGCTCGCGTACTCGCCGACCAGGGCGAGAGCGCCGACGCTGCCCGCGACGATCATCACGACGTCGGCGGCGATCATGGTGAAGGAGTCGCCGAGCGCGACCTGCAGCATGGTCGCCGGATCGCCGTCGCCGACGGTGTAGTGGTCGTAGGTGTACCGGGCCGCCTTGAGGTTGGCGGCGATGACGAACAGGGCGCTCAGGCCCAGCACCCAGACGGTCGAACGCAGGGACCAGAACTTGATCCACTCGGCGGCGAGCAGGTCGCCGAAGCGGGCGCGCGGCCGGGGGAGGGGCCGGGGACGGGACTGGGGGTGGGGGTGGGGCTGGGGCTGGGGGGTGGTGGTCGCGGTGATCATCGGGGCTCTCCGGCCAGGTAGTCGACGCTGTCGGCGGTCAGTTCCATGAACGCCTCCTCCAGGGAGGCGGCGCGGGAGGTCAGGGCGTGCAGCAACAGGCGCTGCTCCAGGGCGAGTTCGCCGATCCGGGTGGCGTCCAGGCCGGTCACGGCGAGCGCGCCGTCCGGGCCGGGGCGGACGGTGGCGCCCGCGGCGGTCAACACGGCCGCCAGCCGGTCGGGTTCGGCCGCCCGGACGGTGACGCCGGTGCGGTCGGCCCGGGCGGAGAACTCCGCCAGGCTCTCGTCGGCGATCAGCCGGCCCCGGCCGATCACCACCAGCCGGTCGGCGGTGTGCTCCATCTCGGCCATCATGTGGCTGGAGACGAAGACCGTCCGTCCCTCCTCGGCGAGGCGGCGGAACAGGCCGCGGACCCACAGCACGCCCTCCGGGTCGAGGCCGTTGAGCGGCTCGTCGAACAGCAGCACCGGCGGGTCGCCGAGCAGCGCGCCGGCGATGCCGAGCCGCTGCTTCATGCCCAGCGAGTAGCCGCCGATCCGGCGACCGGCGGCCTTGGTGAGCCCGACTTCGTGCAGCACCTCCTCGACCCGCGCGGCCGGGATCGCGTTGGCGCGGGCCAGTGCCCGCAGGTGGGCCGCGCCGGTGCGCCCGCCGTGGACGTCGCCCGCGTCGAGCAGGGCGCCGACGTCGCGCAGGCCGCGCGTCCGCGCCCGGAACGGGCGGCCGTCGACGGTGGCGGTGCCGCCGGTCGGGTCGTTGAGGCCGAGGATCAGCCGCAGGGTGGTGGACTTGCCCGCGCCGTTGGGGCCCAGGAAGCCGGTCACATGGCCGGGCCGGACGGTGAAGGTGAGGCGTTCGACGGCGGTGGTTCGGCTGTAGCGCTTGGTCAGCTCGGTGACTTCGATCATGGGCTCCACGGTGCCGGGCGGGGCCGGGCCGCCGCATCGGACCGGCGTTGACACCGCGGGCCCCGGCTGTCACCCCCGGTCGTACAACCACGGTCCGATGACGGCGATTCAGGCCGCCGATACGATCTTCGTATGCTTGCGACGCCCTCTCCGCCCCTGTTCCGGCGCATTCCGCCCGAGGTCTGGGTCGGGCTCGCCTGGTGCGTGGCCGCCGCCTACCCCGCCGTCCTGCTCGGCGGCAACGCCCGGTACCACGGCGGGGCCGCCCACGGCGGACTGGCCTTCACCCTGGCCACCACGGTGGTGGCCTTCGCCGGCGCCGCGCTGGTGCGCCGCCTTCCGGTGCTCGCGGTCGCCCTGCTGTTCGTCGCCGCCTTCACGGAGACCGACGGCTGGGCCGCCGACACCCAGGTGCCGCCGGCCTCCCTGCTGGCCGTGGACGTCGCGCTCTGCCTGATCACCGCCACCCGGCCGCGCCGCAGCTCGCGGACCGCGTTCGCGCTGGTGATGAGCCTGCTCGTGCTGCACATCGGCCTGGTGCACGGCAACACCGTCGGCATCTTCACCGGCACCCACGTCGGCTCCGCCGACGGCGCCGCGCTGCTCGCCCTGGTCGCCTGGCTGGTCGGCCGCTCGATGCGGCAGAACCGCGAGCACGCCCGGGCGTTGAGCACCCGGGCGGCCGCCGAGGCCGTCACCGCCGAACGGCTGCGGATCGCCCGCGAGATGCACGACACCGTCGCCCACACCATCGGCATCGTCGCGCTCCAGGCCGGCGCCGCCCGCCGGGTCATCGACACCCGCCCGGAACGGGCCAAGCAGGCGCTCGGCGAGATCGAGAACGCCGGCCGGGACACCCTGGCCGGGCTGCGCCGGATGCTCGTCGCGCTGCGCCAGGCCGACGGCTCGACGTCGGCGACCACCCCTCAAGGTCTGGCCGACCTCGACCGGTTGGCCGCCGCGACCACCGCCGCCGGTGTCCGGGTCGAGGTCCGGCGGCGGGGCGAACAGGGCCCGCTGCCACCGGAGATCGACCTCTCGGCGTTCCGCGTCATCCAGGAGTCCGTCACCAACGTGGTGCGGCACGCGGACACCCGCTCCTGCAAGGTCCTGGTCGACCGCCGCACGGCGGGCGAGGTGGCGGTGGAGATCACCGACCGGGGCCGCGGCACGGGCACCGGCACCGGCACCGGTCGGGGCGGGGGCTTCGGCCTGGCCGGGCTGCGCGAACGGGTCGGCCTGCTGGACGGCGAGTTCGAGGCCGGGCCGCGCCCCGAGGGCGGCTTCCGGGTCGCCGTCCGACTGCCGATCCCCGGGGAGGTGACCGCATGACCCGCGTCCTGCTGGTCGACGACCAGCCGCTGGTCCGGGCCGCGCTGGAGATGGTCATCACCGAGACCGCCGACGTCGAGGTGGTCGGCGAGGCCGGCACCGGTGCCGAGGCCGTCCGGCTGGCCGGCGAACTGCGGCCCGACGTCGTCGTGATGGACCTGCGGATGCCCGGTATGGACGGCATCGAGGCCACCCGCCTGATCACCGGCGGCGGTGGGCCGACCAGGGTCGTCGTGCTCACCACCTTCGACGACGACGACCACGTGTACGCGGCGCTGCGCGCCGGGGCGTCCGGCTTCCTGGTCAAGGACATGGCGCTGGACGACATCCTCGCCGCCGTCCGGGTGGTGGCCGCCGGGGACGCCCTGATCGCACCGAGCGTCACCCGCCGGCTGATCTCCTCCTTCGCGGACCAGCGGCCGGCCCCGGGCCCGGCGGCGGCTTCGGGCCCGGCCGCCGCGTCACCGACCGGTGCGCCGGTGCAGGCCCCCGCGCCGACACCGGCCGCCCGGCGGCTGGGCGCGATCACCGGCCGGGAGCGGGAGATCCTCACCCTGGTCGGCCGGGGCCTGTCCAACACCGAGATCGCCGCCGAACTGGTCCTCAGCATCGCGACCGTGAAGACCTACATGACCCGGCTGCTCGCCAAGCTCGACGCCCGCGACCGGGTCCACCTCGTCATCCTGGCCTACGAGGCGGGCCTGGTCGCCGTCCCCGGCTGACGTCGGCAGGCTCAGCGCTTGATCGCCACGCCCGCGTACATCGCGATGTCCTGGTCGCGGATCGGCGCGGCCCCGGCGTCCGGGCGCCAGTGGTGGACCAGGGTGACGCCGGGGTCGAGGAGGTCGTAGCCGTCGAAGAAGGCCGCGGTCTCCTTCTGGTCGCGGATCTGCAGCGGGATGCCGCGCGCGTTGTACTCCCGGCCGACGCCGCCCACGCCCACCGGGTCGGTGTCCCCGGTGAACACGGTCAGGGCGAGGAAGCTGCCCGGTGCCAGGGCGTCCATGAAGCGGCGCACGATGCCCTGCGGGTCGTCCTCGTCGAGCACGAAGTGGACGATGGCGATCAGCGACAGCGCCACCGGCTGGGAGAAGTCGAGGACCTCGCGCAGCCGGGGGTTCTGGATGATCGACTCCGGGTCGCGGAAGTCGGCGTCCACGTAACAGGTGCGGCCCTGCGACGTGCTGGACATCAGGGCCCGCGCGTGGGTGAGCACGATCGGGTCGTTGTCGACGTAGGCGACCCGCGCGTCCGGGGCGATCGACTGGGCGATCTCGTGGACGTTGGGCGAGGTGGGGATGCCGGTGCCGATGTCCAGGAACTGCCGGACGCCGTACTCCTCGGTGAGGTGGCGGACGGCGCGCTGCATGAAGTCGCGGGTGGTGCGCATGGAGATCGGCAGCGACGGCCAGGCCTGCACCGAGGCGTGCGCGGCGACGCGGTCCGCCTCGAAGTTGGTCTTGCCGCCGATGAGGTAGTCGTAGACCCGCGCCGAGTGCGGTACGTCCATCCGCAGATCCACCGACGGGTACTCCTCCTGCGGGCCGCGCCCTGCCCGGACCTCGTTCGACATGCTCGTCCTCCCGTTGCTGGGGTTCCGTCACCGGCCGCCCTGGTGGCGGGCCTTGGTGCGCATGGTAACGGTGTTACGGGACGACAAGATGACCATCTCTTGGGGTTAAGGCCCCCTTAAGAGCGCATCCTAGGGCTGGGCCGCCGGGCTGCCGGCGGTCGGGGAGCCGCTCTGCCCCGGGAGGAGCGGATGGTGTCCGTACGATCGACCGGCGGCGGCGAGTTCGAGCGCGGCGCCGGTCCAGGCGGCACCGAAGGCCCAGGTCGAGAACCACTCGCACAGGTACAGCGGGCGGACGGCCCAGTCCGTGCCGACGCCGGCCACCCCGGCGACGACGGCGAGCAGCAGGAGCGCCAGGATCAGCACCCCGGCCGCCAGGTAGGCCCGGCTGACCCAGGACGGCTGGGTGGAGCGCGGGTTGCGGAAGGAGTAGACGCAGAACATCGCCAGCACGAAGAGCAGCAGTCCGGCGAAGGCGTAGTGCAGCAGGCCGACCGCGCTCTGGAACGCGGTGGCGCCCTGCGGCGCGGTCGGGCACAGGGCGACCCCGAGCGCGAACACGCCGGCGGCGGTGCTCCAGCGGTCGTCCCGGCGGTCGAAGCGGTAGCAGATCAGGAACACCCCGAGCGCGCACAGGCCGCCCACGAAGAGGTTCCGGGTGCTGGTGTAGTACGAGCCGCTCATCGAGGCCGGCCAGAATCCCGCCGTGCTCTGGCCCCTGAGCTCGGCGAACAGCCAGTTCCCCAGGGGTAGTGCGAGCGGCAGCAGGATGCCGATCAGTCCGACGCCGAGTCGTAGGAAGGTGATGGTCCGTTCGTCCTGGTTGGTGCCTCCCCGGGCGTCGACCGCGTCGCGCTCCGGGTCTTCCGCCGTCCGCCGTTCGTGGGTCACGGACGCCTCCTTGCCCTCTGCACTTATGAGCAGCTGTCAGCTGGTGTACCCACGGTGCGGCCCCTGTCCACACCACCGGAACGGGCGATTTGAAGACGGACCCCAGCGGCGTGACGGGGGTCAGCCGGTGGGACTGGCGGACCTGGCGATGAGGGAGTTGAGCAGGGCCGCGCCGCGCTCGGCGTCGTCGACGCTCACGGCGAACTCGCGCCCGCGCCGGGTGCGGACCACCAGGCAGACGCCGCGGCGCAGCATCACGGTGGTGCCGAGGCCGTTGACGCGGTATCCCCAGCCGCCGGCCTGGGCGGGGGTGCGCAGCTCGGCGCGGGCCGAGTCGAGGTCGGCGGGGGACCAGCGCCGGCTGGGCCAGCCGAACGGGCCGAAGCCGACGGACAGGCCCTGCGCGGTCACCCGGGCCTTGACCGAGGCCGAGCACAGGACGATGGGGGAGGTGGTGACGAACGGCACGACCGTCGCCCAGCTGAACCCCATCAGCCCGCTGGCCGGGGCCAGCACGCCGACCAGCGCGCCCAGGGCGAGGACGGAGGCGCCCAGTTGCAGCCACGGGTTGGCGGCCTGGGAGAGCCAGACCAACTGCTCGCCCGGCGCGGTCGCCGGCGCCGGGATCCGGGCCGCCGGGCTCGCCCCGGTCGGGGAGTCGATGCGCGGGCGGACGGCCAGCCAGGTCAGCAGGCCGGCCAGGCCCGCCGCCACGACCAGGACGACCACCTCGAAGCCCATCGGCGCGGCCTCCTGCCAGCGCGCGCGGTCCAGGTTGGCGTGCACGATGGAGGTCTGTGCCCCCGTCAGGAGCACCCCGACGGCCGCCAGTGCCGCCCCGGTGGCGCCGCCCGCCGTCCCGGCCCGGAACCGGCGGGCGGCCGCGGCGGCCAGCACCAGCACCAGCCAGACTCCCGCCGGGAACAGCGCGGACGCCGTCAACGACATGGAGCCGTCCGGGTTCTGTCCGCTCCAGTGGGTGGCGAGCGGGTCCGGCAGCCGGTGGCGCGCGGCCCACGGCAGCGCGATCAGCAGGGCCAGGACGCCCGCCGACCAGGCCACCGCGCCCCAGAGCGCGCCGCGCCCCGCCCCGGGCTCCCGGCGCTCCTTCGCTATGAGCTTCCCGTCCGTCACGACATCCCCCTGATCATGTCCACGAGATCGTTCCTGCTGTAGCCGGCCCGGGCCGCATCGGCGACCAACTGCCTTACCCGATCGGCGAGTTCGGAGCGCGCGTCGGCGCCTTCGGCGACCGTGACGCCACGGCCCCGGCGGAACTCCAGTACGCCCTCGTCGCGCAGCGTGCGCAGCCCGCGCAGGACGGTGTTGGTGTTCACGCCCAGCGCCCGGGAGAGCTCCCGGGCCGGTGGCAGCCTGTCTCCGGGGGCGCACTCGCCCTCGGAGACGGCCCGCCTGATCGCGCCCGCCACCTGCTCGTGCAGGGGACGGGCGTCACCGGTGTCCAGCTTCAGCAACATGGTGCTAATGACGATAGCACCATCCGGATCTTGCGGCGGTCCCCTCGTGCCCCCCGGCACCCGCCGGAGCGCCCGTCCCCTCGCGCACCCCGGCGTCCCGGCGGAGCATGGACACCGAGGAGGTGGCGGCACGGCGGTGAGCGGACGACTGCGGGTGTTCCTGGGGGCTGCGCCGGGGGTCGGCAAGACGTGCGCCATGCTCGCCGAGGGCCGCCGGCTGCGCGACGACGAAGCCCTCGACGTCGTCGTCGGACTGGTCGAGACCTACGGCCGCCGGGGCACCGAGCACCAGCTCGGGGACCTGCCCGTGCTGCCCCGCCGCACCGTCGGCCACCGCGGCACCACCCTCACCGAACTCGACGTCGACGCCCTGCTCGCCCGCCGCCCGCAGCTCGCGCTCGTCGACGAACTCGCCCACACCAACGCCCCCGGTGGCCGCCACCCCAAACGCTGGCAGGACGTCCGGGAACTCCTCGACGCCGGCGTCGACGTGGCCACCACCGTCAACATCCAGCACCTGGAGAGCCTCAACGACGTCGTCGAGCAGATCACCGGCGTCGCCCAGCGCGAGCGGATCCCCGACGAGGTGGTCCGCGCCGCCGACCGGATCGAACTCGTCGACCTCAGCCCGCAGGCCCTGCGCACCCGGATGGCCCAGGGCGCGATCTACCCGCCCGACCGGATCGACGTCGCCCTCGACCACTACTTCCGGGCCGGCAACCTCGGCGCCCTGCGCGAACTCGCCCTGCTCTGGCTGGCCGACCGGGTCGAGGAGGAACTCGCCGACTACCGCGCCCGGCACGGCATCCGGGCGCCCTGGGAGACCAAGGAACGCATCGTCGTCGCCCTCAACGGGGCCCCGCAGGGAGAGCACCTGATCCGCCGCGGCGCCCGCACCGCCACCCGGGTCCACGGCGACCTGATCGGCGTGCACGTCCGGCCCGACGACGGCGCCACCGTCCACGAACCGCCCGCCCTCGCCGGCCAGCGCGCCCTGCTGCACGAACTCCACGGCGGCTACATCGAGGTCGACGGCAACGACGCCGCCCGCGCCCTGGTGGACTTCGCCCACGCCGAGAGCGCCACCCAGATCCTGCTCGGCCCGACCAGCCGCAGCCGCCTGCGCGAACTGGTCTCGGGCTCGGTGATCAACCGTGTCATCCGGCTGGCCGGCCCGATCGACGTCCGGGTCGTCCCCCCGCCCCAACCCGGCCTGCTCGCCGTCCCGCCCGCACCCCGGCGCCGCCGCCCGGCCGCCGTCCCGCCGCGCCGCCGGCGCCTGGCCTGGCTGGCCGGCCCGGCCGCAACGGCCGCCCTGGCCTGGGCGCTCTCCCCGCTGCGCGACTCGTTCGCCCTCCCCGGCGCCCTGCTCTGCCTGCTGCTGGCCGTCGCCGCCACCGCCCGGCTCGGCGGCCTGCCGCCCGCCGCCGCCAGCACCGCCGCCGGGGCGCTCGCCGCCGACTACTTCTTCACCGCGCCCTGGCACAGCCTCGCCGTCACCCGCGGCGCCGACCTCGCCGCGCTGCTGCTCTTCCTCGCCGTCGCCGGGATCATCGCCCACCTCATCGACGGCCTCACCCGCCGCTCCCAGCAGGCCGACCGGGCCCGCGCCGAAGCGGCGGTGCTGGCCCGGCTGGCCGGGGCGGCGGCCGAATCCGGCGCCCGCGCAGTGCCCGACCTGGTCGCCGACCTGCGCCAGGTGTTCGGCCTGGAGGGCGCCGTCGTCCTGGTCCGCACCGGCCGGCTCTGGCGCCCCGCCGCCGCGTCCGGCACCGCCCTCCCGCAGCACCCCGAAGAGGCCTCGCTCGCCGTCGACCTCGGTCCGGACGCCGTCCTGGCGCTGCGCGGACCGGCGCTCACCGAGCAGGACACCCGACTGCTCGGCCCCTACGTCACCCAGCTGCGACTGGCCCGGGAACGCGAACGGCTGGCCGCCCAGGCCGCCGCTGCCGAGACCCTCGCCCACACCGACGCCCTGCACACCGCGCTGCTGGAGGCCGTCGGACAGGACCTGCGCGCCCCGCTCGCCGCGCTGCGCCGCGAGGCCGCCGACCTGCCGGGGCCGCCGGGGCGGCGGATCGCCGCCGAGGTGCGGCGGATGGAAGGCCTGGTCGCCGACCTGCTGGACCTCGACCGGCTGCGGGCCGGCGAGCAACCGGTGCTGCTGCGTCCGACCGCGCTGGCCCCGGTGCTCGCCGCCGCGCTGGCCGCCCTGCCCGCCGAGCAGAGCGGTGAGCAGCGCGACGTGCGCCTCGCCCTCCCGGACGGCCTGCCGCCCGTGCTCGCCGACGCCGGTCTGCTGGAACGCGCCCTCGCGGACCTCCTGGCGGGGGCCGCCGGGCCCGCCCTGGTGGACGCGGGCGCGGTGGGCGGGCGGATCCACCTCCGGGTGAGGGCCCCGGGCCCGGCCGCCGACGGCACCGGCCTCACCGTGGCGCGGGGCTTCGTCGAGGCGATGAACGGCGAGCTCACCGTCGAACCGTCTCCCGCCGGCGGCACCGCCTACACCCTCGACCTCGCCCGCGCCCCGGCCTGACGTTACGGCTGATCGCCCGTGATCCGGTATCCGGGGCGCCGCGTCGCCTCCCGGCTCCTGTCTCCTGCCTCCCGGCTCCCGTCCGCCGAACGGGTGAAACCAGGTGTCGGCGGGAGGCAGGCGTATGGAGCGCGTTGGGAAGGCGGCCCGGCGCGTCAGGAAGGCGTCAAGGACGGGCGGCGGCCGGCCGGCGCGGCGGTTGGGTGGAGGACGACACACCAGGTGACACACCGGGTACCGGAACGATGACGCGAGGACGGACCATGCACGGCAACGGGCGGCACCAGGGCAGCGGCACCGGCAGGGTGGTGGTCGGGGTCAGCGGATCGCTCGGCAGCCTCGCCGCCCTGCACCGCGGCGTGGCGGAGGCCCGCAGCCGTGGCGCCGAACTCGTGCCGGTGCTGGCCTGGGAGCCGCCCGGCGGCGAACTCGGCTACCGCCGGTCGCCGTGCCCGCCGCTGCTCGCGGCGGTGCGGGAGGCGGCCGAACAGCGGCTGCGGGACGCCCTCGACGCGGCGTTCGGCGGCGCCGACCCCGGCGTGCCGCTGCGCCCGCTGGTGATCAGGGGCGAGACCGGGCCCGCCCTCGTCCAGGCCGCCGACCGGACGGACGACCTGCTGGTCCTCGGCCGGAGCGGCGGCCTGCTGCGCCGCCGGCTGCGGCGCTCGGTCACGGCGCACTGCGCGCGCGAGGCGGGCTGCCCGGTGCTGACCGTCCCGGTGCCCGAGCTGCTGCACGAGCTGGAGGCCATGACCCGGCGCGCCCGGTGGCACCTGCCGGTCGGCCCGGCGCCCGAACTCGTCGCCGCGAAGGGGTAGGGCGTGCGGATGTACGCGGCCCGGCCGGGCGGGCGGCGCTACCACCCGGTCCTGGAGCGGCTCTCCGCCCCGGCCTCGGGCACGGTGGCGCTGCTCGCCGGCGGCGTCCTGGCGATGGGCCTCGGCGGGCTCGGCGAACTGCACTCCGGCGGGCTCGCCCACGTCGCCTACCTCGGCCTGTGCGCGATGCTCGGCGCCTTCTCCCGGCCCCGGGCGGCGCCGCTGATCGGACTGGCGGCCTGGCTGTGCTGCAACGCTTTCGCCGAGCACCGGCACGGCGAACTGGGCTGGGCCGGGACCTGGCCGGAGGGCTCGCACTTCGCGATGTTCACCGCCACCGCCCTGCTGGTGGCCCTGCCCACCACCCTGCCGCGCCGGACGGTCCGGGTGGCGCGGCTGCGCCTCGACCAGCTCGGGTGAAACCCCACAGACGGTCCCTCACCGGCCTTCGGGCCGGCGGGCGGACCACGCCGAGACCAGGGCTCCGGCCGGTACTCCGGAGCCCTCGGCAACCGGTGGAAAACAGGTAGGAGGCGCGCGGCGCCGTGGCGGCGGAGCGGTCGCCGTTCGGACAGCGGGCCCGCCGAGCCAGGCGGGCACCGCCGCGACCGCACCACGGCCCGCGCCGCGCGTCGTCCGTCCAGCCCCGCAGCCCGCAGGCCCGGTAGCCCGGCAGCCCTGCCCCCGGGCCGCCCGCTCGCCGCCCCCGGGCCGCCCGCCGCGGGCGGCGTTACGCTGAGACGACCAGATCCGTCCTCGCGGCCCCCGCTGCGCACCCAAGGGGGTGGGGCCAGTGTCGGCGTCCCCGACCAGCCCCCCGACCGGCGGTCCCCGTGACCGTCCGACGGGTTCCGGGGCGGGCGAGAAGGGCCTGAAGAGCGGCGCCCTGGGCCTGCTGTCCTCGGTGTGCATCGGCCTCGCCTCCACCGCCCCCGCCTACAGCCTCGCCGCGACCCTCGGCATCGTCGTGGTCGGGGTCGGCCTCCAGGCGCCCGTCGTCACCGTCCTGGCGTTCATCCCGATGCTGCTGATCGCCTACGCCTACAAGGAGCTCAACGCCGCCGACCCGGACTGCGGCACCACCTTCACCTGGGCCGCCCGGGCGTTCGGCCCGCGCACCGGCTGGATGGGCGGCTGGGGCATCGTCGTCGCCGACGTCATCGTGATGGCCAACCTGGCACAGATCGCCGGGGTGTACGGCTTCCGGCTGGTCGGCCTGGACTCGCTCGCGGACAGCCGGGTGTGGACGGCCACCGCCGGGGTGCTGTGGATCGTCCTGATGACCGCGATCTGCTACGTCGGCATCGAGCTGTCCGCGACCCTGCAACGCCGGCTGCTGGCCGTCGAGGTGGTGATGCTGGTCGCCTTCTCGGTCACCGCGCTCGTCAAGGCGTACGGCTCCGCCGCGCCCCCGACCGCCATCCCCGTCGACGCGTCCTGGTTCAACCCGTTCAACGTGCCCTCGACCTCGGCGTTCACCGCCGGCATGCTGGCCGCGGTCTTCATCTACTGGGGCTGGGACACCGCCGTGTCCGTCAACGAGGAGACCGCCGACTCCGCGCGCACGCCCGGCCGCGCGGCCGTCATCTCCACCGTGCTGCTGCTCCTCATCTACGTCCTGGTCGCCACCTCGGCGCAGTCCTTCGCCGGGGTCGGCGCGGACGGCATCGGGCTCGGCAACCCGGCGCACTCGGGGGACGTGCTGTCCGGCCTCGGTGACGCGGTGTTCGGCACCACCGGGATCGGCGCGGTGCTCAGCCGGCTGCTGATCCTGATGGTGCTGACCTCGGCCGCCGCCTCCACCCAGACGACGATCCTGCCCACCGCCCGCACCACCTTCTCGATGGCCACCCACCGGGCCATCCCGACCGGCTTCGCCCGGGTGCACCCGCGCCACCGCACCCCGACCTGGTCGACGGTCGCCATGGGCCTGGCGTCGATCGCCTTCTACGTCCTGCTCACCGCGATCAGCGGCAACGTGCTGGCCGACTCGATCGCCTCGGTCGGCCTCGGCATCGCCTTCTACTACGGCCTGACCGGCTTCGCCTGCGTCTGGTACTACCGCCGGGTCCTCACCCGCAGCGTCCGGGACTTCGTCTTCAAGGGCGTGCTCCCGCTGGCCGGCGGCCTGATGCTGCTGTACTTCTTCGCCTACGGCGCCTTCGACGTCTACGCCGATCCGGACTACGGCGCCACCTCGATCGACCTGCCGGGCGTCGGCCGGGTCGGCGGGGTGACGGTGATCGGGCTGGGCGCGCTGCTGCTCGGCGCGGTGCTGATGCTGGTGCAGCGGGTGGTGCAGGGGTCCTGGTTCCGCCACCCGGACGTCCCGGTGAGCGCCGCCGACCCGGCCTCCGCGCCCTGAGTTGCCGGTGCCCCGAACCGGCTGGTTCTGACGTTTCCTTGACGCGTAGTCACGTGTAAAGGACTAGCAAAGCAGGCATATAGTTCGGGCAAAGCATCGTGGTGGGAGGGGCCGGATGGAGACGACGCTGGAACCGGACTGGCGCACGCTCGGCGTCCTGGGCGCGGCCCGGGGCGCGCGCGGCGGGGGTGACGGCCGCCTCGGGACGGAACACCTGCTGGCCGCCGTCGCCGGGGCGAAGGGCCCGGCCGGCGAGGCCCTGGCGGCCGCCGGGGCGACCGCGACCGCCCTGCTCGCCGTCCTGCGCGACCGCCAGGGCGGGGCCGACACGGCACGCTGGGGCTCGGACGACGGGGCCGGCGCGAGCGTGCCGGCCCGCGACGCGCTCGGCCCGACCGGGGAGCGCGGCGTGCTGCTCAGCGGCGCCGCCGCCCGCGCCCTGACCGGTGCCATGGAGCGGGCCCGGCAGGACGGCGAGCGGAAGTTCAGCGCCGAACACCTGTTGCGCGCCCTGCTCGCCGATCCGCACGCCCGGGCCGTCGAACTGCTGCGCGCGGCGGGCGTCGCGCCGGGAGCGGTGCTGGAGCGACTGGCGGCGCCCGCCGGCCCCGACGCGCCGGACGGTCCCGGTGCCCCGGGCGCCCCCGACCGCGACGACCTCGACCCGCTGCTGCGCCCCACCCGGGACGCGCTGCTCGGCCGCACGCCGTACCGGCTGCCGCGCTGGAAGCGGCTGCTGGTACCCGGCTTCGCCAAGATGAACATCGCGGCCGCGCCGATGGCCTGGGTCCGGCTGGAGGCCGACGGGCAGGCGCAGCGCCTCGGCCGCCGTGCGCCCGGCACCGAGCACGTGCTGCTGGCCGTTCTCGCCGTGCACGAAGTCGCCTGCCGGCACCCGCAGTTGGCCGGCGAGGGCGGCGTCGACCCGGCCGAGCGGCACGCGGGCGGGGTGCGGCTGGCCCGGCTCGGCCTGGACTACGCCCGGGCCCACGCCGCGCTCACCGCCGGGCGGGTGCCGCTCGCGGCCGACCCGCGGGCGGTCGAGGCCTACCTGTCCGGCGCGGCGGACAGGCAGGGAACCGGGCCGCTGGTGGAGACGCTGCTCTCGGAGGAGACCCGGGCCCGGCGGCTGGTCGAGGCCCTGTGCGGCGACCGGCCCGATCACCCCTGATTGCTGTAACTGAACGGCGTTGGGACTAGACCGCGGGGACCATCCCGAGCAGCTCGCTCAGGCGGCGGACCGTGGCGGGTGACTCGCGGTGCAGGCCGGCGACGTCGAGGCCCTCGTCTCCCAGGATCATCAGCAGCGCCTGCTCCCCGATCGCCAGCACCACGACGTAGCCGCTGTTGCAGCGGGTGACCACGTCACGCAGGCCGCCCACGCCGACCTCGGCCGCGGTGCGCCGGCCGAGGCCGAGCATGGCGGCCGACAGGGCGGCGGCCGACTCGGGGTGGACGGCAGCCGTGTCGGCGGCCACCAACAGGCCGTCGGTGGTGGAGATGACACTCTCCGAGATGCCCATGACCCGGTCGCGGAGGGACTTCAACTCGTCGACCAGTACGGCGGTCGGTGTCTGGCTGCTCATGGTGCGCTCTTCTCACTCTGCTCGGTCGTCTCGGTACGCGCGGTGTGCTCGGCGCGGTGTGCGTTCGGTGGGCCGTCGGAAGCCGCCGCCGCTCCCTCGGATCGGGCGGGCAGGCCGCCGGGGCCGCCGGGGCCGCCCGGACCACCCGCGCCGCGTCCGCTGCGGACGCGGCGCGGCAGCGGCCCGGTGTCGGCCGGCGGCGGTTCGCTCGTCGCTATGCGCGGGGCCACGCTCGGTGCCAGGGGAGCCGGGTGCGCCGGTTCCCGGTGGAGCAGGTGCCGGGCGTCCATCCGTACGACGTCGAGGAGTACCGCGAACACGCCGCGTCCCAGGGCGAAGCCGAGGTCGCGCGCGGTGCGGCGGCCGGTGGCGGCGGCCAGGATCTCCCGGTAGCGGACCGGGATCCGCAGCGCACCGGATTCGGCCCGGGCGGCAGGACGGATCCGGATGCGGGCCAGTTCGCCGGGCGGTCCCCAGAGGCGGGTCAGCAGGGCCGTCCGCCGGGCGGTCTCCGCGAAGAGCCGCTCCGGCTCGATGCCCGGGCGCAGCGCGATCCTGGCAGGCGGCGCCGCCTCGGCCGTCTCCCAACTGCCGGGCGGGCTCAGCACCAGGGCGAAGGCCCCGTCGAAGGCGGCGGCGGCGCAGACGGCTTCGAGCTCGGCGGCGCCGATCGACCCCTGAGCCACCAGGGCCGCGCCGAGGTCGCCGCCCCAGGTCGGGGGAGCGTCGGTCGGCCGGCCGACCGACGCGGCCACCTCGGCGGACGCCCACTCCTCCTCGCCGACGCGCCGGGACTTCAGCAGCAGGGTCGCGGCGGTCGGGGCCCCGGGGGTCTCGATCGCGGTGACCAGACCCTGCTCCAGGTGGATCGTGCCGCCCGGTGCGCTGGAGACGGTGACCGAGCCGGTGAACTCCGTCCGGCGCAGCGCGAGCAGCAGCGCGGGCACGTTGCGCGCGGTGGGCGGAGCCGGCGTCGTGGGAGCTGCGGGGATGGCGGGCGGCGCCGTGTCGTGGGACGGGTCGGTCATGCCAGCAAGTCCTGCGCGCGGTCGGCGGTCTGGCGGACGGCCAGCGCCAGGTTGGTCCGTTCCCGGTCCAGCACGGTGGCCAGCAGCAGGGGGTCGCCCTTCCGGGACACCACCTGGACGACCTGGTGATGGCGGGTGCTGGTGACCACCAGGCTCTCCAACTCGCTCTCCGCCCCTGCCTCGTACAGCCGCTCGCCGATCAGGTTGGTCAGCTCGGCGAGTTCGGCCCCGGTCCCGAGCAGCCGGTGGTCCCCGGCGGACTGGTAGCTGAGACCTGTGACGGCGTCGACGAGCGCGGCACCGACCACTCCGGGGGAGCCGAGCACATCGGAGAGGGAAGCTTCGAGTGCGCGCACCAGTACCCCTTCACGTTCTGAACCCCGGTAGCGTACTTTATTCCATCATTTTCACGAGGCGACCACAACCGGTGACTTCTTGCTATTTTGTTCCTGCACACGGGAGTTCTGCCCGGAAGTCACGCAAAGGACGAACAGCGCATGAACATTGACGACGCACTCAAGGACGCGATGGCCATCGAGGGGGCCATCGGAGTGGCTGTGGCCGACTACGATAGCGGCATGTCGCTCGGGTTCCTCGGCGGGGGGCAGCAGCTCGACCTGGAGATTGCGGCCGCCGCCAACACCGAGGTCGTTCGTGCGAAGATACGCGCCTTGGCCGCGCTGTCGATCGACGATGTCATCGAGGACATCCTGATCACCCTCGGCACCCAGTACCACCTGATCCGCCCGCTGACCCGCAGTCACGGCTCGCTCTTCCTCTACCTGGCGCTGGACCGCTCGCGCGCCAACCTCGCGCTCGCCCGGCACGGTCTCAAGCGCATCGAGGCCGCTCTCGACGTCTAGCCGAGGTCGGGCCGACGGCCCGGGTGTCCGCGCCCCGTCCGGAAGGCCTGCGCGGAAGCCCTGCCTGAAGCCCTGCCTGAAGGACTGCCCGAAGGCCCACCCGGAAGGCCCGCGCGGGCCGCGTGTCGCGCGTGGAATTCCGGGCGGAGCGAATGCGGGACGTGACGAACCGGCTACGGAGATCCGTCCGTGGGAATCGGGCCGCGAATATCGCGGGTGTGCGCCGACCATGAAAATGCGTGACTTTCCGATGACTGGGCGTCATATTCGCCTCGGCTGTTCCGGCCGGCGCCGGAGCGCCGGAATGCCGTGGTCGAACCGCCGGAGCGCCGGTGTTTCGGCGGTGCCGCGGAATCGGCTCGACCACGCCGCGCGCGGCACGAAGGCGCGCCGCCGAGATCCGGCGGCGGGAGCGTCCCCGGACGCGGACGACGGGTGTGTGTGTCCGCGCTGGCCCCAGGTGCGGGCGCGCGGCGGCGTCATCGCGAACCCGGCCTCGTTCTCGAAGACGATTCAGGCGGGCAGCCTCACAGGACGGCGACCGCCAGTGTGATCGCGGCCAGCACCATCAGCAGCCCGAGCGCCACGAAGCCGTACTCCAGGGGTCTGCGCTCGCGGCCTTCCACCAGGACCTGCCGGGGGTCGGCCGGGTCGTAGCGGACCTGCACGTGGCCGCCGTCCGGCAGCGGGTGGCGCGGGGTGGACGGGACGGGGGAGAAGACCTCCACCACCCGGCCGTCCTCGGTCTCGAACTGCAGCAGCGGGCGCGGCGGCAGCGCGCGGTCCTCCGGGGCGGGGACGCGGGCGCGCACCAGGGCCAGGGCCGGGACGCCGACCCGGCGCAGCCGCCGGAGGTCGCGTAGGCCGACCACCCCGGCGAGGTAGGCGACCACGCCGCCCAGGCCGCCGAACACCACCACGGCGAATCCGGCCGTCCCGCCCACCGCGCCTCCCTGTCCGAATCGCCCCCGGACACCCCAGTATTGCCGACCGCAGGGACTCCTGACGCCTGGAACCCGCCCAGTTCACGGCGGAGCCCCGCCACTCCGGAAAAAGGGGTGGCGGGGCCCTCAGGGCACCGCGCGTACGTCAGACGTCGCCGAACTCGCCGGTACGGACGGCGGCGACGAAGGCCGCGAAGCCGTCGGGGGAGAAGGCGAGGGCCGGGCCCTCGGGGTCCTTCGAGTCGCGGACGGGGACAACACCGGGGACGTTGGCGGCCACCTCTACGCAAGCGCCGCCGTTGTCGCTGTACGAAGACTTGAACCGCTGAGGCTCGGTGGTCGCGGTAGATCCTCTCTTGGTTTCCTGCCTGTGTTGAAACACCGGGATGAGACCAGGGTGGCCTACGACGGGATCGTCGAGCTCTGTGCGTTGATGTTCACTGGCCGACGGTCCAGAAGAAGTTGATCAGCGTGACGGCCGCTCCGCACAGGATCGCGGCACCGTACGGTCTTGCCCGGGATGCGCGGTTGGGGTCAGTATCGATCACGGCTTGGTCCTCCTGTCGGCGTGTGGACGTGGCTCGTCCGACAGACAGGTGCACCGACCGAGTCCCTCCGCGACCGCAGACGGCGACCCCATCGGGACGGGGCGATGCGCCGGAGGTCGGGAATGGCCGCGACATACCATCGCAGTGAATACGAAGCGCCAGGCCGAGATTCCGGCACCGGTGTGAGGGAGGGCCAGGATGTTCGGTTCGCAGAAGAAGCTCAACGATCTGATGGCGCAGCTCAGGCCCGACCTGAGTCGGGAATCGCTCGGTGTCGGGCCCGACTTCCCGGGCGTCGCCCCGAACCCGTTCCTGAGCAGTGATGCACGGAAGCGCAACGCGGAACTGCGTACGGGGGCGCTTGCGCTCGGCGTTCTCGTCGACTGGCGGGAGGTCAACAGCAGTCCGCGCGTGGTCCTGATGCTCGACGTGGAGACCGCCGACGGCATCTCGTTCCGCGGTATCGCGGACGAAGGCCTCACGATCACCGAGCTCACCCGACTCGCCCCAGGACAGACGTTTCCCGTGCGCTACCGGCCGGCCGTCATGGACCACTACGTCGCCCTTGCCCGGGACGCGGACCCCGTCCACGTGCAGCAGCTCGCTGACGAGATCGCGAGCCGCAAGCGGACCTGACCCGAAGCCATTGGCCGGATCCCTGGAAGCCTCTTGAAGATCCTGCTCTGACTGCCCGACTCACCCCGGATCGCCGGTAAGTGTCGATCAGGTCGAACTGGTACAGGCCGGGCGTGCTTTCAACAGCTTCATCAGGGAGCGGTCGGCCAGGAGACCCCGCCACTCCGGAAAGGGGTGGCGGGGTCCCAGGGCAGCGCGCGTACGTCAGACCTCGCCGAGCGGGGTGTCCGGGTCGGCCAGCGCCTTCGGGTCCACCACCCGCCTGGAGCGCACCAGTTCGCGGATCGGGTCGGTGACGTCCCAGACGTTGACGTTCATCCCCGCCAGCACCCGGCCGTCGGCCAGCCAGAAGGCGATGAACTCGCGGGTGGCCGGGTCGCCCCGGAACACCACCTGGTCGTAGCCGTCCGGTTCGACGTAGCCGACGTACTCCAGGCCGAGGTCGTACTGGTCGCTGAAGAAGTACGGGATCCGGTCGTACACCGCGTCCGGGTGCCCGAGCATCGCGCGGGCGGCGGTCTGCGGCTGGTTGACGGCGTTGGCCCAGTGTTCGACCCGCAGGTGCGTGTCGAACAGCGGGTGGTAGGCGTTGGCGACGTCGCCGGCCGCGTAGACGTCCGGGTCGGAAGTGCGCAACTGCTGGTCGGTCTTGACGCCGTTGTCGATCTCCAGCCCGGCGGCCTCGGCCAGGCCGGTCGCCGGGGTGATGCCGATGCCGACCACCACCGCGTCGGCCGGTACCGTCGTGCCGTCGCCCAGCCGCACGCCGCTCACCGCGCCGCCGGAGCTGGTCAGTTCGGTGACCTCGACGCCGAACCGCAGCTGGACGCCGTGGTCGCGGTGCAGATCGGCGAAGACCTGCGCCACCTCCCGGCCCAGCACCCGCAGCAGCGGCAGTTCGGCGGCCTCCAGCACCGTCACCTCGGCGCCGGCCTCCCGGGCGGCGGCCGCCACCTCCAGGCCGATCCAGCCCGCGCCGATCACCGCGACCCGCGCGCCCGGGCGCAGCACGGCCTTGATCCGGTCGCTGTCCTCGACCCGGCGCAGGTAGAGCACGCCGTCCTGGTCCGCGCCCGGCACCGGCAGCCGGCGCGGGGTCGAGCCGGTGGTGAGCAGCAGCTTGGCGTACTCGATCCGGCCGTCGTCGGTGAGCGTCACGGTGTGTCCGGCCGGGTCGATCGCGGCCACCGTCGTGCCCAGCCGCAGCGTGACGTCCTGCTCCCCGTACCACTGCGGCGGGTGGACGTAGATCTTCTCCCGGGGCGTCTTGCCGAGCAGGTACCCCTTCGACAGCGGCGGCCGCTCGTACGGGCGCTCGTGTTCGTCGCCGATCAGGACGATGCCGCCCCGGTACCCGGCCTCGCGCAGCGCCTGGGCGGCCTTCGCGCCGCCCAGGGACGCCCCGACGATCACGATCGGCCGCTCGCGCCCGCCGTCCTCCGCCGTTCCCGCCGTGCCCGTGCCCATGCTGAACTCCTCGCTCTCCGGCCGGAATCAGGGGCCAGCCTGCCGCCGTCCGGGTGGCGTGTCGAGGGCGTGCCGGGCGCGCCGCGCCATGCTCCCCCTTACGGGTGAACGCGAACCGCTACGGGCGCGGTCAGGGAATTCGCTACGGGGTCATGGCCTCCCGGACCAGCGCGGTGTCGGCGAACTGCTCGAATCGGACGATCCGGCCGCCGCGCACCGTGAAGTGGTGGGCGACCCGCACCGCGAGCGGCTTTCCGGTGATCTTGTGGACGGCCGTGTAGCGGGCCAGCACCACCACGTTCTCGCCGTCGACCACGTAGGTGTCGTCGTGCGCCGTCCAGTTCTCCCAGGCGGCGGCCAGGCGCTCCATGACGTTGGCGGTGACGCCCTTCGGGGTGCGGTAGGTGCCGGCCAGCGGGAAGCCGGCCATCTCGGTCCACTCCACGTCGTCGGCGAGCGTGGCGCGCAGCGCGGCCAGGTCGCCGTGGGCGGAGGCCAGGTACTGGCGGCGGACCACGTCGGCCGGGGCGGAGGACTCGGCGAACGAGGCGGTGTCCCTCGGGATCTCGATCATCGTCGCTCAGCCCCAGGCCATCTCGCCCATGGCGACCTTGGTGCCGAGGTCGACGGCGATCTTCAGCCCCAGGTCGGGGAAGCGCCGTTCCAGCGCCTCCTTCGCGGCGGTCGCGTCCGGGGCCCGGCCGATCTCGGTCTCGAAGGCGCGCAGGTAGTCCCGGGTGTGACGGACGGAGGTGAGGTCGGTGGCCGCGCCGGCGGTGCGGTGGCCGGCCGCGACGAACTGCGGTTCGAGCGCCTCGATCCCGTCCAACAGGTCGATCCAGGCGGCGCGTTGGGCCGGTTCGGGGGTGTCGGCCGTCCACACGTGCAGGCCCTCGAAGAGCAGCACGCCGCCGAGTACGGCGCGGTGGTGGTGCTGCCAGAGGTAGTGCCGGTCGGGCAGGTGGAAGTCGGCGCCGCGCAGCTCGAACCGGTGCCCCTCGAAGACGAGTTCGTCCCCGTGCAGCAGCTCGGGCCGGACCAGCCGGGTGGGCAGCTCCGGGCCGAGGTGGGCCCAGGCCCTGAGCTTGCCCTCGAACGTCTCCTGGATGTGCTCGACGGTGGAGGCGGTGGCCAGGAACCGTGCCTGGGGGAAGGCGTCCTGGACCTCCTGGGCGCCGAAGTAGAAGTCCGGGTCCCCGTGGCTGACGAAGACCGCGGCCAGCCGCTTGCCTGCGGCGCGGATCCGCTCCACCAGCCGGCGGCCGTCGGAGCGGGTGAACCCGGCGTCCACCAGCAGGGCGTCCTTCGGGCCGGTGACCAGGACGGAGGTCTTGTTGAGCGAGCTGTCGGGGCTGTCGATGATCTCGAAGTCGAGAGCACTCATGGGTCTGTTGTCCTTCCTGCTGCCGGGCACGCCTCGCGGCCAGCATCGGCCTTGCGGGTGCGCTCCGCATCCGGAGGAGGGGCGGGGCCGGGCCCGATCCGACCCGCGCCGTGGGCGTCACGTCCTCGGGGCCAGTCGCAGCACCGCCAGCGCCCCCAGCAGGGTCGCCCCGGCCAGCACCGGCCACAGCACCCCCGGACCGGCCGCGAGCAGCGCCGTCAGCGCCGCCGGCGCCGCCGCCCGGCCCACGCCCGAGGACAGCTCCCAGCGCGCCAGCGCCCGCCCCAGCAGGTGCGGCGGGGCGGCGGCCGTCACCAGGGCCGTCCCCGCACCGGTGTAGAGGATCTCGCCCAGCGTCAACACCACCGAGACCGCCGCGACGCCCGCCGCGCCCGCGGTGCCGCCCAGCGACCCGACCGCCCAGTACCCCAGGTAGGCCAGGGCCAGCGTCACCCCCGAGGCGGCCAGCACGGCCCGCCGCGAACGGTCCGCGAGCCGCAGCACCAGCACCAGCTGCAGCGCGATCACCAGCACCGTGTTGCCCACGAACACGCCCGACGACCACGCCGGGGAGGCGTGCAGGTGCAGCACCAGCAGCGCCGGCAGCGCCACCTCCAGCACGTCGAAGCAGAACGCGTACGGCAGGTTGGCGAGGCTCAGCAGGCTGATCCGCCGCAGCGACTCGCCCTGCTCCGGCACGTCCACCGCCCGGTCGGCGGCCCGCTGCGGCGCGCGCACCCGCAGCGACAGCACCAGCGCGGCGGCGGCCAGGCAGGCCGCGCCCGTCACCCCGGCCAGCACCCGGATCGCGCCCGTCCCGCCGGTCACCACCAGGGTGGCCAGCAGCGCCCCCGCGCCCAGTCCCGCGTTGCGCAGCGACCGCCCGGCCGCCAGCGCGGCGTCCCGCAGGCGGCCCTCGGTCAGCGTGCTGACCACCGCCGCGTGCGTGGTCGGCCAGGACTGGCTGCCCACCCCGATCAGCACCGACGCCGCCACGAACCCCGGCAGGCCGTCCGAGACCAGCAGCGCCAGCGCGCCCGCCGCCCGCACCGCCAACGTGGCCGCCGCCGGCACGGTCCGGGCGCCGCGGTCGATCCACCGGCCGGTCAGCGGCACCACCAGCAGGCCCGCCACCATCCCCGCCGACATCGTCAGCCCCGCCGCCGCCGCGCCCAGGTGCAGCACCCCGATCCCGTACAGCAGCAGGAACGGCCGCAGCAGGCCGGAGCCCACCGCGTCCACCACCAGCGCGGCCGCGTACCGGGGCCCGCCCGCGGCGGTCAGCAGCCGCAGCAGCGTGGACGGGCCCCCGCGGCTCGCACCGATCGGCGGGGCCGGCGGCACGCCGTCGCGGACGGCGGCGTGGTCATGGACGGACTTCTCCTGGATCAGGCTCATGGCCGGTACCGTCCGCCCGGCCCGGCCCGCCGGGCACGTGGATTGACGCTAACCGTCAATCGACGCGGGAGCGGATCCGGGCGGGTGGCAGGATCGCCGTCGTGAGCGAACCGATCATCGAGAGGCGCGGGTGGGCGAACGCCCCTGCCGGGAGGAGCACGGCGGGCGCATGAGCGTGACCATCGACATCACCGGCCTGCCGGACGAGCGCCTGCTCTTCACACCGTCCCCGCTGGGCGAGCTGACCGCGATGCTGGACGTCCTCGCCGAGCCCGCGCACCACCCCGCGCTGCACGGCTGGGCGTCCAGCACCGCCGCGACGATCCCGCCGGAGCTGTCCGAGCGGCTGCTGGAGGCCGACTTCCTCTGGCGCTCCTCCCGCGCCGACTTCCTCGTCCCCGGCCTGCCCGGCGCCACCCTGGCCGCCGAGCTCGACGCCGTCGACCGGATGGACGACGAGCTGTACGTCGCCGCCGCCCTCGTCACCACCTGCGGCTCCTCCCGGCCGGCCCGCCGGGCGCCCTCCCCGCTCACCGACCCGGTGGCCAACGAGCGGGCCCGCGAACTCGCGCTCGCCCGGGGCCCCCGGCAGGCCGCCTTCGCGGACCGGCTGCTCGCCGACCCGCCCGCCGTGCGGGCCCTCGTCCGGCGGATGCTGGAGGACTGCGAGTCCGCGTTCTTCGCCGACGCCTGGCAGCGCGTCCTGCCCGCCCTCGCCGCCGACGCCCGGCGCAAGGCCGATCTGCTGGCCCGGCGCGGCCCCGCCGAGGCGCTGGCCGCGGTCTCACCCTCCGTCACCCTCGACCAGAGCGCCGACGGGCGGCGGCGGATCGTCATCGACAAGCTCCAGGACAACGCCACCAGCGGCACCGAGGGCGGCGGCGTCACCCTCATCCCCACCGCCTTCGGCCGGCCCCACCTCGTGGTGGTGTACACCCCCGGCTGGCGTCCCGTCCTCCAGTACCCCGTCGCCGAGGCGGGCATCCCCGAACCCGTCTCGCTGGCCCTCGTCCAGCAGCGGCTGGAAGCCCTCGCCCACCCCGTCCGGCTGCGCCTGGCCCGCACCATGGCCCGCGGCGCGCACACCACCGGCGAACTCGCCTCCACCTGGCAGCTCAGCGCGCCGGAGGTGTCCCGGCACCTGGCCGTCCTGCGCAAGGCGGGGCTGCTCATCACCCAGCGGCGCGGGCGGTACATGCTCTACCAGCTCGACCTGTCCGGCAGCGCCCGGCTCGGCTCGGACTTCCTGGAGGCGTTGCTGCGGTGACCGGTGTCGTGGTGACCGGCGGAGCGGCGACGGGTGAGCGGCGGCGGGTGAGCGGGAACAGCGGGGGAGCGGAACGCGTTCGTCCGGGCATGACCGACGACGCCTCACCCCGCATCCTGCGCTACGCCGCCTTCACCACCCGCCCCGAGGGCGGCAACCCGGCGGGCGTCGTACTCGACGCCGCAGGCCTGACCGACGAGCGGATGCTCGCCATCGCCGCCGAGCTCGGCTACTCCGAGACGGCCTTCCTGACCGCGGGAGCGACCGAAGGCGCCTACGGAGTCCGGTACTTCAGCCCGCTCACCGAGGTGCCGTTCTGCGGCCACGCCACGGTCGCCTCCGCCGTCGCGCTCGCCGCCCGCACCGGCCCCGGGCAGTACGTCTTCACGACGGCCGCGGGCGAAGTCCCCGTCCAGGTCGACCAGGACGCGGAGGGCGTGCTGCGCGCCACCCTGACCAGTGTCGAGCCGCAGGTGGAGGACGTGACCGAGGCCGACGTCGACGAAGTCCTCGCCCTGCTCGGCTGGGCCCGCACTGACCTGGACCCGACCCTGCCGCCCCGGATCGCCTACGCCGGCGCCCGCCACCTCGTCCTCGCCGCCGCCACCCGTGACCGCCTGGCCCGCCTCGACTACGACTTCGACGGCCTCGCCGCCTACACCCGGGCCCGCGACCTGGTGACCCTCCAACTCGTCTGGCGCGAGGCCGCGGACGTCTTCCACGTCCGCAACCCCTTCCCGGTCGGCGGCGTCGTCGAGGACCCGGCCACCGGCGCCGCCGCGGCCGCCTTCGGCGCCTACCTGCGGGAGCAGGGCGCGGCGGCGGCCCCGGCGGTGCTGACCCTCCACCAGGGTGAGGACCTGGGCCGCCCGGGCGTGCTCCACGTCGAACTACGGACGGCGGACAGCCGGATCCGGGTGTCCGGCGCGGCGGTGGCGATCCCGTAGCGCGAACGCGCTCGGCCCGGTCCCGGCCCGAGGCGTCCGGAAATTCGCTCGCATACCGGGCCCGGGTGGGCGAAGCTGCCCGGATGCAGCGAGCGAGCGAACGCACCGTCACGGTCCATCTCACCCACGGGGCTGAGTACTTCGGTCCCGTGGGCCCGTTCCAGGCGGCGGGCGGGTGGTGGTCGTCGGTGGACGGGGTGGGGGCGCGGACGGCCGAACTCGCCGGGGTGCCGGTGCTGGTGCTGCGGCTGGTGGAGGGCCGGGGCGAGCAGGGCGGGCGCGGCGGGCACGGTGGGCACGGTGGGCAGGTGTGGTACCACGCCGAGGCGCTGGAGCGGCCGACGGCCGTCGAGGCCCGGCCGCTGGACGCCGGGACGGCCGCGCTGCTCGGCCCCGCCGAGCGCCGCGCGGCCTGGGCCACGCCGGCCGGGCTGGGGGAGGCGCTGGCCTGGGCGGAGGCGGAGCTGGCCGGGGCGGGCCGTCCGGTCGCCGGCCCGGCGCGGCAGATCCGGACCTGGAACCTGTCGGGCCTCCTCCGCCTCCCGACGGCCACCGGCCGTGACGCCTGGCTGAAGACCACGACGCCCGCCTTCAACGCCCGGGAGGGCGAGGTGATCGCGCTGCTCGGCGGCGTCGACCCGGGCCTCGTGCCGCCGGTGCTGGCCGCCGACCCGGCGGGTGGGCGGCTGCTGCTGGACCACGTGCCCGGCGAGGACTGCTGGTCGCCGTCCCTCGACACCGTCGAGGAGGTGGTGCCCCGGCTGGTCGCCGCCCAGGCGGCGCTGGCCGCCGACGGGCGCGCGGCGAAGGCCGGGCTGCGCGACCGGACGCCCCGCACCCTGCTCGCCCAGGCGCAGGCGCTGCTCGACCGGCTCCCCGGCGAGACCGACCTGACGCCCGGGGAACTGGCCGACGTCCGCCGACTGGTCGCCGAACTGCCGCCACTGCTGGAGGAGTTGGCGGCCTGCGGCCTCCCCGAGACCCTGGTGCACGGCGACTTCCACCCCGGCAACTGGCGCTCCGACGGCGAGCGTCCGGTGGTCGTCGACTACGCCGACTCCTACCTCGGCCACCCCGCCCTGGACGGGCTGCGCCCGCGCGCCTACCTCGCGCCGGAGCGCTGGCAGCACCTCGTCGAGGTCTGGCTGAAGGCCTGGAGCGAGCACGCGCCCGGATCCCGGCCGTGGCGCGCGCTGGAGCTGGTCGAGCCGCTGTACCACCTGTCCTACGCGCTGCGCTACCAGGAGTTCCTGGACCACATCGAGGAGAGCGAACGCCCGTACCACGCGGGCGACCCGGCCGCCGAGCTGCGCGCGGCACTGGCCTGCGGCGTTCCCGACCTCACAGGTCGGAACACCTAGACTGCCGGGGTGGATCGGACGACGCCAGGCCCCGTGCTCCCGGAGCTGCCGCTCCAGGAACTGGAGTGCTTCTCCGTCCTGGTGCGCCAGTTGCACTTCGGGCGGACGGCGCAGCTCCTGGGCGTCTCCCAGGGCCGGGTCTCCCAGCTGATCAAGCGGCTGGAGGGCCGGGTCGGCGCCCCGGTGTTCGAACGCACCAGCCGGCGGGTCGAGTTGACCGAGCTGGGGCGCGAGCTGGCCGAGCAGGTGGTGCCCGCCGTCGACCGGCTCCGGGAGGGCTTCGAGGCGGCCCGCGCCCGGGCCGCCTCGACGGACCGGCCGCTGCGCCTGGGGTTCCAGTGCGCCGTGTACGAGCCGGTGGCCAGGGCGATCGCGGGCCTTGCGGAGGGGGCGGCCCAGCTCGTCGAACTGTCCTGGGGCGATCCGTTCTCCCACCTGGGCCGGGGCGAGATCGACCTGGCCATCGTGCTGTCCCCGTGCCGGGAGGACGGCCTGCGGGTGCTGCTGGAGTTCTCGCGGCAGCCGATGTACGTCGCCCTCTCGGCCGGGCACCGCCTGGCCGGGGCGGCGAGCGTCTCGGCGGACGAACTGGCCGGGCTGGCGCTGATCGAACCGCGTGGGCCCGCCCCGGACTACTGGCGCCGGGCGAACGCCCCGCGGCGGACGCCCGACGGGCGGGAGCTGGCCTACCCGGCGGGCGCGGCCACGCTCCAGGAGGGGCTGTCGACGGTGGCCAGCACCCGCCTGGGGCTGCTGCTGTGCGAGGCGAGCACGGCGTACGTCCAGCGGCCGGACATCCGCTGTCTGCCGGTGCCGGGCCTGGAGCCGTCCACGCTGCTGGTGGTGCAGGGCGAGCGGCCGCCGCACCCGCTGGCCGGGGCCTTCGTGCGGGCGCTCACCGCCGTGGGCGCGTGACGGCGGCGAGCAGCAGTCCGGCCGCCGTGATCAGCGCCGCCGTGAGGAGCACGGCGTGGGTCCCGGCCCGGTCGACGACCAGGCCGCCGGCGAGCGAGCCCAGCGCGATGCTCGCGTTGAACACGCCCGCCCACAGCGCCGCCGAGGCCTCCATCCGGGTGGGGTCGGCGATCCGGACCCAGGTCTGGGTGGAGATCGAGACCCCGCCGTACGAGGCGCCCCAGACGACGAGCGCGATCAGCACCGCCACCACGCTCCCGGTGAGGAGCGGCAGGAGGGCGGTGGCGAGCGCGACGCCCGCGAGGGCGGTGGTCACGGCCGCCTTGGGGCGCCGGCCGGCCGCCGGGCCGAGGGTGAAGTTCCCGGCGACGCCGGCCAGTCCGTAGACCAGCAGGCAGGCGGCGATGACGCCGCTGCTCAGGCCCGCGTCGAGTTCGAGCACCGGCCGTACGTACGTGTAGCCGGTGAAGTGGCCGAGCACGACCAGCGCGGTGACGGCGAGTCCGGCGGCGACTCCCCGGCTGCGCAGCGCGTCCGCGATCCGGTCGAGCCGGCCGCGCTCGTGGACGGGGAGGGCGGGGAGCGTGCGGGCGAGGACGGCGGCGGACACCGCGCCGAGCAGGGCGAGGGCCCAGAACGCGGAGCGCCAGCCGAGCAGCGCCGCGAGGTAGGTGCCCAGGGGGACGCCGAGCACCGAGGCGATGGAGACGCCGGAGAAGATCAGCGTGGTGGCGAGCGCGATCCGCGGCCCGTCGGCGAGGCGTGGGCCCAGCCCCGCGGTGATGCCCCACACGACGCCCATCGCGAGGCCGAGCAGGACGCGGCCGACGGCCAGTACGGGGTAGTCGGGGGCGAGCGCGGTGAGCGCGTTGGCCAGCGACAGCAGCAGCATGAAGGCGACCAGCACGTGCTTGCGGTCCCGGAGCCCGATGAGCGCGGGAACGAACGGGGACAGGGCGGCGGCGAGGAGCCCGGTGATGGTCAGGGAGAGCCCGGTGACGCCGTCGGAGACGCCGAGGGTCTTCGAGACGGGGGTCAGCAGCCCCACGGGCATCATCTCGGCGGAGACCACGGTGAAGGTGGCGAGGGCCACGGCGGTGATCGGTGCCCAGCGGGGCGGGCTGCCGGGGGCGGCCGGGGGCGCGAGGGTGTCGGCGTCGGTCATGGAGCCAGCCCATCAGCCGCGCCGAGGGCGGAACAAGATCGATGAGCTCATCCGTCGATTAGCCAGGTTCATCGATCCAGGGGTGCCCCCGGCGCCGCCCGCCGTGGTGCGGCAGGCGGCGCCGGGGCGCGGTCACTCCGGCGGGGCGATCCGGTGGCCGCCCGCGGCCGAGTAGAGGGTCAGCGCCTCGACCGGGCAGAAGTCGACCGCGTCGGCCAGTGCCTCCGTCAGCTCGGCGCCGTCGGCCGCGTAGTCGGCCACCGGCTCGGCCAGCCCGTCCGCGCCGAGCGCCAGCGAGCCGGGGGCGCTCAGGGCGCACATCCCGGAGCCGATGCAGCGGTCCCGGTCGACCCGGACGACCACCGCGTCGGCGCCCGTCCCCGGGGTGGCCGTCACCAGGCGACCTGGAGGGTCTCGGGGCTGCGGGTGAGCAGGCCCTTCCGCCAGTCGATCTCCTCGACGGGCCCGGTCAGGCGCAGCGAGGGCAGCCGGCGGGCCAGGCGGTGCAGGGCGAGTTCGAGCTCCATCCGGGCCAGCCAGGCGCCCAGGCAGTGGTGCGGCCCGGCCCCGAAGGTCAGCATCGGCGCGGCCAGCGGGGAGAACAGCTCGGTGAGCAGGTCCCCGGTGAAGACCGACGGGTCGTGGTTGGCGGCGCCGGTGTCGGCGGCGACGACGCTGCCGGCCGGGATGACCACCCCGCCGATCTCGACGTCCTCGATGGTGCGGCGCAACAGGCCGGGCAGGTGCTTGGCGTCGCCGAGCGGGACGGCGCGCAGGATCTGCTCGGTCGCGGCGGTCGCGCTGGCCTCGTCGGCGGCGAGCCGCTGCCAGGCCTCGCGGCCGTCGGCGAGCAGGTAGACGAGCGCGTTGCCAAGGCTGGTCATGGTGGTCTCGTGGCCGGCCACGACGAGGCCGATGACCAGCGTGACCAGCTGCCGCTCGGTGATCGATCCGTCCTCGGCGGCGGCCGCGAGCAGGCTGCTGACCAGGTCCTCGCCGGGGTCGGCGCGGCGCTCGGCGATCACGGCGGCGCCGAAGCCGGCGAACTCGGCCATGGCGGTGGCGATCTCCTCGGCCGTGTAGGCGGTGGCGGAGAGCGCGTGGTCGCTCCAGTGCGCGAGCTTCTTGCCGTCCAGGTTGTCCAGCCCCATCAGCCGGCTGATCACGTGGACCGGTAGCGGCCGGGTGTAGCCGGCCACGATGTCGGCGGGGGAGCCGTGGTCGATCAGCTCGTCGATCAGGCCCTCGACCACCGAGGCGACCCAGGGCCGCCAGCGGGCGATCGCGCGCGGGGTGAAGGCCCGCTGCACGGTGCGGCGCAGCCGCTGGTGCTCGGTGCCGTCGATGTTCAGCAGGCCCTGCGGGTCGTCGAGGATGTTGGGGATGGCGGTGATCGGCGGCGCGTCCGGCTCGTACAGCGGGGCGCGGCCCAGGCGCGGGTCGGTCAGCACCTGCCGCACGTCCGCGTGGCGGCTGACCAGCCAGACGGGCGTGCCGGTGGGCAGCGCGGCGAGCCGGGGCGGGCCGGGCTCCAGGCTGCGCAGGCAGTGCAGCGGGATGAGCGGGACGGTGCCGGTTCCGGCACCGGTCGCACTGTTCTCGGCGGACATCCGTACTCCAGACTCCAGGGCGGGGGGCCGCGCGTGACGGCCCGACGGGGGGTGGAACCGGGATGGTGCGGGGACGGGTGGGGCGGGCCGGCGGGCGGCTCGGCTCGGCCCGGGCCGGGTCCGGCGGACCGGGACGAACGGCGGATCGGGTGGGGCGGCAGATCGGGACGAACGGCGGATCGGGTGGGACGAACGGCGGATCGAAGGCGGAAGCGAAGGCGAACGCGGACCGGAACGGGGGATGGCGCGAATCGTGCGACGGCGTACGGTCGGTACGCCTCGGCGCGGACGGCGCGCGGTGGCGCACCGTCGGGTGGGGCGGATGTGCTGAGCGTGGTCGCGTGGACCGCTTCTGCTACGACCGTACGTGGGCGGTGGTGCGCGCGTCAGCGGCACTTCCAGCCAACGGCGCTCCTTTCCGGGCACTTCGAGGCACGCTGACGGGCGCTCGGCGCCGCCCGCGCGCCCTGCCGTGCGGGCCGCGCCGGGGGTCCGGCGGATATCTCGACGGCATATGACGCCCTCGCGGCCGGTGCGGTGAGCCGGATCACCGGGCCCGCCCCGTCGGCGCCCGTCGCTACGGGCGCTACGCTTCGTGGGCAGTCGTTTGTCGCAGGTCACGCCGGTGCAGAGCCGCATCGGCCGACGGAGGTGGAATCGGATGGCCCAGCAGGTCAAGGCAGTCATCGCGCGCGCCAAGGGCGCGCCCGTGGAGGTGACCACGATCGTGGTGCCGGACCCGGGGCCGGGCGAGGCGGTGGTCAAAATCCAGGCCTGCGGGGTCTGCCACACCGACCTCCACTACCGCGAGGGCGGCATCAACGACGAGTTCCCGTTCCTGCTCGGGCACGAGGCGGCGGGCGTCGTCGAGTCGGTCGGCGAGGGCGTCACCGAGGTCGAGCCGGGCGACTTCGTCGTCCTCAACTGGCGCGCGGTGTGCGGCCAGTGTCGCGCCTGTCGGCGCGGCCGCGCGCAGTACTGCTTCAACACCCACAACGCCAAGCAGAAGATGACGCTGCTGGACGGCACCGAGCTGTCCCCGGCGCTGGGGATCGGCGCGTTCGCCGAGAAGACCCTGGTCGCGGCCGGCCAGTGCACCAAGGTCGACCCGGCGGTCTCGCCGGCCGTCGCCGGCCTGCTGGGCTGCGGTGTGATGGCGGGCATCGGCGCCGCCATCAACACCGGGGGCGTCGGCCGCGGCGACTCGGTCGCGGTGATCGGCTGCGGCGGCGTCGGCGGCGCGGCGGTGATGGGCTCGCGGCTGGCGGGCGCGGCGAAGATCATCGCCGTCGACATCGACGACCGCAAGCTGGAGACGGCCCGCAAGCTCGGCGCCACCCACACCGTCAACTCCCGCAGCACCGACCCGGTCGAGGCGATCCGGGAGCTGACCGGCGGCAACGGCGCGGACGTGGTGGTCGAGGCGGTCGGCCGCCCGGAGACCTACAAGCAGGCCTTCTACGCCCGCGACCTCGCCGGCACCGTCGTCCTGGTCGGCGTGCCCACGCCGGAGATGACGCTGGAGCTGCCGCTGCTCGACGTGTTCGGCCGCGGCGGCGCGCTGAAGTCCTCCTGGTACGGCGACTGCCTGCCCTCGCGGGACTTCCCGATGCTGATCGACCTCCACCTCCAGGGCCGCCTGGACCTCGGCGCGTTCGTCACCGAGACCATCGAACTCGACGCGGTGGAGCAGGCCTTCGAGCGCATGCACCAGGGCGACGTGCTCCGTTCGGTCGTGGTCCTGTGAGCGAGCGTAGCGAGCGAACCATCGAGAGGTGCGCATCGGGCGAAGCACCTGCCGAGCGAAGCGAGGTGGGCGCATGAGTCCGCGCATTGACCGGCTGGTGACGGCCGGTACCTTCGAACTCGACGGCGGCAGCTGGGAGGTGGAGAACAACGTCTGGATCGTCGGCGACGACGAGCAGGCGGTGGTGATCGACGCCGCGCACGACGCCGACGCGATCGAGGCCGCGCTCGGCGGGCGCCGGCTGCTGGCGATCGTCTCCACCCACGCGCACAACGACCACATCGACGCCGCCCCGGCCCTCGCCGCCCGCACCGGCGCGCCGATCCTGCTGCACCCGGACGACCTGCCGCTGTGGAAGCTCACCCACCCCGAGCGCCTCCCGGACGGCGAACTCGCCGACGGGCAGCGGATCGAGGTGGCCGGCACCGAGCTGACCGTCCTGCACACCCCGGGCCACGCCCCGGGCGCGGTCTGCCTGTACGCGCCGGAGCTCGGCACCGTCTTCACCGGCGACACGCTGTTCCACGGGGGCCCGGGCGCGACCGGCCGGTCGTTCTCGCACTTCCCGACGATCATCGACTCGATCCGTGAGCGGCTGCTGTCGCTCCCGGCCGAGACGGTGGTCCGCACCGGCCATGGCGACCCGACCACCATCGGCGCCGAGGCCCCGGCCCTGCCGGACTGGATCGCCCGCGGGCACTGACGACGAACGGCCCCCGGAGCACGGCGCGCGCTCCGGGGCCGTAGCATCGCGATCATGGCCCATGATCCCCGCGACCTCGACGACGCCTTCCTCGCCTTCTGGCGGGAGCGTCACATCGCCACCCTGACCACCGCTCGCCCGGACGGCTCGCCGCACGTGGTGCCGGTCGGCGTGACGTACCAGCCGGAGACCGGGACGGCCCGGGTGATCACCAGCCGCACCAGCCGCAAGGCCCGCAACGTGGCGGCGGCCGGCCCGCAGGGCCTGCGGGTCGCGGTCTGCCAGGTGGACCGGGCACGCTGGTCGACCCTGGAGGGCGTGGCCGTCGTCCGGGACGAGCCGGAGCAGGTCGCCGACGCCGAGCGGCGCTACACCGAGCGCTACCGCGAACCCCGGGCGAACCCGGACCGGGTGGTCATCGAGATCGCCGTCGACCGTGTCCTCGGCCGGCCCTGAGAGCCCTGCTCCCGGGCTTCCTCACGCGCGGCCCGCGCCCATCCTGAGCGCGAGCTCGCGGGCGTGGTCGGCCGCCGCCGGGCCCCGGCCGGCGTCGGGCGCCTCGGAGAGGAAGACGAGCGCCAGCATCAGCGCGGCGTCCAGCCGGCCCACGGCCAGGCACGGATCGTCGTCGGCCGGGGCGGTCGCCGTCCTCGCGTACCCGCTGCGGACCGCCGCCGGGTCGAGGTCGTTCTCCGGGTACCGGGCGTACTCGACGAGCCGGCCGAACTCCAGGGCCGGGGGCCCGAGCAGGGCGTTCGACCAGTCGAGCAGGGCGACCGCCCGCCCCTGGCGGCGGCGGATGTTGGCGCTGCGCACGTCGAGGTGCAGCAGGCTGTCCTCGGTGGAACCGGCGAGGTGGCCGGCGATCAGGGAAGCGGCCGGCGGCTCGGGCCAGTCGCCGACGCGGCGGCCGATCTCGGCCCAGCGGCGCCCGATGCGTGCGGCGATCGCCGCCGCCGTGCCGGTTCCCTCCGCCGCGACGGGCCTCAGCTGCGGCGGCGGCACCCGGTGGAGCCGCGCGAGGAGGTGACCCAGCTCGAAGGAGTCGAGGTCCGAGCCGTCGTCGGGGACGTAGGCGGACAGCAGTACGTCGGGGGCGGCCGGGTCGTCCGCCAGGACGAGCTCCCTCGGCTGCGCGACCGGCAGGCCGTGGGCGGCCAGGTGCTTCGCGATGGCGTACTCCTGCCGGAGCAGGGTCCGGGTGTCCACGTGGGGGTCGTTGGCGTTCGACTCGAACCGCTGGCGCGCGAGCCGCACCGCGACGGGCTGCCCGTCCCGCGCCTGCGCCCGGAACACGGAGAACTCCAGTCCCTGGCCGACGAGTTCCAGGCCGCTCAGGCCCCACCGCTCGGCCAGGTCGTCCAGCGCGGCGAATCGCTCACTCATGTGCACCTTCGGGGTTTCGCGGTCGCAGGTCGGCCTGCGTCTTTCACCACCAGTGTGAAGGCGCCGGGCGGGCACGTCAGGCGTTCGCCGGAGACAGCGCGGGATGGCGCGGGTGCGGCTCCTGCCCGGCTCAGCCCCGGTTGTGGTCGCCGGCCGCGCCGTCGAGGAGTTCGCGCGGGATGTCCATGTGGACTCGTGCGGCTCCACCCTCATGTCGGAGGTCTCGTCGGCCTCCAGGTCGAAGGGCAGGGGCCCCGTCCCGCGGCCGAACGCCTCGCAGAACCAGCCCGGCTCGGCACCCCCCGGGTGCTTGACCAGGCCCGGCAGGTTCCTCCCCGACGGGGTTATCGGTCGCCGCAGCTGCTCGTCGTCCAGGCCGTCCGCCCGGGGTGGCGCCGCGTCAGGCGGAGCGGTGGTAGGAGGTGAGCGAGATTCGGACCGGGCCGTCGTCGGCCGTGGCGAGGACGCGGACGATGGCGATGTCCTGGCCACCCTGGGCGCGGACACAGAAGCTGCGGTCGGTGCGCAGGGCGTTGAAGGGCAGGGCGGAGACCGGCTGGGTCTCGACGCCCTTGACGCAGTCGGGGAGGGTGAGCCGGCCGGTCGGCGCGACGTAGGCGTCGCTGTCCTCGGGGATGGAGAACTCGCCGGCGTGGCGGCCCAGGTACCAGGTGGAGGCGTCCTGGGCGGTGACCTTCCCGGCCTTGAGGTCGAACTCGTAGGTGGGGTCGGGGGAGGTGAGTTCGAGGTTGGTGTGGACGGAGGTGTACCCGGCGGCCGTCGTGGCGGCGGCGGTGGCCTGGCCGGGGGCCGGAGCGGTGGTGGCGGCGGCGCCGGCGGCGACGTTCTGGTCGTCGAGGTCGTCGAGGGCGTCGAGGTACTCGGGATCGAGCAGGACGAACGTGGCCGCGGCGCCGACGAGGAGGGCGGCGGCGGTCAGGAGCACGGTGCGGGTGCGGGTGTGGGTGCGCCGGCGGGCAGGGGCGGCGGGCTCGGGTCTGTCGGGGGCCGGTTGCAGCCGGGTGGGCGGCGGGGCGGGGAGGCCGAGCGTGGTCGGGGCGTCGGCCGCGGCCCGGGCCGGGGAGAGGACGGTGGCGGGCGGGGCGGGTGCGCCGGGCGTGGTCGGCAGGTCGCTGTGGCGGCGGATCGCGCTGCTGACCCGCTGGGGCAGCCAGTCGTCGGAGAAGCGGAGCTCGCCGCCGGTGGCGGGGTGCCGGCGGGCGGCCTCGATCAGCTGGGCGGTGCCCGGCCGGTCCTCGGGGCGCTTGGCCAGGCAGAGCCGGACCAGTTCGTGCAGTCCGGGCGGCAGCTGGGAGAGGTCGGGCTCCTCGTGCACCGCCCGGTACAGCGAGGCGGGCTCGGGCCCGTCGCCGAAGGGGGGAGTGCCGGAGCCGACGTAGGCGATCAGGGCGCCCAGCGCGAAGACGTCGGTGGCCGGGGCGGCGGACAGGCCGAGGGCCTGTTCGGGGGCCATGAAGCCGGGCGAGCCGATCCGCAGACCGGTGCCGGTGAGCGGGCTGGCGTCGGCGGCCCGGGCGATGCCGAAGTCGATGACGCGGGGGCCGTCGGCGGCGACGAGGACGTTGCCGGGCTTGAGGTCGCGGTGGACGACGCCCGCCGCGTGGATCGCCTGGAGGGCCTCGGCGATGCCGGCGAGGAGCAGCAGGACGGCCCGTTCGGGCAGCGGTCCGTAGTGCTGGACGACCTGCTGGAGGGAGGGGCCGGGCACGAAGGTGGTGGCCAGCCAGGGAGTGGCGGCGTCGGTGCCCGCGTCGACCACCTGGGCGGTGTAGAGACCGTGGATGCGCCGGGCGCTGGCGACCTCCTGGGCGAAGCGGTGCCGGAACTCGGGGTCCTCGGCGAGTTCGGGCCGGACGACCTTGAGCGCGACCGGCCGCCCGCCGGGGGTGTAGGCCAGGTAGACGAGGCCCATGCCGCCCGCGCCGAGCCGCGCGCAGAGGCGGTAGCCGCCGACCTTGCGGGGGTCGTCCGGGGACAGCGCCTGGAACGCCGTGGGCGACGGGCCGCCGAAGGGCTCTGCGGTCATGCTGGCTCCCAGCGGGTCGTGCGGGTGGGACGGGGGAGTGGCGGAGCGGGGGGCGGGGTAAGGCGGGGCGGGGCAAGGCGAGGGTGTGGCAGGCAGGCAGGCAGGCAGGCAGGCGGGCCGGGGCCCGGGCGGACGCCGGCGTCGTGAAGCGCACCGGATCATAACCCGACTGGGATTTCAGTCAGGAATGGGGTCCTCCGGTCGGTCGGTGCCCCCTCCGGGTAAGGTGATTCCTTGTGGCTGACCGTCGAACCTTGATCATGGAAGCGGCTGCGCGGGTCATCGCCCGGCGCGGCGTCCGCGGGCTGCGCGTGGAGGAACTGGCGGCGGAGGCGGGTGTGTCCACCGCGCTGATCTACTACCACTTCAAGGATCGCGCGGGGATCCTCCGTGCGACGCTGGAGTTCATCAACGACCGGGCCGAGCGCTACACGACGGAGCGCGCGGCGGACGCGCCGCCGCTGGACGCCCGGGGCGAGCTGGAGCAGACGCTGCTGCTGGAGCTCCAGGACACCCCCGAGGTGCGGGAGAACAGCACGGCCTGGGGCGAGCTGCGGGCGAGTGCGGTGTTTGACCCCGAGCTGCGGGAGGACCTGGCCCGGGCCACCCTCGTCTGGGTCCAGGAGGTCGCGGAGCTGCTCGGACAGGTGCGGCCGATGAACGGGGCCGCCGCCCTGGCGGCCTCGGCCGAGCGGCTGACCGCGCTGCTGGAGGGGCTGAGCGTCCGTTGGCTCAGCGGCAGCCTGCCGGTGGCGCACGCGCGCGAGCTGATGGCCGGCGCGATCGAGGCCGAAGTGGAGCGACTGCGCGGGTAGCGCGCGTCGCGTTCCGGCCCCGGGCGAGGCGGCCCGGGGCCTTCTCGCGTGCCGGGTCCCTTTCCGGGCCGGGCCTCTTCCCGGGCCGGGCCTTTTCCCGTGTCGGGGCCGGCTGGGCAGTTCCATCATCTGGAGCTTGACTGAAAATTCAGTCAATGTCAGAGTTGCGGTTGCGGGGCCACCGGTCGCTCGGTGGGCAATACTTGATTCGGAGATCGTCATGAGCAACACCCACGGTGACAACCGCTCCCTGTTCGACCGCCTCTTCGGGGCCCCGCCCCCGCCCCCGCCCCCGCCCCCGCACCAGGCGGAGCACGGGCTGCCGTACGCCGGCGAGGCCGGGCTCCCGCAGTGGTGGGTGGACCGCGACGACGTCCCGCACGCCCGCACCTGGATGTCCTGGCCGTCCCGCAAGTCCGTCTGGGGCCGGCAGCTGGCAGGTGTCCAGCAGGACATCGCGCTCATCGCCCGGACCATCGCCCGATTCGAGCCGGTGGTCATGTGCGCCCCGGACGACTACAGCGTCCGGGAGGCCCGGTCCCTGTGCGGATCCGCCGTCACCGTGACGGACGCCGTCCCCACCGATGACCTCTGGATGCGGGACACCGCCCCGGTGTTCCGGCGCGACGGCTACGGGCGGCTCGACGCCGTCGGCCTCAACTTCAACGGCTGGGGCGGCAAGCAGACCCACCGCGACGACGCCGAGGTCGCGCGCGGCATCGCCGAGATGCTCCGACTCCCCTTCTCCTACGCGGAGTTCGTCGGCGAGGGCGGCTCGGTCGAGACCGACGGCGACGGCACCCTGATGGCCACCGAGAGCAGCCTGGTCAACAAGAACCGCAACCGGGGCATGAGCCGGGACGAGATCGAGGAGGCCGTCCTGGAGGTGTACGGCGCGGACAAGATGATCTGGGTCCCCGGGATCAAGGGCCGGGACATCACCGACGACCACATCGACGTCACCTCCCGGTTCGTCCGGCCGGGCGTCGTCCTGGTGCAACTGCCCCCGGCGGACCGCCACGACGTCTGGGCCCGGGACGCCCGCGAGCAGTTCGACATCCTCTCCCGGGCCACCGACGCCAGGGGCCGCCGGCTCCAGGTGATCCGGGTGGACGGCCCCGACACCGTCCGCTCGCGCGACTCGAAGTTCGTCGACTCGTACCTGAACTTCCACGTCGTCAACGGGGGCGTGATCGCCGCCCAGTTCGGTGACGTGTACAAGGACGAGGCCGCCCGGCGCGCCCTCGCCGAGGCCTTCCCCGGGCGCGAGGTCGTCCAGCTCGACGTCGACCGCCTGATGGCCGGGGGCGGCGGCATCCACTGCTCCACGATGCAGGAACCGCTGCCTTAGGGCCTGTCCGGTCGGCCCGGGAGACGTTCGGCGCGCCAGCCCGCGATCTCCGTGCCGATCGCCTCGCCGAGCAGGCTGCGCGCGCGGTCGAGCGGCAGCGAGCCGCTCAGCCACCGGATGGAGAGGCCCTCCAGGAGTGCGGTGAGGCGTTCGGCGGAGGCCGCGTGCGCGGGCGCGGTGCCGAACGGGTGGGCGCGGCCGAGCAGGCCGGCGATCTCGTGCACCCAGGTGTGGGTGGCCCTGGCCAGGTCCTCGCGGAGGCGGGACTCGAAGACCGCGCTGGCCCGCAACTCGCCCCAGGCGGTGCTGTTCTCGCGGACCTCGGTGGAGTCCTGGAGTTCCAGCAGCAGGGCCTGGGCCAGTTCGCTCCAGGGGTCGTTCGCGGGCGCCCCGGGCTCCGGTTCGGCGGTGTAGCGGTCGGCCCGTTCGCCGATGAACTCCAGGGTCTCGCGGAGGATCCCGGCGCGGTCGGTGAAGTGGTAGTAGATCAGCGAGGTCGACACCCCGGCCGCGGCCGCGAGTTCCCCCACCCGCAGTCCGCGTACGCCGCGTCGCGCGATGAGTCTCGTGGCCGCTCTCAGTATCTCTGTTCGACGGTCTGGCATGGTGGTCCACTGTACTCGAATTATTGACTGAACTTTCAGTCTCTCCCGGGAGGCGCCCACTCGGCCCACCCGTCCCTCCCGGCCCGGCGGATCGCCCGATTCGCCCGATCGGCGCCGCGCGGGCTCGCCGCCGGACCCGCCGGCCGCCCCTACTGTCGGATATCGCCCGTTTCGGGGTGGAATCCGTGTCGACGAGGGGACCTGCCGTGAGAGAACCCGCCCTGTCCCGCCGGGCCGTGCTGCGCTCCGGGGCGGCCGTGGCCGTGGTCGCGATGGTGGAAGGCTGCGGTTCGTCGGGGGCCTCGTCCCCGAAGGACGAGCCGACCACGGCCGCCGGCACGGGCACGGGAGGAGCGGCGAGCGCCGCGGCGTCGTACGCGATGCCGGCCGAGTGGCGTCCGCACACCAGGACGTTCATGGCCTGGCCGGCCCTCGACTCGGTGTGGGGCGACCAACTGCCCGCCGTCCGCCAGGACATCGCGCACGTCGCGCAGGCCGTCGCCCGGTTCGAACCGGTGGTGCTGATGGCCCGACCGGACCAGAGCGCCGCGGCCCGGCAGCTGTGCGGCTCCAGCGTCGAGGTCCTCGACCTGGCGGTGGACGACCTGTGGGCCCGCGACACCGGTCCGACCTTCGTCACCGGCCCGGCAGGGCTGGCCGGCGTCGACCTCAACTTCAACGGCTGGGGCGGCAAGCAGACCCACGACAACGACGCCAAGGTCGCCCGGAACCTCCTCGACCACTACGGGATCCGGCGCATCCAGGCGCCGATCACCGGTGAGGGCGGCGCGATCGAGGTCGACGGCGAGGGCACCCTGATGGCCACCGAGAGCTCGTGGGTCAACTCGAACCGCAACCCGGGCACGAGCCGCGACCAGATCGAGGGGGCCCTGAAGGACCTGTTCGGCGTCCAGAAGGTCATCTGGTTCGCCGGCGTGGCCGGGCAGGACATCACCGACTGCCACATCGACGCCCTGGCCCGGTTCGCGGAGCCGGGCGTGGTCGTCATCCACCGCCCCGGCCCCGACACGCCGCCGGACATCTGGTCCCGCGCCTCCGACCAGGCCTTGCAGGTGCTCGGCTCCACCACCGACGCCAAGGGCCGCAAGCCGCGGATCGTGGAACTCGCCGAACCCGACCTCACCGGGCAGCCGGACCGGGGCAAGGACTTCCTGGCCACCTACCTCAACTACTACGTCGTCAACGGGGCGGTGATCATGCCCCAGTTCGGGGACAAGGCCTCCGACGACCGGGCGGCGGGCGTGCTGGCCGACCTCCACCCCGGCCGCGAGATCGTCCCGGTGAGCATCAACGCCATCGCGGCCGGCGGTGGCGGCATCCACTGCTCGACCCAACAGCAGCCCGAGGCCGCCGGGGCCTCCGGCGGCTCCTCGGGCCCGGCCTGACCGATCGGTCCGAGCGGCCGGGCCCGCCGGCCGACCTGGCCTGAGGAGCCGCCGGGCCTGACCGATCGGCCGGGCCGCGCCGAGCCCGGAAGCCGGCGCGGCGCGGCACGGCCGACCGGGCCGTTCCCGGACGGTCAGCCCGTGATCGGCCGGCTGTCCAGGCGGATGTGGTCGACCGCCCAGTACCAGTTGTTGCCCGCGTCGTACATCCGGAACTTCAGCGTCACCGCCTGCGCCCCCGTCGGGACGGCGAGGCGGCGGGTGACGAGGGCGTTCTGGACGTCCTTGCCGGCGTTGTCGTTGCCGGTGGCGTCGGCGCTGTAGAACACCAGGCGGGTCTCCGTGCCGTTGTCGAACACGGCGGTGACGGACGCCTTCTGCGGGGCCTCCTGCCGGTAGTGCGAGTCGAAGGCCAGGTACAGGGTGTCGGCGCCGGCCGGGAGGCGGACGGCGGGGGAGACGAGCGTGGAGTCGAAGACGCCCTTGCGGGAGGGGGAGCCGGTGTCGTCCCAGTCGTCCGGGTCGGCGACGGCGAGGACGCCCAGACCGCGGGTGAAGTTGCCGCGGTCCTGCCCGGCCGGGGTGGACCACTCCCGCTTGGTGTGGAAGGTCCAGCCCTGGAGACGGACGGTGCCCTGCGGCATGCCGGGGGCGTTGACCACCGACCAGCCCTGCGGCGCCTGAGCCGTCCAGCCGAGCACGCCGTCCTGCGGCTGGAGCGCGCCGGCCAGCGACTCGAAGTCCTCGCCCAGCAGGTGGCCGGCCATCACGGGGGCGGGGCGGGCCGCGAGTTCGCCGTCGGCGATCGCGAAGCGGTCGCCGGCCAGCGCCCGGGCGGTGACCAGGATCCGGTGGGTGGCGCCGTCCGGCAGCTGGGCGGGCGGGGTGACCTCCCAGACGGCGGTGGCGGTGGCGCCGGCGGCGAGCGCGGCGGGCGGCGCGGTGACGGCGGTGACCGTCCAGCCCGGCGGGACGACCGGCTGCGCCTCGACGGCGGTGAGCGCGGCGGTGGCGGTGAGCACGGCCGAGACCCGGGCCGGGCGGCCGGGCAGCAGGACGGGTTCGTCGATGGTGCTGGAGGCGGCCCCGAGGGCGACGTCCACGGCGAGCGGGTCGGCCAGGCCCAGGGCCGGGTCGGTGACCGTCCGGTCGTCCCAGGGGAAGCGGCCGGCGATCCGGCGGCGGAACGTGAGGTCCCCGCGGACGGCCACCGCGACGTCGTACCAGCCCTCGGGCCGGACCGCGAGGTTGACGGTCCGGTCGTCGCCGGCCGCGACCCGCACCTCGCGCAGCCCGTCGCCGTAGGCGAGGTCGCCGACCAGGAAGGTCTGGGCGGTGCGCGAGCGGTTGATCACGTCGACTTCGAGGACCTTGCCGTCGCGCTCCTCCGACAGCGACACCTCGTACGTGGCGGCGGCATCGCCGCGCAGGTGCCACAGCGCGCCGTTGGGGCCGTGGACACGCAGGTCGTAGCCCTCCGGGCCGACCGTCCAGACGTCGGAGAGCCGGCTCTTCGCGCCGACGGTGTAGTGCCGGGGCGCGCCGCCCGGTGCCGGGTAGACGGCGAACACCGCGCCCTGGCGGCCCTGGTTGACCAGGTCGAGGGTGAGCTCGCCGCCCTTCAGCCGGGGCTTGACCAGCAGGTCGTAGGGCGCCGGGCGGGCCGAGCGGGTGCCGCGCTGCTGCTGCGGGAAGGCCTGCGGGCTGGGCACGGTGGGGGCGGGGAGCTTGCCGGTGTCGACCACCTTCTGCCGGTTGCCGCTGGTGTCGGGCAGCTGCGGCCAGGCCGGGTTGCGGCCGGAGAAGTCGAAGACGTTGGTGAGGTCGCCGCAGACGGTGCGCCGCCACGGGCTGATGTTGGGCTCCTGGACGCCGAAGCGCTGCTCCAGGAAGCGCAGCACCGAGGTGTGGTCGTAGACGGTGGAGTCGACGACCCCGCCGCGGGTCCACGGCGAGACCACGACCATCGGCACCCGCACGCCCAGGCCCATCGGGTACGGGCCGGAGACCAGGGTCTCGCCGGCCGGCAGGGTGTCGGACCAGGTGAGCGAGCCGTCCGCGGCCTTGACCCGGTACTTGCCGTCCTGACCGACGACCCGGTGGTAGGTGGCGGAGCCCTTGCTGACGCGGACGACGACCTCGCCGTCCACCGGCACGGTCGACTTGCCGCGCCCGGTGGCCAGCGGCGGGACGGGCGGCAGCTGGTGGTCGAAGAAGCCGCCGTGCTCGTCGTAGTTGAGGATGAAGACGGTCTTCTGCCACACCTCGGGCTTCGCCGCCAGGGCGGCCAGCAGCCTGGCGGTGAGGTGCTCGCCGTTCGGCGGCGCGTAGTTGGCGTGCTCGGAGAGCGCGGCCGGGGCGACGATCCAGGACACCTGCGGCAGCCGGTCGGCCTGGACGTCGGCGGCGAAGGCGTCGACCAGGGCGTCGCCCATCGCGAACGGGTCGTTCTTCTTCGCCGGGTCGCCGACGGCCCGCATGCCGCGCTCGTACAGCGGCTCGCCGGGCTTGGCCTTGACGAAGGGGGCGAACCAGGCGAGCGCGTTGTCGTCGAAGTTGTCCAGCGCCTGGTAGGTCTTCCAGCTGACGCCGGCCCGCTCCAGCCGCTCGGCGTAGGTGGTCCACTCGTAGCCGCCGGGGATCTCGGTGTTGTCGGTCACCGGGGTGTCCCGTACGGTGCCGCCGCTGGTCCCGGTCATCAGGTGGTCGCGGTTGGTGTTGGTGTTGCACTGGACGGACGCGTAGTAGGCGTCGCAGGTGGTGAACACCGAGGCGAGCGCGTGGTAGAAGGGCATGTCGGCGCTCTCGTAGTAGCCCTGGCCGAGCCAGCCGCCGGAGCGGCGGGTGACCGAGCCGTCGGCGAGGCCGTCGTTCCAGGCCTTCATGGAGTCCACGAAGCCGAAGGCGGGCGCGCCCTGCTGGTAGGCGCTGGTGTGCGCGGCGTTCATCGGGAAGGGCAGCAGGTGGCCCTCCTTGCGGCCCGGGTCGGGCTGGTGGAACACCGAGCGCCCGTTGATCCCGCGCACCGCCGTCCGGTCGCCGAAGCCGCGGACGCCCGCCAGGGTGCCGAAGTAGTGGTCGAACGCGCGGTTCTCCTGCATCAGCACCACGACGTGCTGGATGTCCGCCAGCCGTCCGGGCCTGGCCGGCGCGGCGAGCGCCTCCTGGACGCTGATCGGGAGGGCGGACAGCACGGCGGCCGCCGCCGCGCCGCCGAGCAGGCTGCGGCGCGACAGTTCGGGCATCGGACTCATCGGGTGGGGCTCCTTGCTGACGGGCGCCGGACCATCGGTTCGACCCGGACCAGTCATGTTTCTAAGCGACCGAGGTGACCGGGGCCGGGGAGTTCGATGACGATCCGATGGCCGCCAAGGGGCCCGGAGCTGTACAGACAACTTGACTTGACGCCGAGCCACGGAGAACCGCGGTCGACGAGGCCCGGTGAACTCCCGCGCCCCTCCGAGCCGTAGCACCGGGGTGGGGGCGCGGAAGCGGCGCGCCCGGACACCGGGGAGGAACTGGATGCAGTCCCGACGCGACCAGGTGCAGGCGCACCTGTTCGTGATGAGCAGGCTGGCCTCCGGCATGCTGCGGGCCGAGCCCGACGCGCCGGACACCCCCACCGGGCGGACCACCCGGGGCACCACGACCGGACTGGCCGTGGCCGTCCTGATCGGGCTCGGGGTCGTGGTGTACGGGGTCATCAAGCCCGGCGGCGACGCCGGCTGGACCAAGCCCGGCACGCTCGTGGTGGTGGAGGAGACGGGCGCCCGCTACCTGTTCGTGGGCGGGCAGCTGCACCCGGTGCTGAACGACACCAGCGCCCGGCTGGTGGCCGGCGACCAGATGGCGGTCGCCCAGGTCGGCCGGGCGTCGCTCGCGGACGTGCCGCGCGGCGCTCCGGTCGGGATCGTCGGCGCCCCCGACGGGCTGCCGCCGGCCGCCGAACTCGCGGGCGGCACCTGGCTGGTGTGCGGGACCGTCCAGCCCGGCCCGACCGGCGCCCCCGCACCCCGGCTGGGCCTGCTGATGGACCCGGTCAAGGAGGGCAAGGCGCTGACCCCGAGTCAGGCCGTGCTGGTGTCCCTTCCGGACGGGACGGTGCACCTGCTCTGGCAGGGCCAGCGACTGCGCGTCGACACCGCCAACCAGGCCCTGCAGGCGCTCGGCTACGGCGGGGCGACGCCCTTCCCCGTCCCGGCCGGGGTGCTGAACGCGCTGCCCGCCGGACCGGATCTCGCCTCCCCCGCCGTCCCCGGGCGCGGCGGCGACGGCCCGGTGCTGGCCGGGAAGCCGACCCGCATCGGCCAGCTCTTCGACGTCGCCGGCGGTGCGCACTACCTGCTCACCAAGGACGGCCTGGTCCCGCTCACCACGACCCTGTACGAGCTGCTGCGCGGCGATCCGCGCACCCAGAAGGAGGCGTACGCGAACAACGCCCCGGCGCCCGCGCTGATCGGCCCGGTCGACCTGGCCGCCCACACCGCGCCGGGCGGGGCTCCGGCCACGGGACTGCCCGAGACGCCGCCGACCCTGGTCACCCCGCTGCACGGCGAGGGGGTCTGCGCCGACCTGCACACCGGCGCCGGCTCCCCGGTCACCGCGATCACCCTCCTGGACGCGGCCGGGGCGGACACCGGCCGCCCGCCGACCGCTCCGGCGGGTGCGGTGGGCAGCGGCTGCGCGGTGGCCGACCGGATCTCCGTCCGGCCCGGGCGCGGGGCCCTGGTCAAGGTGGTCTCCGGCGCGGGCACGGGCAGCACCGAGTACCTGGTCACCGAGGCGGGGGTGCGGTATCCGCTGCCCTCGGCGGCCGTCGCCAAACAGCTCGGCTACGGGGGTGCCACGCCGGTTTCGGTGCCCGCCCCGGTGGTCGGGCTGCTCCCCACCGGGCCGCTCCTGGACCCGGCGGCGGTGGCCGACGGGGCCGCCGCCACGCCGACGGCCGCCTCGACGGCCGCCGCCGCGGCCGCCGCGCCCGGTTCGGCCCCGTGCAGCTGAACCACCCGGTCTCGCGAGCCCGTTGAGTCGGTCAGGAACGTGTGCGGGGTCGCAGTCGCGCCCCCGCTCGTGCAGGGAAGGGAGCATGCCGTGGGCACACCGTCCATGTTGACGAAGGAAGACGAGGCGATCCGCCAGGTTCTTTCGAGCCTGGAGCAGCAGATCGAGAACATGGTGACCGCCGGCCGCACGGTCGAGCGGATCAAGGAGGAGCTCGCCGCCGGCTACATCTCCGGCGCGAGCAGCATGTTCCAGTCGAAGGTCGATGACTGGATGCAGCGCTACCAGAAGGTCATCGGTGCCTTCGAGAACTTCGTCCAGTCCACCCAGGGCGCCAACCAGATCCTCACCCAGGCCGAGAACGATGCCCGGGCGCACGCTGCGGACGGCATCTACAACGGGCTCCAGGGCGCCTGAGGACGCGTCGGAAGAGCAGGAAGACTAGGGAAAGCGAACCGATGGACTTCGGAAACATCCAGCTCCACCACGAGACGGTCGAGCAGTCGGCGGCCGAGCTCCGGCAGGCCGGCAACCTGATGCACAGCAACCTGGAAGAACTCATGGGCAAGCTGAGGGGCGTGATCGACGGCGGGCACTTCCAGGGTGTCGCCGCCACCGCCTTCGAGGAGCTCTCCCGGGTCGTCGCGGCCAACGAGTCGCAGATGGACAAGGACATCGAGGCCGCGGCGAACACGCTCACCAAGATGCACGACATCATGACGGAATCGGACTACAACGCCGGCAAGCAGTTCTAGTCCGGGCGGGGGCGCGCGACCATGGGTGAAACGACGATCAAGGTGACGGTCGAAGGTCTGGAGACCTTCGTGAAGGATCTGAACACCTTCGAGCAGGACGTCAACGGCCAGAAGACGTCCTGGACCGAGGTGCCGGCGCTGAAGCCCGGCCGGGAATCGTTCCCCGCGACGAAGGCCCTGAAGACCAACTTCGAGGCCTTCTCCAAGAGTGTGGGCGAATCGATCGAGGCCATCCGGGGCGACGTCGACAAGATCGTGCTCGACCTGATCAAGGCGCGGGAGAAGCTGCACCTCGGTGACGGCGAAGCCCTGTCGGAGGCCCAGATGATGGACGTCCTCAAGGACGTGCTCGGCGGAGTCACCGGACCTCCCACCCCGCCCAAGTGAGGGCCCGTCGTCGGATCGGGCGGTTGTGGGGCCGCCCGATCCGACGGCACACCGCTGTCCTGACCCGTGTCACCGCGTTCGGAGGAAACCATGGCGGACGAGCCGCCCAAGGTCACGTACACCTGGGAACAGATGCTGGAGGCGTTCGCGGGGTCGGACCACAGCGCCATCGTGAAACGGACGGACGTCACGGGGCAGCCGTGGATCACCGGGCAGGAGCTGGTGACGGACTCCCGGTACAACAACAACCTGCGCAAGAAGCAGGGTGGCCTGTCCAACAACGCCGGCTACGACATGTGGGCGGAGTGGGATTACGGTGACGGCAACGCCACTACCCCGTACACCACGATCCTGGGTGTGACCTACAACTGGCACTTCTTCGACGACACGCCCTCCGGCACGTCGGGGAGCGTGCTGCACCGGTTCCACACCGATCCCGGAGAGATCCTGGGCGGGGCCATCTTCCAGGGGGGGCCGGGGAACGACAACACGAACTACAAGACGCTGACCGAGGCGGCGCGGATCCTCGCCCTGGTGGACGCGTTCTTCGCGGACAACCGGGCGAAGATCCACCAGTGGGCCGAGTCCGTGGACGGCGCGGGCAGCGACTTCCAGGGCAGTGCGGCCGGCCGGTTCAAGGAGGTCCTGGTCGGGCTGCAGAACGAGTTCAAGACGCTGCACTACCGACTCAGCGGAGACCTCGACGCGTTCAAGGACGACGCCCCCGCGCCGGCCGCGGGCAGCAGCATCGCCGACAAGCTGAAGGCGGCCGGCGATGCGCTGGTCAAGGTCCAGCAGGACATGTACAACAACGGGTACAACCCCTGGCGCGGGTACAGCGCCTTGACGGACCCCACGGGCTCGTGGGCGTACAAGAAGAACGACGACCCGGACAAGCACGCCACGTACGCCTGGCCGGACCTGTGCATCCACTACGCGTTCACGCAGGAAGTCCAGAAGCTGACGGCGGTCCGCTACCCGACGACGTTCAACAACGAGTCCTCGTACGAGGCCACGGTCAGCGGCGGCACCACGAGCATGACGAGCGGTTCCACCGGAACCGCATCGGTCGCCGCCTTCGCCACGGTCCTGAACAACGCGGCGACCAAGCAGTGGACGGACGAGGTGGTCAAGACGCTCGACAAGGCGGCCACCGACGCCGGGACCGCCCTCGCCGCCGCCTACGAGGCCGCGTCCAAGGTCCTGATGTCGTTCGCGGCCCCGAACATGGACCTGGCCCCGGACAAGGTGGACCCCCCGAAGGACAGCCCCGACAAGGGGCCCGGCGGCCCTGACGGCCCGAAGGACGACAAGAACGGTCCGAAGGACGGCGGCATCGGCGGTCCGCCGCCGCCGAAGATCGACACTGGCCCCCCGCCGCCGAAGCCCGGCGGGATCGGCGGCGGAGGCGGCGGCACCGGCGGCAAGGGCGGCGGCACCGGGACCGGAGGCATCGGCGGAATCGGTGGCATCGGGGGGATCGGCGGCGGCAACGGCCAGGCGCCGCTGCTCGACAAGGACGGCAAGCCGCTCCTCGACAAGGACGGCAAGCCGATGTACGTCCCGCCGGGGACGAAGGTCAACGACAAGGGCGAACTCATCGGCCCCGACGGCAAGCCGCTCCTCGACAAGGACGGCAAGCCCCGGCACGTGCCGGTGGGCACCGTGGTGGGCCAGCCGACCACGGGATCGGGCGGATCGGGCGGATCGGGCAGTTCGGGGGGCGGATCGACCTCCAACACGGCGTTCAAGGTGCCGCCGGGGTCGAAGATCAACGACGACGGCACCGTCACCACCCCCGAGGGCAACCTGCTGAAGGACTCCAACGGCAACCCGGTGGTGCTCCGCAAGGACGACAAGATCGACGCGGACGGCACCGTCCGCACCGCGAGCGGTCGGCCCGTCTCGCAGTTCGAGCAGCTGCTGTCCGACGAGGAGCACGCGCTCTCCGGGCGGGGCGGCGGGCTCGTCGTCGGCGGGGGAGGCGGCAGCGGCGGCAGTGGCAGCAGCTGGACCGGCCTGCCGAGCTCGCTCGGCGGCGGCGGAATCTCCTTCGGCGGTTCCGGCGGTTCGAGCTCCCTCAAGAGCGGCACCGACCTGTTCGGCGAGCCCTTCAGTGGCCAGGGCTCCGGCCCCAAGACCATGGGCGGGATCGCCGCTCAGGGGCCGCCGCGCGTTGGCGTCAGCGACCGCCTGGCCTCCGCCCTGGGCATCGACAAGGGGGCGACGGCCGCCGAGGAGGCCATGGCCTCCCGCACCATGGCCGCCGAGCGGGCGTCAGCGGCCGGGCTGGCCGGCGAGGAGGCCCAGCTGATGGGCCGGGGGGTCTCCACCACCGGTGGCGGCGGCCCCATGATGCCGCCGATGGGCGCCGGTGCCGGCGCGGGCGCGGGCGGTCAGGGGGAGAAGGAACGGCAGCGCACCACCTGGCTGGCCGAGGACGAGGAGGTCTGGGGTACCGACTCGGGCGCCGTGACGGGCGTCATCGGCCGCTGAGCGGGCGATTCGCGTCGGCGGTCGAACCGCAGGACCCCGCCCATCCGTAGAGAGAACCGTACGACCCCACGAGCCGGCGCGTCCCGGGCCTCACCCCCGTAGGCCCGGGACGCGTCATCGGGATTCGGGACGAGACGGAAGTGCGGGTGATGGCGTTGTCGTACGCCGAGCAGATCGAACAGGCCATGGCTGCTCTGGAGGAGCAGCAGGCCAAGATGGCGGTGGCCGCCAAGGAGTTGCAGGCGGCCACCGCCTCGGTGACGTCCAAGGACCGGATGGTCACCGCGACGGTCGGGGCGCAGGGGCAGGTGGTGTCCCTGGTCTTCCACACCACCGCGTACCGGTCGATGGCGCCGGCCCAGCTGGGTCAGGTCCTGGCCGACGTGCTGAACACCGCGCGGGCCGACATCGGCGAGCGGGTCGCGGAGACCATGGGCGCGTTCAGCGGCCTGGGTGAGGCCCTGCGGGCCTCGATGACGGGCGGGACCGAACTCGACGACCTCTTCGCGCCGCTGCGGGAGATGCGGCCCGGCTACGCCGACGAGGCCGCCGCGGCGGACCGCCGCAAGCGCGACCGGCAGGAGGAGTTCCGTGGCTAAGCCTCAGCTGACCGCGATGGCGGACCTCAAGGACAAGTTCGCCAAGTTCGGCCCGCTCTCGGACACCATCGAGGAAGTTCGCCGGTGGACCGACGAGATCAACGAGTTCAACAAGAGTTCGGCGGGCAACGACGACATCGGCAAGGAGTACCACAAGAACGTGGACGGGCCGACCGCCGATCTCGACGACCTGTTCAAGAAGGTGCGCGACCAGGTCGAGGGCGCCGGAACCAAGGGTCAGAAGACCTCCGAGATGCTGAAGAACGCCGACGAGGAAGCCAAGAACCAGAACTGACGATCCGTCAGTCCCTTGTGCCGGCCCGCTTCGCCCGACCCCCGACGAACGCCAGGAGTACGCCCCCGTGTCGATCATGCTTCCCCCGGCCCTGGCCAAGCTGTTCGGGTTCGTGACCGGCATGAAGTGGCCCGAGGCCAACGAGGACCGGCTGCGCACGGCCGGTGACGACTACCTGGAGATCTACAAGAAGGTCCCCGAACTCCGCTCCTACCTGCTGGAGTTGGTGAACTACGTCAAGGATGAGTTCGAGGGCGAGGCGGCCGACCGGTTCGTCCAGCAGATGGGGCAGCTGATCGGCGCCGACGGCGGCACCGACTACGTGACGGCCTCCGGGGACTCGGCGAAGGAACTCGGCGACTACGCCCACAAGACCGCCAACCAGGTCGAGTACGCCAAGTGGATGATCATCGCCCAGCTGGTCCAGCTGGCCGCGCAGATCGCCTGGGCCATCGCCAACATCCCGCTCACCTTCGGGGCTTCGCTCGCCACCATCTTCGCCGCCGAGGTGGCGACCAGGGAACTGGTCAAGCAGGTCTTCATCTGGCTGTTCAAGCAGATCGCCCTGCACGAGTTCCTGAACATCACCACCTCCATGATCATGGACGGGATCATCCAGGGCATCCAGATCGGCCAGGGCCACAAGGACCACTGGGAGAAGGACTCCTTCCTCCAGGCGATCGAGTTCGGCGCGATCAACGGCCTGCTCACCGGCCCGCTGGAACTGCTCACCTTCGGCTTCGGCAAGCTCTTCGGGAAGGTGTTCGGCGGCGGCATCGGCAAGGAGTTGCAGAACAACCTCAAGAACCTGGCCGGCGCCGAGCTGAAGACCGCGGCCGACCTCGCCAAGGGCGCGGGCCGCTCGCTGGAGAATGCGGGGCTCAACACCCTCAAGAAGACCGGCGAGGGCGGGCTGGCGGGCCTCGGCAAGACCGGGGTGAAGGACGGCCTCAAGGGCGCGGCCAAGACCACGGCCAAGGACGCGGTCGAGGGGGCGACGAAGACCACGGCCAAGGGCGCGGCGGAGGGTGCGGCGAAGGCCGGGGCGAAGGCCGGGGCCAAGGATGCGGCGGAGGGTGCGGCGAAGGCCGGGGCGAAGGCCGGGGCCAAGGATGCGGCGGAGGGCGCGGCGAAGGCCGGGGCCAAGGACGCGGCGGAGGACGCGGTCAAGGCCGCCGAGAAGAAGCTGTCCAACGTCGAGAAGTTCACCCAGGAGATGGGCAAGTCCTTCGAGGAGCAGCTCGGGAGCCTGGGCATCTCCAAGGACCTGGCGAACGAGGCCGGGCGGAAGGTCGCCGAGACGATCGCCGGCAGCGGCGCCCGCTACGCCGTGGACCTCGGGACCGTCCGCAAGCTCCTGGACGCGGCGGTCAAGGACGCAGGCAAGGGCGGCGAGCACCAGGCCGTCAAGGACCTCGCGGACCGGACGCTCCACCTGATGGACGGTCTGCGGCCGCAGACCGCACTGCAGATGCTCTACAAGTTCGGCGAGGGCATCGGCGGCTACCTCAAGGGCGGCGTCCAGAACATCCTGACCGAGGGCACCTACAACTCGATCTTCGGCGACGGCTCGTTCTCGGTCACCGCCGAGACCTTCTTCGCGGGCGTCGCCATGGGTGCGATCGGCCACGCCGGGCACACCCTCACCGGCCCGGCGCGACTGCGGTTCCAGGACAAGATCCGCGCGTGGGACGCGGAGTCCTCGATGACCAGCGACGGCAAGTACTACGGCCTGGGTCACCCGCGCACCCTGCTGGCCATCGCGTCCACCCTGATGGGGCACCCGACCTCGCTGCTGATCCCCCGGCCGGAGGGGCCGAAGGCCCGCGAGGCCCGGCTGGCGGCGGAGGGGAACTTCGAGCACGCCACCCAGCCGAAGGACTTCCACACCAGCTCCGAGGGCTCCAGGTCGCAGTCGTCCACGACGGGGGAGCGGCAGACCAAGGACGCTCCGGTCAAGACGGAGGCCAAGGCCCCCGGGGAGACGTCGAACAAGCCCGAGCCGCCGGCCAAGGTGCCTACGTCCGGCGGCGGCTCGCACGAGCAGGGGCAGAAGTCGACGCAGCAACCTCCGGCGCACGAGACGGTGCCCGCGCCCGCCACGACGTCCGAATCCAACGTCCCTGCCCCCGCCCCCGCCCACGTCCCGGTGACCGGCGGGCACGAGCAGCCGAACCCCCGGGAGCAGCAGAACCCCCGGGGGAACGAGAACACCCGCGACAACGAGAACCCCCGGGGGAACGAGAACACCCGGGAGAACCCGAAGACCCCCGAGCAGCAGAACCCCCGGGGGAGTCAGAACTCCCACGAGAACCAGAAGACCCCCGAACAGCAGAACACCCACGAGCAGCAGAACACCCACGAGAACCAGAGCGCCCACGAGAACCAGAACACCCACGAGAACCAGAACACCCACGCCCACAACGAGGAACTGCAGTACCTGGAGGTCGACGAGTCCAGCGCCCCGAAGGACCACGGCCACCACCTGCCGTCCGCCGGCCCGGAGCGGCAGCCCGGCTGGGTGCTCGGTGACAGGCCGTCCCAGGAGACGTTGAAGGCCCTGGAGCGCCTGCCCCTCGACCCGTCCCGCTTCGCCCTGGTGATCCACACCAACGAGCACGGGATGCCGATGCACAACGGCCGCGAGCTGTCGGTGGAGAAGCTGGCCTCCATCGTGCGCGGGCTCGCCCAGACCGGGCACCTCGGCGGGGACCGGCGCACGATCGAGTTCGTCGCCTGCGACCTGAACGGGCCGCTCAACGCCCGTTACGTCCAGGAGGTGATGGAGCACATCTGGGCGGACCCGAAGCTCGCCGACGTCAAGGCGGTGGCGGCCGACGGCCCGGTCTGGGTGGTGCCGGGGTTCGACTCCCCGACCGCGATGAAGGAGGGCCCCGGTACGGGCCACGTCGTGGTCGCCGCGAAGGTCGGCTTCGGCGCGGACGGCCGGCCGGTCGTCGAGAGCGGCGGGAACTGGTACGAATACGTCAACCCCGCCTCCGAGGAGGGGAAGGCGCGCATCGAGGCCGGCGAGCCGCTGGTGCGCTCGTACCCCTCGCCGCTGCCGGAGCACTACACGTCGGGCTCCAAGCACACGGACATGGCGGAGGCCTCGGTCTTCGGCGACGCGGCGAAATCCGCGCAGGAGCACGAACGATCGGCGCCAGGCCAGGAACCGCCACCGGCCTACCACTACACCGACGCGCCCGAACACGTCCGCGCCGACGAGGACGGCCGGCGCGGGGAGCAGTGGCGCCAGGCCCAGCGGGACCTCCAGGACGCCTACGACGCCAAGCTCGCCGAGGCGGCCGACAAGCTCCGCCAGGACCCGGACGGCAGCGGCCACGTCCATGACGCGCAGGCCGAGGAACTGCTCCGCGAGGCCTTCACGGACGGGCCCGTTCGCTTCCCCGACGACGCGCCGCCGGGCCTGCCCACGGCGGTGTGGAAGCGCGCCAAGGACCTGATGTACCAGGAGCTGACGGCCCGGCCGCAGGACCGCGAGCAGATCCTCGCGGGCCTGGACGGCATCACCCACCTCGCCGCGGTCCGCGAGGCGGCCGTCCGGGTGGCGATGGAGCGCTTCGACCGGACGGTGACCGAGTGGAGCGCCCCGCCGAGCGCCCTCGGCGACGGCACCGCCACCGTTTCGCACGCCGACCTCCCGGCGGTGATCCGGGACCTGATCCGCAGCGAGGCGCGGGGCGGCTTCAGCGCCCGGGCCGAGGCCGAGGTGGCCCGGATCTACGCCCGCCCGGAGGACCTCACCGGGGTGGGCAACGCGCAGGCCCAGCACGCCCTGAACCGGCTCACCGAGCACCTGCGCGGTGAACTCGACTTCCGCGCCGACCACGAGACCGCGCTCGCCCAGGCGGAGCACCTGGTCGAGCGGGCCACCGCCGACTGGTACGACCGCCTCTCCCCGGCCGACCGGGAGCTGCTGGCCGCCGCCGGGGTGACGGAGCGCCCCGAGCTGTCACCCGACAGCGTGACCCTGATCAGGGAACAGCTGCGGGACCGCCTCGGCACCGACTTCGAGGAGGTCGCCGGCCCCGTCGACACGGCCGCCGGACCGCGCCGCGAGCGCACCCAGGCCGTGGACCTCTTCGGCCTGGCGCTGGCCGGCCGCGCCCAGGGCCTGCCGCACGAGTTCGCTGTCCAGGCGGTCCGCGAGGCGGTGATCCGGCGCGCCGCCACGGAGGCGGAGAAGGCGACCGAATCCTGGAACACGGACGCCGGCGCCGAACGCAAGGACCGGGCCGCCGCCTTCGGTGTCACCGAGCACGACGTCCAGCAGGCCCGTGGCACCGTCACCCGCGAACTGGCCAAGGCCGCCGACCGGCTGGTCGCCGACCACCTCAACCGAGGCACCAAGGACACCGAGGCGCTCGGCCGGGAACTCGACGAGCTCACCGGCACCGGTGCCGTGCACGACCGGCTCACCCACCAGGCCGCCCGCCTCGGGGCCCGCCGCGCCGCCGAGGAGGCCGCCGAGAAGGCCGCCCAGGAGCACGGCGGCCTCACCGGGCACGGCATCGGCCGCCTGAAGGAGGGCCACCGGGACCGGATCACCTCCGCCTTCGACCAGGTGTTCGGCAAGCCCGAGGACCTGAAGGTCCGCCAGGAGGAGTGGGACGCACGGCACCGGGAGCTCACCGAGGAGCTGGTCGAGCACGCCGCCTTCGAGGCCGAGGCCGCGCCCGCCCTGCGCGACGCCGCGGCGGGCTTCGAGGACCGGGCGGCGCCGCACGTCCTCACCGACGACGTGATCGCCTTCCTCAAGCGCGAGTACGGCGACGAGTTCTTCGCGCGGTACCGCGAACTGTGGAAGCTCGCCCACCTGGACGCGGCCGGCTGGCGCGCCCACCAACGCGGCCACGAGGACGCCTTCGCCCGCCGCCGGGAGGAGGAGGCCGCGGCCGCCGAGGAGCAGCTCGCGCTGATCCGGACCACCCCCCGGACCGAAACCCCGGAGGGGGCGGGCCACCACACGGATTTGCGCGAGACGGATTCGCACGAGACGGATTCGCACGAACGCCCTCGGCAGGACGACCTCCCCGAGTCCATCGAGACGGCGCTGACCGGCGCCACCACCCGGCCCGAGGAGCAGCCCGCACCGTCGCACACCGATGCCCCGTCCGACCTCACGCTGCGGCCCCGGCCCGACGGCGAGGCGGTCGTCCACACCTCCGACGAGACGGTGGTCGTGCATGAGTCCGTGGAGTCGCCGGTGTCGGCGCCGCGGATGGTGGTGGATCGGACGCCGCGTTTCGTGGTGCAGTCGTCGTTCGAGGCGCGTCGGTTCGATCATGAGGGTCCGGTGACGGATCTGACGGTGCGGATCGATTTCGTCGAGGGTGGTCGGGGTCACAACACGGCTCTGGTGTGGGACAAGGTCGTTCGGGGTGTGGAGGAGTATCTCAACGCGCCCGGTTACCGGTTGGCCAATGGTGACCGGATGCATGTCACGGTGTTGCCGGCCAGGCCGGGTGAGCGGGCGCATCTGACGGTGGACCTGGTTTCGCGGGGCCGGGAGATGGATCAGAGGTCCTGGTGGCTGGACGCCGATCCGATCGACTACGCGCACGAGTTGGGCCACCAGATCGGTCTGCGGGACGAGTACCGGGCTTCGGGTCTGCCGCACCGTCCGGCGGTCGAGGGCAGTCTGCTGGGTGACCACCGGGCCCCGGCGCCGGAGGGGTTGCGGCAGGGTGGTCTGCGTGAGCGGCACTTGCAGCTGATCTCGTCGGTGGTGGGGCACCTGGACCCGGCTGCTACGCATGGCCGGACCTGGGATGAGGCCTGGTCGTTGGCGGCGGTGCATGACCGTGAGCATGTCTGGGTGGACCCGGTGTCGGCTCCGCTCGGGATCGGTTCGCACGAGGGTGGCCCGCTCGACGTCGCGCCGAGGGCGAACATCCATGAGGACAACCTGCCGGCGGAGCACAAGCGGCTCATCAAGCAGCCGGGCTATTCGTCCGGTGACCAGTTCGGGATCTCGGTCGCGCTGCTGAACGACCCGAATCTGCATGTTCTGATCGCGCGGGGGCCGCGGACGGCGGAGGGTCATGCCGTCAATCCCAAGGACAAGTCCCAGGAGATCGAGGCCTTCTACCGTTCCATCGGGATCTCCGACGACCGTATCCACACCGTGGACGTACCGACCATGGAGACGGGCCGCCTCTACGAGGTGATGGACGCGGAGGCCCGCCGCATCGTGGCCGAGGACTGGGAGGTGCTTTCCGAGCAGGACCAGGAGGCGGCGGTCAAGAGCGTCACGTTCGGTACTGACAAGGTCGCCAAGGTGTTCTCGGACGAACTGCGCCAGACCGTCCGCGACGCCTGGAAGATGACTCCTGCGCACGATCAGCGGATCGCCGACTGGCTGACGGGCCGTGGGATCACGCTGCCTGCCCGGGGTTCGAAGGTCTTGGTGCTCTGGTCCCGTTTCACCGGCAAGGCCACGCAGTGGGCCGACCTGGGTGGCCGGATGGAGCACGACACGAGCTTCCAGGGCGTGCGGCAGATCCTGCGGGAGGTCGCCCGTGAGCAGGGCATGGTGCTCATCACCGGTGACCCCCATCCTTCTCGGCAGAACAAGTGGAACGAGTTGGTCGCGGAGATGCGCGCGGAGCTCGGGATCGACACCATCCACCACGTCACCGGCTTCTGGAAGGACGGTGGATCGGACCCCTCGGTCTGGACGGAGAACCTCAGGACCGGGCAGTTGAGGCTGTACGACTTCCTGGACCGCCACTACGACATGAACCACCTGGGGACCCGTTCCGGAAACCTGGAAGCCGCCGCGCTGCTCGGCCACAAGGTCACGTACCTGGAGGAGAAGGGCTCCAGCGGACGGGAGCGGATGGAGAAGTGGCACGAGCAGGACGCAGGCAAGACCAAGGCCGGAGGCATGGCGCCGGGCTACGAGCGTGTGGTGATCCCCACCCCGCCCACCGCGTCCGGCCGGTACACCATCCCGTACGACGAGAAGCACGGCGCCTCCAAGCAGTCGGGGGCGGGCGGTAAGGGCAAGGAGAAGAAGCAGTCGGGTGGGGGCGGCAAGGGCAACCAGCCGCAGGCCAAGCCCAACCACGGTTTCCACCTGAGGGGCGACATCCTCCGGTGGCGCAAGCCCGTCGACGTCTACGGCCAGGAACGCGGCTTCGGGTACGACGCTGTGGCCAAGATCCGGGAGCAGCTGGGGCTTTCGGGTGACCGGCCGCTCGACGCCGGGCAGTTCGCCGCCAACCGCGTCCAGCACCTGCGGAACCGGTACGGCAAGCTGCGCCAGGAGGTCGTGACGGCCTCGGGCGGCGGACGGGCGGTGGAGGATTACCTGGGCAAGTTCGACGAGGTCTTCGCCGACGGGCCGCGGTACGCCGACAACCCCCCGTGGCAGGTGTACCGGAGGATGGCCGAGGAGGGGCTGCCCCTGTTGCCCGAACTGCAGTCGTACCACCGTAGCCTCCACGACGGCGCGTACCTGTACGAGATGGGCTACCAGATCCACGAGGTGCCCCGCGACGGGGACTGTCTCTACCACTCCGTCAACCACGTTATGGACACGGCCGTCAGCCCTCAGAACGCGGCGATGCTGCGCAACCGCGTCTCCAGGTGGATCGGCCACAACATGGAGCTGGTTACCGCGTTCGCGCAGACGCACGGGGCGAAGCCCGATGATCTCGGCTGGATGGTCAAGACGAGGGGGTGGTGGGCCGGGTCGAACGGTGATCTGATCCCGTCGATCGTCGCCTCGGCCCTGGGGGTGCGGCTGCACATCTTCGACGGGGTCAACTGGCATTCCTTGGCGCCGGTACCCGGTGCCCCCGAGGGCACCAGGGATGTGTCCCTGTTCCTCTCCGATAGTCACTACTCCCCGCTGGCTCCGGTCGAGGCCCCGGAAGGGGCGCAGGCTGCCGGCAGTACCCAGGAAGGCGATGGGGGGCAGAAGCGGCAGCTTGAGCACAACAGTGACTCGGAGCCGGAGGATCAGTCGGGGAAGAAGCTTCGGCAGGCGCCGTCGGGGGTGTCGGAGGAGTCGGTGGTGGTGAATCCGCTGGCGGTGGAGCATGGTGGCGGGATGCCGGTGCCGGGGCCGTTGCATGAGCGGGTGCAGGCGTTGGAGCACCTCGGTCCGGAGGCCCGGCGGGAGCTCGCGGCGGACACGGTGTTCGTGGAGAGTCTGCGGTCGGAGTTGTCGGCGGAGGACTTTGCGCAGGCGGCGGCGCGGTTGGTGATCGACGTGGACTCCCGTGTGCATCAGCCGGTTGCTTCGCGGCGTGAGGCCGAGTTGCAGGTCGCGCGGATGTTGCAGGACAAGGAGGTTGCGGCCAGGCTGGTGGCGGCGGGTGTGCGGGTGGTGGTGGTGCCGCGTGACGTGCCGTTGACCGGGGTGGCGGGTTTCGAGCGGCTTCGCGGTGTCCTGGCCGATGGTGAGGCGGGCAACGGGCGCAGCGTCGACCAGTTGCGGGGGGCGAACGACGAGCTTCTGGTGGCGATCACTGAGGAGAACCTGCTCGGTGAGCGGACGACGGTCGGTCCGCATGCCACGCAGCCTGAGGGGTATTCCTCGGTGACTCATGAACTCGCGCACGCGGTAATGGAGTTCGGGCTGAGTCGTGAGCAGAGGGCGCTGGTCGAGGAGGCGTACCGGGGTAAGCGTCTCGCGGACGGTCTGGCTGATCTGTTCGGTGAGGAGTCCGTGACGGTCTGGCCCGATGGATCGCGGCGCAATGCTGCGGGTGAGTTGGTCGGCAACTATTCGTCGGCGGATGTGCATGAGTTCTTCGCTCAGTTGAGCAATACGTATCTCGGGACGAACCACGGGAACGATCCACAGACCGGGAAGCCCCGCAACAACGGTTCCGACTGGGTCCGTGAGAACGAGCCGGAGCTGCTGCCGTTGTTGGAGCAGCTCTACGGGCCCGATCCGCAGTCCGTCCAGGCGCGGCCCTCGAACCAGGTCAGCCGGGCCCGGGCCGAGGAGGAGATGTACCAGGTCTTCCAGGAGTTCATGGAGGCGAGGGCCGAGGAACACCGTGAAGAGGAGTTGTTCCAGGGCTTCCGAGAGTTCATGGACGGGAGGTCCGAGGAGCAGCGCGTAGAGGAGATGTTCCAGGGCTTCCGGGAATTCATGGACGGAAGGGGCGAGGAACAGCACATCGTCGTGCCCGAGGAGACGGCGGTCGTGTCGCAGGACACCTCCCACGTCGTCTCCGAGACCGAGTCGGTAGAGCAGGCCGTCGACCACACCGTCTCCCACGACGAGTCCACCACGCAGGAATCGGTGGTCGCCGAAGAGAGCGACCTGCCGCTGACCACGGACGATGAGGGGGCTGCGCTCCAGCAGACCTCCTCGCACACCGAGGAGACCACCGAGGGGATCACCGACGAGTCGCTGGCGGTGGCGAACTCCCATGAGGTAACGCAGAGTTCGCAGCAGCAGGAGCAACAGCAACAGCAACAGCAACAGCAACTGGAGCAACAACAGCAGCAAGAGGTGCAGCCTCCGCCGCCGCCCGCCCCGCTACCGCCGGCCCGCGTCGGCGAGCGCGGGTTGGCCGCGTACGACGTCCTGGTCGCTCTGAACCACGACGACGTGCGGATTCTGAACCAGCTCACCGACCGGTTCGCCGAGGCGCTGCACGGGGACCGGGATGCCGCGCGGACGCTGGCGAACAGCCTGTTCGGCGGCGAGGTGCTGCGGCCGACGGTGTCCGCGCTGTCCCGGGGCGATGTCCGGGAGGTGGACTTCCAGGCGGGCCAGTGGTCCGGCACGGTCCGAATCACGGGTGGCGCGGGGGAGGGCACGTACGTCGAGACGGTGTCCGGCTTCGAGTTCGAGTACGGCTCGGAGCAGCAGAGCATGATCGGCGTCACCTCCGACGGGTTGACGCAGGCCAACCTCGGTGTGCAGTTCAAGGCGAAGTTCGGCAGCTCGGGGGATCTCACCGAGACGCTCGGCTATCAGCACGGCTGGCTGCACGGCAGTGCCACCGCCGAGGCCAGCAGGACACTGGCCCGGGGTAAGACCGTCGAGCCGGCGGCGCTGTTCGACACTCCGTTCAACGTGCGGGTGGAGTTCCTGGACGCCCGCCTCCAGGGCGCACCGGGGCCGTGGAAGGTGCCGCAGCCGATCGACCTCGGTTTCACCGGGCGGGTCGCCGTGCCGGTGCGGGAGACCGCGAACGCGCCGCAGGTGCCCCAGGCCCACTACACGGTGCCGCGGGAGACCGCCGAGAACCTGCGGCTGGCCGGCTCGCACATCGTGACCGACGTCTGGCCGGTCGACCGCCCGCCGGCGCCCGTGCCGGACGCCGAGGGCAACATCGAGCTCGCCGCGGTGAACCAGCCCGTCACGCCCGTAGCCAACGGAGCGGCGGCCCTGGCCAGGTTCGTGGCGGGTTTCGAGGGCCAGGCCGAGCGGTACTTCGAGGGCCGCTGGCCCGCCCTCAAGCGCAGGCTGCTGGAGGAACTCGACCTCGGCACCCTGCACCAGGAGCTGAAGGGAGTGATGTCCGGTCAGAAGCTGACCATCGTGGACGACAGCCTGACCGGGCCCGCCGCGGTGCTCACCATCGGCGGCGGGACCGTCTCCCGGATGCAGCAGGTCCACGTTCTGCCGACCACCGAGCTCAACATCGCGACCGCGACGACCCGCTCGCACGTCGAGCAGAAGACCGGCAGCAAGGACTGGCAGACGCTGCCGTCCTCGGTCGGCAACTGGGCCGCCAAGAACGGCGGTGCCGGGGGCGGGGTGGGCGGCCGGGCCGGCCGGGACGACGTCGAACTCCACGGCTCGGGCGACGATCTGGGGCTCGGCACCAAGGTCAAGAACCCGGCGGTGCTCTTCGAGGGGACGGCCGACCTGGTCGTCACCTTCGGCTGGCGCAGCAGGCTGTCCCAGCCCGCAGACCAGGACGCCCACGTCGCTCTGGGTTTCCGGACGGTGATCGACCAGGCCGAGGCGATCCTCGTCACCCCGGTCGAGGAGGTCGTGCCCGGCACGCAGCCGCCCGTGTTCACCGCCGCCCAGCAGCTCACACCCCCCGAGCACGCCCACGCGGTGGGAGACGAAGTGCTGGCCCCCCGGGACGAGTTCTGGCAGGGGCTGCCCGACACCACCACCGTCCGGGACCTGCGCAGCGTCGCCCCGCTGCACGCCGCACTCGACCGGATCGGCCGGGAGGTGTTCGGCGGCGAGCAGGGCTGGTCGGCGGTGCGCGAGGACGTCCTGCAGGCCTACTCGCACGCCGCCGTCAGCGCCCACCTGGTCGGGATGTCGCGCGGATCCGAACTGCGCGGTCCCGAGGTCACCCTCGGCCCGTTGGAGAAGATGCACGTCTCCGTCACGGCCCGGGTCACCCGGATCGACCACGTGCGGCCCCAGAGCAACGCCGAGCTCAACCCGATCCGCGAGAGCAGCACCTTCGACTCGTCGCGTCACCTGCGCTCCGACACGAAGACCGTGCAGGGCCAGGGCGGCGGCAAGGGCCCGGTGCACACCCGGGAGGTGCTGGACTCCGCGGGCAAGCCCTTCAAGGACAGCATGCAGGGCAACGTCACGGCCTCCGTGGAGTCGCGGGTCCGCGACGGGTGGCGCGGCGGGGAGTCCAGCAAGAGCTACGCGAACGGCAAGTACGGCAGTGCGCAGGAGCTGTTCCGGACGGAGATCACCCTGGACGTGACGGTCAACGGGGAGCACCGCGGGTCGGTCCCGCTCTCCGCCGAACTGAGCCTGGAGCAGGTGCACACGGCGCTGCGCCAGGTCGGCGAGCACGACCGGAACGGCTTCACGGCTCCCTCGGCCCCGCACCAGGAGGTCGCGGAGCAGGTGGCCACGCAGCGGACGGTCACCCGGCTCGGCCAGTCCGACGTGGTGCTGAGCCTCGGCAGGGGCGACACCGCCGTGCTGAGGCAGATCAGGGAGACGCTCGAACGGCAGTCCGGCCACCCGGTGCCCGAGCGCGTCCTGGCGCGGCTCGCCAGGGCGGTCGACCCGTACGGCCTCAAGGCCGCGCTGTCCCGGCTGAGCCGGGGCGAGCGGATCCGGATCCCGGTCGACCTCGACGGGTGGAAGGGAACGGTCGTGGTCGCGGCCGAGCTGATCAACCCCCGGCCGAGGGAGACGCTGGTCACCGGCTTCGAGTTCGAGGTCGGCAGCCAGCAGCGCACCACCACCGGCACCACCTCCGACCTGCGCACCCGGTTCCGGTTCCGGCTCAAGCTCGGGGGTTCCGTCCCGCACGTCGACCTCGCCGGGGAGGCCTCGCACACCCGGGACTTCGTCAAGGGGCTCTCGATCGACCGCACCGGCGGCACCAACAGTCGGGCCAAGGCCACGGAGTCGGCCCGACTGTCCGACTCCACCGCCGAGTTCACCGTCTCCTTCGAGCCGTCGAAGCGGTCGGCGAGGCTTGACGACCTGACCGTTCCGGTGCCGGCCGTGGTGGCCGCGCCGCACCGCACCGTCGATCCGGCCGCGCCCGTGCGGCAGCTCCCGAGCCACCGGCTCGGCTCCTCCGACGTCGTCACCGCCGTCTACCGGAGGCTGGGCCCGGACGGGACGGCCCGGGAGGGGACGGTCCACGAGGTCGTCCAGGACCTGGGCCGCAGGGCTGCGGGCTTCCTGGGCAAGGACTGGCCCGGCATGCAGCGGAAGCTGCTCGCCGAGCTGGACTTCGACCGGCTGCACACCGACCTCAAGTCGGTGATGGCCGGTCACCCCATCGTGGTGAAGCACGGCCGCAGCCGGGCGTGGATCACCGCCGAGGTACGGGAACTGACCCCGACCGGTTCGGCACCGGTGGTCGAGTTCAACATCGGCCACGGCGCCCAGACCTCGCTCACCAGCTCCGACGGCGGGACCAACACCGGCGGCGGCCAGGGCACCGCGATCACCGGTAGCCTGCTCGCCACCACCGACGTCCTGCCCACGGGGGCGGCGTTCGTCGGCGGCGGCAGCGTCACCGGGGCGTGGGGCGTCGACCGGCTTGAGCACGGCAGCGCCAGCACCGCCAGCGGGACGGCCGTCAAGAGCAAGGTGACGGACGGCCGGTCCTACCGCGCGGACGTGGTGCTGAAGGTCGAGTTCGAGCGCAAGCCGGCGGTGAGCCTGGCCTCCCCGCACAAGATCCGCCCCAGCCGCGAGGCACGGGAGCAGATGTTCCGGCGGCAGGACAGGGAGCGGCAGGAGGCCGGCGGCAGCGCCGCTCCGTCCAAGTTCCAGGCCCTCAACCGGGAGCTGGTCAGGACCGGGGACCGCCTCGCCCGCGTCGGCCTGTACCGGCGGACGGTCGTGGAGACGCGGATCCACGCCGACGTGCTGCTGGAGTCCGGCCGGGGCGAGCCCGTCCGGCCGCCGCGCCCGGACGATCCGAACCGGCAGTTGCCCCCGATCCCCCCGGCCGTGCCGTCCGCGACGCAGGTCGTCCGGCGGCCGCCGGCATCGGTGTTCACCAACGGGTTGCACGACACCGGCATCGTGCGCTGGCTCGACGACACCTCCGGCGTGCGGGACCTGCTGACCGTGTTCGGTGAGCGCTTCTTCCGCGAGGGGACGTGGTCCTGGCTGGAGTCCGTCGCCCGGAACACCCACAGCCACGCGCAGTTGTCCGCCCTGTTCGGGTCGGTCGTCCGGGGCCGGGAGATCCTGGCGCCGTCGGAGGAGCACCCGAACGCCCCGCGCCGCGACGCGGTGGTGCAGGACGGCCGGACCATCGAGACCCCGTCGGCCGGCAAGCGCCTGTTCGTCGACGACGCCGGCATCAGCGCCACCATCTCGATCGTCCAGCTGGAGTACCACAGCGACAACCAGGCGGCCGCCTTCAGCCCGGCCAACGACGTCACCAGCGGCGGGCGGCACACCCGCCTCGACTGGCGGCGGTGGAACGCCCAGGGCCAGCTCGGCGCCAAGTTCGGCACCAAGGGCGCCGCCGAGTTCACCGTCGGCGTCGTCGGCGGGGGCGGCCACCGGTGGCGTGAGGGGCCCTCCGCGGGCTCCTCCGGGAAGACCGTGGCCAACGCCAAGATCCCCACCCCGGCCGCCCGCTACGTCGGCCAGGCCGAGGTCCAGCTGACCTTCCGGGACGGCGACCGGACCGAGACCGTGAAGGGCCTCGTCCCGATCGAGATGGAGATCCCGATCAGCGAGACCACCGTCGTCCAGTCGGTGAGCAACCACCGGGTGCTGTACTCGGTCCTGCACCCCGAGGGGCAGACGATCAGCCGCGGCTCCACCTCCGACGCCGTCGCCGAGACGCTCGCCACGCCCCTGCCCGGCCCCGCCAACGGGGTGCACTACCTCGCCGACCTGAACGAGCGGGGCACCCCCGCCGCGCAGGCCGTCCTGGAGGCGTTGAGCCACCTCCCGGCGGATTCCCGGTACTTCACCCTCGCTTACCACACCCTCCAGCACGACGGAGCGCCGACCTGGCTCGGCAGGGAGCTGAGCCCGGAGGAGATGGCGGGCGTGCTGCTGCGGCTGGCCGAAGGCGGCCAGTGGCAGGGCGAGCCGCTGCGCTTCCTCTCCTGCAACTCCGGTTACCGCCCGCCCGGCCCCGAGGGAAGCGCCGAGCGCCAGGCCTCCTACGCCGACAGGACCCTGCTCGCCCTCCACGAGGCGCTCGCGGCCCGCCGGGCCTTCGCCGAGGCCAACAACCTGCCCCTCAGCCCGGCGCTGGAGCGCCTCGGCCGCCCCGAGGCCTTCGCCGCCGGGGGCCTGGTCCACCTCACCGGCGGGGACCAGCCCCGCATGGTCGTCGCCGCGCGCGTCGGCTACACGGGGAACGGCCTCCCGAGAGTCGAGGGGGCCGGCGACTGGTACCACCTGGCGGTCACCGAGCACGGCACCGTCCAGTCCACCGCACACGGCCAGGAACTCCTGCGCCCGGACGAGGAGCCCGTCCCCCAGGCCACCGAGCACGACCCCATCGACCCGGACCAGCCGGTGCCGGTCGTCCTGGGCGACGTGGGTCAGGTCGGCGTCGGACATCTGGGCGATGAGGATCAGGTCGTCGCCGGGCATGCGGGCGATGAGGACCAGGCCGTCGCCGGGCATGCGGGCGATGAGGACCAGACCGCCGCCGGATCTTCGAGCAGCGACGGCGATTCCGTCTACTCGGTCCTGATGACCTTCCACGTGACGGTGCCCCTGCCGGTGGCGGAGACCCCGGCCGCGCCGAGGCCCCCGGCCGAGTGGTCGGTTCAGCGCACCCGCGCCTTGGAGCTGCTCCAACCGCCGAAGCGGAACCGGATCGAGGGGGAGGTGTACGGCCCGACGGACGGCGGCGGCGCACCCGGGTCGAGGAGGCTGGAACGGCTGGCGTACGACTACGGCACCGGAGAAGCGGCCCGCACCGCGCTGGAGCTGCGGCTGCGTGATTCCGCCACCGTGGCCACGGTGGCCGTCACCCGACCGGGCGGCTTCGCCGAGGTGTGGACCGTCCGCGGGAACACCGAGGAGGAGGGAGGCGGCCTGCGCTGGGAGCTCAAGGAAGCACAGGAGAGCGTGGAACAGTCCGCCAGCGCGGTCGTTCCCCCGTCGATCACGCCCGACACCCACCTGTGGGTGACGGCGTCCGGTGACCACGTATCGGCGGACGGTCTGAAGCTGCTTCCGAAGACGACTTACACCATCAGGGCGGAGAACTCCGGCGACATGTACCACATGCGCGCCGCCCTGGTCGCCTATCCGGACCGCGGCCTGGTGATCTGGAACGTCACCGAAGCCACCAAGGGCCAGGTCGAACAGATCATCAATCTGCATGACGACCTGATCCGGTCGGGGCGCACGGTGGTGTACACGACCGAGACGCAACTGCCGAGCAAGTTCGGTCGCAACGAGACCGACGCGTCGGAGGATCTCGCCGCCTACCTCAAGCGGCCGCTCGTCGCCGACCATCTGAAACTGGTCAACAGTGCCGTGCCGTCCGCGACGAGGAACGCGGAGACCAAGGAGCAGGTGCAGGCGCTGACACGGGCCGTGGGCATGGTCGAGAAGCGCACCGCGAACTATCAGGATCCGACGGGCGAGGTGACGTTCCAGGACGCCCGGGTGACGGAGTTCGCCCGTGGCTACGGGCACTACACCCCGGAAGAGGGCGAGGCCTTCCGGCGGGACCTGGCGAATCCGGACTTCGGGGGCTTCGAGGAGGGGAAGAAGTACGTGCTCGTGGTGTACCGGGGCAGCGGTCACAGCGGCCGGGCCGGCGCCAACGCACCGGCCCTCGACACCGGTACGGAGGGCGTGGTGCAGATCATCGAGCAGGCCAAGGCGGCGCTCGGGGACGGTCACACGATCGTTCCGATGGGCGAGGAGCCCGCCGTCTGGGAGGGGCCGGCCCTGCGGGAGTACTGGAACTGGCCGTCGGTCGGGAACCGCCGTAAGGAGCTCGCGCTCCTCAAGTACCTCTCCGACACGTACGAGGTGGTCGGAGCGGTCGGCATGCGCAGCGGCGTGATGGACGAGCTCTCCTTCGCCGGAATCAAGATCGTCTCGATCGACATCAGCCCGCACCGCAACGAGGGCGACGGGCTGCCGAACCTCAAGCAGTCCAAGGGATGGACGCGCGGACTGAAGTTCGAGGAAGCCATGGGGCGGAACTACGGCCGGGCATTCATCACCGAGGCGAGGGCGAATGACCGGATGCTCGAAGGCGCGTTCCCCGGAAAGTTCCTGGGGGGCGATCCGAAGGTGATTCGAAGTGCGATCGAATTCTATCTGGGCCGTCACGAGAGGCCCATGGAAGTCGGGCACGAGTCCCACCCGCACCTGGCGGATCCCGTGCGCGTGGGCCTGGAGCAGATGAAGGCCGTCAAGGAGATGACCGGCTTCGAACTGGCGAAGCAGACCCTGCCCTACCTGCGTGAATTCAACGAATTCAAGGAGCGCCTCGCTCCTGACGCGTGGGAGCAGGTGGAGGGGCAGCTGGCTCTGGCGGAGGACATGGCGCACGAGATCGAGTCGGCGGCCGCCAAGGTCTGCGCGACTGCCGTGCCGGAGTTCGGCGCCAACGGACTCAAGGCGCTCGGAGTCACCTGGATAGCCGACAACCACTGGAAGGTCCTGGCGGAGGACTACACCGGAACCATCGACAAGAAGGTCAGCAACGCCGCTTTCAAGGCGATCAGGGAGGGGCTGGAGGAGGCTCTCGCCGAGTACTTGACGAGGCAGGCCAACCCCGGGGTGGACGAGAAGACCATCAAACAAATGCGGAAGGGTTTCTGGACCCCGGAAGTCAAGGAAATGGTCGGGAAATTGACCGAGGACCAGCTGAAGAGGATCTACCAGATCTGCCGTGAGCAGTACAAGGCCCCGTCGGACGAAGACGGCGAGGCCCCGGCCGGATGATCCGGCCGGGGCCCGCCCCGGGGGCCTTGGCGGCTCAGCCGCCGAGGCCCCGCAGGGTGTGGTAGACGCCGCAGGCCTGGAGGGCGAGCGGGAGCAGGGAGAGGGCGCTGAGGGTGTGCAGGATGTCGGCGATCCGGCCCCAGTAGGGGAGCAGACGCCGGCCGGGGACCGTCCAGGCGACGACCAGCAGGGCGACGGCCACCGCCAGCAGGCCGCCCAGCAGGCCGAGCCGCTCGGTGGGCGAGGCCGATTCCGCGGCCCGGGAGACCAGCACCAGGCCGCCGTAGACCCCGGGCAGCAGGATGCTCAGCCGCTGGCGGATGCTGCCGACGGCCCGGCCGTGCAGCAGGAGCAGCAGGCTGAGTGCCGCGGCCTCGGCCGGGCCCGCCCAGCCGTCGGTGAAGGCGAGGACGGTCAGGCAGGCCGCGCAGACGGCGCCGATCGCCGTGTAGAGGGCCATCAGGTAGTCATCGGCGATCAGGGCGCGCGGCAGCACGGCGGCGGCCGGGACGGGCTCGATGTTCTCCTGCAGTTCCTCGGCGTTGCGCGGGAGCATCGGCAGTCGCAGCCCGGAGAGCCGGAAGGCGAACGACGGCACGAAGGCGCCGATCAGGACGGCCACCACCGCGACCACGGCGACCAGCTTGCCGAGCGTCAGCCCCGCCAGCACCAGCACCCCCGCCAGCACCCCGAGCACCGCGACCAGCACCACCCCGAGGAAGAGCGGGGCAGCCCCGCCCACCGCCGCCAGGGCCAGCACCGCCGCGCCGGCCCCGGCGGAGGCGGCCGCCAGCACCCGGGCGCCGAGCAGGTCGTCCCCGCCCGGGCCGCTGGGCAGCAGCAGGGCGGCGAGGCCCAGGTACGGGACGGCGGCGGCGCCGAGCGCGGCGCCCGCGCCGGCGTCGGCCATGGCGCGGGAGGCGCTGGCGGCGCCGAGCAGCAGCAGGGCCGCGACGGCCGCCGCGGCGGCCTGGCGCGGGCCGGCGGGGCCGGGCAGGGCGAGCAGCACCCAGGCGGCGGCGAGGGCCGTGAGGGTGACGGCGAGAGCGAGGCGGCGGGTGAGGGCGGGGCGCCAGGTGTCGCCGCGCTCGTTCATGCCGGAGGCCACGCCGTCGACCAGGTCGTCGAAGTGGACCGGCGGCAGGGCCTGGTGGCGCGGGCGCAGGTGGACCGCGTCGCCGTCGTGCAGCTTCAGCGCCTCGGTGCTCTGCTCCTCGTCGAGCGGGTCCTCGCCGAGCCGTTGCAGCACCCAGCCGCCGTGCTCCAGCCCGGTCTCGGCGAGGTCCGGGCCCGCGTGGCCGAGGATGGCGGGAAGCAGGTCGCCGAGCGGTACGTCGGCCGGGACGGCCAGCTCGAAGACCACCTCCGGCGCGTGGAACCTCAATCGGCACAGTCCTGCGACGACACTGCTGCTCACGCCAGTCCTCCGGCTCGGTGGTGTTCTCCGCTCGGTTGAACGGGCGGCTCGGCGCGCCGCGTTCAACCGCGGTTGAACCCCGGGTGCCACGCCGTCCGTGAGCCAGAGGGACGGCTGTCGCAGTGAGGAGCCCGTCACAGTGAGGAGCCCTGAGTGAGCGTTGTGCTGGTCACCCGGACGCCCCGGCGCCCGGGGCCCGAGATGCCGGACGGCGAGATCCAGTTGCAGGAGCCGCCGGGTCTGCCGGAGAAGCAGAGCGGCATGGCGAGCGTGATCAGCATGGCCCCGATGGCGCTCGGCTCGCTGTCGATGGTCTTCATGTTCCTGCACCCGGGCGGCGGCGAGGGCGGCGGTGGAGCGCTCAGCTACCTCGCGATGGGGATGATGGCGCTGTCCGCCGTCGGCATGCTGGTCACCCAGCTGATCCGCGGCTCCAGCGACCGCAAGCAGCAGTTGCGCGGCGAGCGCCGCGACTACCTGCGCTACCTCTCCCAGGTGCGCCGCCAGGTGCGGCGTTCGGTCGACGCCCAACGGCAGGCGCTCGCCTGGCGGCACCCGGCCCCGGACGAGCTGTGGTCACTGGTGGGCACCACCCGGCTGTGGGAGCGGCGGGCCGCCCACCCGGACTTCAGCGACGTCCGGATCGCGGTCGGCGCCCAGCGCCTGGCCACCCCGCTCGCCCCGCTGGCCACCAAGCCGGTCGAGGACCTGGAGCCGCTGTGCGCGCACGCGCTGCGCCGCTTCATCCACGCCTACGGCACCGTCGCCGACCAGCCGATGGCGATCCACCTGCGCGGCTTCGCCCAACTGCTGCTGCGGGCCGAGGACCCGGAGGCCGCCCGCGCCCTGGTGCGGGCCGTGCTCGCCCAGCTCGCCGTCGTGCACGGCCCGGACGAACTGCGCATCGCCGTCGTCACCGACGCCGAGCGGCGTACCTCCTGGGACTGGGCCAAGTGGCTGCCGCACGCCCTGCACCCGACCGACACCGACGGCGCCGGCCCGGTCCGGCTGGTCGCCGGCAGCCTCGGCGAGGTCGAGCAGCTGCTGGGCGAGGAGTTCACCAGCCGCCCGGGCTTCGAACCGGACGCCGTGCCCAACCGGGACGAGCCCTTCACCGTCCTGGTGCTCGACGGCCCCGGCGCCCACACCGGCAGCCGCGCCGCGCTCACCGGCTACCGCAACGCCGTTCTGATCGACCTGTCCGACAGCCTGGAGTGGCGCGCCGCCCGCACCACCCTGCGGCTGCGGATCGACGACGGACGGCTCGCCATGATCGGCGCCGACCGCAACCGCAAGGACGTCGTCACCGACCTCGGCCGCCCCGACGCGCTCGCCGTGCCCGCCGCGACCCGCCTGGCCGCGCTGCTCGCCCGCTACCGCATCGCCGACGGCGTGGACGTCGCCGAGCCGCTCGCCACGGACTTCGACCTGACCGCCCTGCTCGGCATCCCCGACCTGAACACCCTGGACGTCGAGGGGCTCTGGGGCCAGCGCGGCATCGCGCAGCGGCTGCGCGTCCCGCTCGGACTCGGTCCGGACGGCCGCCCGGTCGACCTCGACCTGAAGGAGTCCGCGCAGGGCGGCATGGGCCCGCACGGCATGCTGATCGGCGCCACCGGCTCCGGCAAGTCCGAACTGCTGCGCACCCTGGTGATGGCGCTCGCCGTCACCCACTCCTCCGAGGTGCTCAACTTCGTCCTGGTCGACTTCAAGGGCGGCGCGACCTTCCTCGGCCTGGACGGCCTGCCGCACACATCCGCCGTGATCACCAACCTGGCCGACGAGGCCGCGCTGGTCGACCGCATGCGCGACGCCCTGCACGGCGAACTCATCCGCCGCCAGGAGCTGCTGCGCGAGGCCGGCTACGCCTCGCTGCTGGACTACGAGACGGCGCGCGCCGGCGGCGCCGCGCTGCGCCCGATGCCCACGCTCTTCGTCGTCGTCGACGAGTTCAGCGAACTGCTTTCCGCGCACCGGGACTTCATGGAACTCTTCGTGATGATCGGCCGGCTCGGCCGCTCGCTCGGCGTCCACCTGCTGCTCGCCTCCCAGCGCCTCGACGAGGGTCGGATGAGCGCGCTGGAGTCCCACCTGTCCTACCGGATCGGCCTGCGCACCTTCTCCGCGATGGAGAGCCGCGGCGTCCTCGGCGTCCCCGACGCCTACCAGCTGCCCTCCCAGCCCGGCAACGGCTTCCTGCGCAGCGACATCTCCACCCTCACCCGGTTCAAGGCCGCCTACGTCTCCGGGCCGTACCGGCCCAAGCGCCGGTCCTCCCAGCAGGCCGCCCTTGCCGGGCAGGTCGTCTCCTACGGCACCGACTACGTGCTGCCGCGTCACCTCCCGGTGGCCGCGGCCGAGCCCGAGGAGGAGCAGGCGTCCGACGGTTCGCTGCTGGAGGTCGCCGCCGGCCGGCTGCGCGACGCCGGACCGCCCGCCCACCGGGTCTGGCTGCCGCCCCTGGACGTCCCGCCCACCCTCGACGAGCTGCTGCCGCCGCTCGTCCCGCACCCCGAACGCGGCCTCACCACCGAGGACGAGCGCTCCCACGGCTCGCTCGGCCTGCCGGTCGGCATCGTCGACCGCCCCTTCCAGCAGCTGCGCGACCTGCTCACCGCCGATCTGGCCGGCGCCGGCGGGCACGTCGGCATCGCCGGCGCCCCGCAGAGCGGCAAGAGCACCATGCTGCGCACCCTGATCACCGGCCTCGCCCTCACCCACACCCCGCGCGAAGTCCAGTTCTACTGCCTGGACTTCGGCGGCGGCACGCTCTCCGCCCTGCGCGGGCTGCCGCACCTCGGCGGCGTCACCGGCCGGCACGACGGCGAACGGGTGCTGCGCACCGTCGCCGAGGTCAACGGCATCATCACCCGCCGCGAGCAGTACTTCGCCGAACTCGGCATCGACTCCATCGTGTCCTTCCGCCGCCGCAAGGCCGCCGGGGAACTGCCCGACGACCCGCACGGCGACGTCTTCCTCGTCATCGACGGCTGGAACACCCTGCGCCAGGAGTTCGGCGACCTCCTCCAGCCGCTCACCCTGATCTCCCAGCGCGGCCTCAACTACGGCGTCCACCTGGTCGTCGCCACCACCCGTTGGGGCGAGATCAGCGGCGGCCTGCGCGACCAGCTCCAGACCCGCTTCGAACTGCGGCTCGGCGACTCCGTCGACTCCGTCATCAACATGCGCGCGGCCGCCAAGGTCCCCAAGCTGCCCGGTCGCGGCCTCACCGACGAGCAACTGCACTTCCTCACCGCCCTGCCCCGGATCGACGGCTCCGGCAACACCGACGACCTCGGCGACGGTGTCGCCGACCTGGTCGACGCGGTCGCCGCCCACTGGACCGGCCCACGGGCCCCCGAGGTCCGGATGCTCCCGCTCACCCTCGACGCCGCCGGGCTCCCCGCCCCCGAGGGCCGGCTGCGCGTCCCGATCGGCCTGGAGGACACCGAGGTCTCGCCGCTGTGGCACGACTTCGAGGAGAACCCGCACCTGCTGGTCGTCGGCGACAGCGAATCCGGCAAGACCAACCTGCTGCGGCTCATGATCAACGCCATCACCTCGGCCTACACCCCCGCCGAGGCGCGGATCATGCTGGTCGACTACCGGCGCGGCCTGTTCGACGCGGTGCCCCAGGAGTACCAGCTCGGCTACGCGGTGGCCGTCGACAAGCTCCGCCAGATCGTCGACGGCGCCTCGCGCGCCATGAAGAACCGCATCCCGCCCGCGGACATCACCCCCGCCCGGCTCAGGCTGCGCGACTGGTGGACCGGGCCCGAACTGTTCATCCTCGTCGACGACTACGACCTCGTCGGCTCCACCAGCGGCGCCCACCCGTTCGCGGCCCTGCTCGAAGACCTCTCCCAGGGCGCCGAGATCGGCCTGCACCTGGTCGTCGCGCGCGGCGCCAACGGTGTCGGGCGAGCCCTCGGCGACCCGCTGATGCGCAAGCTCCAGGAGGTCAACTCGCCCTCCCTGCTGCTCTCCTGTCCGCCCTCGGAGGGGTACCTGTTCGGCAACGTCAAGCCCCGGCAGTTCCCTGCCGGGCGCGGCCTCTACATCACCCGGCGGCGCACCGTCCAGGTGCAGACCGGGCACGTGGCGGACGAACCGGAGGCCGGCCGGTGACCGCCTCCACGCTGCGGGCGCTCGGCCCGCACTACGTCATCGCGCCGCCCGGCGCGGAGGCCGCCGGACTGGCCGAAGCCCTCGCGCCCGTCGGGGCCGAACCCGGCGCGCTGCTGCTGCTGGCCGCCGCCGCGGACGCCGCGCCCGTCCTGCTCGCCTCGCTCGACGACCTCGTACGGGCGGCGGGTGAGCGCGGCGCCGACGTGCTGGTGCTCGCCGCCTCGGGACTCGCCGCGATCGGGCCGGACGGGCGGCGGCCCGCCGAACTGCTCGCCGCCCGCTCCGGGCTGACGATCGTGGCGCCCGACGCGATGGTCAGCATCGAGCCGGACGGAACGCTGTCGGCCCCGGACGGCTCCTGGTGGCGCTGCCCGCCGGGCGGCGCCCAGCTCCGGGCCGAACCGCTCGGCGCGCGGTGGCCCGCCGCGGCCGCCATCACCCCGCTGACGCGCGATGCGTACTGGGTCACCGAAATCGCGGGCCGGGCGCGGCCCGCCGCGCTGGACCACGCGGCCGCGACCGACGGCGGACTGCTGCTCGTCCTCGGCGAACCGGCCGGGCGGCTGCCCACCGGGGCCCAACTCGCCAACGCCGCCGCGCTGCTGCTCGGGACGGTCGCGGAGGACGCGCGCCTCACCCTGAGCGCGCCGTGGGCCGCGCCGGTCGAGCTCATCGAACTCGCGGCGGTCGCGGCGGCCTCGCTGGGGCGGGAGGTCCGGGCGGCCGTCGGCCTGCCGGTACGGGGCGCGGCCGGGCTGCGCCACGTCCACCTTGCCGCGGACGGCACCGAAGGGTGGGAGCCCTACCTCACCGAACTGGTCGCCTGCCCGACCGACCGCACCGTCACGGCCGTCGGCTGGCGCAGCCGGCCCGACCTGCCCGCCGCCCCCGGGCCCGCGCGCTACCCGGCCTTCCCCGGCTGGGAACTGGAAGCCGTCGCGGCCGGACTCTGGCTCCGCCCGGCCGCCACCGCGGACCGCGGCCCCCGCCTTCGGAAGCCCGACCCGGCCGGCCCCGCCCTGGTCGTCGGGTCCCCGGGACGCCCCGTCCCCGAGACACTCTGGGACCACCTCGGGGCCGTCCTCGGCTCGCTCCCGCCGACGCCCGCGCGCCTCGCCCTCGCCGTCGAGGGGACGCTGGACGTCGAGTCCGGGGCGGTCGGGCGTTTCTGCGCCCGGCTGTACGGGCTCGACTGGGTCGGACCCGCCGCTGCTTCGGCTGTCGTGGCGGCGCCCGGCCCGGAGGCGGCGCCCGCGCTTGCGGCCGGGCCCGTAGCTGTACCTGAGCCCGCGTCGGTGGAGCTCGGAGCGTCGGCGGAGGCGGACCCGGCGCCGCTACCGGTGTCGACCGAGCCCGGGGCGCCGGAGCCGGTGGCCGCGACCGGTCCGGTGTTCGAGATCGAGACGGAGGCTGGGACCGGGACGGAGACCGAGACCAGGACAGAGTCCGAAGCCGGGATTGGGACGGAGCGCGGGATCGAGACGGATCCGGTGGCCGTACCGGTCCCCATGGCCACGATGGGGGTCTTCGGAGGAGAGCCCGGGGAACGCCCCGCTTCCCCTCCCACCCCCGAGCCCGCCCCCGGGCCGACTGCGGCCGTGGTGGGCGACACCGGCACGACGGTGGCCCCGGACGCCGGCCCCGGCCCGGCCGTGGAGCCGGGGGCGAGTGCCGCACCCGGGGGAGGAGACCGGACGCCGCCCGACGGGGAAGCCGGCCCCGGGCCCGCGCCGGCAGCAGCTTCGGAGGAGAGCACCCCCGCAGCGGAGGAGGTGCCGGCCCCTGCCCCGGCACTCGACCCTGAGCCCGTGCCCGTGGCCGTGTCCACGGAGGCCGCCGAGACCGCCGAGTCCACGGAGCCGCCGGGAACCACGGCGGGCCAGGCCGGGGCACACTCGACGCCCGAGCCCGCGGCCGGCTCCACGCCAGTGCAGGCCCCGGGGCCTGCCCCCGAGCAGGTCCCCGAGCAAGCTCAGGCGCAGTCGACCGCCCCCTTGTCGGACCTGGTCGAGCTCTCCACCCCCGCCGAGGACCGCGCGGCCCTGGTCACCCTCCTCGGGCCCGCCTACCAGCGCTTCGTCCGGCGGGCCGAGGACGTCGCGACCCGCCTGCCCGGCCTGCGAGCCCGGGCCGACGAGGGCGATCCGCGGCCCGAACTGGTCGCCGTGCTGCTCCACCACACCGACTCGACCGTCCTCGCCGAACGCGCCGAGCTTCGCGCCGCGGCGCGGTCGGGCGCCCCGGGCCCGTTCGGCCCCTACCTGCGCTGCCTCGCGGCCGGGCTCCGGCGGCTGCCCAGCCACTACGGAGGCGTGCTGGTGGCGGGCCCGGTCGAGTCGGCCGACCTGGCCGCCTACACCCCGGGAACCGTGGTCACCGAGCGGGCCCCGGTCAGCGGCCTGGCGGCGCCGGGCGCGGACTTCGGCGAGGACGTCGGGGTGGAGTTCGCCATCTGGTCCGTCGGTGGCCGCCGCAGCTCGGTCTTCGGCGAGCCGGGCGATCAGCCGACCGTGATCTTCGCCCCGGGGACGGAGTTCGAGGTGGTGGACGTCGACCTGCCGGACGAGACGACCGGGCGTCCGGCCCGCGTGCTGCTCCACGAGATCGGTGGCGTCCGCCCGCGCCCCGACCGCCTGCGCAGTTGGCTGGCCCGGCGCGACGCCGTCGCTCCCGCCGACCGGATCCGCCCCGCCGACCCGGCCCGCTACCTCCTGGACCTCGGCGGCGCGACCGGACGGTGACGTCCTGTGGGGGCCGGGCGGCCGTCGTGGCGCGGATCACCTGGTCCGAGGCGCGGCACCGGCGCCCCTCCCGCTCTCCCCGGCCGGTGGTGGGCCCTGGCTCCGACCCGGCCGGTCGGGCCGTCGGCCGACGGCCCGGCACCGCGATGAACCCGGGGCGGCCTTCCGTCCGTCGGACGAAGCGTAGGGGCGAACCGGCGGGAGGAGTGCGGGATGAGCGGGACGAGCGGGACGATGCGGGACGACTTCCGGTTGGCGTCGGTGTTCGACGCCGTGGACCCGGTGACGGGGCCGGGCTTCGGGCCGGACCGGCCGAGGATCGAGGAGCGCGCGGAGCGCGAGGCACTCGTCGGCTACCTGCGCGCGGGCGCGCCCGTGCTGCTGACGCCGATGCTGATGGACGACGTGGTGGACCGGCAGCGACGCTCCATCGTCCCGATGGGCTTCCGTACCGACGGGTCCTGGATCTGGACCGACACCGTGACGTACTACCTGGAGGAGTACGGGCTGGCGCCCGACCCGGAGCTGCTCGCTCACGTCCGCGCGCAGGGCGACGGTCCGTGGGCGGCGCCGGACGCGGCGGTGCTGGAGCGGGCGGTGTCCTTCGTCCTGACCCCGCCGGACTCCGACGAGGAGCCGGTCTGGACGGTCGGCTCGTAGCGGCTGAACCGGTTCGGCCACTCCGTCCGTACCTCCCCACAGGAGTGTCGTCGAGTGCAGGGGATGCATGGTGGCCGAGGAGAAGCGCGGCGAGGCGGGGCGGACGGGCGCCGGGTTCCAGCTCCCGGAGGTGAACTGGGCCCTGGCGGCGGAGGTCGAGCCGCCGGAGGGTGCGTCGGCGGCGGCCGCCTCGGAGGGAACCGCCTCGGCGAAGGGTGAAGCGGCGGAGGCGGGTTCCGGCGCCGCGACCGCGGTGCTGCCCGCGCAGCCGGAGCGCGAGCAGCCGGCTGCACCTCCCGCCGTCCCGCCCGTGCCCGCACCGGCCACGGCCACGACGACCGCAGCACCCGCCACCGCAGCACCCACCGCCGCCGGGACGCCCGAGGCGGTGGCCGCCGCGAGCGTTGCCGAGCCCTCCACCGACACCGGCACCGACCAGGGCCCCCGGCCGGGCCGGGTCTCCCGCCCGATGATCGCGGCGGCCGTCGCCGTCGGCCTGGTGCTGGTGGGCACTTCCGTGGTGGTGACCCAGCTCGGCGGCAACGAGCACAAGGGCGGCCCGGCCCAGGCGGACGCCCCGCCCGGCTACGGGCAGAGCGGTGGGGACGGCGGCAACGGCTTCGTCCCGAACTTCGACGAGCACGGCGGTACCAGCGGCTCCGGCGGCACCCCTGCCCCCGGTCAGCCCGACGCGGTGGTCCCGGCCGCGGACGCCGGTACGGGCACGCCCGCCCCGGGCGACCAGCCGGCCTCGGCCCCGAACGGCACCGGAAGCGGCGGAGGCGCGGGAGGCACTGCCGCTCGATCCGGCGGAGCCGCTAACTCCGGTGGTGGCAAAGCGAGTTCGACCACCGCTCCAGGTCGCGCCCAGGACGGCTCCGGCTCGGGTTCCGGTTCCGGTGGCGCCGCCGCTGCCGCCGCAGGTGGCGCGGCGGGGAGCGCGGCCGGTGGCGCCGCCAACCCCGCCCCGCAGAACCCCGCGCCGCAGCAGCCGGCCCCGCAGAACCCCGCGCCGCCGCCGGCTTCCCAGCAGCCCGCGCCGCCGCCCCCGCAGAAGGCCGCGCCCACCGTCGTGGTCACCGGCCCGTACTGCGGCAACAAGAGCGGCGTGTACAGCCAGAAGGGCTGGTTCGACCAGGGCGACTCCGGCTGGCGGAGCAACTCCGGCGGCTACAGCGGCGACGGCTGCAACGGGACGTACACCTCGGTGCCGATGTCCGGGGACGGCTCGGACGACAAGAACTCGGTGGTGTGGACCTTCACCGTGGACAAGGTCACCAGCTGCACCCTGGACGTCTACATCCCGGCCAGCGGGGACGTGAAGAAGGTCGGCGGGAACCCGACCTACTACACCGTGCAGAGCGGCAGCGGGTCGAGCGACTTCAAGATCAACCAGACCTCCAACCAGGGCCGTTGGGTCGGCGAGGGCACCTTCCAGTACCGCGGCTCGCTGTCCGTCACCCTGCACACCCGCGGCCAGGACTGGGTCGGCGGTAACAAGACCTACGCCCACCACGCCGCCAGCGCCATGCGCGTCACCTGCACACCCTGACCTGACCCTCATCCTCCGAGCAGGTCACGAACGAATGCCCCACGACGAAGGGAACCCCCAGGCATGTCGCGCCCGGTGCTGACGGTCTGCGCGGAGCAGCGGGAACGCGGCTCCTACCGCACGATCGGCGAGGCCCTCCAGGCAGCCCGCAGCGGCGCGGTGATCTCCGTACGCCCCGGCCGGTACGAGGAGAACCTGGTGCTCACCAAGGTGGTGACCATCACCGCCGAGGACGTCCGGGGCAGTGTGCGGATCAGTCCGCGCCGTGGCTCGGTGGTCCAGGTCCTGGCCGAGGCCGTCCAGCTGACCGGCCTGGTGATCCAGGGGCAGGACGACGACCTGCCCGCCGTCGACGTCCCGCGCGGCCAGCTCGCCCTACAGGACTGCGAGGTGATCGGCAACGCCTGGACGGCCGTTCTCACCCGCCAGCAGGGCGAACTGGCCATGCGCGGCTGCCGGGTGGTCAACACCGCCGGCGCCGGGCTGGTCGAGACCTCCACCGGCGCCAGCGTCATCGAGGACAGCGTCATCGAACACCTCGGCACCTCCGCCCTGGTGATCGGCGAACGGGCCAACCCCACCGTGCGGCGCTGCGTCCTGCGCGACGCGCGCGGCAACGGCATCTGCGCCAACGGGGAGGCGCGCGGAGTCATCGAGGACTGCGAGATCTCCGCCACCGACAAACCCGCCGTGGCCCTGGAGGAGCAGAGCACCACCCGCCTGCTGCGGACCGAGGTCCGCGACAGCGCGGTCGGCGTCTTCCTCGGCTCCACCGCGCGGGTGGTGCTGGAGGACTGCACCGTCACCGCCGTGCGCGGCCACGGGTACGTCCTCACCAACGGCACGGACCCCCTGCTGCGCCGCTGCCGCGCCGTCCGCAGCCAGGGCCACGGCCTGCACATCGCCGGCCGTGCCCGCGGCACCTTCGAGGACTGCGAGGTCACCGCCGCCGCGCAGGCCGGCATCCACGTCGACGAATCGGCCAGCCCCAGCCTGGTGCGGGCCGTGGTGCGCGACAGCGAGACCGACGGCGTCGACCTCACCGGGGAGAGCGCCGCCGAGTTCGACCGCCTGGAGGTGCGCGACGCGGCCGGCGGCGGCATCGTCATCCGTGACGGCGCCAACCCGCTGCTGCGCCGCACCACCGTCACGGACGCCGGTGGCCACGGCGTCGAGGTGGTGCGGGACGGGCGCGGCCGGATCGAGGACGCCACCGTGCTCGACGCGGGCAAGAACGGCATCCGGATCGCCGACGGCGCCAACACCTACCTCGGCGGCAGCCTCGTGCGCGGCAGCAAGGCCTGCGGCATCTCGATCGGCGCCGAGGGCATCGCCACCCTGCGCGACGTCGAGTCCGCCGACAACGCGTTCGACGGCGCGAGCGTCGAACACGGCGGCGAACTCACCGCGACCAGGACCAGGCTGCGGGCCAACCGCCGCCACGGGCTCCACCTGCTGCCCGGCGCCCGCGCCACCCTCACCGGCTGCCAGCTGACCGACAACACCGTGGACGGCCTGCGCTCGGAGTCCGCCGAACCCGTCCGGCTCACCGACTGCGTCACCGCCGAGAACCAGGGCGCCGGGCTGCGGCAGAGCGAGCCCACCGACCGGCTCGCCGTCGAGAACCTCGACAGCCGGGACAACCGCTCGCCCGACGCGCACGGCACGGTCACCGCCGCGGCGACCGCCGCCGGGGACGAGGGCGAGTCCGCCGACGGCACCCCGCAGGAGGCCCCCGCCGCTCCCGGACCGCAGGGCCCGCAGGCCGTCCTGCAGACCCTGGTCGGCCTGGAGGGCGTCAAGGAGCAGGTCGCCACCCTGGTCAACCTCAACAAGCTGGCCCGGCGCCGCGAGCAGGCCGGGCTGCCCTCCCTCCCGATGAGCCGCCACCTGGTGTTCGCCGGCCCGCCCGGCACCGGCAAGACCACCGTCGCCCGACTCTACGGCGCCATCCTCGCCGAACTCGGCGTGCTGCGCAGCGGCCACCTGGTCGAGGTCGCCCGCGCCGACCTCGTCGCCTCGATCATCGGCGGCACCGCGCTCAAGACCACCGAGGTCGTCATGGAGGCGCTCGGCGGCGTGCTCTTCATCGACGAGGCGTACACCCTGTCGGCCGGCTCCGGCGGGACCGGACCGGACTTCGGCCGCGAGGCCATCGACACCATCGTCAAGCTGATGGAGGACCACCGCGAGGACCTGGTGGTGATCGTCGCCGGGTACGAGAACGAGATCCGTGACTTCCTGGCCTCCAACCCGGGCCTCGCGTCGCGGTTCAGCCGCACCGTCGAGTTCCAGAACTACAGCGTCGACGAACTCACCACCATCGTCGAACACGCCGCCGGGGGCCACGGCTACGAGCTCGCCGACGGCACCCGCGAGGCCCTCGCCGTCCACTTCGACCGGATGCCCAAGGGCGCCGACTTCGGTAACGGCCGCGCCGCCCGCAAGGTCTTCGAGGAGATGGTCGACCGCCAGGCCTCCCGGCTCGCCGAACTGGAGGACTTCGACAACGCCGACCTCAGCCGGCTGCTCCCCGCCGACGTCGGCGAGCAGGCCGCCGCCGCCGTCGCCCGCGCCGCCGCCGGAGCCGACCAGCCCGAGGAGCCCGGCCTGCTCGACCGGCTGCGCGGCATGGTCGGCCTCGCCGCGGCCAAGGAACAGGTCGAGGACCTGGTCAACCTGACCCGGCAGACCCGCCGCCGCGTCGAGGCCGGACTGCCCGCTGCCACCATCAGCCACCATCTGGTCTTCTCCGGCCCGCCTGGCACCGGCAAGACCACCATCGCCCGGCTCTACGGCGAACTCCTCGCAGAACTCGACGTCCTGCCGGCCGGTCAGCTCATCGAGACCGCCCGCGCCGACCTCGTCGGCCGCTACATCGGCCACACCGCGCAGCTCACCCGCGACGCCTTCGAACGCGCCCGCGGCGGCGTGCTCTTCATCGACGAGGCCTACACCCTGACGCCCCGCAACGGCACCGGCGGCGACTTCGGTCAGGAGGCCGTCGACACCCTGATGAAGCTGATGGAGGACCACCGCGACGAGGTCGTGGTGATCGTGGCCGGCTACCAGGAGGAGATGCGCGGCTTCCTCTCCTCCAACCCCGGCCTGGCCTCCCGCTTCTCCCGCGAGATCACCTTCGACCACTACGCGGACGACGAACTCGTCACCATCGTCCGCCTCCAGGCGGAGACCGCCGGGTACAACTGCACACCGGAGACGCTGGCGGCGCTCGGCGAACTCTTCGCCGCCGTCCCGCGCGACCGGTCCTTCGGGAACGGGCGCTTCGCCCGTCAGGTGCTGGAGTCGATGATCACCCGGCAGGCCGGCCGGCTCTCCCGGCTGGAGGTGGCGGACCTGGACGAACTCAGCCTGCTGCTGCCCCAGGACATCCCGGCCGGGCGGATCGGCAGCCTCGCGTGAGGACGGCGGCCGCCCTCCTCGCCGTCGGACTGCTGCTGCCGACGGCGGGCACGGCCCTGGCCGACACCCCCGTCGGCGACGACAGCCTCCCGGGCGTCACCCAGCTGCGGCGCGACGCGTCCGGGAAGCCGGCCGGCTGCCTGCCCCCGTCCACCAAGCGCACGTCGCTCACGCCCTGGCCCCAGACCTTCCTGCGCCCCGACCGGGTCTGGCCGCTCAGCCAGGGTGACGGCGTCACCGTCGCCGTCCTCGGCTCCGGCGTGACCGACGGCACCGGCCTGCTCGCCGGTCGCCTCGACTACGCCCCCAAACTCACCGGAGGCGGGGACCCAGCCCGTGACTGCGTCGGCCACGGCACCTTCCTGGCCGGCCTGATCGCCGCCGACCGCCGCGACGGGACGGGCTTCGCCGGACTCGCCCCACGGGCCCGGATCCTCGCCGTCTCCGTCACCGACGACGGCGGTGCCACGACGGCGGACCTGCTCGCCCAGGGGATCACGGCGGCGAGCGAACGGGGAGTGCGGATCATCGCGGTCGGGGCGGCGTTGCCGGCCGGCAACGACGCGCTCGCCGGGGCGGTGCGGGCGGCCCGGAGCAAGGGGGCGGTCATCGTCGCGCCTGCGGCCCCTGACGTCCAGCCCGGCTCGGGGAAACCCGGACCGGCCTATCCGGCCGCCTACGGCGAGGTCCTCGCCGTCCGCGACCTCGCCCCCGGCGGCGCCCTCCCCTCGGGCGCCGGAGCCGTCCCGATCGGCGGCCGGGTCGACCTCGCCGCCCCGGGCGACGCCGTCACCGGCACCGGCCCGGCCTCCGGCGGCAACTACACCGGCGCCGGGCCGAGCTTCGCCGCCGCCTTCGTCGCCGCCACCGCCGCCCTCACCCTCGGCAGCCACCCGGACCTCACCGCCGACCAGTTGATCCGGCGCCTGGAGACCACCGCCTACCACACCGTCACCACCCCCGACCCGCAGGTCGGCTACGGCACCATCGACCCCGTCGCCGCCGTCACCCAGCTCTCCGTCCCCGACCAGGCGCCCCCCGCCGCGACACCGGCCGCCCTCGCCATGCCCCCCGCTCCACCCGCCTCCACCGCCCCCACCCAGGCCGTGGTGATCTCCCTGGCCGCACTGGCCGTCATCGCCCTCGTCGCCGCCGCCGGCGCCGTCACGCCGCGTGCCCGTGCTCGCGGCTGGCGCCCGGGGAGGGCGGAGGACGGCCAGGCGTGAGAGGTCGGCCCGGCCGTCCTCCCGCTGCACCGTCGCGCGGCTCCTCGGGCGTGGGCGCCGCGCCCTCGACCGCCGGGCTCCCGGTGGCCCCGGCGCTCGTAGCCGCTCTCCGGGCGGGGGCGCCCCCTCGTTCGTCCCGTGATGCACGTACCCCGAGGCCGCCCATCCGTCCTCCGGGCGGGGGTGCGGCCTCAGACGGTGTGGCGGATGGCCAGGGCGTCGCCGACGAGCGCGGCGAGTTCGAGGTAGGCGAGGTGGGTGTGGGGGCGGAGCCGGCCGGGGATGCCCGGGGCGTGCGCGGGGAGGAGGACGACGTCGCGGCAGAGGGTGCGGAAGTGGGCGAGGAGCTGGCGGTCGGCGACGGGGCGCTCGGTGGGCGGGCTGGGGACGAAGACGACGGTGCCGCCGCGGACGAGGTCGCCGTGGCCGCGGAAGGTCAGGTGGTCGATCAGCGCTGAGGCGTTGCGGGCGCCGTCGGCGGAGGCGTGTTCGCAGATGACCAGTTGGTCCGCGAGTTCGACGGCCGTGAGCTGGACGTCGCCCGCGGCGGCCGTGGTGTCGCTGAGGATCATCGGGTAGCGGCCGCTGAGGTCGGTCAGGGCGTCCCGGAACGCGGGGCCCGGGGTGTCCGGGCGGACGGCGAGGATGTCGAGCCGGCCGGCCGCGCTCCGGTCGAGGATCCGCCGGTCGGCGTGCGAGACGCGGGAGGCGTCGGCGAGGTCGAGGACGATCACCGGGTCGGGCCGGTGCTGCGCCAGGAGGGCGCCGAGCGTGACCGGGACGCCCCCGGCGGGCCTGCCCAGGAGGGCGATGCGGTGGCAGCTGCGCAGCGGGGTCCGGATCCGCTCCACGAGGCGGCGGCGCCGGGCCTCCGTGCCGCCGCCGAAGGGCAGTCGCAGGGCGCGCGGGTGGGCCGCCCGGTCCTGGCGCGCGGCGGGGGCCGTGGCCGGGGACGGCGTGGGTACCGCGAGCAGGGCGGTGGGGGTGGGGTCGCCGGGCGGTGCGGGCGGTTGCGCCTGCGGCGCCGGTGCGCGGGTGAACAGCCGCCGTTCGGCGGGCGGGATCAGGACGGTGCCGAGCGGGTCGAGGGGCTGCCGGGGGAGCAGCGGGACGGGCTCGGGCCAGGCGGCGGGTGTGTAGTCGGGCCGTTCCGGGGTGGCGGCGGCTCCGTCGTCGGGGGTGCCGTCGGAGAAAGCCATCGGGTGACCTCCTGGTTCACGGTGCGCCGGGCCGGACCGTCGGTGCGTTCAGTCGGGACTACGGGCGAAGGGCCCGTTCCGGTTCAACGCGCGTCACCCTGCGGATCGGTGAACCGCCCCCGGTGGAAGGTCCGTTGAGCGGGACAGGGCGCACCTCGCGTTCCTCGTCATGCTCGGAGGAGCTCATGCGCGCCACCAGGAACCGCGCCGTCACGACGGCCGGTCCGCCGTCGTCGGCCGGTCCTCCGGCCGGCGCGGACGCCGGCGGCGGCCCGGCCTCGACGGCGGTCTGGGGCGGGGCCGGTGTCGTGGTGCGGGGTGGGCGCCCGCCCGGTGGCCGCGGTGTTGCCGAAACGCGGAGGCCCAGCCGGGCGCCTCGTTGCCGGCCGAACCGGCGTGCGGGCGGCAGCTGAGCGGCAACTGCCCGGCCGTACCGGAAAACCCTCTGCTGGACCGGCTGTCAGTAGATACCGTCTTCGGATGGCACTCGATGCGGAACGAGTGCCATGCAGGAGCAGCCGGCGTGACTCCCGTGGGACGGGATGGGGGAGGGACAACGATGGATCCGGACGGGCCGGACGTGCGCGAGGTCGTCGCGGCGCTGGTACGGCAGGAGGAGCCGAGCAGGCCCGGGCCGCCCGCGCTGGAGGTGCCCGAGGGCACGGCGGAGGAGGTGACCGCCGCCGCCCGGCGGCTCGCCCTGCGGGCGCTGCCGACCGAGCGGTGGAGGCCGGAGCCCGCACCGGGGCTGCGGGAGCTGGCGGTGGCGCTGGTGGTAGACGAGCACCCCTCGGCACCGGCCTGGTCGGCGGTGGAGCGGGAGCAGCTGGCGACCTGGGTCGCGGTGCTGATCGAGCACCGGGGGGAGGACGGGGTCCAGGAGTTGGTGCGCGTGCTCAACGAGGCCTGAGGGGCGGTCTGGTGGCCATGAGGCGGCCGGGAGATGGCTGCGAGATGGCTGGCTGGTGTCCGTGCGGAGTCGTGGCCTGCGGCCCGGCCGTGCGGGGCCGGGGCGTTGGCGGATCGTTGGTGCGGCCTTGGCGGCTGCGGGCAGTCTGCTGCTTGTAGCCGCCGGGGAAGTCCGGTCGGTGTGTCGCCCTGCCCTTGCCCGATCTGAGAGGCCGCGCGTGTCGAAGCAGCCCGTCGCCCAGCCCACGTCCGTCGCCCAGCCGCCCGTCGGCCCGCCGGCCGGCACGGACCCGTCGGCCACCACGGGATCCGCCCCCGCGCCCGGCACGCCGAAGGCGGCCCGCCCGACCCTCGACCCGGACACGCTCGCCGAGATCCACCGGCTGCACGGCGGTTACCTGCTGCGCGCGCTGCTGCGCGCCACCGGCGGCGACCGGGGCAAGGCCGAGGACATCCTCCAGGAGACCCTGCTGCGCGCCTGGCAGCACCCCGAGGCGCTGGCGGCCGGTGCCGAGCAGAGCCGCCCCTGGCTGTTCACGGTGGCCCGGCGGATCGCGATCGACCACTACCGGATGGCCGCCGCCCGCGCCAAGGAGGTGATCGGCGAGCCGCTGGAGGACCGTCCGCTCGCCGAGGACCCGTACGAGCAGGTGGTCGTCGCCCGGGACATCGCACTGGCCCTGCGCCGGGTGCAGAAGCACCACCGCGAGGTGCTGGTCGAACTGCACCTGCGGGACCGCTCGGTGGTGGAGGCGGCGGCCCGGCTCGGGGTGCCGCCGGGGACGGTCAAGTCCCGCAACTTCTACGCGATCCGGGCGCTGCGCCCGGTCCTCGCGGCGGAGCACGGCTACGGCCCGGCCGACGGCCGCGGCCAGGCGGCCGCGCTCGACCGCCCGGGTGCCGCCGTCTCCCGCTGACCTTTGACTGCTGACTGCTGACCGGCTCCCCGTGGCGGGGCCCCCCGGCCCCCCGGGGGGGCCCCCGGGGGCGGGGGGCGGCGCGGGGGGGGGGGGGGCGGGCAGGGCGCCACCACGC
>NZ_JBIUYQ010000020.1:89037-159619 GCF_044744605.1 Kitasatospora sp. NPDC087271
ACCCCCGCTCACCTAACACTCCTGACTGCTCCCCGCCCCCCGGTGGCGGCCACCCGGTCACCGGGTGGCCGCCACGGGGAGCCGGTCAGCGCCGGTGTGGCGCGCGCGAGCTCAGGGACTCCTCCAGGCTGGTGGTGAACTCGCTCTGCACCCCGGCCAGTCGGTCGTGGCTGCGGAAGCGGTCGAGCGCCGAGCGCAGCCGGTCCAGGGCCTCCAGTTCGCGGCCCCGGCTCAGCAGGTAGGCGGCGTGCGACTGTTCGGCGATGGCCTGGAGGTAGAGCAGGCCCGCTTCCTCGCAGCCGGCCAGCAGCCGGTGCCAGGCCAGGTCGACGGTCTCGCTGCGCCCGTGCGGGGGCAGGGTGTGCGCCTCGGTCAGCATCGACCACAGGTGGATCGAGGTGACCGGGCGGGCGGGCAGCAGCTCCCTGGCCTCCCGGGCCTGCCGCAGCGCACCCTGCCGGTCCCCGGCCAGCAGGCTCACCCAGCTGTGGTGGACCAGGGCGACGGCCAGCGGCCGGGGGTCGCCGGACTCCACGGCCAGCGCGGCCGAGCCGGACGCCAGCCGGGCGGCCTCGGTCGCGCTGCCCAGGATCGCGGTGATCAGCGACTGGGTGGCGAGCGCGCGGGCGTACGCGGCGCGGCCCGCGGGCCCGGTCGCGGCCTCGCCGGCGGCCACCGCCCGGCGCGCGGCCTCGGCCGCCTCCTGACGGCGTTCCAGCCCGAGCAGCGCGTTCGCCCGGGCGCCGTGCAACTGGGCGGCGGCCAGCTCGTCGCCGCACCGCTCGGCCGCCCGGACGCCCGCGCGCAGGCAGCCCAGCCAGTCGGTGAACCGGCTGGAGCCGTAGTACAGCGGGCCGGCGGCCTGGGCCAGCCGCCAGACCCGGTCCGGGTCGTCGGCGGTGCCGGTGATCAGCGCGCGGATCGCGGGCTCCTCGGCCTGGAACCAGTCCAGTGCGGCGCGGATGCCGTCGGCCGGCGGCAGGGCCCGCGGCGGGTGGACGAGCGCGTCGAAACCGTCCTGGCCCGGCTCGATGAACTCGCCGCCCTGCCGCAGCGCCGCCTGGTAGTAGTCCAGCAGCCGCTCCCGGGCGAGGCGCCGGCGCGGCTCGGGCTGCTCGGCGAGCAGCCCGGCGCTGAACAGCCGGACCAGCTCGGCGCGGCCGTAGCGCCCGGGCGCCGCACCGGTGAGCAGGTGGTGGGCGGCGAGTTCGCCGAGCGACCGGCGGGCGGTGGCCGGGTCGGCGCCGAGCACGGCCGCACTGGTCAGGGTGTCCACCTCCCGGCCCGGGTGGGCGGCCAGGAGGGTGAGCAGTTCGGCGGCGCCGGGGGAGAGGCGGCGGTACGTCAGGAGGAGCTCGGTGGTGACGCCGGTCGCGCCGTCGGCGTCCAGGACGGGCAGTCTGGTCTGCTCGTCGGCGAGTTCGGCGACCAGTTCGGCGATCGTCCAGTCCGGGCGGGTGGCCAGCCGGGCCGCGGCGATCCGCAGCGCCAGCGGCAGGTGGTCGCAGAGCCCGGCCAGTTCGGCGGCGGCGGCCGGTTCGGCCCGCAGCCGGTCGGGGCCGAGCGCGCGCTCCAGCAGCCGCAGGGAGTCGTCCTGGGGCAGCGGGGGCAGGCGCAGCAGGGCCGCACCGTCGGCGGCCACCAGCCCCTCCAGCGAGCCGCGGCTGGTCACCACGGCGGCGCAGCCGGGCCCCTGCGGCAGCAGGTCGGCGACCTGGTCGGCATCGGCGGCGTCGTCCAGGACCACCAGCAGGCGCCGCCCCCTGGTCCGGTCGCGGTAGAGCGCGGCCCGGTCGTTCCGGTCCTCGGGGACGGCGCCCTCGGAGACCCCGAGGGCCCGCAGGAAGCCGCCGAGGGCGGCCTCCGGGTCGGCCGGGCCGGCCGGGTCGAGGCCCCGCAGGTCGGCGAACAGCTGCCCGTCCGGGAAGTGCGGGGCGCGGCGGTGCGCCCAGGCGGTGACCAGCGCGCTCTTGCCGGCCCCGGCCGGTCCGACCACCACGGCCAGGCCGTCACCGGCGCGGTCCGGGCCGCACTCGCCGTCCAGCCAGCAGCCCTCGCTGTCCCGGCCGACGAAGTCGACCGGGCGGCGCGGGAGTTGACGGGGAACCCGCGGCGCGGCCGGAGGGGTCGCCGAGCGGGCCGGGGCCGGCTGCTCGGCCCGGCCCCCGGACAGCACCTCGGCGAGCGCCGCCTGGAGCGCCGGGCCGGGCCGGATCCCCAGCTCGCGGTCCAGCCGCACCCGGGCCTGGTGGTAGGCGGACAGCGCGTCCGCCGGCCGCCCGGCCTGGTGCAGACAGCGCATCAGCAGCGCCACCAGCTCCTCGCGCAGCCCGTCGGTCCGCACGTGCTGCTCCAGGGCCGGCACCGCCGCCACCCCGCTGCCCTGGCGCAGCCGCAGCCCGGCCCAGCTGAGCACGGCGGCGGTGCGGGCCTGCTCCAGCTGGTCGACCACCGCCGCGCGCACGGCGGTGTCGGGCAGGTCGGCCAGGGCCTCGCCGCGCCACAGCCGCAACGCCTGCTCCAGCAGCGCGATCGCCTGCGCGTCCGCCGTGTCGCAGCCGAGTCCGGCCTGTTCGGCGGCCCGGTCGGTCAGCACCTCGAAGCGCAGCGCGTCCACCTCCTCGGCCGGACCGGACAGCAGGTAGCCGGACGAGCGGGTGTGCAGCACGAACGGGGTGTCGGCGATCGCCTTGCGCAGCGCCGCCACGTGCCCCTGTAGGGCGGCCCGGGCGCTGGCCGGCGGCCGCTCGCCCCACAGCAGCTCGCAGAAGCCGTCCACCCCGACCACCCGGCCCAGCCGCAACGCGAGCAGCGCCAGGATCGCCCTGCGCTGCGCCCCCGGCAGCGAGGCGAAGCCGTCCGCCCCGGCCCGCAGCTCCACCGGGCCGAGGAGCCGAATCCGCACCAGTACCCCCACTTCACCCACGACGGCCAGGGCGTCCCCCCGCCCCATTGACATCCGGGGCGTGCCCCGGGGTGGAGCAGTGTAGTGCCCTGAAGTGTCCTGTTCGCGCCAGATCGCCCACTCCCCGGGCGCCGCCGGGTGGCGGCGCCCGGCGGAACGGACGTCGATGCCGGGCCCTGCGGATCTTGCCGGGTCCGGGTCCGACCCGACAAGATCCACCAGATCCGAGCAGACCCCATCCGGCCGCGTGCACGTGATCGGACCAGGCCTATCCTCTGACGACGCCGGGAAGACGCCGGAGGTTGTCGTCGGCGGCGGATCCGATCGGCGACAGGGGAGGAGAGGGCCGCATGCACATCGACCTGCTCGGGCCGGTCGCCGTACGACGGGACGACGGGACGACGGTCACACCCTCGGCCCCCAAACGCCGGGCGCTGCTGAGCACCCTCGCCATCCGGCTCAACCAGACCGTCGGCACCGACGAGCTGATCGAGCTGGTCTGGGACGGCGACGCGCCCCCCACCGCCCGCGCCGCGCTCCAGGGGCACGTCGCGGCCCTGCGCCAACTGCTCGACTGCCCCGGGCTCACCCTGGGCACCCGCGGCGCCGGCTACCTGCTGGCCGGCGACCCCGACCGGGTGGACCTGCTGCACTTCCGCGGGCTCTGCGACCGGGCGGGCGTGCTGCGGCCCGCCCCGGCCGCGCCCGCCGGGAGCACCGAGCCCGAGCCGCACGATCCGGCCGTGCCCCTGCTGCGCGCCGCCCTGGACCTGTTCCGCGGCCCGGCCCTCGTCGACTGCGGGTCCGTCCTGCTGCGCGAGCGCACCCTGCCGCACGTCACCGACCTGCGGCTGCGCGCCCTGGACCGGCTCGCCGAGGGCCTGCTCGGGGCCGGCCGCGGCGGCGAGCTGGCCGCCGAGCTGGCCGAGGCGGCGGCCGCCCACCCGACCCGGCAGACGCTGGTCGCCCGGCTGGTCCGCTGCCTCGACCAGGCCGGCCGCCGGGACGAGGCGGCGGCCTGGTACGACCGGGCGGTGGCCCGGCTCTCCGGCCCGCCCGGTCCGGAGCTGCGCCACGCCGGTGAACGGTCGGCGGACGGCCCCGAGCGGGACGCGCCGCCCAGACCCGCCCGGCTTCCGAGGCGTGGTGCGCCGGACCGCAGGTTCACCGGCCGGTCGGCCGAATTCGCCCGGCTCGACGAGGCCCTGGCCGCCGCCGTCCGGTCCGGCCACCCGATCCTGGTCACCGGACCGGCCGGGGTCGGCAAGACCAGCCTGGTCCAGCACTGGGTGCAGCGGTCCACCGGGCACTTCCCCGACGGAGTCCTGCACGCCGAGCTGGGCGGCTTCGACCCGGCCGGGCCCCGCGAACCCGCCGACGTGCTGGCCGGGTTCCTGCTCGCCCTCGGCGAGCCGGCGGGCGCCCTGCCCGCCTCGCCCGAGGAGCGGGAGCAGCGCTACCGGGAACTGCTGGCCGGCCGCCGGCTGCTGATCGTGCTGGACGACGCGCGCTCGTACGAGCAGCTCGCCCCGCTGCTGCCCGACCCGCCCCCGCCGGGGGACGGCCCGGACGGGGACGGGGCCGGGGACGGGGACGCAGGCACCCGCGGCACCCCCGTCGTCGTCGTCACCAGCCGCAGCCGGCTGCGCGACCTGCTGGTCCGCGACGGCGGCATCCCGCTCCCGCTGGGCGTCCTCGGCGCCGAGGACGCGGCCGAACTGCTCGCCCGGACCCTCGGCCCGGCCCGGGTCGCCGCCGAACCGCAGGCGGCCGCCGACCTCGCCGCGGCCTGCGACCACCTGCCGCTCGCCCTGCGGCTGGCCGCCGCCCGGCTGGCCGCCCGCCCCGGCTGGACCCTGGGCGACCTGGCCGCGGAACTCGCCGACGAGCAGACCGGCCTCGCCACCCTGGCCGGCACCGACCGCGGCCCGATCGGTGTCACCACCGCGCTGGACCACACCTACCGGACCCTGCCGCCCGCCCCCGCCCGGCTGTTCACCCTGCTCGGCCTGCACCCCGGCGCGGTGATCGACACCGCCACCGCCGCCGCGCTCGCCGACCTGCCGCCCGCCGCCACCCGCACCCTGCTGACCCGCCTCGACGCCGTCCACCTGCTGGAGGAGACCACGCCCGGCCGCTACGCCCGGCGCGAGCTGGTCCGGCGCTTCGCGGCCGGGCAGGCCGCCGAACTCACCTGCGACGACCGGTTCGTCGCCCTCGACCGGCTGATCGCCCACTACCTCGCGGTCACCGCGGCCTGGACCACCGGCGGCTGCACCAGCGCCGCCTGGACGCCCGAGGGCGGCGGCGCGGCCCCGGCGGAGGCGGCCGCCTGGTTCCGCCGGGAGGAGAGCGCCCTGCGCGCGGTGGTGGTCTGCGCCGAGCAGTTCGGCCGGACCGCCGAATCCTGGCAACTCGCCCACCGGATAGGCCTGCTGTACGAGACCACCGGCCACGACCGGACGCACTGGCGTGCCGTCACCGAGGCCGGCCTGCGCGCCGCCCACAGCTGCGCGGACCAGGCGGCCGTCGCCCGGCTGGCCACCGACCTCGCCGTCCTGCACGTCGACCGCGCCGCCCATCGCACCGCCGTCCAGCAACTGGAACGGGCCGTGGCCGCCGCAGACCGGGCCGGCGACCAACTGCTGCGCCACCAATGCCGTGCCCGGGTGGCCGGTGCGCTGCTGCGGGCCGGCCGCTACGACCAGGCCCTGCCGCTGATGACCGACCTGGTGAGCGCCGCCCGTACCCCGGCCGTCGGCGGCCTGCTCGTCCGCGCGCTCACCGACCTCGCCGACGCGCTGGTCCTGGCCGGCTCCCCCGGCCCGGCCCTGGTCCACGCCGACGAGGCCGTCCGGGTCGCCACCACCCGCTCCGGCGCCGAGGCCGTCCTCGCCACCCAGAGCCGGGCCCGCGCCCTGCACGCGCTCGGCCGCCGCGACGCCGCCCTGTCCACGGCCCGACTCGCCGTCGCCCTGGGCCGTACGGTCGGCGACACCGGACTGGAGTCCCGCACCCACGGCCTGCTGGCTGACCTGCTGTGCGAACTGGGTCGCACCACCGAGGGCGCCGTCGCCAGACGGCAGGCGGCCCGGGCCCTGGCGGCGGGGGAGCGCTGACGGTGCGCCGCCCCGCCGCCGCAGCAGCAGCCCTGCCCCGCCCGTCCCGCCCGTCCCGCCCGTCCCGCCCGTCCCGCTCGTCCTGCCCATCCTGCCCGTCCCGCCCATCCCGTTCGTCCCGTCCGATCGGCACAACTACAGGCGGAACTATGGGCAGAACCAGCACGCACGGCCGTCCCACCAGCAGGTGGGACGCCGCGGCCCGCACCGGGGTGCCCGGCGCCTGAGCTGGGCGCTCGATGCTGGGAAAGGGCTGGGTGCGAGGCATACTTCTGCCCGGGCATACTTCTGCCTGGGACGGTCGATCAGGCACAACGCCTGGCAGAAGTAACGGCGCTAGCAGGGGCGGGACATGACGGCTGTGAGCGGCACGGGAGCGGGCACGGAGTCCGAGGGGGCCGGTGACTTCGGCCGCCTGCTGGCCGGGCACCGGGTGGCGGCGGGCCTGACCCAGGAGGAGCTCGCCGCGGCGGCCGGCGTCAGTCTGCGCGCCGTCGGTGACATGGAGCGCGGCCGCACCCGCGGGCCGCAGCGGCGCACCGTCCGGGCCCTGGCCGAGACGCTGGGCCTGGACGCCCCGCAAACCGTCGCGCTGGACCGCGCCGCTCAGTGCGGCCGCCCCCGGGGGACCAGGCCGGTGCCGGCCGCCGCCCCCACCCGCGGGCCGGCCGCCCCCGCCCCGGCCCCCGCCGGACCGGCCGAGACCGGGGACGCCGAGACCGGGGACGCCGCGCCCCCCGCCCCGCTCGTGCCGGGCGCCCTCGCGCTGCCCCGCGACATCGCCGACTTCACCGCCCGCGAGAACGCCCTCGCCCTGCTGGCCGAGCTGGCCGAGGACGACCGACCCGCCCACCCCCGGGTGGTGCTGATCAGCGGTCAGCCCGGCCTGGGCAAGACCGCCTTCGCCCTGCACGCCGCCCACACCCTGGCCCCCTTCTTCCCCGACGGGCAGCTCTCGCTCGACCTCGGCGGCATGGCCGCCACCCCGCTCTCCGCCCGCGACGCGCTCGGCCAGGTGCTGCGCGCCCTGGGCGTCGCCGACAACGCGGTGCCCGCCGGGACGGAGGAACGGGCGGGCCTCTACCGGGCCCTGGTGCGCGAGCGCCGGCTCGTCCTGGTCCTGGACAACGCCGCCGACGAGAGCCAGGTGCGCCCGCTGCTGCCCGGCTCCGGGCCCGCCGTGACCCTGGTGACCAGCCGCAACACCCTGCCCGGACTGGAGTCGGTGCTCCGCCTGCGGCTGGACGCCCTGGCCCCGGGCGAGGCCGCCGACCTGCTGGCCCGGATCGCCGGCCGCGAGCGGATCGACGCGGCGCCCGACGCCACCGCCGAACTGGCCCGGCTCTGCGGCTACCTGCCGCTCGCGCTGCGCATCGCCGGGCAGCGGCTGGTGGCCCGCCCGCAGCAGCCGGTCAGCCATCTGGTGCGCCAACTGGCCGCCGAGGAGCACCGGTTGGACTTGCTGGAGACCGGAGACCTGGCCGTCCGACCGGCCTTCGCGCTGTCCTACCGGCGGCTGCCGGCCGAATCCCAGCTGGTGCTGCGCCGCTCCGCACTGACCGCCGGGCACGACTTCACCGCCGCCGTCGCCGCCGCCTACGCGGGCCTGCCGGTCGGCCGGACCGAACTCGTCCTGGAGCAACTGATCGACGCCGGGCTGGTGCAACTCGCCACCCCGGAGCGCTATCGGCTGCACGACCTGGTCCGGCTCTACGCGGGCGAGCGGCTCGGCGCCGACGAGGGCCCCGAGGCGGTGGCGTGGGCCCGGGCCAGGGCCGGTGACTGGCTGCTGAACCGGGCCGCCGAGTACGGCCTCCGGTTCGACCCGGACCACGCGACGGCGGACCCCGACACCGATCCCGACGCCGACGCGGACCGGACCGGCCCCCCGGTGCCGCTCACCGAGGCGGCGCGCTGGCTGGAGGAGGAGCACCCGGAGTGGCTGGCCGCCCTCCACCAGGCCTTCGCCGCCGGCCGGCACCGGGAGGTGATCGACACCGCCGAGGCCATGCACTGGTTCTCCGACCGGCTGCTGAGCTGGGACATCTGGGCCGAGGTCTTCCAACTGTCGGTCGACGCGGCCCGCGCCTGCGGCGACCAGCTGGCCGAGGCCGTCCACGTCAACTACCTGGCGTGGACGTACGTCACCTGCCTGCACCGCTACCAGCGCGGCATCGACCTGGCCAACGAGGGGCTGGAACTGGCCCGCCGGATCGGCGCCCGCGAGCAGGAGGGCTGGGCGCTGACCTACCTCGCGGCGGGCCTTCGGCACCTGCACCGGCACCGGGAGGCCATCGACGCCTACCACCGGGCCGCGGACACCTTCGCCGCCGTCAACAGCCGCTCCGGCTGGATCGGCCGGCTGGTCACGCTGCGCGGCGCGGCCAACTGCCTGCGCGACTCGGGCCGGGCCGAGGAGGCGGTGGAGTCCCGCCGGCGCGCGCTGGCCGGCGCGTTGGAACTGGTGGAGCGCTGGTCCTCGCCGCTGATGCACCTGGCGGCGGCCATGACGGCACACGAACTCGGCCTGGACCGCGCCGCGCTGGGGCGCTGGCCGGCCGCCGAGAAGGCCTACCGGCAGGCCCTGACCCACTACGCGGAGATCGGCCGGCCGGACAGCATGACCAAGACCCTCACCGAGCTCGGCACCGCCCTGATCGAGCAGGGCCGCGCCGAGGAGGCCCGCGAACTCCTCACCGAGGCGCTGACCGACCTCAGCGCGGACGGCCCCCGGCAGGGGCGGCGCCGGACGGGGTGAGGCGGGAAGCCCGGTGGCGGGCGAAACGCGCACGCCCGCACAGCGGGTGGGCCGTGCGGGCGCGTGAGCGGCGGACTGTGCGGGACGGTCAGATCCGGGTGTCCTCGACCACCGGCAGCGTGTGGTTCTCGGCGAAGGCGCTCGGGGCGAACGAGGTCCGCGGCGCGACGGTCGGCTTCTTGCCGCAGAAGGCCGGCTCCAGCGCGTTCATCAGGCCCTGCGTCACGGAGCCGTTGTTGGAGGCGTTGGCGAACACGACGACGGAGCGCTTGCCGTCCGGGGTGGCGAACGACTGGGTCTGGAAGCCCTGGACGATGCCGCCGTGGCCGTACACGTCACCGCAGGACAGCGAGATGCGGCGCAGCCCGAGGCCGTAGCTGATCTTGGCGGTGGGGGTGGCCAGGGCGGCCGTCATCTGCTTCAGCGAGTCGTCCGAGACCAGCCCGCCGGAGCTGCCCGCCATCAGCGCGGTGAGGAAGTGGTCGAGGTCCGCGGCGTCGGAGATGACCGCGCCGGCCGTCCACACCCAGGAGCCGGTCTGCGCGGTGGAGTCCAGCAGCGGCTTGGTGCGGTCGTCGTTGGTGAGGTAACCGGTGACGTGCGCGCCCTGGATGTCCTGGTCGGGCACGACGAAGGAGGTCTTGTTCAGGCCCAGCGGCTCGATGATCCGCTCGCGCAGGACGTCCTCGTAGGGGCGGCCGGTGAGGTGCTCGACCGCGAGGCCCATCAGGACGAAGTCGGTGTTGGAGTAGGAGTACCGGCTCCCGGGCGTGTACTGCTGGCCGTGCTTGACGGACATCGCCACCAGGTCGCGCGGCGCGTACACGTTGGTGCGGATGCGCGCCTCGAAGGCGCTGGTGGTCTCCTCACCGGCCTGCTCCAGCAGGTCGTTGGTGTGGTCGTAGATCCCGGCGCGGTGCTCCATGACCTGGCGGCCCGTCATGGTCCAGGTGTCCGGCAGGGTGCCGGCCGGCAGGTAGTCGCGCAGCGGCTTGTCGAGGTCGATCAGGCCCTGCTCCGCCAGCTGCATCACGAGAACGGCGTTGAACATCTTGCTGTTGCTGCCGATCCGGAACCTCCACGAGGAGTTCATCGGGGTGCCGTCCAGATCGGCCTTGCCGACGGCCAGCGACCGGGTGGACTCGGCGTCGCCGTGGTCGCGGATCACCGCGAACGCGCCCGGGGCGCCCGCGTCGGTGGTCGCCTGGAGGGCGGCGCGCACCGCGGCCGTGTCCGGGGTGGGTGCCCCGGTGGTGCCCTGGTCGGCGGCCACGGCGTGCGCGGCTCCGGTCGCCAGCAGGACGACACCCGCGGCCGCCACCGCGAGCGGACGCAGAAGGCTGATCTTCGCCATGATCCTCTGTTCTCTCACTCGGCTGACGCGGCGTCCGGCCACGTCCTCGAAGATCCACTATCACCGGAGGGGCGTGCGGCTGGCAAAGTGAACCCGATCGGCCGCACCATCCGTTTCCCGACCCGGGGTCAAGGTTTTACCTGCTGTCGTCTACCCGCGTCGACCGATCCACCCGATGCTGTTCGGGCGCCTCGCGCGTGCTCCCGCACCTTCGCCCAGGCCTTCCCCCTCATCGATCGTGGAGTTCCGCATGCCCCTGGCCACCTCCGCGCGCCGGGCCGGCGCGCTGCTGCTCGCCGCCGCCGGCCTGATACCGCTGTCCGGCACCGCCCAGGCCGCCACCGCCGCCACCGCCGCCACGTACACGCCGATCGTGTTCCCGGACCGGGACCACGGCGTCGTCTACGACCTCATCAACTCGGCCACCCGCTCGGTCGACGTGACCATGTACGAGCTGCGCGACACCACCGCCGTCAACGCCCTGATCGGCCGCCAGCGGGCCGGCCTCACCGTCCGGGTGATCCTCGACGGCCGGCACACCTCGGTCAACGGCGCCGCCTACTCGGCCCTGCGGGCCGCCGGCGTCGGGGTGACGTACTCCTCCTCCGCGTTCGTCTACACCCACCAGAAGACCGTCACCGTGGACGGCGCCAAGTCCCTGATCCTGACCGGGAACCTGGACTCCACCTACTACTCCAGCAGCCGCGACTACGGCGTCGTCGACACCGACGCCAACGACGTCGCCGCGATCGAGCAGGTCTTCGCCGCCGACTACGCCCAGACCTCGATCACCCCCTCCGACGGCGACAACCTGGTCTGGTCGCCCACCGACTCGCAGGCCCGCCTGCTGGACCTGATCAACGGCGCGCAGCACACGCTGGACCTGGAGCAGCTGGAGTTCGGTGACCAGGCCCTGGTGGACGCGGTCGCCGCGGCCGCCGGCCGGGGCGTCACCGTGCGGGTGGTGGGCATGAACCCCTCGTCCTACAGCAGCTACTTCGACCAGGTGGTCACGGCCGGCGGCCAGGTGGTCACCTACTCCTCGACCACGGGCCTGTACATCCACGCCAAGGCGATCGTCGCCGACTACGGCACGCCCTCGGCCAAGGTGTTCGCCGGTTCGGAGAACTTCTCCGACAACTCGCTGAACAACAACCGCGAGCTGGGCCTGATCACCACCGACCCCGGCGTGCTGACCACCGTCGAGTCCACCGTCGCCCGCGACTTCGCCAACGGCACGCCGTACTAGAACGGTTCGTCGCGCGGGCCTGATCGAGCGTCCGCGCCCGGGCCGCTCCCTACCCGAGGAATTGTCATGACTTCGTCCACCAAGCCCGGCTCCCGTCGCACCGCCACCGCCCTCGGCTCGGTGGCAGCCCTGGTCGCGGCCTCCGCCGGGCTCTGGGCCGCCACCGCCTCCACCGCGCAGGCCGCCGCCCTGCCCGCGCCCGACCACATCGTCGTCGTGGTGATGGAGAACCACGCCTACAACCAGGTCGTCGGCAGCAGCAGCGCCCCCTACCTCAACTCCCTGGCCACCGGCGGCGCCAACCTCACCCAGTCGTTCGGCATCACCCACCCCAGCCAGCCGAACTACTACGCCCTGTTCTCCGGCTCCACCCAGGGCGTCACGGACGACAGCTGCGTCTCCGTCGGTGCCCTCCAGGGCCCCAACCTGGCCTCCGAGGTCACCGCCGCCGGCAGGACCTGGGCCAGTTACAACGAGACCCTGCCCGCCCAGGGCAGCACCGCGTGCAGCAGCGGCAAGTACGCGCAGAAGCACAACCCCTGGTTCGGCTTCGGCAACGTCCCGCTGAACTCGGCCAGGACCTTCGCCCAGTTCCCGACCGACTACACCACCCTGCCGAACGTCTCCTTCGTCGTGCCGAACCTCTGCAGCGACATGCACGACTGCTCGGTCGGCACCGGCGACACCTGGATCAAGAACAACCTCGGCGCCTACGCCACCTGGGCCAAGAGTCACAACAGCCTGCTCGTGGTCACCTTCGACGAGGACAACCGGCTCGCGGGCAACCGCATCCCGACCGTCTTCTACGGCGCCCACGTGACCCCCGGCAGCACCTCCGCCGCGACCTACAACCACTACAACGTGCTGCGGACCCTGGAGGACCTCGCCGGCGCCACCACCCACGCGGGCAACGCGGCCAACGCCGGTGACATCACCGGCATCTGGAACTAGGTCCTGGCCCGCCGCTCGGACGATCCACCGGGAGCCGCACCCGGACCACCGGCCGCCCCGCGCCCGCCGCGCGGGGCGGCCGCCGCGTCGGAGGTCGACAGCGGCGCGGGGGGCGGCGAGGATGGGAGCGTGCGATTCGATGCGGTGCCGATGCCGGAGCGGGTGGGGGAGCGGCCCCGGGACGTCCGGGGCTATCCGGTGCCGGCGGTCACGCCGTGGCGGGGCGGCGAGCCGCAGTTCGCGTTGACCGACCACGAGCGCAGCGCGAACTGCGCGCTGGAGCGCCTCTGTTCGGTGTGCGGGGGGTTCATGGCCCGGGGCCCCGTGTGGCGCGTGGTCGGAGCGGCGGAGAGCGCGGCGATCGCCGCCGCGCTCGCCGAGGGGCGGCCGTACCGCAACCTCGCGCCGACGATGGAGGGGCCCGGTCACCGGGCCTGCATGCTCTACGCGGCGATGGTGTGCCCGTACCTGGCCCGGCCGAACGCCAGGCGCCGGGCGACGGCGCCCGGCGGAGTGGACGAGCTGACGGTGGCCGCCGTCCGCGGGGCGGTGCGGGGCGGCACGGGGGCGGTGGTCGGGTTCGGCGACTACGAGTTCGCCGTCACCGAGAGCCGGGTGCTGTTCCGCTTCCTGGACCCGGTCGAGTTCCTGCCGCACGAGTCCGCCGACGAGCATGTGTCCGCGCTCCGGGCCGAGTTGGCCTCGCGCGACGGACTTTAGCGGAGGATTTGCGCGGTTCGCCCCGTACCGGCCACGAACCAGTGTCAGACTGAGGCGGACATGACCAGTCCTGGATCGGGGGCGGCCGTCCATCAGCGACGGCTTCAGGGCGCCGACATCGAGGAGTACGTTTCTTGACCACTCACCTCAGGCATGGCACCGGCGCGCGGAAGGCGCTGGCGCTGCTGGCGGCACTGTGCGGGATCGTCGGCCTCACCGCGCTCGGTACGACCCCTGCGGCGGCGGCCGATTCGCGTCACGCGATCTACGCCATCGCGCACCGGGTCGACACCCTGGACGGGGTGGACGCCGCGCTCGGCCACGGCGCCAACGCCATCGAGATCGACGTCTGCGCCTGGTGGAACCCGAACGAATGGCGCGCCTACCACGACTGTTCCTCGGCCGGTGAGAACCGCCTGGGCCCCAGCTTCGACAGCATGATCGACCGCATCCTCTCCAACGCCAACGCCGGACGCCGGCTGTCGCTGGTCTGGCTGGACATCAAGGACCCGAACTACTGCGGGGAGCAGCCCAACCGCACGTGCAGCGTCGCCGGACTGCGGGACAAGGCGCAGCGGCTGACGGCCGCCGGGATCCAGGTCCTCTACGGCTTCTTCGAGTACCACGGCGGCAACACCCCGGACGTCGGCGGCAGGGGCTGGCAGAGCCTGGAAGGCAGGCTCGGCCCGCTGGAGGGCATCACGTCCACCGGCACCCGCGACCAGGTCCAGGGCGCCTTCAACCGGTCCGGTTCCGGATTCCCGGCCGGTCACCGCGCGATGGACTACGGCGACTCCGACATCACCAAGGGCTTCGGCAACTGCACGGAGGCCACGTACAACACGTGTGCGGAGCTGAAGAAGGGGGCCGGGGACCGCGCCGCCGGGCGGCTCGCGGCCACGCTGTCCTGGACGACCACCTACAACGACCCGTGGTACGTCGACAAGCTGCTCGGCGATGCGGGTGTGGACGGCATCATCGCGGGCTACGGCGCCTTCACCGGCGTGCGCGAGTACGACAACAGCTGGCAGTGCGCCAATGCCATCAACCTCGTCCGTGACTGGGTGAACCGCCACAGCGGCACCCACCGCATGGCCAACAGCGGCGACCGCCTGTTCCGCTAGGCCTTTCCGCCAGGGCTGTTCCGTGGGGCCCGTCCGCTGGGCCTGTTCCGCTGGGCCCTGCCCGGCCGAAGGCATTCGCCGTCCCGCCCGCCGCCCGCCCGCCGCCCGTGCCGCGGGCGGGACGGCGCCATGGCTAGCGGGTGATGGTCCACTGCTGCTCGGCGGAGCCGTCGCAGGTCCACACCCCGAGCTCCTTGTCGTCCTCGTGGTAGGTCAGGCAGTCCTGGTCGCTGATCCGGATCACGTACCGGTCGCCCGAGACGTTCTTCACCTCCCACTTCTGCTCCGAAGAGCCCTTCCACCCCTTGGTGTTGGCGAAGTAGGTGCCGGTGTTCTCGGTGAGGTCCCGCCCGAGCGCGTTGGTGATCCGGTAGCGACCGCCGCCCGCGTCGCGGAACGTCCAGGTGCCGCCCGCGTCGCCCGGCTTCCCGGCGATCACCGAGGCGCCCTCGCCGGAGCCGGTGGCGACGGCGCCGAGGTTGTTGACGGTCCGCAGGTGCACGGGTGTGTTGAGCGCGGGTCGGCCGGAGCCGGTGGGGGTGCCGGTGCCGGGCTTGGTGCCGGGCTCGGCCGGCTCACCGGGCTTGCCGGTGTGCGGAGGCCTGGCCGGCGTGGCGGGCACCCCGGGGTCGTACGGCGTGCCGGGGTCCTGCGGCATCGCGGGGACGATCTGGGTGGCCGGCAGCCCGCCCGGCGCGGGAGTGCCCGGGTCCCTCGGCACGCCGGGGAACGCCATCGGGGAGAAGTTCACGACGCCGTCGGTGTGGTTGTAGCGCTGGCCGGCGCTGCCCGTGCCCCTCGGGTACGTCCAGGTGTGCTCGCGGGTGGTCCGGTTGAAGAGTCCGTAGAACCCCCAGTTGCCCCAGCCGCCGTCGAAGCCGTTGGCGAAGCTGCCGCCGCCGGAGAAGACCCAGATCCGGTAGGTCTGGTCCTCGCGCGAGGTCTTGTCGTGGTAGTCGACGTCGTACGTGAAGGCGACGTTCTGGAAGCTCTGCTCGTAGTTGTGGACGTACCAGGGGTCTCCGAAGGCGTTGTCGCCCTTGATGTTGAAGACCATGATGTTGTAGCTGCCGCCGGTCGCCTTGATCAGCATGTCGAGCGTGCCCTGGACGAACTCGCCGCGGGCCTGGTTCTTGACCTCCGAGGTGTGCTGCGCCGCCTCGATGCACCACACCAGGCTGGTCGAGCCGGGAGTCACCGTGTTGGCGGCGTTGCAGTTCTCCTGGGCCGGGTCGTACGAGCCGTCGGCCATCGCGGGCCCCGCCAGACCCAGGACGGCCACGGCACTCATGCCTGCGGCCAGGGCCGACAGCTTCTTCGTCGAACGCACGTGCTCTCCTTGCGAGTTCTGTGATGGGCGGGACAAAATATGGCATTCCGGTCAGCCGATCAGTGCCACTTTGTCTCGATCTATACGCATCCCTTGCGTAGGCCTGACGCCCGCGGTGCGCCGGCCCGAACCCGTGCGGGCGATTTCTCAAGCCCCTTGTGAAGGACGGATGATCGGGCCGCCCGGGTTCAACGGGCCGCGTCCGTCGATCACGCTGCCCGATGCGGGGGCTCACGGCCGGTAGGCGGGGAGGCCCTTGACGGTGGAGACCTGGGCCGGGGCGGCGGAGCCGTCGGCGGGGAGGGTGCTGACGCCGTCGGGGGTGCGGGCCGCGATGGTCCGGCCGTCGGGGGACCACGCGGGTTCGGTGTAGTCGGTGGCGGCGGCGGGGGTGAGGTCCTTCTCGTCCTTCTGGTCGATCCGGCTGGAGCGGGTGAACAGGTGGTCGTGCCCGTCGACGGAGCGGACGAAGACGACGTGCTCGCCGTCGGGGGAGAGGGCCGGTTGGGAGCCCTGGCCCAGGTCGCGGGTGGCGGGGCGGATGTAGTCGTCGTAGAGGTAGACCTCGTCGGCGGGGGTGTTGGCGTAGACGATCTCGCCGTGCCGGCCGCCGGCGTCGGCCCAGGTGTTGCCGGTCTGCGGCGGCTGCGGCATGTTCGCGCTGCCGTCCAGGGAGGTGTGCGGGGTGAGCACCTCGGGGGTGCCGCCGACGGCCTTGGTGGGGATCTTCTCCAGGCGCAGGACACCGCCCTCGGCGGCGGCGAAGACGATGGTGTCGAAGCGTTCGGTGGATTCGGGGAGGTCGCTGGGGCCCTGCGCGGCGTGCTGCCAGGTGGGGTGGGACCAGGTCTCGCCGCCGGGGGCCGTGGCGAGGGTGACCTTCGCGCCGCCGTCGGGGTCGGCGACGACGAGGTCGCCGTTCCCGTCGATGAAGGCCGCTCGTTTGCCGTCGGGGGACCAGGCGAGGTCGCGGACGACGGTGCCGAAGTCGACGGTGGTGCCGTTCATCGCGACGGCCCGGGTGCCGGTGCTGATGGTCAGGTGGTTGGCGGCGCTGGTGCCGTTGACCTCCTTGGCGCCCGGCGTGGGGGTGCTCGGGTGGGCGGAGCGGCCCGGGGCCGGGGTCCCCGGACCGGTGGCGCCGGGCGCCGCGCTGCCGGTGGCGGCGGTCGGGTCCGAGCCGGCGTTGTCGGGGCCGCAGGCGGAGAGCAGGACGGCGCCGACGGTGGCCATCAGGGCGAGCGCGGCGGTGGTGCCGAATCTGTTGCGCACGGACATTTCCAGGTCCCCCTCGGGTGCTGTTCGCGTTCGAGGAGGAGCATCCCAGGGGGAGTTCCACGACCGGTGCGAGCCGTGTCACGGTCGTGGAACAACAGCCGCCCCGGCCGCCCTGCCGGGAGCGGAGCCTGACGCCGGGTCAGAGTCCGAGGGTGGTGAGGCCGGGGTGGTCGTCGGGGCGCCGGCCGAGCGGCCAGTGGAAGAAGCGTTCGGCGGCGGTGATCGGCAGGTCGTTGATGGCGGCGTGGCGGTGTGCCATCAGGCCGTCGCGGTCGAACTCCCAGTTCTCGTTGCCGTAGGAGCGGTACCACTGGCCGGAGTCGTCGTGCCACTCGTAGGCGAAGCGGACGGCGATGCGGTCGCCGTCGTGCGCCCACAGCTCCTTGACGAGGCGGTAGTCGAGTTCGCGGTGCCACTTGCGGGTGAGGAAGTCGGCGATCTGCTCGCGTCCGGTGAGGAACTCGGTGCGGTTGCGCCACCGGCTGTCGGGCGTGTAGGCGAGGGCGACGCGGTGGGGGTCGCGGGTGTTCCAGGCGTCCTCGGCGGCGCGGACCTTCCGTCGGGCGGTCTCCGGGGTGAACGGGGGCAGGGGAGGGCGCTGTTCGGTCACGGGGTCTCCTCGGGTGCGGCGGAGCCGACGGCGAGAACGGTCGTTCTCGCCGTAGCGGCTACCCTAGGAGAACCATCGTTCTCACGCAAAGGGCACGGCAGATGGACCAGCACGACCCGCGGGGCCTGATCCTCGACGCGGCCGAGGAGCTGTTCTACGGGCAGGGCATCCAGGCGGTCGGCATGGACGCCGTCCGGGCGGCCTCCGGCCTGACGATGCGCCGGCTCTACCAGCAGTTCCCGTCCAAGGACGACCTGGTCGAGGCGTACCTGCGGCGCCGGGACGGGCGCTGGCGGGCGAACCTCGCCGCCTACGTGGCCGGCGCCGCCACGCCGCCGCGCGACCAGTTGCTCGCCGTCTTCGACTGGCTCGGTCGCTGGTTCGCCGAACCCGGCTTCCGGGGCTGCGCGTTCGTCAACTCCTTCGGCGAGCTGGGCGCCGTCTCACCGGCGGTCGCGGCGACCGCCCGGCAGCACAAGGAGGAGTTCAACGCCTACCTCGTCTGCCTGGCCGAGGCCGCCGGCGCCCCGCCCGCCACCGCCGCCCAGCTGGCGCTGCTCGCCGAGGGGGCGATGACCACCGCCGCCGTGCACGGCGACCCGAGCGCCGCCGCCGACGCCAAGGCGGCCGCCCGCGTACTGCTGGACGCCGCCCTGTCCGCCCGCACCTGACGGACCGGGGGGCCGTCAGCCAGGGACGGGGGCCGTGCGCCGCTCGAAGACCTCGGGGCGGGCCGCCTCCAGGGCGGTGGCGACGGCGCCCAGCAGGACGGCGTCCTGGCCGAGCCGGCTCGGCTCCAACCGGGGCCGCAGCGGGGAGCGCTCGTACAGGGCCTGCTCCATCGGGCGCAGCAGCAGGTCGGCGCTGCGCCCGATGCCGCCGCCGAGGACGACCATGTCCGGGTCGAGCAGCGCGGCGACGACGGCGAGGACGTAGCCCAGGCGGTCCACCTCCTGCCGGACGGCCTCGACCGCGGCGGGCTCGCCGAGCCGGGCCCGGGTGAACACCTTCTCGGCGGTGAGCGGCCGCCGCATCCCGAGGTCGAGGGCGGTGCGCACCACGGCGTCGGCGGAGACGGTCTCCTCCAGGGTGGTGCCGGTGCCGGTGCCGGTGCCGGTGCTGGTGGTGGAGGTGCAGCCCGGCAGGCGCAGCAGCCCGAGTTCGCCGGCCGCGCCGTGCGCCCCCGTCAGCAGTTCGCCGTCCTTGACCACGCCCAGGCCGAGTCCGGTGCCGACCAGCAGGTAGACGAAGAGCCGGCTGCCCGCGCCCGCGCCGTAGGTGTACTCGCCGACGGCGGCGAGGTTGGCGTCGTTGGCGACGGTGACGGTGGTGCCCAGGCCGTCGGCTATTCGGTCGAACAGGCCGGGGCGGCCCCAGCCGGGCAGGCTGGCGGCGAGTCTGACGCTGCGTCTGCGCTCGTCCCAGACCCCGGGCGTGCCGGCCACGGTGTGGGCCACGGCGGTGCCGGGCAGGCCCGCCTCGGCGATGGCCTCGCGGGCGGCCGCGACGACGGCGTCGGCGACGGCGTTGGCCGAGCGGCCGCGGTTGGGCAGGTCGCGGCGGGCGACGACGCACCCGGACAGGTCGGCGACGGCGACCCGCAGCCGGGCCCGGCCGATGTCGAGCCCGAGGACGTGCCCGGCGGCCGGGTCGGTCTCGTACAGGACGGCGGTGCGGCCGCGCTCGGGGGCGAACCGGCCGGCCTCGCGGGCGAGTCCGGCGAGTTCGAGAGTGGCCAGCGCGGTGGAGACGGTGGGCTTGGACAGCCCGGTGTCGCGGGCGAGTTGGGCCCGGGAGAGCGGGCCGTGCCGGCGCAGCCGCTCCAGCAGGAGCCACTCGTTGTTGCTCCGGAGCCGCTGCCGGTTCCACGGCTGTTGTCCAGGCCCTGACAGCGGAGCGAGGGTGACGGGCTGCGGCGCCCCGTCCGTGGCCGTAGTCCGTCCTGCTGTGCTCATTCGGTCGATCGTAGGGCACTCGTCAGCCGACGAACGAGGACGGGCAGTGAGAGGACGGGCGGTGAGCGGACGGGCGGTGAGCGGATCGGCGGAGTGGAGGAGTGGAAGCGCGGACCGCCGGTGGCGGCGGGGAGTCCCGGCTCCCTGCCGCCACCGGCGGTCGGATCGCCCGGCGCGGCCGCGCTCCGCCGGGGTCGGGGAGTCCGGGGGCGGGCTTCGCCGGGCCGGGGTCCGGTCCCACATACCGGACCCCGGGCTCGACGGGTGCGGGTGGGTCAGCTGATGGTGTAGCCGGAGCCGAAGGCGGTGACGCTGAGCGGGCCGTCCAGGTTGTAGTTGCCGGTGGCGGCGATCCGGCGCAGGCACTCGACCCGGTCGACGGACTTGCTCCATTCGGCGGCGGTGGAGGAGTTGGCGGGGTTGGTGAGGTCGTCGACGCGGACGTCGAAGAAGGCGTTCAGCCAGGTGCTCTCGCCGGCGCCGGACGGCGAGCCGACCTTGGCGTTGGTGCGGCTGATGAGGGCGGGCAGGGCGTCGTACTCGCTGCCGTTGCCGTGCTGGATGGAGGCGTCGTACAGCTCGGCGCGGGCGAGGGCGGTGGTGAGGCCGAGCTGGTCGGCCTGGTTCATGGCGGGGGTGAAGTAGCGCTGGTCGACCTGGTCGTCCTGGACCTGCCGGAAGGTGGCGTCCTGGGCGGCCTGCTTCCAGGCGGCGACGTAGTCGCTCTCGGGCAGGCCGCTGGTGTCGCCGCTGCCGGCGGAGGCCAGGCGCTCCAGCTCGGGGATGAAGCGGGCGAGCGGGTTGTCGGGGGAGACGGCGGTGTAGGCGCGGACGACCTTGAGCGCGTCGCCGTCGTTGGTGGTGAAGCCGGCGCGGCCGGCGGTGACGCCGCGGCCGTCGTTGATGTTCTCGGCGTAGCCGTACTGGAGTTCGGTGGTGCTGTTCTCGAAGATGCTGATCAGCTGGTCGGCCCGGCGGTGCTGATCGGGGGTCAGGCCGCCTGCGGACGCCCGCTGCACGGCTGTGGCGGTCGCCCGGGCGGGGGCGGCGGACGCCGAGGCGGAGGTGGCGGCCCAGGCCGCACCGGCGACCAGGGCGGCTGCCGCGGTGGCGGCGGCGAGGCGTCGGGTTCGGGAAACTCGCATGGGTGTGCTCCGATCTCCGGGGCGGTGCCGCCGGAGGCAGTGGGGGGTGGCGCGCCGGTCGACCGGGCGCTGTGGGGGCAAGAGCGCGAGCTCGCGGCAGCAGAGTACGGTCTGCGGTCGGTGGCGGTCCATAAGGTAAGGAAAGTTTCCTAATAAAATTACTTCGGCCTCGGAGGCGGTGTTCGGCCGTCGCCGATCGGGCCACCCCGGTGATACCGTCCGAGCGTCTGGCGACCGGCTGCCCGGCCACCGCCGGGCCCGGCCCGCGAGCTCCCTGCACCGCCGACCCGGGTGCCCCGCGCGCACGCACACACCGCGTGCCCGCCGCGTGCGCACCGCCTGCGCCGTGCGCGCGCGTACTGGACACGTCCCCGCGCCCGGCCGCCCCACCGAAACCCCGACCAGCACGGAGCACCGACCCATGAGCCTCCCGAGCACCACCCCACCCACCGTCACCCCGATACGGCCGCCGCGCCTGGTGGCCACCGACCTCGACGGGACGATCGTGCGCGGCGACCGCACCGTCTCGGCCCGTACCGTCGCCGCCCTCGCCCGGGTCGAACGGGCCGGCGGGCTCGTCGTCCTGGTCACCGGCCGCCCGCCGCGCCTGATGGGCGAGATCGCGGCCGCCTTCGGCCACCGGGGCGTGGCGATCTGCTCCAACGGCGCCTTCGGCTACGACATGCGCACCCGTACGGTGATCGCCGAGAACCCGATCCCGGTCGACGTGCTCGGCGAGAGCGCCCGGCGGCTGCGCGAGGCCGTGCCGGGGATCGGGCTGGCCGTCGAGTACGCCCAGGAGCTGGCCGGGGACGCGCACTACGAGGCGGGCGCCTGGGACGCCGACACCGCGGTGCAACGCCTCGACGACACACGGTTGTTCGGCCGACCGGCGCCCAAGCTGATCGGCCGTCACCCGGAGCTGTCCGCAGACGAGCTGCTGGCGCTGGCCCGCCCGGTGCTCGGCGAGCTGGTGACGGTCTACCACGCGAACGGCGAGCGGCTGGTCGAGGCCGTCGCGCAGGGCGTCAGCAAGGCCGCCGCGCTCGGCGACCTGGCGAGGCGGCGCGGGATCACCCGCGAGCAGGCGGTCGCGTTCGGCGACATGCCCAACGACCTGCCGATGATGGCCTGGGCGGGCACCTCGTACGGCGTCGCCAACGCCCACCCGGAGGTGCTGGCCGCGGTGGACCACGTCATCGGCAGCAACGACGAGGACGGGGTGGCCGTCGTCCTGGAGGGCCTGTTCCCCGAGGGGTGAGTCGCGCGGAACGGGCGTTCCCGGGAACGCCCGTTCCGGGACCACCCGTTACCGGAAGGCCCGTTCCCGGAACGGACGCTCCCGGGAAGGGAGCAGCCGCGACGGCGGCTCCGGGCGGGTGCACTCCCGGAACCGCCGCTTTCCGCCCGCGCCGTCAGGGCGCGCTGGTGTGGGTCAGGGTCTCCCAGCCGATGAAGTAGTTGGCCCCGAACGGGCTGTGCGCGGCCACGTACTGCTCGGTCTGCGGCATCGCCACGCCCTCGCGCAGGTGGTACTCGTTGTACGCGAGCTGGACGGCCGGGCCGAGGCCGGTCTTCGCCGAACCGTCGCAGAGCCAGTCCGGCACGTTCGCGCCGTTGTCGTAGGCGGTGTGGAACTCCAGGGCCTTGACCAGCCGTTCACGCCCCTCGCCCCACAGGTCGAGGCCCTGGAGCCGGGCGGTCTCGGCGGTCTGGGCGGCGGCCTCCAGGCCCCAGCCGGTGTGCCCGAAGTCGCGGCAGGTCTCCTGCGAGAGCCCGTCCACGAAGGTCGACTGGCCGGACCAGTACTTCACCAGCGCGGCCTCGCCCTCGATCCCGGCCTTGGGCGGCGGCACCGGCAGATCGCCGTCGGAGGACAGGTAGACGTAGGCGGGCAGGCGCTTGCGCCACATGCCGGCGGCCTGGTCGAACAGGCCGCGGTCGTCGAGGAAGACCGCGATGCCCATCAGGGCGTCGGTCTCGATCAGCTCCCAGTTGCCGTTCTTGCGCGGGCTGCCGGGCGACAGCAGCGGCACGTAGACGGTGCGCAGCATGGTGGCGAAGCGGTCGATCGAGGCGGCCGGCCAGCCCGCCCCGGAGTGGCGGATCAACTCGGCGGCCCGGGACCAGTTGTTGCCCGACCAGCCGGTCTGCAGCGGGGCGTTGCTGTTGGTGTGCTCCTGGATCACGGCCGACCAGGCGTCCATGATCTCGATCGCCTTGTCGGCGTACCGCTGGTCGCGGGTGAGCACCCACTGGAGGGCGTGGGCGTAGGCGGCCATCGCGTCGTCGCGCTCGTCCGAACAGCCGTTGTCGGGGTGGGAGCTGGACCCGCACTCGACGGTGGCGCGCGGCCGGGGCCGCCAGTCCAGCGAGGCGTACTTGCTCGACCGGAGGTCGGCGAAGGCGGACGTCCAGGGTTCGGCCCCGGCCGCCAGCTTGTCCCTGAGGAAGCGGAGTTGCTGGTCGCCGACCAGCACGCCGGGGTGCTGGAACGCGGCCCGCGGGCTGTGCGGGGCGGGTGCGACGGGTGCGGTGGCCCCGGCCGGTGCGGAGGCGAGCGGGAGCAGGGCGGCGAGTGCCGCCGCGGCGATCAGTGTCCTGGTGCTGCTACGTCCCATGGGGAGGTGTTCCTCTCGCGGGGGAGGCGGTCGAGCGCTGATGTCATGTTAGGAAAGCTGCCTAACATGGAAAGTGAACCACCAACCCCCGTGCGCGCCAAGAGGACCGGCTCCGTTCACCGCCGCACCCGTAGGCGTGCGTTCCGCATTTATCGCCTGTTGATCGTCGGGGCGTAACGTCGGACCCATGAACGAGATGACGGCCGAGTGGCCGGGGGCGGCGCCCGAGGGGCGGATGACGGAGCAGGACACCGAGCGGTTCCGGGAGTTGCTGGCGCGGTTGGAGAACTCGCTGGCGGCGGATCGGACGGCTGACCGGGCGAGGCGCCGGGCGGCGGCCGGGTCCGATGCCTGACGGGCCGGAGCGGCGCCCGGTGGTGGTGCTGCCGCTCTGGCGGCGCGGTGAGGCGTACGGGCCGGCTGACCGGCCCGGGGTGCCGCGGGGGCGCTCCGGGCCGGTGGCGGTCGATCAGGTGGCGGTGTCGCAGATGCCGCCGCTGCCGCCGGCGGCGCGGTGGAATCCGGACGGCTGACGGTACGGCACGTCAGCAACTGCAGTCGCAGCAGTCACAACCATCACAACAGCCGCAGCCGTCGCAGCCATCGCAACCGTTGCAGCAATTGCAAGGGTCGCAGCAGTCGGCGCAGTCGCAGTCGTGCCGCTGGCACCAGCCCTCCCGGCGCTCCCGGCTGAACGGGTCGTCGTGCTCGCAGCAGAGCAACTGGCAGGTGCAGGCCATCAGCGCCCACACGGCGCACCCGGCCAGCAGGTTGCGCGGTCGCGGCGGCTTGGCGCCGATCGGGGTGAAGCCGGGGCCCTGGGGCACCCACGGCGGGAGCGGGGTCCGGCCGGGATCCTGCCCGGGCGGCGCCTGGCGCGGCGGCGCGTCGTGCGGGTGCTCCCCGGCGGCGGCGTGCGGGTGCCCGCCGGTCGCCGGGTGCGCGGACCCGTCGGCGGCGGGTCCGGCGTTCCGGGTCTGGCAGGCGGCTGCGTGGGCGGCCGGGCCGAAGACCCGCTCGACGGCCCGCTCGGTCTCGTGCGCGAGCAGCAGGTGCACCAGGGCCCGGTCGGTCAGTTCGACCTCGCGCAGCGCGAGCCGGATGCCGTGGACGGCGTCGCGGCACAGGCGTTCGGCTTCGGCGCGGCCGGTGCCGGTGGCGGTCAGCGGGTTCCAGGCGCCGCCGGCGGCGTCGGCGGCCTGGTCCTCGGCGGCGTCGAGGAGGTGGGCGAGCCGGCCGAAGAGCCGGCCGGCCTCGGCGAGCGGGGCGGCGTTGCCGGGGCGTCCGGCGAGGACGGCGGTGTGCGCGAACGCGGCCGAGGTGGCGGTCTCGGTGGGCTCGGTGACCAGCAGGACTGAGCCGCCGGGCGGCAGTGACCGCTCCAACTCGCCCTGCCGGGAGGCGGCTTCGAGGAGTACACCGGTGTCGAAGCCGACCGTCGAGGCGCTGCCGGCGCTCTGCCGGTCCCACCGCCGGGTGACCGCGCGGGCCCCGACGGCGACCGGGCGGCGGCCGAACACGCCGTCACGGTCCTCGACGTGGTCGCGGATCTTGACCGAGGCGAGGGCGAGCGAGACGGCGGCGGCGAGCCGGGCGCCCTCGCCCCGGGCGACGGAGGCGGTGCGCATGCCGCGCAGCGGGCAGGGCCCGGCGGTGCGCCGCCAGGAGGCGTCCTCGCGGGCGGCCTGGGCCTCGACCAGGACCGAGATGATCAGGCCGTCGTAGTTGGTGGCGGTGCGGGCGAGTTGGCCGTGGTCGTCGCGCAGCGCGAGGCAGAGCCCGCACAGGTGCGCCAGCCACGACGCCTGAAGCCGTTCGGACAGCCGGTGCTTGCACGGTCTGATGATGCCGAACACGTTTCCCCCTCGCCGGTGGGCCGCTGACCAGCCCTGATCCGCCGCACATCATATGATCACCGCCCCTCCCGGGCCGAGGGGGCGGAAGAGCCGAGGGGGCGGAGGATCCGGAGGAAGGGCGAGGGCGCGAGGAGCGCAGGGGCGCGCACCCGAACACGGCGCGCCGTCCCGGCCGAGTCCACGCCTCCCGCCCTTCTCCACGCCCCGGCCACAGCCGCCCGCGCCCCTGGGAGTGATCTCATATCCGGGATAGCATCGCGAATATGGGAATCGAGACGGCCGCCGACGAGCGGCTCGCCAACCGGCTCGCCGAGTTGAGGCTGGAACGGGGCTGGACGCTGGAGGAACTGGCCCGGCTGGCGGACGTCAGCCGTTCGACGCTGTCGCGCGTCGAACGGGCCGAGGTCAGCCCGACCGCCGCGCTGCTCGGACGGCTCTGCGCCGTCTACGGGCGGACCATGTCCCGGCTGCTCGCCGAGGTCGAGTCGGCGCCGGCCCGGCTGGTGCGGGCCGCGGACCAGCGGATCTGGCGGGACGAGACCACCGGCTTCGTCCGCCGCTCCGTCTCCCCGCCGCACGGCTCGCTGCGCGCCGAGATCGTCGAGGGCCGGCTGCCCGCCGGCGCCGACATCGCCTACGACCGCCCCTGCGTGGCGGACCTGGAACACCACCTGTGGGTGTTCGAGGGGGTGTTGGAGCTCACCGTCGACGGCGAGCGGCACCTGCTCGGCCCCGGCGACTGCCTGCGCTACGTCTCCGGGACCAGCCGCTTCCGCGCCCCCGGCCCGGACGACGCCCGGTACGCCCTGGTGGTGGTGGAACCGTGAGGCGCCCGAAGACCCGGATAGCCGCCGGGCCCCGCGAGCGCTTCGACGCCGCCGGGCGCCGCGTCCTGCTGGTCTGCGTCGCCGGCGGCTTCACCACGCTGCTCGACCAGTCCGTCCTCAACACCTCCATCCCGGCCCTGCGCGAGAGCCTGCACGCCCAGCCCGCCCACCTCCAGTGGATCGTGGCCGGCTACTCGCTCGCCTTCGGCCTGGCACTGATCCCCGGCGGGCGGCTGGGCGACGTCAGGGGCCGCAAGTGGTTCTTCGTCACCGGCCTCGCCCTGTTCACCCTGGTCAGCCTGGTCTCGGCGACCGCCACCGCGCCCGAGGTGCTGATCGCCGCCCGGCTGCTCCAGGGCGTGGGCGCCGGACTGGTCAACTCGCAGATGATCGGCACCCTCCAGGACGTGTTCGACGGCCAACTACGGGCCCGCGCCCTCGGCATGTACGCCGTCACGGGAGGGCTGGCCTTCGCGCTCGGCCCGCCGATCGGCGGCGCGGTCCTGGCGGCGGCCGGCCCCGAGCACGGCTGGCGGCTGACCTTCCTGCTCAACGTGCCGTTCGGCCTGGCCACCGTCGCGCTGGCGGTGCGTCACCTGCCCAGGCCGCGCCCGAGTGCCCGGCACGCCGACCTCGACCTGGTCGGCCTGCTGCTGGTCGCCGCGCTCACCCTCGCCCTGATGCTGCCGTTCGTCCAACCGCCGGGCTGGACCGGCTGGCTGGCCTTCGCCGCCGTCGCCGTCCTGCTGCTCGGCGCCCTCGCCTGGTGGCAGCGCCGCTACGCCCGCTCCGGCGGCCACCCGCTGATCCACCCGGCACTCACCCGCTCCGCGCCGTACGCGCTCGGCACCGCGACCGCGATGGCCCAGTTCGGCTCCTCGCTCGCCGCCGGACTGGTGCTCACCATGTTCCTCCAGGACGGCCTCGGGCTCTCCCCGATGGGCGCCGCGCTCGTCGCGCTGCCCTCGGCGGTGGCCATGGGCGTCGCCTCCGCGCTGGCCTGGCGGGTGGTGCAGCGCTTCGGGCGGCGCACCATCACCGCGGGCATGACCGGCTCCGCCCTGGTCATGCTGGCGAGCGGACTCGTCGCGCACTGGGCGCCCGCGGCCGTCCTGCCCTGGCTGCTGGCGCTGCTGCAACTGTTCGGCGGCGCCTCGATCGGCGTGATGGGCGCCACCAACCAGGCGTACGTGCTGCGCCACGCGCCCGCCGAGGCGGCCGGGGTGAGCGGGGCCATCCTGCAGATGGCCCAGCGGATCGCGGCGGCCGTCGCGGTCTCGGCGCTGTCCGGCGTCTACCTGCGGCAGACCGCCGGGGGCGGCGACCACCGCTCCGCCTACCTGGCCACCAGCGTGGTGTGCGCGGCGGTCGCCGCCCTCGCCGTCCTGGCCTCGGTGTTCGCCGGCCGGCGGGCGGCCCGGGAGGCGACCGGCGAGCCCGTCGCGGTGAGCCGTGGGCGAACAGCGGTCCGTTAGCGCAGGCCCGCACGTACGGTGGCGGGCATGACCGAGAACCGGATCGTGGACCTGCCCGAGGTGGCGCTCGCCTACCGCGAGAGCGGCCCGCCGGACGGCCCGGCGCTGGTGCTGCTGCACGCCCTCGGGGAGCGCGCCACGGACTGGGACGTCGTCCTGCCGGAGCTCGCCCCCAGGCACCGCGTGTACGCGCTCGACCTGCGCGGCCACGGCGACAGCGGCCGCACCGCCCGGTACGGCCTGGAGGAGATGCGCGACGACGTGCTCGCCTTCCTCGACGCGCTCGGCCTGGCGCGGGTCGACCTGGTCGGCCACTCGATGGGCGGCGTGGTCGGCTACCTGGTCGCCCAGGCCCGGCCGGAGCGGATCGGCCGTCTGGTCCTGGAGGACATCCCGGCACCGCACCCGCGCCCGGCCGGCGCGGTGCCGGACGCGCCGGAGGAGCCGGTGCACTTCGACTGGGCCGTGGTGAAGGCCGTCAAGGCGCAGGTCGACACCCCCGACCCGGCCTGGCTGGCGGGGATGGCCGGGATCACCGCCCGCACCCTGGTGGTCGCGGGCGGCTCGGCGAGCCACGTCCCGCAGGAGCGGCTCGCCGAGCTCGCCCGGCTGATCCCGGACTGCCGGATGGTCACCATCGAGGCCGGGCACCTCGTGCACAGTGCCCGGCCCGCCGAGTTCGTCGCCGCGGTGGCGCCGTTCCTGTCCGCCTGACGCGGACGTCCTGACGCGGACGTCCTGACGCGGACGTCCTGACCCGGGCGTCCTGACGCGGACGTCCTGACGCGGACGTCCTGACCCGGGCGTCCTGACGCGCGGGCTCCGTTCGGGCCCGGTGCCCCCGGTCAGACGCCGAACTCGGCCGGCAGACGGCCGGCCCGCACCGCCGCGACCAGGTCGGCGTGGTCGGCCTCGGTACGGTCCGCGTACGCGACGGCGAAGGCGGCGACCGCCTCGTCCAGCGCCTCGCTCCTGCCGCAGTAGCCGGCCAGCAGGCCGGGGTCGGCGGTGTGCGCGTGCGCCCGGGCCAGCAGGGCGCCGGTGATCCGGGCGTAGTCGTCCAGTTGGCCCGGCAGCAGCGCGGCCGGGTCGACGCTGCCCTTGCGGTTGCGGAACTGCCGGACCTGGTAGGGGAGTCCGTCCACCGTCGTCCAGCCCAGCAGGGTGTCGCTGACCACCTGCATGTGCTTCTGCCCGAGCACCACCCGGCGGCCCTCGTGGCCGTCCTGACCGGCCACCGGGTGGCCCGCGCGCTCCAGGTACGGCAGCAGCACGGACGGGCGGGCCTCCTTCACCTGGAGCACCAGCGGCTGGTCCCGGTGGTCGGTGAGCAGCACCACGTACGAGCGGGTGCCGACGCTGCCGGTGCCCACCACCCGGAACGCCACGTCCTGCACCCGGTAGCGGGACAGCAGGGTGCGCACCTCGGCGGGCACCGTCGCCACGTACGGGCCGAGCGACTGCGCGACGGCCCGCGCGGTCGCGTCGGTCACCTCGGTGAGCACCGGCGGAGCGGCCGTGAACCGCCGTCCGCCGTCCGCCGTACGGGCGGTGCTGCGGGCGGCGAACCTGGCGCTGGTGTTGCCCAGCGCCTTCGCGCCGACCTTGCGCAGTACCTCGGCCAGGTCGTGCGCCTCGGTGAAGGAGACCAACTGCTCGTCCGCGACGGCGTTCCAGGCGTCCAGCGCGGGCAGCTTGGCGAGCGTGCGCATCGTCCGGCGGTAGGAGCCGGCCGCGTGCTGGGCGGCCTCCCGGGCGGTGGTCTCGTCGGCCCCGGTCTCGCGGCCGGCCAGCACCAGGCTCGCGGCCAGCCGCTTGAGGTCCCACTCCCACGGGCCGGGCACGGTCTCGTCGAAGTCGTTGATGTCCATCACCAGTTGCCCGCGGGCGTCCCCGTACAGCCCGAAGTTGGCGGCGTGCGCGTCCCCGCACAGCTGGGCGCCGACCCCGGTGTCCGGGGTGCCCGCCAGGTCGGCGGCCATCAGTCCGGCCGAACCGCGCAGGAACGCGAACGGCGTGGCGGCCATCCGCCCCACCCGGATCGGCACCAACGCGGCGATCCGGCCCGCGTTGGACGCCTCGATCGCCTCGACGGCCGTCGGCCGCCCGGGCCCGGGCGAGAACTCCGCGTGCCGTTCCCGGGGGATGCGCCCGCGCAGCGCCTTCCCCCGTTCCCGCGCCCGCCCGCCCCGCCCCGACGCGAACCCGGCCACCGCGAACGCCCGCCGCCCCTGCGGCGCAGCTCCGTCCACACCGGCCACGGCCCCGTCCGCCACCTCCGCCACCTCGGTCACCTGCGTCACCGTTCCCCACCCGTCCCTTCCGGCTCCCACTCGCCCGCGACCTGCGCGAACGGCTTGCAGGGGAAGTGACGTCCGACATCTGACGACGGTTCCTGAGCCCGCCGGACGCGAGACGGCCGGCGAGCAGTCGGCGGAGGACTTCGGAGGTCTTCGGAGGTCTGCGGAGGCGGGAAGGGCGGCCGCCCGTATCCTCGGGGCACGGCCCGCCGTGGAGGCCGGGCGTGGAGCTGGTCGGGACCGGGGGGGACAGCGGTGAGCGACGGGGGGAGAGCCCGGCGGGGCAGGCCCACGGTGAACGACGTGGCGGCGCTGGCGGGCGTGTCGATGGCGACGGTGTCGCGCGTGCTGGCGGGCGACTACCCGGTGGCCGGGGCCACCCGGGAGCGGGTGCTGCGCGCGGTGCGCGACCTCGACTACGTCGTCAACGCGCAGGCGCGGGCGCTGGCCGGCCGGCGGTCCCGGACGGTGGCGATCCTGCTGGGCAACCTCGCGGCGCCCTTCCACAACCGGGTCGCCCACGGCGTGGAGCGGCAGGCGGTGGACGAGGGCTGCCTCTGCCTGGTGGCGGCGACCGACGACGACCCCGACCGCGAACTGACGCTGGTCGAGGAGATGCGGGCGCGCGACGTGGAGGCCGTCGTGCTGGTGGGCGGGGTGGAGGACAGCCCGGGGTACCGCTCCCGGATCGCCCGGCTGGCGCGCATCCTGGACGCGGCCGGCTCCCGGCTGGTGCTCTGCGGCCGGCCGGCCCCGGGGGAGGAGCTGCCGCTGACGGCCGTGCACTACGACAACGCGGGCGGCGCGCGGGCGGCCGTCGACCACCTGCTGGCGCTGGGCCACCGGCGGATCCTCTTCCTCGGCGGACCGGCCGCGACCACCACCACCCGGGAGCGCCTCGCCGGGTACGAGGCCGCGCTGGCGGCCCACGGTCTGCGCCGCCCGGCCGAACTGACGGTGGAGGGGTGTCACACCCGGGACGGGGCGCGGGCCTGGCTGCGCCGCCGCCTGGCCCAGGGGCCGCCGGACTTCTCGGCGGTCTTCGCGCACGACGACGACGTGGCGGCCGTCGTGCTGACGGTCCTGCGGGAGCACGGGATCGCCGTGCCCGGACAGGTCTCGGTGGTCGGCTTCAACGACCTGCCCGGGGCCGAGGACCTCAGGCCCGGCCTGACCACCGTGCGCATCCCGCACCTCGACCTCGGCCGCACGGCGCTGCGCCTCGCGCTGCACCGCCCCGGCCCCGAGCGGCAGCGGGCCGTCCTCGCCACCGAGCTGGTGCCCCGCGGGTCGACGGGGCCGGTCGGGTAGCCGGCCCTCCGGTCACGGGCCCGTGCCGGAAGCGTTGTCCTCGCGATAGAAAGCGCTTACTCTCCGGTCAGACAAGGGAGTTCGCGAGGAAGGACGGCCCGATGGACAGCTCGTGGACGGAGACCGGTGGCCCGGCGGCGATACCGGTCCTGAGCAGGCGCGGACTGCTCAGGACCAGCGCCGCCGCCACCGCCGCGGCGGCCGCGTGGTGGCTCGGCGGGCCCACCGAGGCCCGGGCCGCCGACGGCTACGACGCGATGCGCGCGGCCTGGTCCGAGCAGCTGACCGGCACCGGGTACGACCCGGCCGCGCCGCCGTTCGCCCGCGCGCTCACCGCGCTGGGCGACCAGGCGCGGGGTCATCAGGCCGCGTTGAGCCCGCAGGCCGGGTCGCTCTGGCCCGACCTGCCGGTCGGCTCGGCCTCCGCCGCCGTCACGTCGACGGTCGGGCGGCTTCGGCTCATGGCCCTGGCCCTCACCCGGCCGGCCACCGGCTCGACGGGCGATCCCGGCCTCGGCGCCGCCGTCGCGACCGGCCTGGACTGGGTGCTCCAGCGCGCCTACACCGCCACCACCACGTCGTACGGGAACTGGTGGGACTGGCAGATCGGAGCCCCCCAGGCGCTGCTGGACGTGTGCGTGCTGATCGGCGACCTCCTGACGGCCGAACGGGCGGCCGCGTGCGGTGCGGCCGTGGACCACTTCGTCCCGTCCACGGTGGTCGACAAGTACACCGGGACCAGCACCGGGGCCAACCGGGTGGACCTGTGCCGGGTGCTCGCGCTGCGCGGTGTCATCGGCCGCTCGGCGGCCCCGGTCGCCGCCGCGCAGCGGGGGCTGTCACCGGTGTTCCGCTACGTGACCACCGGCGACGGGATCTACGCCGACGGCAGCTTCGTCCAGCACACCTGGGTGCCGTACACCGGCAGCTACGGCGAGGTGCTGCTCGGCAGCCTGGGCCGGCTGCTGCGCCTGCTCGCCGGAACGCCCTGGGCCGTCACCGATCCCGCGCTGCGGAACGTCTTCACCGCCGTGGACCGGGGGTTCCTGCCGTTCCTCTTCAACGGCCTGGTGATGGACGGGGTTTCGGGCCGCGCCGTCAGCCGGGGCGTGCAGGCCGGCGACGCGCGGCGGGCCCGCCTGGACGACCACGTGCGCGGTCACGCCCTGCTCGGGGACGTCCTGCGGCTGGCCGACTCCGGGTCGGTGCCGGCCGCCCAGGCGGCGGCCTGGCGCGCCGCCGTGAAGGGCTCCCTCCAGCGCGACCAGGTGCTCCCCTACCTGTCCAACGTCCTCGCCGACATCCCCGAACTCGCCCGCGCACAGGCCCTCCTGGCGGACTCCGGCACCCGGGCGGCGGACGAGGGCACGGGCAGCCGGGTGTTCACCATGGACCGGGCCGTCCACCGCCGGCCCGGCTGGAGTGCGCAGCTCAGCCTGTCCTCGTCCCGGACCGCCTTCTACGAGTGCGGTAACGGCGAGAACCTGCGGGCCTGGCACAGCGGCAGCGGAATGCTCTACTGGTACGGCGGCGAGCAGGGCGACGAGCAGTACAGCGACTCCTTCTGGCCCACCGCCGACCCCTACCGGCTGCCCGGCACCACCGTGTCGACGCGCCCGCTGGCCGACGGGGCCGGCGGCGACTGGGGCCAGGCCCGCCCGGCGACCGCCTGGGCGGGCGGGGCGAGCGACGGCGACTGGTCGGTGGTCGGCCAGGACGTCCGGGGCCTCGGCTCCGCCCTGGTCGGGCGCAAGTCCTGGTTCTGCCTGGACGATTCGATCGTCTGCCTCGGCGCGGGCATCGGCTGCACCGACGGCGTCGCCGTCCGCACGACCGTCGACCACCGCAACCTCGGGGCCCGCGAGGACCGGGAGTTCGTGCTGGACGGCGTCCGCCAGCCCGCCGACCCCGGCTGGAGCCGGAGGGCCGACGGCGTCCGCTGGGCGGCGCTGGCCGGGTCGGGCGCCTGGGTGTTCCCCGACGGCGCCACCCTCGACCTCGCCCGCGAACGGCGGACCGGGGCGTGGGCCGACATCAACCGGGGCGGGGCGCCCGACCCGATCACCCGGACCTACCTGTCGATCGGCCTCGACCACGGCACCGACCCCGTCGACGGGACGTACCACTACGTGCTGATGCCCGGGGCCGGCCCGGACCAGGCGGCGGCCCGCGCGGCGGCCCCGACGGCCACCGTGCTCGCCAACACGGCCGCCGCCCAGGCGATCAGCGTGCCCGGTCTCGGACTCACCCTCGCCAACTTCTTCGCCCCCGGCACGGTCGGCCCGCTGACCGTCTCCGCCCCCTGTTCCGTCCTGCTTCGCGAGAACGGCGGCGACCTCTCCGTCGCCGTCGCCGACCCCACCCGGAAGGCGGCCACCGTCCAGCTGACGCTGGCGCGGGACGGCTACCGGCTCGCGAGCGGCGGCACCGGCATCACGGTGCTCTCGGACGCCGGGCCGCTGGCGCTGCGCTGCGCGGTGGCGGGCACCGGGGGAGCGAGCCTGTCGGCGGTGTTCCGGCGGGGCGCCGCCTGACGGGGCCGCCCGCCGAGGTCAGCGCACCGGGGCGGGCCTCACTGGCCGACCCGCCCGTCGAGGCACTCGCGCAACAGGTCGGCGTGCCCGCAGTGACGGGCGTACTCGTCGATCCTGTGCACCAGCAGCTCTCGCACCGCGATGCCGTTCTTCCCCAGCCGCACGCCCAGATCGGGGTGTGCGGCCAGGGCGGCGTCGGTGGCGGCCTGTTCGCGGGCGAGGTCGGCGAAGGCCGCGTCGACCTCGGCCTGCTCGGCGACGGCTCCGTCGAAGTCCGCGTCCCGCCGGCCGTAGAGCTTCGGCAGCGGATCACCGTCGCTGATCCAGCCGCGCCAGTCCCGTTCCACTTCGGCGAGGTGCCGGACGAGGCCGAGCAGTGACATCGTCGACGGTGGGACGGAGCGGCGGGCCAGCTGCTCCGGGTCCAGGCCCTCGCACTTCATCCGCAGGGTGTGGCGGTAGTTCGTCAGGAAGTCGTTCAGAGTCGGGAGTTCGCCGTCCGGGCTGACTCCCTCGCTGTTGCGGGGGTCGTCGTCCGGGTCGGCCCACATGTCGGGGTAGACGGTCGCCTGGGTCCATCGTTCGGGTTGGTCGCTCATGCGGGCCATGTTCGTTCGTGCGGGCCCGAGCCGCCAGTGAGTTTCGCCGCGATGGTGGCGGCTCCTCAGAGCGTCGGCGTGTGCGTGGGTGTCGGCGTGGGTGTCGGTGTGGGCGTGGGCGTGGGAGCGGCGGCCGGAGGCGGGGGGCCGGGGAGGGCGCTCGCGCGGGCGGCGAGGTCGGTGACGACGCCGGTGCAGCTGTCGCCCTCCTTCTGGTGGCCGCACACCTGCAAGGTGGTGTCGCCGGGGCTCGCGTCGACCATCACGGAGTAGTTGTCGTAGCCCCAGTGGATCAGGGCGGTCTCCTGCGAGCCGTGGTTGGTGGTGATGGTGGCGCTGTCCCCGGGGGAGCCGTCGGTGATCCCCGACCAGGCGGCCCGGCACCGCGGGCTGTAGTGGACGTAGAGGACGACCTTGCCCACGTTGCCGGTCAGCAGGGTGCGCTGGTCGACGTCGCACCGCATGTCCTGGGGGTCCTTGCCGGCGCAGCCGACGCCCTCGCAGAGCGGCGCCGACCCGGCCGTCGCCGTCGTCGCCGCCGTCTTCGGCGGGAGCGTCGCCGCCGATGCCGTGCCGTTGCCGCCGTGCGGGCCGCGCAGGTACAGGGCCGCGAACAGGATGAGCACGGCGGCGACGGCGGCTCCCACGCCGGCCGCCGGCCGCCGCCACGGGGCGGGCCGCGGTGAGGCGGGGGCGGCGTCGGGCGCTTCGGCCGCCGGCTCGGGCACCTCGGCGGGCGGTGCGGGTACGGGCGCGGGTACGGGCTGGGGCTCGGGGGCCTCGGCCGGCGCTGCGGGCGCGGGCGCGGGGGCTTCGGCCGGCGCGGGCGCGGCCTCGGGGGACAACGCCTCGTCCGCGTCGCGCGCGGCCTCGGCCTTCCGCAGCAGGGAGGTGAGCAGATCGGCGTCGCACTCGACCGTGGCGATCAGGCCGGCCAGGGCCTGCGGGGTGATCAGGCGCTTCCCGTTCAGCCAGCGCTCCCAGGAGGCCTTGCTGAGGTAGGTCCTCTTCCCGAGTTCGGCCAGTGAGACCTGGTGCGCGTCCTTGACCGCGCGCAGCTCCTCGGCCAGACGCCGAGCGGGTTCCGAAAGATCGTCAGGGAGCGGCTTCCAGGACTGGCTCATCGCGGGTACCTCGGGCGGGTCGGTGGAGGATGCAAACTGATCCACTTTCGGATGATCAGTCTAATCGGTCGACCTCTCTCGGCCACCGCCCGCTTCCCCGGGCGCCGCGCCCTGCGGCGCGCCCACCCGGGGCCCGCGTCCCGGACGCCGTCTCACGATGCCTCCGCCCCGGCGTCCCAAGGTGCAGCTCCGGGCCGTGGGACGACCTCGGACCGTCTCAGAACCGCCGAAGACGCTCGAAGACCGGCGGAGAATCCCGCAGAGTGGGCCGCGCCTTGGCCGGCACGCCGGCAGGCTCCCGGCCCGGGCACGGTCACAGCACAGAGCAACGGGGGAGAAGCCACATGGACCGCCACCACGCCTCGTACACCACGTCTCCAGCCTCTGCCGACGAACTCGCCAGGGAGCTCCGGTCGCTGAAGTCCGAGTCGGGCCTGACGTACGCCCGGATCAGCGAACGCACCCACTACGCGAAGTCCTCCTGGGAGCGGTGGGTGAACGGCAAGCAGTTCCCGCCGCGCGACGCCGTGGAGAGCATCGCCTCCGTCTGCGCCGGCGACGCCGACCGGCTGCTCGACCTGTGGCGCCGGGCGGACGGCTGCCGCGCCGCGGGCGCACCGGTCGGCGCACCGCCGGACACCGCCGTGCCGCCGGCACCCGGGCCGACGGGGACCCACCGCTGTCGGACGGCCCTGCTGCGGCCGCTGATCGCCCTCGTGCTGGTGCTGGGGGCGGGCCTGGTGCTGGCCGTCACCGGCCGCCGGCCGTCCCGGCCGGACAGGACCTTGGGCTGACCACGACGACGCCCCCGCGGACGCAACGGATCCGCGGGGGCGTCGGGTGATCCGGGCCAGGGCCGGCGGGCACGGGGTCAGGCGACCAGCCGGCTCCAGGTGCGGGCGTCCACCACCCCGTCGGCGGGCAGTCCGGCCGAGGTCTGGAAGGCCGTCACCGCGGACCGGGTGCCGGGGCCGAACGCGCCGTCCACGCCCACCTGGATGCCGTGCGCGACCAACTGGTTCTGCACGGCCAGCACCGCGCCGCCCGAGGCGCCGTCGGCGAGGGGCGCGACCGCCTGGCTCCACGTCTGGTTGCCCGCGATGCCGTCCGCGGCGGCGTGCGTGAGGTTCTGGAAGGCCGTGACGGCGCTCTGCGTGGCGGGCCCGTACGCCCCGTCGACGGTCAGGCTCGCGCCGTGCTGCACCAGCAGGTACTGGAGGGTCCGCACCGTCTCGCCCGAGGCCCCGCTGGTGAGCACCGGCCACACGGGCCCGGTCGGGTCTCCTCCGATGCGGGCCGCGACGTCGCGGCGCAGCTGCGGGATCAGCGCGTACAGGCGGTCACCGGGGCACTCGGTGTTGTTGAAGTCCCGGTGCCCGTAGATCTGGTAGGCCCGCAGCCCGTACTGGCGGCAGATGTAGGTGATCAGGTCGACCAGCGCCGCGTACTGCTCGCCGCGCGGGTCGACGGTGGTGTAGGTGCCCTCGTTCTCGATGCCGATCGCCACCGTGTTCTGCGCCGTGCAGTGGGCGGACTCGACGTGCTGGGCGCCGCCGCGCAGCGTGGACAGGCTGTTGTGGCGGCCCTCCAGGACGTACGCGCCGCGGCTGATGGTGAAGTGCTGCCCGGTGTCGATCCAGCCCTCGCTGTCCATCTGGTACGTCTGCATCGACCGGGCCAGCGAGAACGCGGCCGCCTGCGAGTAGTCCGTCACGTTGGGGGTCGCGGTGTGGTGCACGATCACCTTGTCCGGCACCCCGGCCAGGACGTTGACGGGGATGCTGGAGGGCCGGGCGCCCCATGCGGCCGTGTCGGCGACCGTCGGCCCGTCGGCGGCTCGCGCCACCCCGGCGGGCAGGGCGGACGCGAGCAGGGCGCCGCCGCCGACCGCGAGGGCGCCGGTCAGGAAGGAGCGGCGACCGGGGCGGGGCGGGGTGAAGTCGGGGTACATGAACGGGGTCACCTGTTCCTTGGCTGGCTGGCTGGCTGGCTGGCTGGCGGGCGGGCGGGCTGGCGGGCGGGTCCGGGCGGGTCCGGGCGGGTCCGCGGGCGGTCCGCACCCGTCGGACCGGTCGGCCGCCACGCTAGGAGCGCGGAGGCCCGGTCCACCATGGCTTCGCCGTCCCTCCCCCGTCCCGGGACGCCGCAGCCCGGGGCGGGAGGCGCGAGGGTGCGTTCCTCGGGGCGCCTTCGCGCACCCGGCGCCGATCGCCTACCATCGCGGTCGGCCGCCTCGAGCGACGGGCGGGGCGACGGGCAAGGGCGATCCGAGAGGCGCGGAGCATGGGCGACGAGCGCGGCTACCTGCTGGACAACCGGCAGCGGGAGGCGGGCCGACGGTTCGAGGGCATCGCCGAGCTGTTCGACCCGTGGACGCTGGAGCACCTGGACCGGCTGGGCCCGGCCGACGGGCACCACTGCTGGGAGGTGGGTGCGGGCGGCCCGGGGATCCCGCTGGCGCTGGCCGAGCGGGTCGGGCCGACCGGCCGGGTCCTGGCCAGCGACCTCGACACCAGCTGGCTGACCGGACTGCCCGCCGACCGCGTCGAGGTCCGCCGGCACGACGTCACCCGCGACCCGCTGCCCGACGAGCTGTTCGACCTGGTGCACGTCCGCCTGGTGCTGGTGCACCTGCCCGACCGGGCCGAGGTGCTGCGACGGCTGGCGTCGGCGGTCCGGCCCGGGGGCTGGCTGGTGGTGGAGGACGCGGACCCGGCCCTGCAACCGCTCGCCTGCCCGGACGAGCACGGACCGGACCAGGAGCTGGCGAACCGGGTGCGCCGGGCGTTCCGGGCCCGGCTCGCCGAGCGCGGCGCCGACCTCGCCTTCGGCCGCACCCTGCCCCGGCTGCTCCGCGAGGCGGGCCTGACGGACGTCGCCGCCGAGGCGTACTTCCCCGTCACCTCCCCGGCCTGCCGGGAGTTGGAGGCGGCGACGGTCCGTCAGCTCCGCGACCAGCTGGTCGGCCCCGACCTCACCGCCGCCGACCTGGACCGGCACCTGGCCAACCTCCGCGACACCGAACTGGACGTGACCACCGCCCCGCTGATCACCTGCTGGGGCCGGCGCCGGTAGCCGACCACCGCGGGAACGCTCAGTCCCCGACCGGACGGGTCGTCGAGGCGACGGCGTAGCCGGTGAGCAGAGCGGTCACGATGTCGGTGAGGCGGGGTTTCAGAACTCGGAGCTGGGGGCGTCCGTGACGGGGCCGAGGTCGGGTCGGTCGCGGAGGTCGAGGGCCTCGCCGTGGCGGGTGAGTTCGAGGAGGACGAGGGTGTTGGTGCCCGGGAGCCAGAGCGGGGCGGGGGCGTAGAGGGTGCGCTGCGGTCCCTCGTCGGTGTAGCGGCCGAGGAGGAAGCCGTTGAGCCAGAGCAGGCCGCGGCCCCAGCCGGGGAGGGCGAGGAAGGCGTCGGCGGGGGTGTCGAGGTCGGTCTCGAAGCGGTGGAAGGCCGGGTCGCCGTCGGTGGCGGCGGTGGCCGGGTCGACGGCCAGGCCGCTCAGGTCGGTGAGGGGGAGCGGGCGGATCTCCCAGTCGTGGAGGCGCTGGCGTTCGTGCGAGACGCCGCGCCGGATGCCCTTGCGGTCGTCGAGTTGGGGGCCGTAGTTGGTGCGGCCGAGCGCCTCGACCAGGATGTCCAGGGTGGTGCCGGCCGGCGCGGTGGCCAGCGGGAGGGTGGCGCCGGGGTCGTTGCGGTCGAGGGTGCCGAGGGGGTTGCCGTCGGCGAAGACCTGGGCGCGGTCGCCGAGGCCGTCGACGCGCAGCGGCAGGGTGGGGCGGGGACCGGGGACACGGGTGCGGTAGTGGATGAGCCCGAGTGACTGGCCGAGGTTCTCCATGGGTTCCGGGACGGGCCGGTGGTGCGGGGTGGCGAGCGCGTCGAGGGAGTCGAACAGGCGGGCCCGGCCGGTCCTGCGGTCGATGCGGCGCGGGGCCAGGCGGGGCGGCTCGGCGGGGAGTTCGCCGTCGGGCAGGGGGAGGTACCGGCCGATGACGTCGCGCAGGGCGTGGAACTTGGGGGTGAGCTCGCCGGCCTCGCCGATCGGGGCGTCGTAGTCGTAGCTGGTGGTGGTGGGCTCGTAGCCCGGGGTGTCGGGGCTGGTACCGGTGTGGTTGGCGCCGGACCAGAGGCCGAAGTTGGTGCCGCCGTGGGCCATGTAGAGGTTGACGGAGGCTCCGGTGGCGAGGAGTGCGTCCAGGGAACGGGCGGTCTCCTCCGGGTCGCGGACGTGGTGGGGCCCGCCGACGCGGTCGAACCAGCCGATCCAGAACTCCATGGCGGCGAGCGGCCCCTTGGGCTGCCGGCGGCGCAGCACCTCGAAGCGCTCGGGGGCGCGGGAGCCGAAGGTCGCGGTGGCGAGCAGGCCGGGGATCGCGCCGCCCTGCTGCATGAAGTCCTCGGCGCCGTCGGCGGTGAACAGCAGGCAGTCCACGCCGCGCGCGAGGAGGCCGTCGCGCAGGTGGGCGAGGTAGCCGCCGTCGGTGCCGTAGCTGCCGTACTCGTTCTCGACCTGGACGGCCACGACGGGACCGCCGCGGCTCGCCAGCAGCGGCACCAGCTCGGGTACGAGGGCGTCGAACCAGCCGTCCACGGCGGCCAGGAAGGCGGGGTCGGCGCAGCGCAGGCGCAGGCCGTCGACGGCGAGCAGCCGGGCGGGCAGGCCACCGAACTCCCATTCGGCGCAGATGTAGGGGCCGGGCCGCAGGATGACGTCCAGTCCGTGCTGCTGGGCCAGCCGGACGAACCGGGCCACGTCCCGCCAGCCGGTGAAGTCGATCTCACCGGTGGGAAGTTCGTGGAAGTTCCAGGGGATGTAGGTGTCCACGGTGTTGACGCCGAGGGCGCGCAGGCGGCGCAGCCGGTCGTCCCAGAGCTCGGGGTGGACGCGGAAGTAGTGCAGGGCGCCGGCGACGATCCGGTGCGGGGCCCCGTTGCGGCGGAACCCGGAGTCGTCGTAGTCGAGTTCGATCGTTTCGATCATGGCGTGACCAGCTTTCGAGGGGGTGGCACGGGCTGCCAGGGTAGGGCAGGGCCGAACGGCGGGCGCCCGACGGCTACCGGCGCGGCGCGATGACCACGTGGGTGCGGTGGCGGTCGGCCACGGTGGCGAGGGTCTGCGCGCCGGGGGTGGCCCAGATCCGCTCGTTGAAGATCTCGACCTCGATCCAGCCGGTGTAGCCCGCGGCCGTGACCTGGTCGGTGAGGGAACGGAAGTCGATGTGGCCGTCGCCGACGTGGCCGCGCCCGAGCAGGACGTCGGCGGGCAGCGGCAGCGTCCAGTCGCACACCTGGTAGGCGGCGATGCGGCCGTCCCGGCCCGCCCGGTCGAGCTGTTCGGGCAGCGCCGGGTCCCACCAGACGTGGTAGCTGTCGACGACCACGCCGACCTGGGCGGCCGGGTGCGGCGCGGCGAGGTCGAGCGCCTGGCCGAGGGTGGAGACCACGGCGCGGTCGGCGCAGAACATCGGATGCAGCGGTTCGATGGCCAGCCGTACGCCGAACTGTCCTGCGTACGGGGCGAGTTCGGCGAGCAGGTCGGCGATCCGGGCGCGCGCGCCGGGCAGGTCGCGGCTGCCCTCGGGCAGGCCTCCGGCGACCAGCACCAGGGTGTCGGTGCCGAGTTCGGCGGCCTCCTCGACGGCCCGCCGGTTGTCGTCGAGCGCGGCGCGGCGGCCCTCCGCTCCGGCGGCGGTGAGGAAGCCGCCCCGGCAGAGGCTGCTGACGGTCAGGCCGCTGTCGCGGACCAGCCGGGCGGCGCGGGCCGTTCCGGTCTCGGCGACCTTGTCCCGCCACAGGCCGATCGCCGGGATGCCCGCCTGCGCGCAGCCCCGGACGGCCTCGGGCAGGGACCAGTGCTTGGTGGTGATCTGGTTGAGCGAGAGCCGTTCCAGTCCGGGGGCGGCGGTGCCCCGTTCGGCGGGGTGAGGTGCGGTCACGCCGACCACCCGGCCAGGGCGAGGTAGCGGCGCATCCGGTCGGCCGCGAGCTCGGGGTCGGGGAGCACCCCGGCGGCGTCGGCGAGCCGGAGCAGTTCGACGAGGTGCGGTACGGACCGGCCGCTCTGGGCGCCGGCCACCATGGTGAAGTGTTCCTGGTGGCCGGCCAGGTAGGCGAGGAAGACCACACCGGTCTTGTACTGGTAGGTCGGCGCGGCGAAGAGGTGCCGGGCCAGCGGAAGCGTCGGGCCGAGCAGCGCGTCGTAGCGGGCGGTGTCGCCGGCGTCGAGGGCGTGCAGGGCTGCCGCGGCGTGGCCGGCGATCGGGTCGAAGACGCCGAGCAGGGCGTCGCTGTGGCCGAGTTCGTCGCCCTTGATCAGTTCGGGGTAGTGGAAGTCGTCGCCGGTGTAGAGCCGCACCCCGGCGGGCAGGGCGCGGCGCAGCGCGATCTCCCGGTCGGCGTCCAGCAGCGACACCTTGATGCCGTCGATCCGCCCGGGGTGTTCGCGGATGAGGGTGAGGACGGTGTCGGTGGCCGCGTCGAGGTCGGCGGAGCCCCAGTAGCCGGCCAGTGCCGGGTCGAAGGCGGCGCCGAGCCAGTGCAGGATCACCGGCCGGGCGGACTGCCGGATCAGCCCGTCGTAGACGCGGAGGAAGTCCTCCGGGCCGCGGGCGCGGGAGTTGAGGGCCCGGCTGGCCATCAGGACGGGCTGCGCGCCGGCAGCCTCGACCACGGCGAGCTGTGCCTCGTAGGCGTCCGCCACCTCGCTCAGGGCAGCGGCCGTGATGTCGCTCAAGGAGCCTGCCGGGTCGGTGAGTTGGTCGGTGCCGACGCCGCAGGCGAGCCGGCCGCCGACGGCGCGGGCCGCCGCGCCGGAGCGGGTGATGAGTTCGCGGGTGGCGGCCCAGTCCAGGCCCATGCCGCGCTGGGCGGTGTCCATGGCGTCGGCGACGCCGAGGCCGAGCGACCAGAGGCGGTGGCGGAAGGCGAGGGTGGCGCCCCAGTCCAGGGCGGCCGGGGCGCCGGCGGCGTTGGGGCCGAGCGGGTCGGCGACGACGTGGGCGGCCGCGAAGGCCGTGCGGGAGGCGGGCGGGTGCGCGGGCAGGTCGAGCGGTGCGGGCTCGCGCAGCCGCAGCCGGCCGTGCCCGGGCAGGTCCAGTTCGGCCATCAGAGCACCAGCTCGGGGACGTCGAGGCGGCGGCCCTCGCGCGCCGAGCGCAGGCCGAGTTCGGCGAGTTGGACGCCCTTGGCGCCCTCCAGGAGGTCCCACGGGTAGGCGGAGCCGGTCGCCACGTGGCGCAGGAACAGCTCCCACTGCACCTTGAAGCCGTTGTCGTACTCCTCGTTCGCGGGCACCGGCTGCCACTGGGCGCGGAAGGGGTCGGTGGCCGGGAGGTCCGGGTTCCAGACCGGCCGGGGGGTGGTGGCCCGGTGCTGGACGCGGCACTCGCGCAGCCCGGCGACGGCGCTGCCCTCGGTGCCGTCGACCTGGAACTCGACCAGTTCGTCCCGGTCGACCCGCACCGCCCAGGAGGAGTTGATCTGCGCGACGACGCCGCCGGCCAGCTCGAAGACGCCGTACGCGGCGTCGTCGGCGGTGGCGGGGTAGGCCCGGCCCTGCTCGTCGACGCGGCGGGGGATGTGGGTGGCGGTGTGCGCGTACACCGTGCGGACGGGCCCGAAGAGGTTGTCCAGCACGTAGCGCCAGTGCGGGAACATGTCGAGGATCACGCCGCCGCCGTCCTCGGCGCGGTAGTTCCAGGACGGGCGCTGGGCGCTCTGCCAGTCGCCCTCGAAGACCCAGTAGCCGAACTCGCCTCGCACGGACAGGATCCGGCCGAAGAACCCGCCGTCGACCAGCCGCTTGAGCTTGCGCAGCCCGGGCAGGAACAGCTTGTCCTGGACGACGCCGTTGCGGACGCCGGCCGCCCGGGCGAGGCGGGCCAGCTCCAGGGCGGCGCCGAGGGATTCGGCGGTCGGCTTCTCGGTGTAGACGTGCTTGCCGGCGCCGATCGCGGCGCGCAGGGCGGCCTCCCGGGCGGGGGTCACCTGGGCGTCGAAGTACACCTCGGTGAGCGGGTGGGCGAGGGCCTCGTCGAGCGAGGTGGTCCAGTGCTCCAGGCCGTGGCGTTCGGCCAGGGCGCGCAGCTTGGCCTCGTTGCGGCCGAGCAGGATGGGTTCGGGCCAGAGCACCCGGCCGTCGTCGAGGTCGAGGCCGCCCTGCTCGCGGATGGCGAGGATCGAGCGGACGAGGTGCTGGCGGTGGCCCATGCGGCCGGTGACGCCGTTCAGGACGACGCCGATCACCTTGCGGTCCACGGGTGTTCTCCTTGCAGCTGGTAACGGGGGGCGCGGTCAGGCCGTGCGGTGGATGCCTTCGGGGTGGACGGCGTGGGCGAACGGCAGGCCCCGTGCGTAGCGGGCGAGTTCGTCGGCCGCGGCGGCGGCCATCCGGTGCAGCTCGCCGCCGAGCGAGCCGGCCACGTGCGGGGTGAGCAGGACGTTCGGCAGTTCGTACAGCGGTGAGTCGGCGGGCAGGACCTCGGGGACGGTGACGTCGAGGACGGCGTCCAGGCGGCCGGCGACGAGTTCGTCGGTGAGCGCCTGCTGGTCGACCAGCGAGCCGCGGGAGGTGTTGACCAGGGTGGCGCCGTCGCGCATCAGGGCGAGCCGGCGGCGGTCCACCAGGTGACGGGTCTCCGGCAGTTCGGGGGCGTGCACGGTGACCACGTCGGAGGAGGCGCACAGGTCGTCCAGGCCGACGGCCCGGGCGCCGAGCGCGGCGGCCTCGGCGGCCTCCACGTACGGGTCGTACAGCAGCAGGTCGAGGTCGTGCGGGCCGAGCAGTTCGAGCACCCGGCGCCCGATCCGGGAGGCGCCGACGATGCCCACTGTGCGCCGGTAGTTCCCGGCGGCGGCGTAGGCGCCCTGCCAGTCGTGCGGGGCGCGCCGGTGCCGGTAGTCCTCGCGGATCGCCAGCAGCCGCTTGTTGGCGAGCAGCACGGCGGCGACGGTGTACTCGGCGACGGGCAGTGCGTTGGCCCAGGCCGCCGAGGTCACCAGGAGGCCGCGCCGCCAACAGGCCTCGGTGACATGGTGCTTGACCGAGCCGGCGGCGTGGATGACGGCGCGCAGCCGGGGCGCGGCGGCCAGCACGGCCTCGTCCAGCGGCGGGCAGCCCCAGCCGCTGATGATGACCTCGGTGCGGGCCAGCGCGGCGGCGGCCTCGGGGGCGGCGAAGTCGTCCACGACCAGGTCGGGGTCGAGGTCGGCGAGGTCGGTGAGCCGCTGGACGGCGTGCCGGTCGAGCAGCCGGGCGGGCAGGGCGCGGTCCATCGCGAGCAGGGCGCGGGGCCGGCGGGCCGGGGCGGCGGGGGAGCGGATGTCGGCTGTGGTGGTGGTCATTTGACGCTTCCTGCGGTCAGGCCGGCCCGCCAGTGGCGTTGCAGGCCGACGAAGGCCGCCACCAGCGGGAGGACGGCGAGCAGCGAGCCGCTGACGACGAGGGGGTAGTACTCGGGGAAGGCGTGGGTCTGGGCGTTCCAGCTGAACAGGCCGAGGCTGACCGGGAAGAGCCGGTTGTCCGAGAGCATCACCAGGGGGAGGAAGAAGTTGTTCCAGATCGCGGTGAACTGGAAGAGGAACACCGTGACGAAGCCGGGCGTCATCATCCGCAGGCCGATCGACCAGAAGGTGCGCAGTTCACCCGCGCCGTCCATCCGGGCCGCCTCCAGCACCTCCCCGGGGACGTAGCCCGCGCAGAACACCCGGGCGAGGTAGACGCCGAAGGGGTTGACCAGGGAGGGCACGAACACCGCCCAGAAGGTGTTGACCACGCCGAGGTCCGAGGCGAGCAGGTACATCGGCAGGGCCAGCGTGGTGGTGGGCACCAGCACGCCGAGCAGCACCAGGCCGAACAGCTTCTCCTTGCCGGGGAAGGCGTGGACGTGGAACGCGTACCCGGCGCAGACGCAGACCAGGGCGCAGGCCAGGGCGCCGAGCCCGGCGTACAGCAGGGAGTTGAGGTACCAGCGGAAGTAGATGCCGTCCCCGGTGGTGGCCAGCGCGTGCAGGTTGTCGCCGAGGTGCCAGGTGGCGGGGGAGAGGGCGCGCCCGCCGAGCAGGTCTCCGGTGTTCTTGGCGGCGGCGGTCACCAGCCACAGCAGCGGCAGCAGGGTGTAGGCGGTGGCGAGGACGAGGGCGCCGTTGACGGCGGCCTTGGAGAGCGTCCACGGCCGGCGGGGCGGGTGGCTGCGGGCGGCGGAGCGCTGCCGGGGGCGGCGTCCGGGGGCGAGCGTGGTCATCCGGTGGCCTCCGTCCGCCGGTCCGGGCGCGGGCGGGTGGCCCGGGTGACGAGGAAGGACAGCGCGGCGGCGGCGAGCGCGAGCAGCACCGAGGCGGCGGCGGCCAGGCCGTAGTCGCCCCGGTCGAAGGCGGCGGTGTAGGCGTACATGCTGGGCGTCCAGGTGGAGACGACGCCGGGGGAGGCGCCGTGCAGGATCATCGGTTCGGTGAAGAGCTGGAGCGAGCCGATCAGGGTGAACAGGCCGACCAGCACGATCGAGGCGCGGATGAGCGGGATCTTGACGCTGACGGCGGTCCGCAGCGGTCCGGCGCCGTCGACGACGGCCGCTTCGAGGACTTCGCGCGGGACGGCCTGGAGCGCGGCGTAGAAGATGACCATGTTGTAGCCGGTCCACTCCCAGAGCGCGATGTTGACCACGGCGGGCAGTGGCGCGCCGAACGGGTCGGGGTGGGCGCCGCCGGCGTTCAGCACGTCGATGACCGGGCTGATGCCGGGCGTGTACAGGTAGACCCAGATCAGCGCGGCGATGATGCCGGGCACCGCGTGCGGCAGGAACAGTGCCAGCTGGAAGAAGCGGCGGGCGCGGGCCAGCGCCGAGTCCAGCAGCAGCGCGAGGAGCAGCGCCAGCCCCGTCATCAGCGGGATGTAGAGCAGGCAGTACTGCGCGGTGGTCCAGAAGCCCGAGCGGAACGCCTGGTCGCCGAGCGCCCGGGCGTAGTTGCCGAGGCCGGTGAAGACCGTCTCGCCGCCGCCGAAGCCGAGCCCGGACCGGTGCTCGGTGTACAGGCTGAGGTGGACGGCGTAGCCGATCGGGACGAGCGTGCAGGCCGTGAACAGGAGCACGAACGGGGCGAGCAGGACGGCCGGGGCCCCGTACCGCCCGCGCCGGCGGGCGCGGGCGGCGACGGCGGGCCCGGGCCCGGTGCGGGGCGGGTGGGCGGTCACTGCTTGACCTTGAGGCCGCGGTTCTTCAGCTCGGCCTGGGTGGACTGCTGCGCGGCGTCGAGGGCCGCCTGCACGGTGCCGCCCTGGGTGAGCTTGCCGAACGCGTCCTTGAGCGCGTTGTTGGTCGCGTTCATCGTCGGGCCCCACTGCCAGTTCGGCTTGATCGACTTCGCGGCGTCCGTGTAGAGCGCGTACACGTCCTGGCCGCCGTAGAAGTCGGCCTTGAAGGCCTCCTCGGCCACCGGGACGAGGGCGGGCGCGGCCGGGAAGGCTGAGGAGGTGCCGGAGGCGATCCGGGCCTTGATGCCCTCCGGCGTGGTGGTCGCCCAGGTGGCGAACTCGACGGCGGCCCCGGCCTTCCTGCTGTCCTTGGAGACGGCGAAGGTGGTGCCGCCGACCATGCCGCTGGCCGGGGTGCCGTCCCAGCTGGGCACCGGGGCGACGGCCCACGTGCCGGCCGCGTCGGGCAGGGTGCCCTTCAGCACCCCGCCGCCCCAGGAGGCGCCGAGGTAGCCGGCGGTCTCGCCCTTCTGCAGCGAGGCCGTCCACGGCTGGCTGAACGAGGGCTGGACGCGGACCAGGTCCTCGGCGATCAGCTGCTGCCAGTAGTCCGCGGTCGGTTTGGTCCCGGCGCCGTTGAGGTCGACGCTCCAGGCGTCGTCGCGGCCGGTGAACCAGTGGGCGCCGGCCTGCCAGGCCATCGCCTCGAAGGTGGCCGGGTCGTCGGGGAAGAAGGTGGCGATCCGGGTGTCCGGCTGGGCCTGCTTCAGTTTCTGCGCGGCGGTGCGGAATTCGTCCCAGGTCTTCGGCGGGGTGAGGCCGGCCCGGTCGAAGAGGTCCTTGCGGTAGTAGAAGGCCTGCGGCGAGGCGTCCAGAGGCAGCGCCCAGGTGCGGCCGCCGAGGGTGGTCAGGTCCATGGTCTGCGGCAGGTACTTCGCCCTGAGCTCGCCTGGGACGAGCTTGGAGATGTCCTGGACGGCGCCCTGGCTGACGAAGTCCGGCAGTTGGGCGTACTCGACGTTGAACACGTCGGGGGCGTTGCCGGCCTTCACCGCGTTGGAGATCTTGGCGTACCCGCCGGCCGTGCCGGAGGGTATCTCCTCGTAGACCACGTTGACGTCGGGGTGGGAGGCGTTGAAGGCCGCGACGACCTCCTTCGTCCCCTTGGACCAGGCCCAGAAGGTCAGCGTGACCGGCTTGCCGTCGTCGGCCTTCGGGGCCCCGCCGCCGCTGCCGGCGCAGGCGGCGAGGAGGACGGTGGACAGCAGGCCGCCGGCGGCCGCGCGGAGGAGTCTGCGCCGGGGGTGGGGGAGGGGGAGCGGGAGTGAGGGCATGCACGACTCCGGGAGAGGGGGGCGCGGCCGGGGGGTCAGGGGGGCTGCCGGTGGCCGCGACCGGGCGGGCAAGTGGTCGCCATCCTGGGCGGGCGATCGATCGAAGTCAAGAGATCTGGATCAAATGATCCGTTGCGATCAAAAGCCTTGACGAACGATCAACCGCTTTCTAGATTCCCCGCACGGGGCGCGACTCCCGAGCCCCGGGCCATGGAGGACACCGCCGTGCTGCTGCCCCCGGAAGACCACGCCCTCAGCCCCCGCACCGGCTGGACCAGAGCCCACTGGGAGGCCGCCGCCGACGGGCTGCTCGACGCCGTCCTCCCCTGGGCCGGCCCCGGACACGCGCTGATCGACCTCCCCGGCCCCCGGCCGAGCTGGTCCGGCCGCCGCTCCGACGCCCTCGAAGGCTTCGCCCGCACCTTCCTCCTCGCCGCCCTGCGGATCGCCGGCGCCGGCGGCGCCGACCCCCACGGCCTGCTCGACCGCTACGCCGCCGGACTCGACGCCGGCACCCGCCACCCCACCACCGCACGCGACCTCACCGACGACGACCCGGCGTCCTGGCCCGTCGTCACCGACCGCGGCCAGGCCATGGTCGAGGCCGCCGCCATCGCGTTCGCCCTGCGGCTGACCCGCCCCTGGCTCTGGGACCGCCTCCCCGCCGACGTCCGGACCAGAACTGCCCGGTGGCTCGCCGAGACCCTCCACCGCACGCCCAACGACAACAACTGGTGGCTCTTCCCGCTCGCCGTCGGCGGCTTCCTCGCCGAGGCCGGCATCGAGGAGCACGCCGCCCGCGCCGCCGTCCGGCGCGGACTGGACCGCGTCGACCGCTTCTACCTCGGCGACGGCTGGTACACCGACGGCCGCCCCCGCGCCTTCGACCACTACAACGGCTGGGCCCTGCACCTCTACCCCGTGCTGCACGCCCACCTCGCCGACGACCGCGCCCTGCTCGCCGAGTACGGCCCCCGGCTCGCCGCCCACCTCGCCGACCACGCCCACCTGTTCGGCGGCGACGGCGCGCCGGTGCACCAGGGCCGCTCGCTGATCTACCGGTTCGCCGCCGCCGCCCCGCTCTGGGCCGGCACGCTCACCGGCCACACCCCGCTCACCCCCGGCACCACCCGCCGACTCGCCTCCGGCGCCCTGCGCCACTTCCTCGACCGCGGCGCCACCGGCCCCGACGGCCTGCTCACCCTCGGCTGGTACGGCCCCCACCCCCCGCTCGTCCAGCCCTACTCCGGCCCCTCCTCGCCCTACTGGGCGGCCTCCGGCTTCCTCGGCCTGCTGCTGCCCGCCGGCCACCCCGCCTGGATCGACCGCGAGGAGCCCGCGCCCGCCGAACGCCGCGACACCGTCCGCGCGCTGCCCGGCCCCGGCTGGCTGGTCCAGTCCACCGCGGCCGACGGCCTGGTCCGCCTCCACAACCACGGCAGCGACGACCAGCCCGCCGACCGAGTCCACCCCGACGACCCGCACTACGCGCGGCTCGCCCACTCCACCGCCACCGGCCCCGTCCACACCGGTCCGGCCGACAACCACCTCGCCCTGCTGGTCGACGGCGAACCCACCGAACGCGGCCCGATCACCCCGCTCGCCACCGGCGACGGCTGGGCGGCCTCCACCCACCGCCCCCGGGCCGCCGGACACCCCCTGCCCGGCGTCACCGTCACCTCGCTGACCCTCGCCCACGGCGCCGACGAGGTCCGCGCCCACCTGGTCGTCGGCGCCCCGCCCGGCACCCCGCTGCGCGAGGGCGGCTGGGCCGTCGCCGGAGACCACCTGCCACCCGCCCGGCCCGGCACCGCCACCGCCGCTGCCACCGCCACCGCCGCTGCCACCGCCACCGTCCGCACGCTGGACGGCCGTCTGCTGACCAGCGAACTGCGCGCCCTGCACGGTTACACCGCCGCCCGCACCAGCCCCGTCCCGGACGGCACGGCCTTCGGGGCGGCCGCCGCCCTGCCGGTCCTGACGGGCGCCACCGGCGGGGCCGTCCACCTGCTGGTGTGCGCAGCCCGCCTCACCGCCGCCGCAGGCGAGCTCCCGCCGCTCGGTGGCCCGACGGCGGACGTGGCGGCCGCTCCCGACGAGGCCTACCGGCTGCGGGTGCGGTGGGCCGACGGCGCCGTCCACGAGGCGGAGCTGTCGCCGGGAGCGGCCTTCGCCCGCCGACTTCCGCCCGGCGACCGAACCTGAGGAGCACCCGTGCCGCTCGCCCTGTCCACCCTCGGCCTGCCCGATCTGCCGCTCGCCGCCGCCGCGCGCCTCGCCGCCGACCACGGCTGGCACGGGCTGGAACTGCGCTGCGCCCCGGGCCAGCCGGTCCACCCCGGCCTGACCGCCGACGAGCGGCGCGCCGCGGTGCGCGCACTGGCGTCCACCGGGACGGTTCCGCTCGCGCTGGCCTCCTACCTCGGCATCGCCGCCCCGGGCGCGGACGCCCCGCTGCTCGCCGACCTCGGCGGACACCTGGAACTCGCCGCAGACCTGGGCTGCCCGGCCGTCCGGGTCTTCCCGCGCGGCGGCGCCGCGCCCGGACCGGCGGCGGCCGACGAACGGGCTGATGAGCGCGCCGCCCGGCGGCTGGCCGCCGTCGCCGGCCGCGCGGCCGCGCTCGGCGTCCGGGTCCTGGTCGAGACGCACGACTCGCACCCGACCGGCCGCGACCTCGCCCGGCTGCTCGCCCCCGTCGACCACCCGGCCGTCGGCGCCCTGTGGGACCTCCAGCACACCGTCCTCGGCGGGGAGCCGCCGCAGGCCACCCACCGGGCGCTGGCCGGCCGGCTGGGCCACGTCCAGGTCAAGGACGTCGCCTCGGCCGCCGACCGCACGCCGCTGCCGCTCGGCGCCGGCACCCTGCCGATCGCCGCCTGCCTCGCCCTGCTGCCGGCCGACGCCTGGGTCTGCTGGGAGTACGAGGCGCCGTGGTACCCCGAGGCCGCCCCGCTGGCTCCGCTGCTCGGCGCGGCCGCCGCCTGGCTGGCGGGACTGCGGCGGTAGCGCTCCCCGGCCCGGCCCATGGGCGGACCGCCCTGCGAAGGTGGCAGCTGGACGGCCCCCGGCCGGGGGCTGGGGGTTCAGCCGCCGCAGGAGGTGCGGATGCGCAGGGCCGGGAGCAGGGAGATCCGGTGCACCGGCAGGTCGGGCCCGGCGGTGAGGCGGCGCAGCAGGAGGCCGACGGCGGTCTCGCCGACCGCGCGGGTCGGCGGGGCGACGGCGGTCAGCGGCGGGGCCGCCAGGGCGGCGAACACGTCGTCGTAGGCGATCAGTGCGAGGTCGTCGGGCACCGCGAGGCCGCGGGCGCGGAGCAGCGGGAGCAGCTGGATCGCGTCCTGGTCGTTGTGGATGAGGGCGGCGCGGACGCCGTCGGACACGGCGTCGGCGATCAGCCCGGCGAGCCGGTCGGAGTCGGCGGGGCGGCCGTCGTCACCGAGGGTGTCCAGGACGGGCAGGGCGGCCAGTCCGAGCAGCCGGGTGCCGTGCTGGTAGCCGGCCCGGACCTCCCGGGCCGTCCAGGAGTCGCCGCGGGCCGCGAGCAGGACCCGGTCGTGGCCGAGGTCGGCGAAGTGGCGCAGCGCGAGGAGGACGCCCTGCCGGTGGTCCGAGCCGACGGAGTCCAGGCCGGCGCCGGGGCCCCCGTACTCGGGGGCGCCGCGTTCGACCAGGACGGCGGGCACCGGCAGGTCGTCCAGCCAGTCGTGGGCCTGCGCGGGCCGGCCCGGCAGGAGGTTGGGCGCGAGCAGCAGCCCGTCCAGGCCGGACTCCAGCAGCCGTTCGGCCTGCGTGCGGTCGTCGCGGGCCTCGTACGGGGCGATGCCGAGGACCAGCCGGGCGCCCGCCGCCGTCGCGGCGGCCCGGGCTCCGTTGATCAGCTCGTCGAAGTACGACCCGACGGAGGGCACGAGCAGCCCGAGGGTGCGGGTCCCGCCCTCGCCGTCGGTCGGCTTCTCCGGTGTGCGCCGTACGACGAATCCGTGTGAGCGCCCCACCCGGCCGGCCTCGGCCAGCGCGGCGACGTCCCGCCGCACGGTCACCGCCGGAATGGCGAGCCGCGCCGCCAGGTCGGCGAGCCGCAGGGGCCCGCTCGCCTCGCCGACGGCCTTGAGGATCAGGTCCCGACGTTCCTCGGCCGAGATGGTCATCGCCTGTCCCCCGTACTGCTCCGAACCGCCGCTGGTTGATCGGACCATATCTTTCGATCGACTTCCGATCAAGTATGACCGTGATGCCGCACCTCGGAGAACCTCACCGCCGGGCTCACCGACCCCGGCAGCGACACCTTCGAGGGCGCCTCCTCCGTCCAACTCACCGAGGCCGAGCAGGTGGTGCGCTCGCTGTCCTCCGCCAAGGAGCGCAGCGTCGACGCCGCCTTCGGGTTCGCCCTGTCCAACGAGGTGGACGTCGACGTCTGGATGATCACCGCCCCGCTCGGCTTCGGCATCGCCAAGGCCATCGCCAAGGGCGGCGTCTCCGCCGGCGTGCGCGGCAACCTGGAGTTCTCCAACAGCTGGGCGGAGGAGACCTCCGTCTCCCAGGGCGAGAACACCGCCCGCACCACCAAGGTCTCCCTCACCGGCCACTGGGAGGACCCGGGCCGCCTGCTCAACCCCGCCACCGGCCGCCGCTACGTCCCGGCCAACACCGGCTTCGCCGTCGTGCAGTCCCAGACCGCCGACGTCTTCGCTGGCGGGTGCTGCACCGGGTCACCTTCGTCAGCCGGGTGCTGCCCGCAGTCCTGCCGGCCGGGGTGCCGCCGCTGGAGAAGGCCATGCGCCAGCTCGACGTGGAGAGCAACTACGAGCTCATCCGCCGCCTCGACCCGTACGTGAAGGGCGCCGCCACCGGCCTGCCCGAACTCGCCGAGGCCACCCGCTGGAGCAGCAGGGCGGCCTGGAGCCTGCTGGTCACGCCGAGTTCGGTGTTGATCCGGAGACCAGTGGTTGGCACCCGCACCCGCAGGGGCCCGGCGCGGCGTCAGTAGTTCGCGGACTCCTCCAGGACCCACCAGACCCACAGACTGAACGGGGTGCCGAGCCCGCCCACGACGACCGCGATCCACAGCGGCCAGTAGCCGCCGTCGGTGACGGGATCCCGCTGCGGGTGGACGGGATCGATCCGCACGTCGACCCGGTGCCCGTCGGGCCACTGCACGTCCGTGCCCTCGGCGGCGCGGTACTCGTGCCCGTCCGCCGTCCAGAGGAAGGTGCACTCGGTACTGGTGTCACCGCTGTTGTGGCAGCCGGTGACGGTGGCGGACACCCGCAGCGTGGCGTGCAGGTCGCGGTCGTGCTCGTGGAACCAGCCGCTGAGGGAGAAGGCGAAGCAGCCGGCGAAGGTGCAGAGCATCAGGGCGAGCATGGCGCTGTGGAACAGGGCGGCGACGGAGCCGGTGCGCGGGCTCTCGCCCAGGGCCGGCCGCACCGGTGAGGCCAGCGCCGCGAGTGCCGCCGCACCGGCCGCGCCGATCCAGCCGGCGTACCAGGGCGTGGATCCCCACGGCGTGCAGGCCGTCGTCACCGCGCCGGCCAGCGTGGTGGCCCAGGCCGCCTGTTGGATCAGACGCGTGGCGGCGCGCGCCCGGCGGCGCAGCCCGCCGGAGGGGGCAGGAGGAGGGGCGGGGGGTCGCTCGTCCGCGATGGTGGTCACCCGGCCACGCTGGCAGAGGGCCGGGCCGGGCACCAGCAAGCGGCGCTCACCCCCGGCGTTCAGCAGCGCTTACGGTGTCGCGACGGGCGGGCCGGCGGGTGTGTTCGGCTCGCTGGGGTCGACCAGGTGGCCGTTCACGCGCGGCTCACTCTCGGTCAGGCCCTGGGCCGCCAGCCGCTCGCTCGCCGCCAGCAGCGCGCTCTGCAGCGCCTCGGCCGCCGCCCGCACCGCCGGCGGCGCCCCCCACGGTCCGGTGCGGCGCAGCAGGCGCACCAGGTAGGCGCCCGGCACCGGCAGCGCGGTGACGGTGCCGGCGCCCGGTCCGATCAGGGCGGCGGCGTTCGCGGGCAGGATCGCCGCGCCCAGACGGGCGGCGAGCATGGTGTAGACGGCGAAGCGGTAGTGGGCGGTGTGCTCGACCAGGGGCACGATGTCGTGCCGGGCTGCCAGGCGTCGGAAGGCCAGCTGCCGGGGTGAGCCGGTCGGGGCGGCGATCCAGGGGCGGCCGGTCAGCTGGGCGGGGTCGGTGAGCGGGGGCCAGTCGGAGGGGACGACCAGGCGGTAGGCGTCCTCGAACATGACGCTCGCCTCGACGCCGGGCGGCAGCGGGGTGGGTTCCTGCCGGTCGTCCTCGATGACCAGGACGTCCAGTTCGCCCAGGCGCAGCGCGCGCAGGCCCTCCTGCCGTCCGGTCTCCACCAGGCGGGGGGCCAGGTCGGGGTGGGTGCGGGCGAGCAGGTGGACGGCGGTGGTGGCGAAGAACGTGATGGCGGGTGGCGGCACGCCGATGGCGACCGGGCCGGCGGCGGCGGCGCCGAGTGCGCGCAGGTCGCGGGCTGCGTCCTGGAGGGCCTGGCCGATCCGGTCGCCGTAGCCCGCCAACAGGCGGCCGGCGGCGGTCAGTTCGGCCCGTCCACCGGTGCGGTCCACCAGGGGGACGCCGACCTCGCGTTCCAGCCGGCCCAGTTGCTGGGACACCGCGGAGGGGGTGTGGCCCAGCGCGCGCGAGGCACCCGCCACGCTGCCGGCGTCGGCGATCTGGCGCAGGATCAGCAGCCTCTTCGGGTCGAGTTCCACCACTGTGCCGCCCTTTCGCCGCGCCCGGGGTCGAGGACGCCCATCCTGGCAGAGGCCGGACGCGGCGGCCCGGGCCGGGCGGCGGGCCTGCCGGTCGGTTCGAGGGCGAAGCCGTTCGCCGGGCACATCTCCTCGTCCTTCCCGAGGGGCAGGCGGGCGCGCCGCTGCCCGTCGGTCGGCCGCTTCCGGCGCGAGGGGCGGAACTCCAGCGGGTCCTCCCACGCGCCGCGTGCGCAGACGGTCACCGGCGTACCACCGGAACCATCCGATCGAAGCCGGGTGCCGGCTCGCGGCCGACGAATCGTCGGGAAAGCGCTGCTGCGGCCGCCATGCGAGGTCCGCGCCTGGCGGAGAGTAGCCTGGACATCACCGAAGGCACCTCGCATGCCGGGCAAGACAACTGGCGTCGTCTCCGGTGAACGGCGATGCCGGATCCGGCCCGAGGCCGGGTCCGGGGACAGGTCTTCGATCATGACCACGACCCTCGACCGCGCGATGACGCCCACCGCCCCGGAACCCGCGGCACGACTCTCCCGGGTGCCCGAGGGCACCCGGCCCGGTCGGTTGGACGGCGCCTGGTGGCCCCGCTCGCGTGACCTTCTCCTCGAACTCCCCTCCCTCGCCGCCGCGTTGGACGGTCCGTGGGGGCGGGTCACCCGGGCCACCGTGAACCCCGCGCAGTGGCCGACCGTCCCGCACCGGGCCCCGGTCGCCGGGCACACCGTCCACGTGGGCTGGTTCACCGTCGAGCAGGACGAGCACCTGATCGTGGTCTGCTCGTACGCCCCGCTGCGGCTGAACCTGCTGGTCGTGCCGCCGGAGACGGACGCCGTCACCGCCGAGCGGCTGATGGCCCGGGCGGCCGACCCCGCCGACAGCCGGACCGCGAGCGAACTGCTCGCCTCGGAGCCGGGCCGCGGCGCGGACGGACCGGAACCCGGTACCGACGTCCTGCCCTCGGCACTCGTGCCCGCCACCGGCGCGGGCGAGGCCGGCCGGCGGGCGGACGTCGCCCGAAGCCGCGCCGCCTCCTGGCCCGCTGGCGCGTAGCGGTCCGGGTGCGGACACCTGGACAGTCCTCAGACGTGGAACGGGACGGTGGTGACGACGATCTTCGGCAGTGGGCGGAGCGCCCTGCGCAGGCGGGGGGCGAGTCGGTTGTGCAGGAGGCGGTGGCGCCGGTGCCGTACGACGATCTCCGGGAGGACGACGGTCAGGGTGAGGTCCGGGCGCTGGTCGTGCAGGGCCTCGATGTAGTTGACCAGGGGCGCGACGATCGTGCGGTAGGGGGAGAGGAGGATCTTCAGGGGCACGTGGTCGCCCCACAGGTTCCAGTACGCGCGGAAGCGCCGGGCCTCCTCCTCGCTGGCGCTGATGTGCAGGGCGAGGACGGGCTGGCGGAGCGAGGCGGCGTAGGCGAGGGCGCGCATGCCGGCCAGGTCCAGTGCGGCGATCGGCACGATCAGCAGGGGGTGGATCTCCTCGGGAGTCTCCTCGCTCTCCGCCTCGCGCTCACACTCCGCTTCCGCCTCTGCGGAGGGCGCGGGTGCGCCGTCCCGTGGGCGCGGCCGGGTGAGGGCGCGGCCGGGGACCTCGACGGCGTGCGGGTGCAGGGCGAGCGCCGCGGCGACCTGCTCGTAGTGGTGCCGGATCCTGGTGGCCACCAGGATGAACAGGCCCACCACGAGCGCGGCGAACCAGGCGCCCGAGGTGAACTTGGTGATCGCGGCGGTGACGAGCACGATCGCCGAGAGCAGCGCGCCGACGGCGTTGAAGATCAGGCTCTTGCGCCAGTGGCGGTCGCGCAGGCGCCACCAGTGCACGACCATGCCGGTCTGCGACAGCGTGAAGGCGAGGAAGACGCCGACCGCGTACAGCGGGATCAGCGGCGCCGTCATGCCGTCGAACGCCGCGTAGATCGCGGCCGCGGCGACCGAGAGCACGACGATGCCGTTGCTGAAGGCCAGCCGGTCGCCCAGCCGTAGGAAGATCCGCGGCGCCTGGTTGTCGCGTGCCAGGAGGTAGAGGACGCGGGGGAAGTCGTTGTAGGCGGTGTTGGCCGCCAGGAGCAGGATCGCGGCCGTGGCGGCCTGGGTGAAGACGTAGCCGAAGCCCGGGCCGAAGGCGCGGTGGGCGAGCTGCGACAGCACCGTCTCCTGGGCGTCGGGGACGACGCCGTCGAGGTGGACCAGCGCGACCGTGCCGGCGAAGAGCACGATCAGCAGGCCGACCATCCAGGTCAGGGTGGTACGGGCGTTGCGCCACTCGGTGGGCTGGAAGGCCGGGACGGCGTTGGAGATCGCCTCGATGCCGGTCATCGCCGTCGAACCGGAGGCGAAGGCGCGCAGGACCAGGAGCACGCCGACCCCCTCGGTCGCGGTCGACTGGGGAGCCGCGGTGGGCTGGAAGCCGTGGCCGGCCGCGTCGTACAGGCCGAAGGCGATGAGGGCGAGGACGGCGAGGACGAAGGCGTAGGTCGGTGCGGCGAACAGGACGCCCGCCTGCCGTACGCCGCGTAGGTTCCCGGCGAGCAGCACGCCGATCACGGCGAGGCCGATCGGCACGGCGTCGCCCCGCAGCGAGGGGACCGCCGAGGTGACGGCCTCCATGCCGGAGGCGATCGAGACCGCGACCGTGAGGATGTAGTCGGTCATCAGACCGGCGGCCGCCGCCAGCCCGGGGAGGCGGCCGAGGTTCGCGGTGGCGACGATGTACGAGCCGCCGCCGTGCGGGTAGGCGCGGATCGTCTGACGGTAGGACACCCCGACCGCCAGCATCAGGAACGCGATCGTCGCGGCGATGGGCACCGAGTAGCGCAGACCGGCGGTGCCGGCCAGGACCAGGACGGCCAGCATCGCCTCGGGCCCGTAGGCGACGGACGAGAGCGCGTCGGCGGAGAGCACCGGCAGCGCCACCAGCTTGCGCATCCGCTCGTGCGCGATTGCGGTACTGCGCAGCGGGGCCCCGAGCAGCACGTGCCTGACCCCGGCGCTCGCCCGGCCGAGTCGGGAGGTCCGGGTGTCCTCGCCGCCCGCCTCGACGGGCGGCGGCTGCCCGCCGACCGTGGCCACCCGCACGAAGCGGCCGAAGCGCACCGGCCGGATCTCGGAGGAGGCCGGAAAGCGGCCGAGCTCCGGGTCCACCGGCAGTGCCCGGCGCCACGCCTGCGGATCCCCGGCCGCCCGGCCCCATTCCCGGCCCACCCGGCGCAGTACCCCGACCTGCTCCCGGTCGAGGGCCGGCAGCGGGGCGTCGGGACTGGGCGCACCGCCCGCCCCCGCGCCACCGCCGTCATTCTTCGCATTCGACACAGCACACAGTGTTACGCATCGTGGCTCCCGGTGACGCGGGGCCGACCCCGGGTCGTCGAGCGGGGCCGCCCCTTGCCGCGCAGGCGTCCGCCGGCGCCCGTTCGCGCCCGTTCGGCCCCGATGCGGTCGGAGTACCGTGGGAGGGCGGGGCGGCCCAGTTGCTGGAACCGAGGGGCCGGCCCCGTTCGGCGGGCCCGATCCGCGCCCGCGGAGAGGTGGCGAGCCATGTCGGACGATGCCGGTGCCCCGCACCCCGGGCTTCTGCCGGATCGCTTCCGGCAGGCGGTGAAACCGGGGACGGTCCTGCTGCGCCTGGAGACCACGCGGTCCCGCGAGGGCGCACTCGATGGCGCCTGGTGGCCGCGGTCACGGAACATTGGCGCCGAACTGCCCGGCCTGGTCGGCGCGTTGACCGAGCACCTCGGCCCCGTGGTGAGCGTGGGCCTGGACGCGGACGCCTGGGACGAGGTGCCGGCCCGGATCGTCGTCGACGGCCGGTCGGTGCGCATCGACCGGTATCCGGTCGGCGACGACACGGTGATCGTCACGCGGGGCGACCGCGATCACTTCAGTCTGCTCGTGGTTCCGCCGCGGGCGGGCCGGGAAGCGGCCCTGGCCTCGATGGCCCGCGCGGTCCGGGCCGGCGGTACCGACTCGGCGCGGCAGATCCTCCTGGCCACCGGCATCGGCTCCGAGCCCACGACCGAACCGCACTGACCGGACAGCACAGACCTGACAGCACAGACCTGACAGCACCGAGGAGCGGCCCCGGGCCGGAGGAGGTCAGGATGCGGCACTACCGATGGGTCCTGGAGACCCAGGACGACGACGGCCACTGGGCCCGGCAGGGCGGCGCGCCCATGCCGAACCCCCTGGAGTACGACGGGCCGCCCCAGCAGGCCGCCAACCACGTCCGGGAGGTGTTCGTGCGCACGCTCTCCCGACCGGCCCCGGGGCCCCGGGCGGTCAGGGTCCGGGTCTGGGGCGGGTCCGACGCCGTCGGCGAGCCCGAGGCCGAGACCGAGTGGTCACGCGAGTGACGTGCCCGGTCCCGGCCTGCGGGCGGTGTCCGTGGGGTCGGATCAGGAGCATCCCGAGCTGATCTCGCGGAAGTTGGCGTAGTGGTCGTCGCTGTACCAGACGTGGTCGGTGGCGGGGTCGCGGACCAGGCGTTCGGCGTCGCGGTGCTGGCCGGGCTGGCGCGGGTTGACGTCGTACTCGCGGTAGTGGCCGTCCTGGGGGAGGTCGCCGCTGCGGTTTCCGTAGACGTTGCTGCCGCGGATCACGAAGGGGGAGCCGGCCACCGGGTAGTCCCGGGGGGCGTTCGCGGTCGGCCACCGCAGGTCGTGCCAGATGTGGCACGCCTCCTCGACCTGGGGCGGGAACTGGTCGACGGGCAGCGGAGGTTCGAGGATGCCGCGGACGATCCGCGGCGCGGGGTGGGCCGCGGCGGCGGCGCCGGCCGGGGCGGCGGAGGGAACGGTGACGGCCGTCAGGAACAGTGCGGCGGCGGCCACCCGGAGCAGGCTTCGGTGTGCGGTCACGCAGCGGCCAACGACGCCCGGGCGTCACGGATGCGGGAGGTCACCCGTCCGGACCAGCCCCGGCACCGGACGCCGGTGGCCGCCGGCCGGGCCGTAGGGTGGGCGGGTGGATGATCTCTGGGGGCGCCTGCGGGTGCGGGTGGTGCCGCTGCTGGCGGCCGGGGCGACGGTGGCGGCTGGGCTGGGCGCGCGGGCCGTGCTCGGCGGGGACGTCGCGAAGTACGCCGGGGACGCGCTCTACACGGTGCTGGTGTACGCGCTGGTGGTGCTGGTCGCGCCCCGTGTTCGGCCGGGGCGGGCGGCGGTGGTGGCGGCGGGGCTGAGCTGGGCGGTGGAGCTGTTCCAGATCACCGGGGTGCCCGACGAGTTGGGGCGGCGCAGCGGGCTGGCCCGGCTGGTGCTGGGGTCGACGTTCAATCCGCCGGACCTGTTCTGGTACCTGGTCGGTGCCGCGTTCGCCGCGCTGGCGCACCGGGTGCTGCGGACCGCGAAGGCCGCACGGACCGCGAGGACCGCAAGGGCTGCGAGGACGGCCGCAGCACCCGGTGCCGCCTGACGTTGCGTCAGAGCGGAAGCAGGTCGGGCCGCTTGGCCTCGACGTGGTCCCCCGAGGACTCCCCGCGCAGCCGTCGACCGACCCAGGGCAGCAGGTACTCGCGGGCCCACTGGAGGTTCTCGCGCCGCTGGTCGGCGGCGGACGGCTCCGGGGTGGCCGGCCAGGGCGCCTCCGGGTCCTGCTCGGTGCGCAGCCCCAGGGAGCGGGCGGCCAGCAGGGCGACCCGCTGGTGGCCTTCGGGGGAGAGGTGCAGCCGGTCCTCGCTCCAGGCCCGGCGGTCCTGGACGGCGCGCAGCGACCACAGGTCGGCCACCTTGCAGCCGTTGCGGTCGGCGACCGCCCGCATGTGCCCGTTGTACGTGGCGATCTTGCCGCGCAGGTGCTTGAACAGCGGTACGTCCCGGGTGTCGAAGCCGGTGCAGATCAGCACCGTCCCGGCGGAGGCGGTGAGTTGGACGATGGCCGCCTCGAAGCGCTCGGCGACCTCGTCCGGGTCGCTGCCGGGCCGCAGGATGTCGTTGCCGCCGGCGCAGAAGGTGGCCAGGTCGGGCTGGAGCCGGCGGACCTGCGGCACCTGCTCGGCCGTGATCTGGTCCAGCAGCCGGCCGCGCACCGCCAGGTTGGCGTAGCGGAACCCGCCCGGCGGCCGTCCGTCGGCGAGCAACCCGGCCAGGCGGTCGGCCCAGCCGGCGAAGGCGCCGTCGGCACCGGGGTCGTTCAGGCCCTCGGTGAAGCTGTCGCCGAGGGCGGCATACGAACTGAGGTCAAGGGTCTCCTGGAGGTTCGGCATGAAGGAGATAGTTCACCCATTCAAGTGACCTACGCCACCGTAGGTGACCCCGCCGGCACGTGAGATGGGCCACGTGCCCCACCCGGAATACAACCGGAGTGCAGAGCGGCGGCCCCCGGAAACCGCAAGATCCCGCCCCCCTTCCGCTTTTGGGCCCGCCCGGACGATGCTCGAAGAGCGCGGCCGGCCCGGCCGCCGTCCTTCCAGGGGGAAGACATCCATGGCTCTGAATCCGACCTCCGGTCTGTCCGGGCAGTGGTCCGTCGACGACCGCTGCACCAACTGCGACGTGGCCCGGCAGCTCGCGCCAGGACTGATCCGTGAGCGCGCCGGCCGCTCCGAGCTGGTCCGCCAGCCGCACGACGAGGCCGAGCACCGCCAGCTGCTCGCCGCCGCCCACGCCTGCCCGACCCGCTCCATCCGGCCGGGCACCGGCCCGCTCGACCCGGCCACCGACCCCTTCCCGCTGGCCCTCGACGACGGCCTGCTGCTGCTCGGCCACAACTCCCGCCGCAACGCCGGGGCCAACTCCTACCTCTGCCGCCGCCCCGCGGGCTGGCTGATGGTCGACACGCCCCGCTACGCCGAGCCGCTCGCGGCCCGGTACGAGGCCCTCGGCCCGGTCACCGACATCCTGTTGACGCACCGCGACCACGCGGCGCACGGCCGGGCGTACGCCGACCGGCTCGGCGCCCGGCTCTGGATCCACGAGGGCGACCTGGACGCCGCGCCCGACGCCGACCGGGTGCTGCGCGGCGTCGAACCGGTGGAGGTCGCCCCCGGCGTCACCGCCCACCCCTTCCCGGGCCACACCCGCGGCAGCGTGCTGTACCTGGTCGACGAGCGGTACTGCTTCACCGGCGACACCCTGTACTGGTCCCGCACCACCGGTGACCTGGAGGTGTACGACACCGTGACCTGGTACTCGATCGAGGAGCTCTCGGCCTCGCTGGACCGCAGCCTGGACGCGCTGCGCTTCGAGTGGCTGCTGCCCGGCCACGGCCAGCGGCACCGGATGCCCGCCGAGGAGGCGGCGGCCCGGCTGCGGGCGCTCGCCGGCCGCTGCCGGGGCCTGCGGCCCGCACCGGTGGACTTCGGCGCGGTCCGCTGGTGACACCTCGGCGCGGCCCGTCCTCGTGACGTTCGGCGCGGCGCGTCCCCGTGACGCTCGGTGCGGTCCGTCCCGTGGCGATCGGCCGCGCGTGCGCCGGAGCCCGCGCCGGGTGCGCCGGAGCCCGCGCCGGGTGCGCGGGGGCCTGTGCCCGCCGGGGGCGCCCGCGCGGGTGTGCGAACAGCCTTGCCGGGGCAGCGGCCTGGGGAACGGAATCCCCGAACTCCCCTGCACCCGAGGACGGTTGAGGAATGCCCACGCAGACCCCGGAGCGCACTGCCAGGCCGCGGCGCTACCTGATGTGCCGGCCGACGTACTTCACCGTCGACTACGCGATCAACCCCTGGATGGACCCGGCGCAGCCCACCGACACCGCGCTCGCCGTCCGCCAGTGGGAGCGGCTGTACTGGCTGTACCGCCGCCTCGGCCACACCGTCGAGCTGATCGACCCGGTGCCCGGCCTGCCCGACATGGTCTACGCCGCCAACGGCGCGACCGTGCTGGACGGCCGGGCGCTGGTCGCGACCTTCCGCTACCCGGAGCGGGCCGCCGAGTCCGAGGCCTACCAGGCCTGGTTCCGCTCGCACGGCTACCGCGAGGTGCACCGCGCCGGGCACGTCAACGAGGGCGAGGGCGACCACCTGGTGGCCGGCGACCGGGTGCTCGCCGGGACGGGCTTTCGCACCTCCCGGGCCGCGCACGCCGAGGCGGGCGGGTTCTTCGGCGTCCCGGTGGTCGGCCTGACCCTGGTCGACCCGCGCTTCTACCACCTGGACACGGCGCTCGCCGTGCTCGCCGACGACCACGTCATGTACTACCCGGAGGCCTTCGACGCCGACAGCCGGGCCGTGCTGCGCACCCTGTACCCGGACGCGATCCTCGCCGACCGGGCCGACGCCGAGGTGTTCGGCCTCAACGCGGTCTCGGACGGGCGCCGGGTGCTGCTGCCCGAGGCGGCGAAACACCTGGCCGGGCGGCTCGTCGAGCACGGCTACCAGCCGGTCCCGGTGGACGTCTCGGAGCTGCTGAAGGGCGGCGGCGGAGCCAAGTGCTGCACGCTGGAGCTGCGGCCCGCCTGAATTCGGAACCTGCCGTCCGCACTGCCGTCCGCACCGCCGTCCGCTCTGCCCTTCGCGCTGCCCTCGCGGACCTTCCCGGCCGCCCCGCCGTCCGGTAGAGGTTGGCCAGGGCATCCGGGGCGGTGCCGTGCCGACAGGAGGGCCACATGCGCGATCAGGCTTCCGCATCCGAGGACGAGGCGGCGCGGCGGCGCAGGGCCGCGCCCGAGCGCCGGAGCACGGACCTCCCGGCCGAGGGCGCCCGGGAGGCCGCGGCCGTCGGCCCGCTGTCCCCTTCGACGGCGCTGCCCCTGCAACGCACCCTCGGCAACGCCGCGGTGGCCCGGCTGGTCGAGCAGCAGCGACACGGCCACGACGCCTCCGGCGGCGCGGGGGTGTCGGTCCAGCGGGCCCCCACGCCCGGAGCCGGGCCGGCGACGCAGATCGCGCTCACCCATCTGACGGCCGACGACCTGGAAGGCGAGTGCGGCTACTTCGAGCGCAGGCGGCAGTTGAGCGTCGCCGCGCCCCAGCAGGGCGTCATCATCCAGGAGATCAACCGCGTCTTCGCCGTGGAGGAATGGGACGGCACGGACTGGAACGCGATGTCGGGCAGCCGGATCGACTCGTACATCACCGCGAAGGGGTCGAGCGCCCACGCCACGGTCGCCCGCTACTGGGAGCTGTGGACGGTCGACGCGGCGGGCAACGTCTCGGACGGCGCCGAGGACACCTTCTCGCTGTGCTCGGTCATCCCCGGCCGCAAGCGCAAGGACACCACGCGGGGGACGTACACGATCACGGGCCGGGCGGTGTTCTACCCCACGGCCGTCGCGCCCGCGGACCTTGGCTTCACACCTGGCGGCGCCCCGCCGGCGGGCGGCCTGTTCAGCACGCTGGCCGACCCGTCGGCGGCCATCGCGGGGCAGGGACTGGCCGCTTCCGGGCGGCCGGTCGACTGCCGGGTGCAGGTGGCCTGGGACAGCTCCCAGGGCGACCGGTACAGCGAGGTGACGATGAGCTGAGTCGCCGCGGCCCCGGTCGGCGCGGTCAGCTCTCGACCAGCAGCACCTCCAGGGTGCGCGGGCCGTGCACGCCCTCGACCCGGTCGAGCTCGATGTCGCTGGTCGCGGACGGCCCGGAGATCCAGGTCTGCGGGCGGGCCGGGTCGAGCCGGGGCAGTGCGAGCGGCACGGAGGCGACGACCTGCCCGGGTGCCCGGACGACGCACAGGTGGTGGTCCGGGACGAGGGTGAGCAGCCGCCGCCCCTGGCCCGGCCCGGCGTCCAGCACGATCGTCCCGGTCTCGGCGATCGCGAGCGCGCAGCCGGTGACGACGCTGTCCACGGCGTCGAGCCGGGCGGCGGTGAGCGTGCCGTCGTCGGGGACGGCCGTGACGGCGGTGGCGCTGAGCCAGGCGGGCGGCAGGCCGGGCGGCACGGCGACCGTGCGGCTGCCCCGTTCGGCCAGCAACCGGGCCAGCACGGCGGGCAGTTCGGCCTCGGTGCAGCGGTGCACCCGGGCGCGGTAGTCGGCCAGGTTGTGGTGCAGCAGGTCGAGCAGGGCCGCCGGATCGTCCGGACTGTGCGTGCGCAGGTAGTCCCGGGCGACCGGCTCCTCCGCTGCCCGGTCCCGGTCGGGGTCCCGGTCTGGGGCGGGGTCGGCGAGCGCGGCGCGGATCCGGGCGAGGATCAACTCCCGTGAGGTCATGAGCGGTTCCTCCGCCACCAGTCGCGGAACGGTTCGGCGGGCAGCTCCGGGAGGTCCCGGGTGTCGGTCCAGGCCCGGCCCGGGCCGGGCAGTCGGCGGGGGTGCAGCGCGCGGGTGCGCCCGGCGAGTCGCTCGGCGGCCGCGAGCGCCGCCGGGTGGTCGAGCACGTACCCGGCGGCCGCGATCGCGGCCCGCTCCAGCGGGTGCCCGCCCTGCTCGGCGACCCGCTCGCGCAGGTGCACCAGCACCTCGGGGATGTCGATCGCCACCGGGCAGACCTGGTAGCAGGCCCCGCAGAGTGAGGAGGCGTACGGCAGTGAGGCGTCCAAGGGGCTGGTGGTGCCGCGTAGTTGGGGTGTCAGGATGGCGCCGATCGGGCCGGGGTAGACCGAGCCGTAGGCGTGGCCGCCGGCCCGCTCGTACACCGGGCAGACGTTGAGGCAGGCCGAGCAGCGGATGCAGCGCAGCGCCTGGCGGCCGACCTGGTCGGCGAGCGCGGCGGTGCGCCCGTTGTCGAGCAGCACGAGGTGGAAGGCGGACGGGCCGTCGCCTTCCGTGGTGCCGGTCCAGGGCGAGGTGTACGGGTTCATCCGCTCGGCGGTGGAGGAGCGGGGGAGCAGTTGCAGGAAGACCTCCAGGTCCTGCCAGGTCGGTACGACCTTCTCGATCCCGACCACGGAGATCAGCGTGCGCGGCAGGGTGAGGCACATCCGGCCGTTGCCCTCGGACTCGACAACCACCAGGGTGCCGGTCTCGGCGACCATGAAGTTGGCGCCGGAGACGGCGACCCGGGCGCGCAGGAACTTCTCCCGCAGGTGCAGCCGGGCCGCTTCGGCGAGTTCGGCGGGGGAGTCGGTCAGTCCCTCGGGTGCGGGGCGGCCCCAGGCGGCCATCCGTTCGGCGAAGATCTCCCGGATCTCGGCGCGGTTGCGGTGGATCGCGGGCACCAGGATGTGCGAGGGCCGGTCCTCGCCCAACTGCACGATGAGCTCGGCGAGATCGGTCTCGTACGCGGTGATCCCCTCGGCGGCGAGCGCCTCGTTGAGCCCGATCTCCTGGGTGGCCATCGACTTGACCTTGACGACCTCGGTCTCTCCCGTGGCGCGGACCAGGTCGGCGACGATCCGGTTGGCCTCCTCGGCGTCGGCCGCCCAGTGCACGATGCCGCCGGCCGTGGTGACGGCCTCCTCCAACTGGACGAGGTAGCGGTCGAGATGGCGCAGCGTGTGGTCCTTGATCGCCTTGCCGGCCGCGCGCAGTTCGGCCCAGTCGTCGAGTTCGGCGACGGCGCGGGCCCGTTTGTCCCGGATGGTGTGGGTGGCGTGCCGCAGGTTGGCGCGCAGCCGCTCGTCCCGGACGGCCGCCGCTGCGGCCTGCGGGAAGGTCGCCTGCGGGGAGGCCGCCTGCCGGAAGGCGGGCATGCCGAGGAAGGTGCCGGTCATGCGGGCCTCCACGGGTGTTCCTCGGTGCTGGCGAGGATCTCCGCCAGGTGCAGCGGGCGCAGGGCCGCGCCCCGGCGGCGCAGCGTGCCGCCGAGGTGCAGCAGACAGGAGTTGTCGGCGCCGCACAGGACTTGGGCGCCGGTGCCGAGCGCGTGGGCGATCTTGTCCTCGGCCATGGCCGCCGAGACGGCCGCGTTCTTGACCGCGAAGGTGCCGCCGAAGCCGCAGCACTCCTCGGCGCCGGGCAGTTCGACCAGTTCCAGTCCCCGGACGGCGCGCAGCAGCCGCAGCGGCCGTTCGCCGAGACCGAGCACCCGCAGGCCGTGGCAGGAGGGGTGGTAGGTGACGGTGTGCGGGAAGTGCGCGCCGACGTCCTCGACGCCGAGCACATCGGTGAGGAACTCGGTCAGCTCGTACACCCGGGGCGTCAACGCGGCGGCCATGGAGTCGAGTTCGCCGCCCCGGCCGTCGGCGGCGGCCCGGGATCCGATCCGCGGGTAGTTGTCCCGGACCATGGCCACGCACGATCCGGAGGGCGTCACCACGTGCTCGTACCCGGCGAAGGCCCGTGCGGTGCGCCGCAGCAGCGGCTCGCACGCCCGCCGGTAGCCGGTGTTGTACTGCGGCTGCCCGCAGCAGGTCTGCCCGGCGGGGAAGTCCACGGTCACGCCGAGGCGTTCGAGCAGCCGGACGGTGGCGACCGCCGTGGCGGGGAACAGCGCGTCGTTGACGCAGGTGGCGAACAGTGCGACCCGCATCGGCCCTCCCTTCGTCCGGCGACACCGGCCGGCCCGCTCGCGATCGTACCGAGCGGGCCGGCCGGGGCGGGGGACCTCGGGGACCTCGTGGGGTCCCAGGGGATCTCAGGCGAGCCAGAGGTCGGGGCCGAACACCTCGTAGTGGATGTCCGCCGCCGGGACGCCCGCCGCGAGGAGCTGCTCGCGGACGGCGCGCAGGAAGGGCAGCGGGCCGCACAGGTAGGCGGTGGTGCCGGCCGGGACGTCGACGGTGGAGAGGTCGACCAGGCCGGTGCGATCGGCGGGCCAGTCGCCGAGCGGCCGTTCGTAGAAGACGTGGGCGGTGGCGTTCGGCAGCTTGGCGGTGAGCTGGGCGAGGTCGGCGCGGAAGGCGTGGGTGAGCTGGTCGCGGTCGCCGTGCACCGAGACGACCTGCCGGGTGGAGCCGGTGGCGGCGAGGTGGTCGAGCATGGCGGTCATCGGGGTGTTGCCGATGCCGGCGGAGGCGAGCAGCACCGGCCCGTCGCCGTCGGCGAGGGAGATGTCGCCGAGCGGGGGCGCGAGGTGGACGAGGCCGCCGGTGCGCAGGTGGTCGTGCAGGTGGGCGGAGACCTCGCCGCCGGGCTCGCGCTTGACGGTGAAGCGCAGCGCGCCGTCGGCGGTGCCGGAGAGGCTGTACTGGCGGATCTGCCTGGCGCCGTCGGGCAGTTCGGTGCGCACCGAGACGTACTGGCCGGGCCGGGCGGCGGGGACGGGGCGGCCGTCGGCGGGGCGCACCAGGAAGGTGGTGACGGTGTCGGTCTCCTGGTGGCGGGCGACGACGGTGTAGGGGCGCCAGAGGTCGGCCTGGTCGCCGCCGGCGGCGACCTCGGCGCGCAGCCGATCCTCGACGGCGACGAGGGCGTTGGCCATCAGCCAGTACACCTCGTCCCAGGCGGCGGCGACCTCGGGCGTGACGGCTTCGCCGAGCACCTCGACGATGGCGGCGAAGAGGTGCTCGTGGACGATCCGGTACTGGCCGCTGTCGATTCCGACGGAGACGTGCTTGTGGGCGATCCGGGCGAGCATCGCGTCCGGCCGCTGGTCGGGGTGGGCGACCAGCGCGCCGGCGAAGGCGGCTATCGACCCGGCGAGCGCCTGGCGCTGGGTGCCGTTGGCCTGGTTGCCGCGGTTGAACAGGTCGCGCAGCAGCTCCGGGTGGGCGGCGAACATGCGGTCGTAGAAGAGCGGGGTGATGTCCCCGATGGCGCCGCCCACGACGGGCAGGGTGGCCTCGATGACCTCGGCGGACTTGGCGGACAGCATCAGTCCGGCTCCTAACTGGTATATGAGATTCGTATTAAAGGCCGTGCGTGAGCCCGGCCCCGGGGGGTGGGGGATCAGCCGGTGGGTCTGGCGGTGAGGCCGAGCAGCACCGGGCCGGTGGGCGCGGCCACCAGGTCGTCGATGCTGAGCGGGTCGAGTGCGGCGAAGAACGCCTCCTGGGCGGTCCGCAGCGCACCGCGCAGACGGCACGCGGCCCGCAGCGGGCACGGTGGGTCGTCCTCGCAGCCGACCACGTCGCCGACCCCCTCCAGCTCGCGCAGGAGCAGCCCGAGTGAGCCGGTCCGCCCGGCGAAGGTGAGCAGCAGTCCGCCGCCGCGCCCGCGCCGGGCCTCCACCACGCCGAGGTGCTGCAGGCGGCTGACCACCTTCGCCGCGTGGGTGTACGGCACGCCGACCGCCTCGGCCACCTCGCGGGTGGTCGGGTTGGCGTCCTCGCCCAGGACGGCCAGCCGCATGGCGATCCGCAGGGCGATGTCGGTGCTCTTGGTCAGCCTCACGTTCGAAACGCTATCGAATGCGACTCCACAACTCCAATTTCCTGCACGCCCCCGTCCCGACCGGCCCCCGACCGGCGCCCGACCGACCCATGACCCGTCCACGACCGGCCCGCGCCCCGCTCCCGGCCGGTCCCTGGTTGCGGCGGGGCGCGGCCGGCGGGGTGACTGCTGTCCGAATCTCGGTCGAATCTGAACAGTTGGCGACATTACCGATCAGCCCCTGACGGATGGTCATACCGGCTTCTACGCTTCGTGCGGCTCCGGATCCGCAGGGGGCTGGAGCGACCGGCGTTGCATCCCTTGACCGACCATGCTGGAGAGACTCGTGAGAACACGTCGCGCACCCGGGCGCACCTGGACGGCCGTGACCGCGATAGCCGCGGCCACGGCCGCACTGCTGTCGCAGCCCGCCACCGCCGAGGCCGCCACACCGCCGCCGACCGTCAAGGCGCACGTGCCGGTGGCGCCCTACCCGGCGGGCGTGGCGCTCACGCCGGACGGCGGCCACGCCTACGTGACGAGCCAGAGCAGCGGCGCCGTGAGCGTGCTGGACACCGCGAGCAACACGGTGGCCGCCACCTTCACCGCCGGCACCGGCTCCTACGCGGTCGCCCTGTCCCCCGACGGGCACCGGGCGTACCTGACCCACCACCTCGACGGCACCGTCAGCGTCGTGGACACCACGAGCAACACCGTGACGGCCACCGTCCCGGTCGGCGCCCAGCCGTGGGGCCTCGCGCTCTCCGCGGACGGCTCGCGCGCCTACGTCGGCAACGCCGGGGCCGACACCGTGAGCGTGCTGGACACCACCACCAACGCGGTCACCGCCACCGTCCCGGTCGGCGCCGAGCCGCACGGGCTGGCCGTCTCGGCGGACGGCAAGCGGCTCTACGTCGCCGCCTCCGGCGCGAAGGCGGTGAACGTGATCGACACCGCGAGCAGCACGGTGAGCGCCACCGTTCCCGTCGGCCACAGCGTCTTCGGCCTCGCGCTCAGCCCGGACGGCACCCGGCTGTGGGCCGCCGACGCCGACGACGCCACGGCCAGCGTCCTCGACACCACCGGCAACACGCTCGTCGGCACCGTCGCCGTCGGCGCCGGCCCGTACGCCGTCTCGCTCGCCCCGGACGGCAGCGCCGCGTACGTCTCCAACTACGCCGACAACACGGTCAGCGTCGTGGACACCGCCAGCCGGACGGTCACCGCGACCGTCCCGGTCGGCGCGAGCCCGTACAGCCTGGCGATCACCGGCGACGGCCGGCGCGGCTACCTCACCGACTTCACCGGCGGCGCCGTCGACGTGCTCGACTTCCCGCTGCCCGTCCCGGCCGTCACCGGGATCAGCCCGTCCGGCGGCTCGGGGGTCGGCGGCACGACGGTGACTGTCACCGGCACCGACCTGAACGGCGCCACCGCCGTGACCTTCGGCGCGGCGGGCGCCGCCACCGCCTTCAACTGCACCAGGACCAGTTGCACCGCCACCGCCCCCGCCACCGCGGTGACCGGGCCGGTGGACGTCCGGGTCACCACGCCCGGCGGCACCAGCGCCGCCGTCGCCGCCGACCGCTTCAGCTACACGGCCCCCAGTGCCCACCTCGGCGTCGCCCTGACCGCCACGCCGGTGTCCAACCTGCTCAGCGGCCGGGTCGACTACACCGTCACGCTGACCGGCCAGGGCCCCGACACGCTGACCTCGGGCACCGTCTCCGCCGACCTCCCGGCCGGCCTCGCGGCGACCTCCGGCGACTGCACCATCGCGGGCACCAAGCTCACCTGCAAGCTCACCGGGCCGCTCGCCAAGGGGGCGAGCACCACCCGGCACTTCTCGATCTCGGTCGGCCTGCTCAGCCTGATCCGCAGCTTCGACGTCACGGTGGCCCGTACCGCCGGCGTGCCCGCCGACCCGACCCCGGCCACCAGCCGGGACACCCGCAGCTGCACCGCCGTCCTCGGACTGCTGATCACCTGCCACTGACCCTCCCCGAGCACCGAAGGCCCCGCCTGCGTCTTAGGTTCAAGGGGTCGTCGCAACACCGCTTGGTTTCAGACGGTGAGTAGATCACGTAGACGCTCGGCTGGGGTATCCCAGCCGAGCGTCTTGC
>NZ_JBIUYQ010000021.1:0-145542 GCF_044744605.1 Kitasatospora sp. NPDC087271
AACACCGACTGGGCCTACCACTACTACCGCGGCGCCCTCCCGCCCGGCCGCATCAACCTCGGCATCCCCTACTACTCCCGCGGCTGGCAGAACGTCCAGGGCGGCACCGACGGCCTGTGGGGCACCTCCGCGATGCCCGACCAGTCCCAGTGCCCGAAGGGCCTCGGCGGTCGCGGCCCGGCCAACGCCCAGAGCTGCGGCCTCGGCGCGACCGGCATCGACAACGTCTGGCACGACACCGAGGATGGCCGCGAGGTCGGCGCCGGGTCGAACCCGCTGTGGCACACCAAGAACCTCCAGGACGGCCGCACCCCCGGCTACCTGAAGTCCTACGGAGTCGACCCGGCCACCGACGCGGGCAAGCTGACCGGCGGCTACGCCGAGAAGTACTCCGACCCGCTGCAGGCGTCCTGGCTGTGGAACGACACCAAGAAGGTGTTCCTCTCCACCGAGAACGAGAAGTCGATCGACGCCAAGGCGAAGTACATCGCGGACAAGGGCATCGGCGGGGCGATGATCTGGGAGCTCGCCGGCGACTACACCAAGCGCCCCAACGGCGAGTGGGGCATGGGCTACGACCTGACCACCCGGCTCGACAACGCCCTCAAGGGCGCGGGGGCGTCCGGCAACACCACCGGCGGCGGCAAGACGCTGCCCGCCCAGGTGATCGACGTCAAGGCCGAGCTGGTGGACTTCCCCACCAACGTCGCGGACATGTGGCCGATGCAGCCGAAGCTGCGGATCACCAACAACTCCAAGGTCGCCCTCGCCCAGGGCACGGAGATCTCCTTCGACCTGCCCACCTCCGCCCCGCCGGTGGTGAAGGACGGGGCCTGGAAGGAGATGAGCGGCATCGTCCCCGGCCACACCGGGCCCAACGCGGGCGGGCTGAAGGGCGACTTCCACCGGGTGACCGTCAAACTCGGCTACTGCGAGGACATCCCCGCCGGCAGGTCGAAGGACATCGACATCAAGTACTACCTGCCCGTCACCGGCCCCGCGAACGTCACCTTCAGGATCGGCGGCACGGACTACGGGTCCACCGGCGACAAGCGCCGCGCGGTGACGACCGTCGATCCCCCGGCACCGGCCTCCGGGGCCCAGTGCCAGGCCGCGCCGTGGCAGGCGCACGCCTACAACCCCAACCCCTCGTTCGCGTTCTGGCAGACCGGCGACAAGTGGATCATCGAGGACCGCAACAGCGGCAACGTCCTCGACCACCCCGCAAGCTGGACCGACGCCCACCTGGTGGACAAGCAGAACGGCAACGCCAACCAGCTGTGGACGGTGACCGAGGAGAGCCAGGGCTGGTACCACATCAAGTCCGCGTCCAGCGGCCACGACCAGTGCCTGGGCGCCACCACGGCCAGGGGCACCCTCACGGTCCGGGACTGCGACGGGAAGGTCGACCAGTGGTGGCGCCTGGTGCCGCTCAGCACGGACCAGGCCACCGCCGGCAAACCGCAGCTGGACAAGTGGTCCACCGGCGGCCCCAAGCACGGCAGCTCCTACGCGCTGGGCAGCTTCGCCGACGGGACCGACTGGTGGAAGGCACCGGCCTACCTCGCCGCGCCCGCCAACAGCGCCACCGCCGCCGGCACGAAGATCATCACCGGGGACACCGACGGCGCCTGGGCCTCGACGGTGTCGTGGAACGGCTTCTACTGGCGCGCCAAGTGGTGGAACAAGGCGACCGACGAGCCCGGCAAGAGCGACGCCTGGCAGAAGCTCGGCCCCACGCCGTGACCACCCCCGGCTCCGGCCGGAGTTGATCACCCGGGCCCCGGGAGAGCGGTGACGCCCTCCCGGGGCCCGTACCCACTACCGGCGCCTGAGCCGGTGCAAAACACCCCAGCCACCCCGGAGTCCTGACGGAACGCGAGGGCCGGGGCGGGCAGTCAAGCGACTGCCCGCCCCGGCCCTCGTTCGTCCTCGACGGTCACCCCGCCTCCGCTGTCCGGGGCCATACCCGGCTCACGGCCGGTGTGTGCTCCTTCGCTCCACTGGGTGACGACCCGGGTCCGGCGCGGGTATCCGACACCTCCGACCCCACCTCGGCCGAGGAGGAGTGTCAATTCCGCGGGTTGAGGCGGCGGGTGGGCTCCGCTGTCGACGGGTCCTCGGGCCAGGGGTGGCGGGGGTAGCGGCCTCTCAGCTCTGCGCGGACGGCGCGGTAGCCGTTCTGCCAGAAGGATGCGAGGTCGCCGGTGACGGCGGCGGGGCGACCGGCGGGGGAGAGCAGGTGAATGGTGAGGGGGACGCGGCCGGCGGCCAGGGCAGGGGTCTTGGTCCAGCCGAAGAGTTCCTGCAACTTGACGGCCAGCACCGGGCGTTCGGTGCTGTAGTCGACCCGTATCTTCGAGCCGGACGGCACGGTGATGCGTTCGGGGGCCAGCTCGTCCAGGCGGCCTGCCTCGCCGGTGGCCCAGGGGAGCAGGCGTTGCAGGGCGGCAGTCGTATCGATGCGGGCGAGGTCGGCGCGGCGACGGGCGCGGGAGAGTTCGGGCTCCAGCCATTCGTCGGCGCGTTCCAGCAGCGCGGCGTCGGAGACGTCCGGCCAGGGGTCGCCCATGGCGGTGTGGAGGAAGGCGAGGCGTTCGCGCAGGCCGGAGGGGAACGTCAGCAGGGTGCTGATGCCCTCGCGGGCCAGGCCTTCGAGGATGGCGGTGCGGACGAGGGCCCGGTCGGGGCGGCTGAGCGGCTTCTCGGCGAGTTCGATCGCGCCCAGCGACTCGACCCGGCGGGAGACGACCTCGTCGCGGCGGGTGTCCCAGTGGACTTCCTCGCGGGATTCGAGCAGCGAGGCACCGGCAAGCCGGGCGGTGTCCTCGTCCAGTGCCGCAGCGTGCAGGATGCGGGCGGACGGGGAGCCGGCCGGGCGGTCGGCGACTGCGATGGCGAGCCACGGCAGTGCGCCGAGCGCGGTGCCGGGCGCGAGTTCGGCCGCCGTCCCGGAGGCCATCAGGTACGGGCTGCGCTCGCCGGGGGCGGGCCGCTCCACCCGGGCGCGGGCGATGCGTTCGGGGAAGGCGAGGGCGACGACGAGGCCGGCGGCGGTCGTGTCGGGTAGCTGAGTGGCGGCTTCGGAGCCGGCGGCGCGCAGCAGGCGGCGGACTTCCTCGCGCCAGCGGCCGGCGTAGGGGTCGTTGGAGGAGCGGACCGCCCGCCAGACCGCGCCGAGGTCGTCGCCGAGGGCGCGCGGCGGTTCCTCGGAGAGCAGGGCGACCACCTCGGCAGCGCGACGGGCGCCGACGGCAGGGGCGCCGTCCACCAAGGCCCGCCCCAGCCGGGGGTGCAGCCCGGTGCGGGCGAGGCGCACGCCGCGCGGAGTGGCCCGGCCGTCGGCGTCGACGGCGCCGAGGGCCTGGAGGGTCTGCCGGGCGGCGGCCATCGCCCCGGCGGGCGGGGCGTCGGGCAGGGCGAGGCCGGTGGCGTCCGGGTCGCCCCAGCAGGCGGCCTGGAGAGCGAACGTGGTGAGGTCGGCGAGGGCGATCTCGGGGGTGGGGAAGCGGGCGGCGAGGGCGTCCTCGGCCTCGTTCCAGCAGCGGTACACGGTGCCGGGGGCCTCGCGGCCCGCACGGCCGGCGCGCTGGCGGGCGGCGGCGAGAGAGGCGCGGACGGTGACCAGGCCGGCCAGGCCGCGGGCGTGGTCGGTGCGCGGTTCGCGGGCGAGCCCGGCGTCGACCACGATCCGCACGCCGGGCACGGTGAGCGAGGACTCGGCGACGGCGGTGGCGAGCACGACGCGGCGGCCGTCCGAGGGGGTGAGGGCGGCGTCCTGGACGGCCTGCGGGGCGCGGCCGTGGAGTTGTAGTACGTCCGCCGCCACGGTGGACAACTGCCCGGCGACACGGCTGATCTCGCCGACGCCGGGCAGGAAGCAGAGCACGTCGCCCGCCTGCTCGGCGAGCGCCCGCCGGACGGTGGCGGCGACGTGGTCGAGCAGCGCCGGGTCGACCCGGGTGCCGTGGGCGGGCCGGACGGCGCGCGGCGGCGGTGCCCACACCGTCTCGACCGGGTGGGAGACCCCGTGCGCCTCCACCACCGGCGCGCCGCCGAGGAGTTCGGCCCAGGCCTCGGTGTCGGAGGTGGCCGAGGCGCAGACCAGCCGCAGTTCGGGCCGCAGTGCCGCCCGGACGTCGAGGAGGAAGGCGAGCGCGGTGTCGGCGTCCAGGTGCCGTTCGTGGCACTCGTCCAGGACGGCCACGTCCACTCCGGGCAACTCCTGGTCGCGCTGGAGCCGTTGCAGCAGCACCCCGGTGGTGACCACCTCGACCACCGTCTCCGGGCCGACGCGACGGTCCCCGCGCACGGTGTAGCCGACCCGCCCGCCGACCGCCTCGCCCAGCAGCCAGGCCATCCGCCGGGCGGCGGCCCGGACGGCGAGTCGGCGCGGTTCGGCGACCAGCACGCGAAGCGTCGGACGCCCGGGATCGAGCAGACCGGCGAGCGCGAGCGGCACCAGGGTCGTCTTGCCGGTGCCGGGCGGGGCGGCGAGGACGGCGGTGCCCGGCCCGTCCAGCGCGTCGTGCAGTGCGGGCAGGGCGCTGCGGACGGGCAGTTCGCGCCAGGCGGGGTTCAGCGAGGCGGGGTTGGGCAAGGCGGGGTTCGGCAAGGCGTCAGCTCCGCTCGGCGACGAAGATCGCGGTGCCGGGGATCAGCCGCCCGCGCAGCGGGGACCAGCCGCCCCACTCCTGCTCCAGGCCGACCGGCCACTCGGGCTCGACCAGGTCGGTCAACCGGAATCCGGCGCCGACGAGTTCGCGGACCCGGTCGCCGATGGTGCGGTGGTGCTCGACGTAGCTGGCACGGCCGTGCTCGTCCTCCTCGACGTAGGGGGTGCGGTCGAAGTAGGAGGAGGCGGCGGTGAGGCCCTCGACGCCGGGCTCGTCGGGGAAGGCCCAGCGGATCGGGTGGGTGACGGAGAACACCCAGCGGCCGCCGGGGCGCAGTACCCGGTGCACCTCGCGCATCAGGGCGGCGGTGTCGGCGCTGAACGGGACGGCGCCGTAGGCGGAGCAGGCGAGGTCGAAGGAGGCGTCGGCGAAGGGCAGGACGGCGGCGTCGGCCTGGACGACGGCGACGGGGGTGGCGCCGCGGCCGAGGTCGATCCGGCGGGAGTGCTGGAGTTGGCGGTGGGAGATGTCCAGGGCGACGGGGCGGGCGCCGCGGCCGGCCAGCCAGCGCGAGCACTGGGCGGCGCCGGCGCCGATCTCCAGCACGTCCTTGTCCGCGACCTCGCCGAGGAGGTGGGCGTCGGCCTCGTCGAGGCCTTCGGGGCACCAGGTGAAGCGGTCGTCGCCGAGGAACTCCCCGTGCTCGTCCTGGTACTCGTCGGCGTTGCGGTCCCACCAGTGCCGGCTGGCCCGGCTGCTCTCCCCGGTGCCGGCCGCGCGCCGTACCGCGTCGTCGCCGTCGCCGTCAAGATCATGCAGGTCGGACTGGGGGGTGGTGGCCACGGTGATAATGCCCATCGCGTAGGGTGTGGAGTGCGGAAGCGCCGCTGCCGAGACCGGGCCCGTCAAGGACCCGATCCTGGTGGTGGCATCCGGGGAAGGGCCCCTTCGGGCGCCACCGCAAGGTGCGCAATCGGAGGATATGGCCTGATCCATACCGGGCTCCACCGTCTTGCCGCTCTTGGCGTTGACCGTGCCTGGCCGTCCCCGTATGCTACAAGTTGCGCTGCGGGCCTGCGCGCCTCAGACGGAGCAGGTCGCGCTCGCATCTGTCGAAGACCCCACGGTCGCAAGACGGACGCCGGATTTCTCGCTGTGCGGGAATGCCGGTGCGCCGTGTTCTTGGCTGTCCGGCTTTCGGTGGGAGCGATACGGGCCCCCCGCGTGGCATTACCTACGACTTTCATGTCCGTACCGGAGCCCTTTTCCTAATGACGAGCCCCACCGACTCCTCCCTCAGCACCACCCCGCAGGTCGCGGTCAACGACATCGGCGACGCCGAGGCGTTCCTCGCCGCCATCGACGAGACCATCAAGTACTTCAACGATGGCGACATCGTCGAGGGCGTCATCGTGAAGGTCGACCGTGACGAGGTCCTCCTCGACATCGGTTACAAGACCGAGGGCGTCATCCCGTCCCGCGAGCTCTCGATCAAGCACGACGTCGACCCGCACGAGGTCGTCGCCGTCGGTGACAACATCGAGGCCCTGGTTCTCCAGAAGGAGGACAAGGAGGGTCGTCTCATCCTGTCCAAGAAGCGCGCTCAGTACGAGCGTGCCTGGGGCACGATCGAGAAGATCAAGGAAGAGGACGGCATCGTCACCGGTACCGTCATCGAGGTCGTCAAGGGTGGTCTCATCCTCGACATCGGCCTCCGTGGCTTCCTGCCGGCCTCGCTCGTCGAGATGCGCCGCGTCCGCGACCTCCAGCCCTACGTGGGCAAGGAGCTCGAGGCCAAGATCATCGAGCTGGACAAGAACCGCAACAACGTGGTCCTGTCCCGCCGTGCCTGGCTGGAGCAGACCCAGAGCGAGGTCCGCCAGACCTTCCTCACCACCCTGCAGAAGGGCCAGGTGCGCTCCGGCGTCGTCTCCTCGATCGTCAACTTCGGTGCCTTCGTGGACCTGGGTGGCGTCGACGGCCTGGTGCACGTCTCCGAGCTGTCCTGGAAGCACATCGACCACCCGTCCGAGGTTGTCGAGGTCGGCCAGGAGGTCACCGTCGAGGTTCTCGACGTTGACATGGACCGCGAGCGCGTCTCCCTGTCGCTGAAGGCGACCCAGGAGGACCCGTGGCAGCAGTTCGCCCGTACCCACCAGATCGGCCAGGTCGTTCCGGGTAAGGTCACCAAGCTGGTTCCGTTCGGTGCGTTCGTCCGCGTGGACGAGGGCATCGAGGGTCTGGTCCACATCTCCGAGCTGGCCGAGCGCCACGTGGAGATCCCGGAGCAGGTCGTCCAGGTCGGCGACGAGATCTTCGTCAAGGTCATCGACATCGACCTCGAGCGTCGCCGCATCAGCCTGTCGCTCAAGCAGGCCAACGAGGCGCTGGGTGCCAACCCGGCCGAGGTCGAGTTCGACCCGACCCTGTACGGCATGGCCGCCTCGTACGACGACCAGGGCAACTACATCTACCCGGAGGGCTTCGACCCCGAGGCGAACGACTGGCTGGCCGGCTTCGAGAAGCAGCGTGAGGAGTGGGAGCGCCAGTACGCCGAGGCGCAGTCCCGCTTCGAGCAGCACCAGGCCCAGGTCATCAAGAGCCGCGAGGCCGACGCCGAGGCCGCTGCCGAGGGTGGCGACGCCGTCGCCGCCGCTGCCGGTGGCTCCTACTCGTCCAGCAGCGACGAGGGCTCCGGCGCTCTCGCCTCGGACGAGGCCCTGGCGGCCCTGCGCGAGAAGCTGGCGGGCGGCCAGAGCTGAAGCTCTGACCCGCTGCCAGTACCTGGCGCATAGCTGAACGGTGGGCCCCACCCGGAGAAATCCGGGTGGGGCCCATTTCGTTTTCCGCCTTTGGCCGGGGCCTTTTGCTTCACGTTCTTTCGTTTTTCGCCTTCACTTATTTGTGGTTCATGTGAAAGAATTTTGTGAGATGTGGCTCATTGTCCGTCTATAGGTCGAACATCGGGTTGCACCTACATTGAGGGGAGCTGCCCGAAAGGCCTCCTTGATGCGCAACGCTCCCACCGCTGCCGGCGACCCCGCGGTCCCCGGGCGGCTCGCCGCCCTCGGCCGGTTCTGCTTCCGCCACCGCCGCTGGGTGCTCGGCCTCTGGGCCGTCGTCCTGGTCGTGGGCGTGCTGATCGGCGGCCGGGTCTTCGAAGGAACGGTGGCCGGCGCCTCCTCCGCCACCGCCGAAGCCGACCGGGGCAACGCGGTGGTCGCCGCGACCGACCCGGCCCGCGGCACCGTCACCGCCGTCGTGGACGGGAAGCCGGTCGACGACCCGGCCGTACGGGCCGCCGTCACCAAGGCCACCGCCGACCTCGCCGCCCTCCCCGGAGTCTCCTCCGCGCTCGACGCCTACGGCACCGGCCCGGCGCCCGCCGCACTGCGCTCCGCCGACGGCACCGCGAGCCTGGTCACCGTACGGATGGCCGACACCAGCAGCTCCGCCCAGGCCGACGCCGTCACCCAGCGCCTCGCCGCGCTGAACGGCGAGGCCGGCGCCCACGTCACGGTCGGCGGGGACCTGGTGCTCCAGGACGAGGTCAAGAAGCAGACCGAACAGGACACCCGCTTCGGCGAGATGGTGACGCTGCCGCTCACCCTGATCGTCATGGTGCTGGTCTTCGGCGGCCTCGCCGCGGCCAGCCTGCCGGTGATCGGCGCGGTCGCCTCGGTGGGCGGCGCGCTGCTGGCCATGTTCGGTTTCAGCCGGATCATGGACATCGACACCAGCGTGCTGCCGATCGCCACCGTGCTCGGGCTCGGGCTCTCGATCGACTACGCGCTGCTCATGGTGAACCGCTTCCGGGAGGAACGCGGGCACGGCGCGGGCATCGCCGCCGCCGTCGAACGCACCGCCGCGACCGCCGGGCGCACCGTCGCCTTCTCCGGCCTCACCGTCGCCGTCGCGCTCTCCGGCCTGTTCGTGTTCACCAGCCCGGTGCTCGGCGCGGTCGCCGCCGCCGGGGTGAGCGTGGTGGTGATCGCGGTCGCCGCCGCGCTGACCCTGATCCCCGCGCTGCTCGGCTTCGCCGGCTCCCGGATCAAGGCGCCCGCCGCGCCCGTCCCCGACGAGGGCTTCTTCAGCCGGACCGTCCGCCGGGTCGGCAAGCGGGCGGTGCCGGTCGCGCTCGCCTGCGTCGCCCTGCTGATGGCCGCCGGCGCGCCCTTCCTGCACGCCGACATGCGCAACTCCGGCGCCGCCGTGCTGCCCGCCTCCTCGGCCGGGCGGCAGGTCGCCGACGCCGTCGACCAGCGCTTCCCGCAGGCCGCGGCCGCGCCGATCACCGTCGTCGTCGAGGGCGGCGCGCCCGTCGCCCAGGCGTACGCGGACGACGTCGTCGCCGAGCTGCCCGGGGTCGCCGGGGTGCGGGCGGTGACCCCGGTGAGCGACTCGGTGTCCACCGTCGACGTGCTCGTCCACGGCGACCCGCAGGGCCGCCAGGCCAAACAGGTCGTCCAGGAACTGCGGGCCGACCGCGGCGGGCTGAAGACCTACGTCACCGGCGGCGCGGCCTCGGTCGTCGACTTCGAGGACGAGCTGATGTCGCGGGGCCCCTGGGCGCTCGGGCTGGTCGCGGTCGGCACGCTGGTGCTGCTCTTCCTGATGACCGGCTCGGTGGTGATGCCGGTCAAGGCGCTGCTGATGAACCTGCTGTCGCTGGGCGCCTCGCTCGGCGCACTCACCCTGGTGTTCCAGGACGGGTACTTCAGCGGGCTGCTCGGCTTCAGCCCCACCGGCGGGCTGGAGACCTTCATCCCGGTGCTGGTCTTCGCCTTCGCGTTCGGGCTGTCCATGGACTACGAGGTGTTCCTGCTCGCCCGGATCAAGGAACTGCGGGACAAGGGACACGGCTGCACCAGGGCGGTGGAGCTCGGGGTCCAGCGCAGTGGCCGGATCATCACCTCGGCGGCGCTGTTGATGGTGATCGTGTTCGCCGGGTTCGCCCTCGGGGACATGCTCATGGTCAAGCAGATGGGCATCGCGCTGGCCGTCGCCGTCGCGGTGGACGCCACCCTGGTGCGCTGCCTGCTGGTGCCCGCCGCGATGAGCCTGTTCGGCGAGTTCAACTGGTGGGCGCCCGCCCCGCTGCGGCGCCTGCACCGGCGCTTCGGGCTGAGCGAGCACGTCGAACTGCCGACCGTCGGCGCGACGGCCGTCCCGGCTCCGCGGCCGGAGGCCAGGGACCTGGTGGGTTCAGCGCAGTCGGCGCAGTAGGTCGACGCCCGCCCTCAGGGTCAGCCGCTCCTCCGGGGTGAGGCGGGCCTCGATGGCGGTGGCGATCCGCTGCTCCCGGCGGGCGCGCTGCTCCAGCAGGGCGGCGCGGCCCGCTCCGGTCGCGGTGACCAGCAGTTTCCGGCCGTCGGTGGGGTGGGGCTGCTGGGTGACGAGCCCGGCCTCGGTCAGCAGGGCGACGGTGCGGGCCATCGACTGGTGGCGGACGCGCTGGTGCTCGGCGAGTTCGGCGACGGTGCAGGCGCGTTCGTCGCGGACGAGGACGCCGAGGACGCCGGCCTGGTTCTGCGGCAGCTCGTCGTCCGGGCGCAGGGAGCGGACCAGGTCGCCGATGGCGGCGCGCAGCTCGGCGGCGAGTTCGAGGGTTTCGGGAGCCGGACTGTTCATGGGAGAAGCCTACCGGGAACCTCCACAGCAAAACTGTACAGTCATGCTGTATGGTCTGCCGCATGAGGATCACCAAGTTCGGACACGCCTGCGTACGCCTGGAGCACGACGGGACGACCGTCGTCGTCGACCCCGGGGCGTTCACCGACCCCGCCGCGCTGACCGGGGCCGACGCCGTCCTGATCACCCACGAGCACATGGACCACTTCGAGGAGGCCCGGCTGCGCGCCGCCCTGGAGGCCGACCCGGCCCTGCGGGTGTGGACCAACAGCGCGGTGGCCGCCCAACTGGACGGGGTGGCGCAGCGCGTCGCCGTGGTCGGCGAGGGCGACGCCTTCGAGGTCGGCGGGGTCGGGGTGAGCGTGCACGGCGAGTGGCACGCGGTCATCCACCGGGACATCCCGCGGGTGAAGAACATCGGCTTCCTCCTCGACGGCCGGCTGTTCCACCCCGGCGACGCCTTCACCGTGCCGCCGCACTCGGTGGACACCCTGCTGCTGCCGCTCGCGGCGCCGTGGAGCAAGGCCGGTGAGGTCGTCGACTACGTCCGGGAGGCCGCTCCGCGGGTGGCGGTGCCGGTGCACGAGGCGACGCTGAGCCCGATCGGGCACATGATCGCCACCCGGCTGCTCGGGCCGGACGGGCCGGGCACGGGCGCGGAGCTGACCGTGCTCGGCGAGGGCGAGAGCCTGGAGCTGGGCTGACGGTGCCGGCCGGGGGGCGGGGCCGGACAGGTGCTGGTTGCGCGGCGGTCGGCCGCTGGTCCCTGCGGTCCGGGCGCCGGTAGCCTGACGCCATGCTGAAGATCGGACTGACGGGTGGCATCGGCGCCGGCAAGAGCGAGGTGTCCCGGCTCTTCGCCGCCCACGGCGCGGTGATCGTGGACTCCGACGTGATCGCCCGCGAGGTGGTCGCGCCCGGGACGGACGGTCTGGCGGCCGTGGCCGCCGAGTTCGGGCCGCAGGTGCTGCGCGAGGACGGCGCGCTCGACCGCCCGGCCCTCGGCGCGATCGTGTTCGCCGACCCGGCGCGGCTCCAGGCACTGAACGCGATCGTCCACCCGCTGGTGCGCGCCCGGTCCGCCGAACTGGAGGCCGCGGCCGCGCCGGACGCGGTGGTGGTGCACGACGTGCCGCTGCTCGCGGAGAACGGCCTCGCCCCGCTGTACGACCTGGTCGTGGTGGTCGACGCGGCCGACGACGTGCGGGTGGAGCGGCTGGTGCGGCTGCGCGGGATGGCCGAGGACGAGGCCCGGGCCCGGATGGCCGCGCAGGCCTCGCGGGCGGACCGGCTGGCGATCGCCGACGTGGTGATCGACAACGGCGGGCCGCTGGAGGCGCTCGCGGCGCGGGTCGACGAGGTGTGGGCGGAGCTGGTGAAGCGCGCCGCCGCTGCCTGAGGTTCAGGCGGCGGTCAGCGGCAGACGGGCCCGGACGGCGAAGCCGCCCTCGGTGGTGGGGCCGGCGTGCAGGGTGCCGCCGAGGTCGTCGGCGCGGGTGCGCATGCCGTCCAGGCCGTGGCCGCCGGAGGGCAGCCGGAGTCCGTCCGGGTCGGCCGCCGTGGCGGGGGAGTTGACGATGTCGAGGCGCAGCCCGTCCGGGTGGACCTCGACGGTGACGGCGACCTCGGCGGCCGGGGCGTGCTTGTGGGCGTTGGTCAGGGCTTCCTGGACGATCCGGTAGGTGGCGTACTGCACGGCCGGTCCGGGTGCGGGCAGTCCTTCGGCGGGGCCGGTGAGGGTGAGGTCGACGGCGAGTCCGGCCTGGCGGGACTCCTCGACCAGGGCGGGCAGTCCGTGCAGTGAGGGGCCCTGGTCGGAGGCCGGGGTGAGGACGCCGAGCAGGCCGCGCAGCTCGGTGAGGGCCTGGAGGCCGAGAGCGCGGATCAGGCCGAGGGTCTCCCGGACGGCGGTCGGGTCGTCGGCGGCCGCGACCTGGCAGGCGCCCGCGTGCAGGGTGATGAGGGAGACGCGGTTGGAGACCACGTCGTGCATCTCCCGGGCGAGCCGGGCGCGTTCGGCGGCGGCGGCGCGCTCCTCGGCGTACCGGCGGGCCGTCTCCAGCAGCCGGTTGCGTTCGGCGAGTGCGGCGACGGCGCGGGCGCGATGGTGGGCGGTGAGGCCGAGGGCGAGCGGGACGGCGCCGAAGACCAGCGGGTCCTCGGCCAGGTTGGCGAGGGCGGAGAGGCTGCTGACGTCCCCGAGGTCCATGGGGAGGAGCAGGCGCACCCCGGCCAGCACGGCCAGGACGGCCGTCACCCGGGTGGCGCCGCGCCGCGTGGCCAGCCCGTAGAGGGCGACGGCGAGCGGGAGTTGGCCGCCCAGCAGGGTGACGGCGGCGACGGCCGCCGGGTACCGCAGGCGGGCGGCGAGGGCGAGCGCGCCGGCCGCCACCAGGCCCGCGTTGACCGGTGCCGAGGTGGTCGGTCCGATGTCGGGGTCGCCCGCGGCGAGCGGGACGAGCACCAGCAGCACCAGGACGGTCGGCCCGAGCGCGACGACCGGGCCGGGCAGGCGCAGCGGCGGGCCCGGCAGCGGTACCGCGGCGAGGGCGGAGTCCAACTGGTCGGCGGGGTGGGTCCGGTGGGCCGCGCCGGCGTGCTGGGCGGTGTGGGGCTGGTGGTCGGCGTCGGCTTGGTGGGCGGCGTCGGGCTGGTCGGTGGACGGGTGGTGCTGGTGACGGGTGGGGTCCAACCGGCCGGTGGGGCGCCGGAGTCGGGGCCGCTGCTGGGTGGGCTGGCGCATGGGGGCATGCTCGCACACCCCGTCCGGCCCGGGGTGGCGAGCGGGCCGCAGTGGCCGGGAACAGCCTGGAATTCGCCTTCCCGGGAAGGGATCATGGTCGGATGGATGATCGTTTCTCTCCCGAGCCGCCGACCGTCGTCCGGCTGCCGCAGTACACCCGCGCCGACCATGACGAGATCCTCGGCCCCGGCGACGACCCGTACGGCGTCGCCTACACCGGACTGACCTGGCTGCCCAAGGACATCCACTTCGGCATCCGGGCCGCCGACGGCAGGCTCGTCGCGCACACCGGCCTGGTGCCGCTCCCGCTCACCGTCGGCGGCACCGACCTGGCGGCGATCGGTGTCGGCGGCGTCGCCGTCGCCCCCGACCGGCGCGGCGCCGGCCTCGCGCGGGCCGTGGTCCGGGCCGCCCTCGGCCACGCCCGCACCCTCGGCCACCGCCACGCGCTGCTGTTCTGCCGCCCGCCGCTGGCCACGTTCTACCGGGGGCTCGGATTCCGCGAGGTCGCGGAGGAGGTGACGGTGGAGCAGCCCGAGGGGCGGTTGGCGGTGATGCCGCTGCGCACCATGTGGGCGCCGCTGGCGGAGGGCGCCGGGTGGCCGGAGGGGCCGGTGCGGTTGCGCTCGCTGCCGATGTGACGTGCCCTGTGGGGATGGGGGGCGGGGGCGGGTTCTGGGCGGGGTCACTCCGGCCAGGCGGAGTTCTCGATCACGGCGACGAAGTCGGTCCGCTCGAAGTCCGGGTCGAAGTGGGCGAGGACGTCCGCCTTGACGTTGCCGAAGGCGGTCTCCGGCTTGGGCGCGACGCCGTCGTGGAAGGCTCGCAGGATGCCGCGCTTGAAGTCCGGGCGCGGATGGGCGGTGACCACGGCGTCCCGGTCGGCGGCGGCGAGGTCCGCGTACCCGATGCCGAGCACGTCCAGCTCCACGCCGGCGGTGGTCAGCGCGATCTCCGGCTCCAGGAACTCCGGGATGCCGGGCGTGGTGTGCAGGGCGATCGCCTCCCACACCAGGCGCACCCGCCGCTCGTCCACCCCGTGCCCGCGCAGGAACGCGGCGGCGGCCTCGGCGCCGTCCACCTCGAAGCGCCGACCGGAGGCGTGGTGCTCGGGGCCCAGGCCGAGATCGTGGAACATCGCGGCCAGGTACAGGAGTTCGGGATCGAAGTCGAGCCCCCGGCGGCGGCCCTGGAGGGCACCGAACAGGTAGACCCGGCGGGAGTGGTGGTACAGCAGCTCGGTGGTGGCGTCCCGGACCAGCTCGGTGGCCTCGGCGGCGAGGCGGCTGTCGGGGATCCGCACCCCGGCGATCTCGGTGGCGGTCATGCGGTGGCCTCCAGGGCGGTGGTGCTCGGGTCGGTGCCCGGGACGGTGGCGGTCGGTACGGCGGCGGTTCGGTCGGCAGGGGTCGGGTCGGTCGGGTCGGTCGCGGTCGGCGAGCCCGCCGCGTGGGCGACGGCGGCGCCGGCCAGCGCGCGGATCATGGCGTGCGCCCGGGTGCCGTCGCCGGACAGCTCCGGTTGGAAGAGCGAGGCGAGGAAGAACGGGTGGTCCGGCAGTTCCAGGACGCGCACCTCGCCCGCGCCGTCCGCGCCGCTGAACCGCAGCCCGTGCGCGCGCAGTCGGTCCAGGTAGTCGGCGTTGAGGCCGTACGCGCAGTGGTAGCGCTCCAGGGTGCGGGTGGTGCCGAGGACGCGCTCGGCGAGCGTGCCGGGGGTGATCGCGACCGCCCCCTCGTGGCCGACCAGGGTGCAGGCCAGCGGCACGATCACCTGCTCGTCCCGCTCCGGGTGCTCCTCGCCGTGGACGGCCCCGCCGAGGCCGCAGACGTTGCGGGCGTACTCCAGCACCGCGTGCTGGAACCCGGCGCAGGTGCCGAGGAAGGGGATGCCGCGCTCGCGGGCCGTCCGGACGGCGGCCAGCGCGCCCGCCTCGCTGCGGTAGGGGCTGCCGGGGAGCAGCCAGACGGCGTCGAAGCCGTCCAGGGCACCGGGCGCCCCGGCGTCCTCGGTGGGGATCCAGTAGGCGTCCAGGACGAGCTGCTCGCGCTCGGCGAGGGCGTCGAGCAGGCCGGGGATGCGGGCGTGCGAGCGGACGGCGGGGGAGCGGTCGCCGACCAGGGCGATCCGCGGGGTGAGGTAGGTCATGGGACTATCCTGAACCCGCACCCGAGATCAGCGCCAACGATGATTTCTTACCCATCGATCAGAAGAGTTGATGACTGCCGTGGATCCGCAGCAGCTGCGCACCTTCGTCACCGTCACCCGCCTCGGCTCCTTCTCCGAGGCCGCGCGGGAACTCGGCTACACCCAGTCCGCGGTCTCCCAGCAGATCGCCGCCCTGGAGGCCGACCTCGGGACCGGCCTGCTCAGCCGCCGCCCGGTCGGCCCGACCGAGGCCGGCCTGCGGCTGCTGGAGCACGCGGCGCCCCTGCTGGTCCGGCTGGAGGCGGCGCGCGCCGACGTCGCACGCCTGGCCGGTGCCCCGAGTGCCCGGCTGGTGCTCGGTGCCACTCCGCTGGCAGTCGGAGCGACCCTGGGGCGCGCACTCGGCGAGGTGCGCCGGGCCCACCCGGCGGCCGACCTCGTCGTCCGGGTCCTCGCCCAGGACGCGCTGCCCGCCCAGGTCGCCACCGGCGAGGTCGACCTCGCCCTGATCGACGGCCTCGCCGCCCCCAGCGACCCGCTGCCGCTGCCCGACGTCGGCCCGCTCACCACCGTCGCCGTCGACGAGCAGCCCGTCGCCGTCGCCCTCCCGGTCGGCCACCCCCTCGCGGGCCGCACCGGCGTCGCGCTCGCCGACCTCTCCGCCGCCCGCTGGCTCGACGCCCCCGACCTCACCCCGACCGCCGCCCGGCTGCGCGCCGCCGCCGGCGTCGACGGCTTCCGCCCCGCCACCCGCTACCGGGGCACCGACGTGCACGGGCTGCTCGCCCTGGTCGCCACCGGGCACGGGCTCAGCCTGCTCCCGGCGTCCGTCCTCGCCGGGGCGCCCGGCGTCGCGTCCGCGCCGATCGCCGCCCCGCGGCTGGTGCACCGCACCGAACTGGTGCACGGCAGCCTGCCGGAGGGGCCGGCCGCGCTGCTGGCACGGCTGCTGTCGGGCACGCCCTGAGCCCGCTCCCCGGATCGCGCCGGGCGCCCGCGGTGATTGTGGAGGCGCGATCACCGGGCGTTCACGTCCTGGGACTGACGGTGGTCGCATTGGTGGTGCTGTCATGGGCACAGTCGCCCGGCGCGAGGCCGGGCAAGGCCCAGGAGATCCCCCACATGATGCTCCGTCAGCGTCTCACCGTCGTCGCCGCGGCGGCCGTCCTCGCCGCCGCCGGGCTCGCGGCCGGCACCGCGCAGGCCGCCCCCGCCAAGGGCTCGCCCGTCAAGATCCGTCCGCTCGCCGCGAGTTGTTCGCAGGCCTACCTGCCGCTGCCCGACCCGTCCTGCACGCCGGGCGCCTACAACCCGGACGTCACCCAGGCCACCATCGGCCAGACCATCTGCGTCTCCGGCTGGACCTCCACCGTCCGCCCGCCGACCAGCTACACCAACGCGCTGAAGGCGCAGCAGATCGCGCAGTACGGCTACGCGGACACCAACCTGTCCGACTACGAGGAGGACCACTTCGTCCCGCTGGAGCTCGGCGGCGCCCCGCGCGACCCGCGCAACCTCTGGCCCGAGCCCCGTTACGGCGACCAGACCGCGACCGGCAAGGACGGCGTCGAGACCAAGCTGAAGAACGCGGTCTGCAAGGGCAAGGTCGGCCTCGACGACGCCCGCAGCGCCATCGTGACCGACTGGACCACCGCGCTCAGCAGCCTCGGCCTCTGACCCTCTGCCGCTCCGGCCCTTCGGCCTTCGGCATTCGTGCTGGTGCGGCGGTCGGTCCGTCCGGTCCCCTGTGCCGGACGGGCCGACCTGCCGTCCGCCCCGGGCGCCGCCTCGGCGGTGCGCGGGGCCGTCTGTGGTGGTTCTGTGGTGGTGGTCGGGGCGCGGCGCCGGGTCAGCGGCCCGAGCGGGCCGAGCTGGCCGGGGCCGGGCCTGCGGTGGTGCCGGGCCGCGTGTGCGCGGCGCCGTCCGCCCGTTCCCGCTGCCCGGTCGCCTCGCGGATGCGGGCACTCGGCATGGCTGTTCCCTTCCCCCGTACGTTCTGCCGCCCGGCCGCCGGCCCGCTGCGCTCCTCTGTTCCGAGGGGCGGTCGGGCTCGGCTGCGTCGACGGCGGTCGAAACTTATGCCACCGGGCCGCCGGGAGCAAAGCGGGATACCGGCGGGTAGGCCGCCTTACCCGGCCGTTGCGGGGGCGTTGGTGGTGAAGGTGTGTGCGGGCGTGTCGGAAGGTATGGCGGGCCTTCGGCGCCCGACCGGTCGGCGGGACGGTGCGCGGTCGCGGATTCCCCCTGCCGGGCGGGGGTTCGCCGGTCGGCCGCAGCCCCGGCCCGCCCGCCCGTGCGGGCCCGCGGCCGGTCGCGGCGGACGGCCGATGCCAAGGCTTTCCCCCGACCGGATCCGCCGCCCTCCCTCCGGGTGACGGGCCTGGCTCGGCACGCCCCGGCACGCTCCCGGCCCCGGACCGGACCGGTGGCGGATCAGGCGTGGGTGCCGGGGACGCCGAGCTGCTGGGCGAGCCAGGGGAGGGCCTGGGCGAAGGTGGCGGCCCCGGTCTGCCAGGTGTGCTTGCCGGAGCCGACGGCGGTGGTGGTGCGGATGCCGTCCTTCCGGGCGGCGTCGTTGAGGGCCTTGGCGGACTCGATCTGGCCGTGCTCCTCGTCGCCCTGCCCGAAGTAGCCGGAGACGCCCTGGTACTTGGGGTGGTGGGCGAGGACGGTCAGCGGGTCGTGGGCGGCCCAGGCGGTCGCGTCGCCGCCGTACAGCTCCTGGACGGTGTGGTCCTTGTCGCCGGTGGCGGGGCCCTTGTCGCCGGAGAAGTCGCCGAAGTGGGTGAAGACGTCGGGGTGTTCGACGGTGAGGTCGACGGCGCAGGTGCCGCCCATGGACCAGCCGGCCACGCCCCACCTGTGCGGGTCGGTGGCGGCGTTGAAGGTCTTCTGGACGAACGGCGGGACGTCCTTGAGCAGATGGCTCTCGGAGTTGCCGTGCGGGCCGTCGACGCACTCGGTGTCGATCCGGAAGCCGCCGGTCGCGTCGACGAAGACGAGGATCGGCGCGAAGCCGTTGTGCTTGGCGGCGAAGTCGTCCGCGGTCTTCACCGCGTTGCCGGAGCGGATCCAGTTGTCGGGCGCGGCGAACTCGCCGCCGATCAGCTCCAGCGCCGGCAGCTTCGGCCGGTTCTGGCTGCGGAACCACGCGGGCGGCAGGTAGACGAGCTCCTGGCGGTGGGTGAAGCCGCTGGCCGTGCTGGGGATGTCCACCTGGACGATGCGGCCGGTCCTCGTCTTCCCGTGCAGGGAACCGAGTTCGGCGAGCGTGATCTGCTCCGGCAGCGGCTGCCCGCCCAGTTCGCCGATCGCGTCGTCGAGGGTCGGGTAGTAGCCGGTGGCGATGTTCACGCTGTTGGCGGCGCAGAACAGGGCGAGCAGCGCGGCCGGCGGCGCCAGCGCCCGGCGCCACCAGCGGGCGCCGCGCCAGCCGAACCCGAGCGCGCTGACCGCCGCGACCGCGACCCCGCCCCACAGCCACACCCCGAACGGGATCGGATCGGTGATCCCGGCGAGCGTGAGCACCCCGACGGCGGCGAGGGCGGTGAGCAGCAGCGCCGTCCCGAGGGCGATCGGGCCCCACTTCAGCCGCCAGGTCCGGTCCCGCCAGCCGAGGGCCGCCAGGAACAGGGCGAGGGCCACGGCCTGGACGGTCCAGGGGAACCAGCCGCCGAGCAGGGAGACGTTCATCTGGCGGAGGCTAGGGGTGCCGGATGAGAAGTCGATGAGAGGCTGACAGGTCGCTGGGAGGCGGCTGGGAGGTACCGTCGGTGGCCTGCGTAGGCCCCGGTTGACGGGCGCGCGGCCGGGGGCGCTATATTTGAACGCGTTCAGGTTTGCTGCTAGGGGGAGTCATGGTGGTGGTGCCGACAAGCGCGCGCCTGCTGGCGCGTGCCTTCTTCCGCTGCACGGGGAGTGCGGAGGCGACAGGAAAGTGGGTCACTTGAACGTGTCTCTCTTCTGTGTGATGAGGTTGCGCGACTCGTCGAGGGACAGGGCGGTTGCCATGATTTCGTCGAACGCCGCTCGATAGACATCGACTTGGTCCGGGTCCTCAACCCAGTCGCTGCTGAGCATTCCGTTGAGCAGGACCAGGTCGAGATCGCGTTGCCGAAATTCCAGGAGTGCGAACGGCCCGGTCATTCCGGGATGCGGCGGTGCCATGGCCGGCATGATCTGAATCCTGATGTTGGGGACCAGGCTGAACCGCAGCGGCTTGTCCAACTGGCCGGCCATCACGCCCTGGGCGCCAGGGGTCCTGTCGCTGCCGGGCTGGTCGCCAGTCACGCTCTACGTGGCGATGGGGCGGTAGGCGGCCCGCCGTACGGGAGTGCGGTCCGTCGTACGGGAGGGCCGCCCGCCGCCGTCAGGCGGCGAAGCGCTCGCGCAGTGCCGCCAGGCCGTCCGCGAACACCCCGTGGAGGCGGTCGGCGGAGTCCTTGCGGTGCTCGGCGTCGACGTCGTACGTGGCGCCCCACTCGACGAAGCTGGCGTCGAGCGCGGTGACCGGGGTGACCCGCAGCGTCGCCCGGTAGCCGTACAGCTCGAATGCCCCTTCGGGGAAGCTGTAGGTGTAGCTGCGGGCCTCCTCGTCGTAGGCGAGCAGCGTCTCGTGCAGTGCCACGCCGTCGATCTCGAACACCCGGACCGACCCGATCGCGTTGCCCGTCAGCTCGTTGCCGAGGCTGCTGGCTGGCAGGTTCGGGTGCCAGCCGCCGAGGTTGTGGAAGTCCCCGAGCAACTCCCACACCCGCTCGGCCGGAGCCTCCACCACCGTGCTGACCTTCGTGCCTGCCATCGTCGTTGCCGCCTTTCGCGTGCCTCCGTACGGACGGGCACCATCCTCGGGCCGCCGCGCGGCAGGCGCCAGGGGGCCTGGCGGTCGGCTCCGGGGCGTCACCTGCCCGGCGCGGCCGCTTCGAGGTCGTCGACGGTGCCGGACATGACGGTGCGCAGGTGCCGGGTGAGGTGCTCGGTCGGCCAGTCCCACCAGGCGAGGGCGAGCAGGCGGGCGATGTCCGGCCCGCTGTAGCGGGTGCGGATGAGCTTGGCCGGGTTGCCGCCGACGATCCCGTAGTCGGGGACGTCGTCGACGACGACGGCGCCGGAGGCGACGATCGCGCCGTGGCCGATGCGCACCCCGGGCATCACCATGGCGCCGTAGCCGATCCAGACGTCGTTGCCGACCACCGTGTCCCCCCGGCCGGCGAGGCCGGTGATCAGGTCGAAGTGCTCGGCCCAGCTTCCGCCCATGATGGGGAACGGGAAGGTCGAGGGGCCGTCCATGCGGTGGTTCGCCCCGTTCATGAGGAACCGGACCCCCGTACCCAGCGCGCAGAACTTCCCGATCACCAGCCGCTCCGGGCCGTAGTGGTAGAGCACGTTGCGCGTCTCGAACACGGTCGCGTCGTCCGGGTCGTCGTAGTAGGAGTAGTCGCCGACGTCGATCAGCGGGGACGTCACCAACGGCTTGAGGAGCACCACGCGCGGCTGTCCGGCCAGCGGGTGCAGCGTCGAGGGATCGGGCGGAACGGAACTCATGGCGACACGACTCCGGCTCGTCAGGTGTGAAGCGTGGGAGGGACATCGATCATCCCACCGTCTAGGATCGCGGATCATGGACGCGAGCACCGGCATGATCACCGTTCCGTCCGGCCGCGTCACGCTGTCGGACCGTCGCACGCAACGGAGTTGGAGCGTCGAGCTCGCCCCCTACGAGCTGGCGGCCTGTCCGGTCACCCGCGAGCAGTACGGCGCCGGGGCCGGCGACCGGCTCCCCGCCGACAGCGTCTCCTGGTACGACGCCGTCCACTACTGCAACGAACTGTCCCGGCGCCACGGCCTCACCCCCGCGTACCACCGGGACGGCGAGTCCGTCACCTGGGACCGCGCCGCCGACGGCTACCGGCTGCCCACCGAGGCCGAATGGGAGCACGCCTGCCGCGCCGGGACGGACGGCCCCCGCTACGGGCCGCTCGACGAGATCGCCTGGCACCGCGGCACCTCGGGCGCGCGCCCGCACCAGGTGGGCGGTCTGCGCCCTAACGGCTTCGGCCTGTACGACCTGCTCGGCAACGTGTGGGAGTGGTGCTGGGACGTGTACGACGCCGAGGTGTACGGCGGCTACCGGGTGCTGCGCGGCGGCGGCTGGTTCGACGAGCACTGGAGCTGCCGCGCCTCCGTCCGCCGCCGCAGCCACCCCACCCTGCGGATCGACGACGTCGGCTTCCGGCTCGCCCGGTCGATCACCGCCTGAAGGCGCGCGCCGCGGGGAACCCGGGCCAGGTCACGGACCGTTGGGGTCTGCATGAACGATGCACCGGTGTCCCTCAGACCGATCGGCCAAGCCGACCTCGACCCGCTCGAAGTACTGCTGAACGACCCCCAGGCGGTGGGCCCGTTCCAGTGGTACGGGTGGCGCGACCCCGGGCGGTTCCGGCGCCGCTGGGCGGAGCACGGCCTGCTGGCGCCCGAGCAGTCGATGCTCGCGGTGCTGTCCGGGGACGAGTTCGCCGGGTTCGTCGCCTGGCGGCAGGTGGGCCAGGTGGACGTGGCGCCGTACTGGAACGTCGGCATCGTGCTCCGCCCGGAGGCGCGCGGCCGGGGCATCGGCACGCAGGCCCAACGGCTGCTGGTGGACTACCTGTTCGCCCACACCCCGGTGATGCGGCTGGAGGCGGACACCGAGGACGCCAACCTCGCCGAGCAGCGCGCGCTGGAGAAGTGCGGCTTCGTCCGCGAGGGCGTCCAGCGCAGCAGGGGCTTCCGGGACGGCCAATGGCGGGACATGGTCCTCTACAGCCTGCTGCGCACCGACCCCCGGCCCTGATCCGCAAGACCCGTCAGGCGGCCCCGAACCACTCCTCCGCGAGGGCGTCCAGCGTCCGCGCGGAGGGATTCAACTCCCTCAGGTACCACGGAAGGTGGCTGTACACGTGGAGCAGCGTGTACGCCATCAGCAGGCCCGGCTCGAAGCCGCGCCCGTAACCGGCCAGGAGGCGGCCGAGCAGGCGGGGGTCGGCGCGGGTGGTGAACAGGCCGACGGCGACGAGGTCGTAGGCCGGGTCGCCGACCATGGCGGGTTCGAAGTCGAGCAGGCCGGTGAGGCGCCAGCCGTCGGCCGGGTCGACGAGCAGGTGCTCGCGCATGAACTCGGTGTGCAGCAGGGCGCGTTGCGGCGCCCGGGGCAGCGGCGCGGCGGCCAGGAAGCCCGGGATCTGCTCCAGCCAGGCCTCGGGCAGGCCGCGTTCGCGCTGGCGGGCCACCGCCCCGGCCCGCTGCCGGTCCAGGAAGGCGCCCCAGTCGCCGGGGCCGAGGGTGTCGGCGAGCGGTCCGGGGTCGAGGGCGTGCAGGGCGGCCAGCGCCCGGCCGCAGTCGTGGGCGATCCGCTCCCGGTCGGCCTGCGGGATCCGCGGCCAGGCGGGGGCCAGGCCCTCGCCGGACAGTCGTGACATCAGCACGTAGCGCCAGCCGTTGACGTGGGCGCCGGCGGCCCGTACGTCGGGGGTGGGGATCGGCAGGGCGCCCCGGAGGCGGGTGAGGACGCGCTCCTCGGTGACGCCGTCCTCGGCGCTGGCGGCGGGGAACAGCTTGAGGACGTGCGCGTCGCCCACCGCGTAGACCGGGACGGACCCTTCCGTGAAGCGCGCCAACGGCAGCCCGGCGAGGCCGAGTTCGGCGCAGAGCGCCTCGGCTCCGGGGCGCATCACCGCCTCGTCGCGCACGATCGCGTCCCACTGTTCTTCCGTCTCCACCACCGGCAGCATGGGCGCACGGTAGGCGGACCGGCGTCGCCGCGGCAAAGGCTTTTCAGCGGTCGGGGCCGGCCGGCTCCGCCGCCCGGGACGGGCCGGGAGCGGGAAGCGGCCCGCGCCCCGCGCCGGAGCGGTTCACCGGGGCCCGCAGACGTCGGTGGCGGTGGGGGAGAGGGGTTCCGGGCCGCCGGCCGGGTCGCGGGTGAGGAGGTAGCGGGCGCCGGGGCCGGTGTCGGCGGCGCGGTCGGCGGCGTTGTAGAGGGAGCAGCGGGAGAGGGAGAGGCAGCCGCAGCCGATGCAGCCGGTCAGCTTGGCCTTGAGGCGCTGGAGCTCGGCGATCTGCTCGTCGATGCGGCTCTGCCAGGATTCGGCGACCCGGTCCCACTCGGCGCCGCTGGGGGCGGGGCGCTCGGGGAGCCGGTCGAGGGCGACGCGGGCCTCGTCGAGGGAGAGGCCGACGCGCTGGGCGGCGCGGACGAAGGCGATCCGACGCAGCGTGCCGCGGGGGTAGCGGCGCTGGCCGCCGGCGGTGCGGGTGGCGTGGATGAGGCCGAGGCTCTCGTAGTAGCGCAGGGCGGAGGCGGCGAGGCCGCTGCGGCGGCCGAGCTGGCCGATGGTGAGCAGGTCGTCGCGGTGCGGGCCGGGTGATCGGCCGTGGTCCGGGGTCGCGGTCATGGGCACCCACTCTAGCCGCTTGACCTCAAGTCGACTTTAAGTTGCACCATCGTGGTCATGACGACGAACGCAACCGCGGACCTCGCGGAAACCGCCCGTTTCGAGGACCTGTCGGCGCTGATGGGCCTGATGACCGGCGACGAGAAGCACGGCCCGGCCGCCACCTCCACCCTGGACGCGCTCTGGGTGCTGTACGACCGGGTCCTGCGGGTGGGTCCGGAGCGGGCCGAGGCGCAGGACCGGGACCGCTTCCTGCTCTCCAAGGGCCACGGCCCGATGGCGTACTACGCGGTGCTCGCGGCCAAGGGCTTCATCGACCCCGGGGTGCTGCCGAGCTTCGGCGGCTACGACTCTCCGCTCGGCCACCACCCGGACCGGATGCTCGTCCCCGGGGTGGAGATCGCCTCCGGCTCGCTCGGGCACGGCCTGCCGCTGGGCGTCGGCACGGCGCTCGGGCTGCGGGCGCAGGGCCTGACCGATCCGGCGGTGTGGGTGCTGGTCGGCGACGCCGAGTTCGACGAGGGCTCCAACCACGAGGCGGTGGCCTTCGCCGGTGCGTACGGGCTGGAGCGGCTGCACGTGGTGGTGATCGACAACTCCTCGGCCACGCACGGCTGGCACGGCGGGATCGCGGCCCGGTTCGCGGCCGAGGGCTGGTCCGCCGTGACGGTGGACGGCCGCGACCACGAGGCGCTGTACCGCGCCTACACCGCCGAGCACCCGGGCCGCCCGCACGTGGTGGTCGCCCGGGTCGAGCCCAAGGACTCCTGAGCCCGAGGGCTCCCGAGCCCGAGGACCCCCACGCAAGCGCCAACCCCCACGCAAGCGCCAACCCCCACGCAAGCGCCAACCAGCATGAACCGAAAGGCACTTCACCGATGGACACCATGCGCGACCGCTTCATCGACGTCACCAGCCGCCTGCTGGACGAGGACCCCCGGCTGGCCGTGGTGCTCGCCGACATCAGTGCGGCCGCCTTCGCCCCGGCCCAGCAGCGCCACCCGGACCGGGTCGTCAACGTCGGCATCCGCGAGCAACTGCTGATCGGCGCGGCCGGCGGCCTGGCGCTGACCGGGATGCGCCCGATCGCCCACACCTTCGCCAGCTTCCTCGTCGAACGTCCCTTCGAGCAGGTCAAGTTGGACCTCGTCCACCAGGGCGTCGGCGCCGTCCTGGTGAGCGCGGCCGGCTCCTACGACTGGCCGGCCGGGGGCCGCACCCACATGTCCCCGGGCGACGTCGCCCTGCTGGACACCCTGCCGGACTGGACGGTCCACGTGCCGGGCCACCCGGACGAGGCCGAGCAGCTGCTGCGCCACGCCGTCGCGGACGGCGACCGCAACGTCTACGTCCGCCTCTCGGAGCACCGGAACGCGCAGGCCCTGCCGGTCGAGGCGGGCCGGTTCACCACCGTGCGGCAGGGCTCGCGCGGGGTGGTCCTCGCGGTCGGGCCGATGCTGGACGCGGTGCTCGCGGCCACCGAGGGCCTGGACGCCACCGTGCTGTACGCGGCGACGGTGCGCCCCTTCGACGCGGCCGGGCTGCGGGCGGCGGTGGGGGAGCGGGCGGACGTGGTGCTGGTGGAGCCGTACCTGGCGGGCACCTCGGCGAACGAGGCGCACGCCGCGCTGGCCGACCGCCCGCACCGGGTGCTGGGCCTGGGCGTGCCGCGCGAGGAGCACCGGCACTACGGCTCGATCCCGGAGCACCTGACCGCCTACGGCTTGGACGCGGCCTCGCTGCGGGAGCGGATCGGCACCTTCCTGTGGTGACGTTCCTGTGGTGACGCGCGGGGTGGGTCAGCGCGCGACGGTCGCCACCGCGACCACCGCCACCGCGTCCGCCCCCAGCCGTACCGCCGTCCCGTCCAGCGCCGCCGCCCCGAAGGCCGCGACCAGTTCGCGCCCGGTCCCGTCCAGTGGCAGGGTGGCCTCGGCGGGGCCGAGGTTGACGGCGATCCGGTACGGCCCCCGGTGCACCACCAGCCAGCGCGCCGCCTCGTCGTACGCCACCCGCACCGCGCCGAGGTCGGGGTCGGACAGCTCCGGCCGGTCACGGCGCAGCCGGATCAACGTCCGGTGCCAGGTGAGGAGTTCGGCGTGCGGGGCGCGCCGGGGCTCGGTCCAGTCGAGGACGGAGCGCAGGACGGTGGCGGGCTCCTGCGGGTCGGGGACGGACTCGGCGGCCCAGCCGTGGTCGGTGAACTCCCGGCGCCGGCCCTGCCGGACGGCCTCGGCGAGCTGCGGGTCGGTGTGGTCGGTGAAGTACTGCCAGGGGGTGGCCGCGCCCCACTCCTCGCCCATGAACAGCATCGGGGTGAACGGCGAGGTGAGCACCAGCGCGGCGCCGCAGGCGAGCCGGCCGGCGGTGAGGCAGGTGGAGATGCGGTCCCCGAGGGCCCGGTTGCCGATCTGGTCGTGGGTCTGGAGGTAGCCGAGCAGCCGGTGTCCGCCGTCCGGGGGGAAGGGGCGGCCGTGGCCGCGGCCGCGGAAGCCGGACCAGGTGCCGTCGTGGAAGAAGCCGCGGGTGAGCGTCTTGCTGAGGGCGGCGAGCGGGCGGCGGGCGAAGTCGCCGTAGTAGCCCTGGGATTCGCCGGTGAGCGCGCAGTGCAGGGCGTGGTGGAAGTCGTCGCTCCACTGCGCGGTGAGGCCCTGGCCGCCGGCCGCGCGCGGGGCGGTGGTGTGCGGGGTGTTGAGGTCGGATTCGGCGATCAGGAACAGCGGGCGGTTGGTCGCGACGGCCAACTTCTCGACCTCGTGGGACAGTTCCTCCAGGAAGTGGACGGCTCGGTCGTCCGCGAGGGCGTGTACGGCGTCCAGTCGCAGGCCGTCGATCCGGTAGTCGCGCAGCCAGCCGAGCGCGCTGCCGGTCAGGTAGCGGCGCACCTCGTCGGAGCCGGGGGCGTCCAGGTTGACCGCCGCCCCCCACGGGGTGTGGTGCCGGTCGGTGAAGTACGGGCCGTACGCGGGAAGGTGATTGCCGGAGGGGCCGAGGTGGTTGTGGACGACGTCCAGCACCACGCCGAGGCCCTTGCGGTGGGCGGTGTCGACGAAGCGCTTCAGCCCCTCGGGCCCGCCGTACGGCTCGTGCACGGCCCACGGCGAGACCCCGTCGTAGCCCCAGCCGTGTCGGCCGGGGAACGGGCAGACCGGCATCAGTTCGACGAAGTCGACGCCCAACTCGACGAGGTGGTCGAGGTGTTCGGCGGCGGAGTCGAAGGTGCCGCGGGGGGTGAAGGTGCCGATGTGCAGCTCGTACAGCACGGCGCCGGGCAACGCGCGGCCGCGCCAGCCGGTCTGCGACCAGCGGAACGCGGCGTGGTCGACCGGGCGGCTGGGGCCGTCGGGGCCGTGCGGCTGCCAGGGGGAGCGCGGGTCGGGCAGCGGCGGCCCGCCGTCGAGGCGGAAGGCGTAGTCGCCGGCCGGAGCGTCGCCGGTCCACCAGCCCGGGCGCTCCGGGCACCGGGCCAGCGGATGGGCGGAGCCGTCGACCTCGACCTCGACCCGGTCGGTGGCCAGGGGCGCCCACACCTCGTAGGTCCGCACGCTCAGCTCCTCCTCGTCAGCAGGGCCACCGGCCGGTCCGCCAGCAGCCGCGTGACGGGCACCGGGCCCGCCGGGTGGGTCCGCAGCGTCAGCAGGTCCGTCCAGGGCCCGCCCTCGGGCAGCTCCAGCACGGTGCCGCGCCAGCCGCCGGCGCGTTCCAGCCCGTACGGGAGCCGGGTGACGGCGGTGACCACGTCGGCGCCGCGGGCGAAGGCGAGCAGGTGGTCGGCGGCGGGGCCGGCGGCGCTCAGCGGCCGGTAGGGCCCGAGCGGGCGCTCGCGCCGCAGGTGCAGCGCCGCCCTGGTGAGGTGCAGCTTCTCGCGGGCGAGGTCGCCGGGGCGCGGGGCGGCCGCGTCGGTGAGCCGGACGGCGAGCGCGCCGAGGTCCACCACGCCCCGGTTGTCCGGGTCGACGAGGGTGTACAGCGGCTCCTCGCTGCCCTGGTAGAGGTCGGGCACGCCCGGGACGGTGAGGTGCAGGAGCGCGGCGGCGAGGGTGTTGGCGCGGGCGTAGGGGGCGAGGGCGTGCACCAGGCCCTCGATCCGGGGCAGCAGTCCGGGGTTGGTGTGGACGGCGCGGGCGCGCGCGGTGAGCGCCTGCTCGAAGCGGGTGTCGGGGGTGGTCCAGGAGGTGTGCAGCTTGGCCTCGCGGGCGGCCTTGAGGAGGGCGGCGACGAGCCGGTCGGGGTCGATCGGCCAGGCGGCGACGAGGGTGTGCCAGAGCAGCCAGTCGCCGTCGCGGGCACCGTGGTCGTGGTCGTGGTCGTGGTCGTGGTCGCCTTCGCCGTCGGGGCCGGCGCCCGGGCCGGGCCCGGCTGCGGTGGACCAGGCGGCGGCCTCGGCGGCCCAGGCCTCGGGCCGCTCGGCGAGCACGGCGAGCCGGGCGCGGGCGTCGGCGCTGCGCTTGGTGTCGTGGGTGGACAGCACGGTCATGCTGTGCGGCCAGGCGCGCTCCAGGTAGCGGCACCAGTCGTGGAACCGGGCCGGCGACAGCCCCGGCCGGCCGGGCTCGCCGCCGACCTCGTTGAGGCCGGGCAGCGCGTTCCACCGGTAGAAGGCGGTGTCCTCGACGCCCTTGGCGGCGACGGCGGCGGCGGTCTGCGCGAAGCGCTCGCAGAACTCGTCCTTGTGCGGCCCGCTCCCCAGCTCCCCGAGGGCCAGGGCGGCGACCAGCCGGTCCGTCGGGTCGGCCGAGCCGCCCAGCGCCGCGCGCACCTGCTCGGCCGAGGCCGGCGGCACCGGCTCCCCGGGCCGGGCGTACGGCCGGTACACCGGGTAGCCGGTGAACAGCCGCCGCAGCGCCGCGCGCAGCTGCCAGGGCGCGTGGTCGGCGTGCGCGGGCTCGGCGGCGCCGATCCGCAGCGCGATCCGCACCAGCCGGTCGACCTCGGCGGCCAGCTCGCCGTGCGGCGCGGTCATGTCGGCCCGCCCGCGCCGGGCGGCGGCGACCGCCGGGTGGGGGTCGGCGCAGGGTTCGCCGCCCGGCGCGGAGCCGGTCAGGAACGCCGCGTACGCCCCGGTCAGCCGGCAGGCGCCCGCGTGGTCGGTGAGCACGCCGTCGATGCGGCGCAGCGCGTCGTAGCCGGTGGTCCCGGCGACCGGCCAGTCCGCAGGCAGCCGCTCGTCGCCGGTGAGGATCTTCTCGACGACGGTGTACGCCCCGCCGGTGGCGCCGGCGAGGCGGCGCAGGTAGCCGCGCGGGTCGGCGAGCCCGTCGGGGTGGTCGATCCGGAAGCCGTCGACGACGCCGTCGGCGTGCAGCCGCAGCAGGGTGGCGTGGGTGGCGGCGAACACCTCGGGCTCCTCGACCCGGACGGCGATCAGCTCGTTGACGGTGAAGAAGCGCCGGTAGTTCAGTTCGGTGCGGGCCAGCCGCCACCAGGCGAGCCGGTACCACTGGCGGGCGAGCAGCTCGTCCAGCGGCAGTCCCGAGGTGCCGGGCCGCAGCGGCAGCTCGTGGTCGTGGTAGCGCAGCACCTCGCCGTCCACCACCAGCTGGTCCAGCACGGCGCCGAGCCGGTCGCCGAGCAGCGGCAGCAGCACCCGGCCGCGCGCGGGGGCGTCGACGGGGCCGGGCTGGGCCGCCCAGTCGATGTCGAACCAGCGCGCGTACGGCGAGTCGGGGCCGTCGCGCAGCACCTGCCACAGCGGCTGGTTGAGCCGCTCGGGGACGGGCACCGCCATGTGGTTGGGCACCACGTCGACGAGCAGCCGCAGGCCGTGCCGGTGGGCGGCGTCGGCCAGCGCGCGCAGGGCGCCCTCGCCGCCGAGCTGCTCGCTGACCCGGCCGTGGTCGACGGTGTCGTAGCCGTGGGTGGAGCCGGGGGCGGCCTCCAGCAGCGGGGACAGGTGCAGGTGGGAGACGCCGAGGGCGGCGAGGTAGGGGACGGCGGCGGCGGCGTCGTGGAGGGTGAAGCCGGGTTGCAGCTGGAGGCGGTAGCTGGCCGTGGGGGCGGTAGCGGTAGCGGTGGCGGATGAGGGGGAGGTGGCGGCCGGGCGGGGCGGTGCGGGCTCGGCGGCGGAGGTCATAGGTCCATGAGTACCCGGGGGAGCCCGCCGCCAAGACCCGCTGCTGGTCCGAACAGGTGAGCGCGGGGTGTCAGGCCGGCCGCTGGAGCACCATCAGTGAGCGGTCGGTGAGCCACAGCGCGTCGCCGGCCTTGACCCGCGCGCCCGTGCCCGGGGCGGGCAGCCGGGCCTGCGCGGTGTCGACCACGACCTGCCACTCCTGCCCGTGGTCGGCGGGCAGGGTGAACTCCAGCGGCTCGAAGTGCGCGTTGAACATCAGCAGGAAGGAGTCGTCGACGATCCGCCCGCCGCGCCGGTCCGGCTCGGAGATGGCGTAACCGTTGAGGAAGACGGTCAGCGACTTGGCGTAGCTGGCGCCCCAGTTGCGCTTGGTCATCTCCTCCCCGCCGGGGGTGAACCAGGCGATGTCGGTGAGGTCGTCGTGGCCGCCCGAGTCGTGGCCGCCCGAGGGGTGACCGCCGGAGAGGTGGCCGCCGGAGAGGTGACCGCCGGAGAGGTGGCCGCCGGCGGGGCGGCCTCCGGCGGCGAGCGTCCCCGGCCCGGGGCGCCCGGGGACCGGCCGCCCGTGGAAGAAGCGCCGCCGCCGGAACACCGGGTGGTCACGGCGCAGCCAGATCATCCCCTGGGTGAACTCCAGCAGCCGCGCCTCGGGCCCGTCGCCGTCCGGCCAGTGCAGCCAGGTGAGTTCGTTGTCCTGGCAGTAGGCGTTGTTGTTGCCCTGCTGGGTGCGGCCGAGTTCGTCGCCGTGGGAGAGCATCGGCACGCCCTGGGAGAGCATCAGGGTGGCGATGAAGTTGCGCTGCTGGCGGGCTCTGAGCTCCTCGACGGCCGGGTCGGTGCCGGGGCCCTCGACGCCGCAGTTCCAGGAGCGGTTGAAGGACTCGCCGTCGCGGTTGTCCTCGCCGTTGGCCTCGTTGTGCTTGTCGTTGTAGGAGACGAGGTCGCGCAGGGTGAAACCGTCGTGGCAGGTCACGAAGTTGATGGAGGCGATGGGGCGGCGGCCGTCGTCCTGGTAGAGGTCGGAGGAGCCGGTGAGCCGGGAGCCGAACTCGGCGAGGGCGGCGGTCTCGCCGCGCCACAGGTCGCGCACGGTGTCCCGGTACATGCCGTTCCACTCGGTCCACAGCGGCGGGAAGTTGCCGACCTGGTAGCCGCCCTCGCCGAGGTCCCAGGGTTCGGCGATCAGCTTGGCCTGGGAGACCACCGGGTCCTGCTGGACGAGGTCGAAGAAGGAGGAGAGCCGGTCGACCTCGTGGAACTGCCGGGCCAGGGTGGCGGCGAGGTCGAAGCGGAAGCCGTCGACGTGCATCTCGGTGACCCAGTAGCGCAGCGAGTCCATGATCAGCTGGAGCACGTGCGGGCTGCGCATCAGCAGGCTGTTGCCGGTGCCGGTGGTGTCCTCGTAGAACCGCTGGTCCTGGGCGAGGCGGTAGTAGGAGACGTTGTCCAGCCCGCGCAGGGACAGCGTCGGCCCGAGGTGGTTGCCCTCGGCGGTGTGGTTGTAGACGACGTCCAGGATCACCTCGATCCCGGCCGCGTGCAGCGCCTTGACCATCGACTTGAACTCCTGCACCTGCTGGCCCCGGTCGCCGCTGGAGGCGTAGGAGGAGTGCGGGGCGAAGAAGCCGATGGTGTTGTAGCCCCAGTAGTTGGTCAGGCCCAGGTCGCGCAGCCGGTGGTCGCGGACGAACTGGTGCACCGGCATCAGCTCGATCGCGGTGACGCCGAGCTTGGCCAGGTGCTCGATCACCGCCGGGTGGGCCAGGCCCGCGTAGGTGCCGCGGATCTCCTCGGGGATGCCGGGGTGCAGCCGGGTGAGGCCCTTGACGTGCGCCTCGTAGATGACGGTGCGGTGGTAGTCGGTGCGCGGCGGGTGGTCGGTGCCCCAGTCGAAGTACGGGTTGATCACGACCGAGTGCATGGTGTGCGGGGCGGAGTCGAGGTCGTTGCGGCGCTCGGGCGCGCCGAAGTGGTAGCCGTAGACGGCCTCGTCCCAGTCGATGTGCCCGCTCATCGCCTTGGCGTACGGGTCCAGCAGCAGTTTGGCGCTGTTGTGGCGCTGGCCTAGGCCGGGGTTGTACGGGCCGTGGACGCGGAAGCCGTAGCGCTGGCCGGGCTGGACGCCGGGGAGGTAGGCGTGCCGGACGAAGGCGTCCGTCTCGCGCAGTTCGACGGCCGTCTCCGAGCCGTCCTCGTCGATCAGGCACAGCTCGATCCGGTCGGCACTCTCGGAGAACACCGCGAAGTTGGTGCCGACCCCGTCGTAGGTGGCGCCGAGGGGGTAGGGCTTACCGGGCCAGACCTGCATGAGTCCTCAACTTCCTTGCACTCAACGAAAACTGACGTGTAGTCCGATAACGTGCCCGGACCCGGACGCTCTCTTCCCGGCCGGGCGGCCGGGCATGTGCGGCGCTCGCGCGCCGTGACGCACGGCACAGTGCGCATACTCCCCGAGCCTTCCCCCGGCGGCCGGGACATGTGCTGCCGGTTCGCCCGAACGGGTGTCCAGTCGACATTCCTGTGATAAGTGCGGGCCAGTGGCGGGCGGGCTTGTGGCGGGCGGGCCTGCGATGAGCGGGGCCTGCGACGGGCGTGGGCCTGTGAAGGGTGGGCCTGGTGGTGGTGCCGGGCCCCGTGGGCCATCCGGCTGCACACCGCTCGCGGCGGGCAGTACCCTTGATCGTCCGGCCGTCCCCGGGCCGGTGGCGCTCCATCAGCCGCGCAGGGGCGGAGCGTAGAGCAGCAAACCAGGTGAGGTGGCGCATGGTGTTCCCCGCCGGCGGCCGCGGCCCGGGGCCCGACGGCCCCGACCGGGGCGGCGCCCGCAGCGAGGCGCCCACGGTCGTCATGCGCCCCACCCTGTCCGGCCGCCCCCTGGTGCCCGCCCAGGGCGGCCCGGTCGAGGTCCCCGCCCTCGCCTGGTCCGCCGCCGAATGGGAGGACGCCTACCAGCGGGTCCGCCTGTCCGGCCGCGCCTACGTCTGGCTCAACCTCGTCGAGCAGCGGCTGCGCTCCCTCGTCGACGAGGTGCTGCACCCCATCTACGCCCCCGCCCACGGCGAGGACTGGGTCACCGCCGCAGCCGGACCCGCCGGCGAGGAGTGGGCGCACCGGGCCGGCGCCGTCCGCGAGGTCAGCCGCCGCAAGGGCTACCTGCTCGACCCGGCGGACGACGACCCGCTGGTCTTCCTCACCCTGCCCCAGCTGCGCGAGCTGATGGTCCAGCACTGGCCCTGCTTCGAGCCCTACCTGTCCGACCGACGCGAGATCGAACTCGCCCTGGACGAACTGGAAGTGGCCCGGCACGTGGTCTCCCGCAACCGGGTGCTCACCCAGACCGTCCTCGCCCAGACCGAACGCGCCGCCGCCCGCCTGCTCGCCGTCCTCGACGGCGGCGCCGGCGGCGTGCCCGCCGACGTCGTCGAGTCGCTGGTGGCCGGCCGGTACGCGGACGTCGTCGCCGTGCACGCCGACCGCGTCCGCCTCCAGCGCGACCTGCCCGTCGAGGACCTGCTGGACGGCGCCCGGCGCCTGGACGCGCTCGGCATCGGCCTCGGCATGCTCTGCCAGAACTACACCGGCAAGCGGCTGGTGCGCCTGGCCGGCGACGGCTGCCGGGTCCGTCTGCTCTTCCTCAACCCGGCGAGCAGCGCCGTCCGCCGCCGTGAACGCGAACTCGGCCTCGGACGCGGCGAGTTGTCGCGCTCCATCGAGATGAACATCATGCACGTGCGCCGGGTGCGGGCCCGGCTGCGCGACCAGGGCGGCTTCGAGATCCGGGTCTTCGACGAGACCCCGCGCTTCACCGCCTACCTCGTCGAGGGCCCCCGCCCGACCGGCCAGGTCGGCGGCCGCCGCCAGAGCCGCGACCTCGGCGTCATCCAGCCCTACCTGCGCCGCGCCCGGGGCATGGAGTCCCCGGCCCTGGTGCTGCGCGGCGGCGCCGGCCAGCAGCCCGGCGGCAGCGAACAGGGCCTGCTGGAGGTCTACCGCGAGGAGTTCGAGGGCGCCTGGGGCGACTCCCGGCCGGTGTCCTGAACCCGCCCCCCACTTCTGACGGACCATCGGATTCCTCTCTCCACCCCCGGGTGGAGACCCGGAACTCCATCCGTGCGGCGGCGACACCCCCGGGCCGCGCCGCGCAAGCTGGAGGCGGGGTCGCGGCCGCACGAGCGACGCGACGACGTCGAGGGGAGTGCGCCGTGGTGTACGGAACAAAGCGCGGGACAGGACGGGGGGCGGCGCGCGGAAGGCTGCGCGAAGGGCCCGGGGCGGGGCTCGGGACGGGGCCCGGCGGAAGGCTGCCGGGGAATGCCCGCCGAACCGCCCGCCGGCGCTGGCCGTTCGCGCTGGCCGGCGTGGCGGCAGCCCTGCTGGGCCTGCTGCCGGCCGTCCCCGCCGAGGCCCGGGAGGCGGGCGGCTGCCGTACGGCGACCTCCGCCGGCCGCCTGCAAGGGGTGGCCCAGGACGGCCGGTGCGCCTACCTGGGCGTCCCGTACGCGGCGCCGCCCACCGGCGGGCGCCGGTTCCGCCCGCCGCAGCCCGCCGCACCCTGGCCCGGAACGCTGCGCGCCACCCAGGCCCGCCCCGGCTGCCCGCAGGACCTGAGCGCGGGCGGCGGCGGCACCGAGGACTGCCTGTACCTCAACGTGTGGTCGGCGCACCACGGCGGCGCCCGCAAACCCGTCATGGTCTTCCTGCACGGCGGCGCGGACGAACTCGGGGCCGCCGGCCAGCCCGTCTTCGACGGCGGCCTGCTGGCCGAGCGCGGCGACGCCGTCGTGGTGAACCTGGACTACCGGCTCGGCATCCTGGGCTGGACGGAGCTCGGCGCGCTCGATCCGTCCTACGCCGGCTCGGGCAACAACGGGCTGCGCGACGAGAGCGCCGCGCTGACCTGGGTGCGCCGGCACATCGGTGCCTTCGGCGGCGACCCGGGCAACGTCACCGTCTTCGGCCAGTCGGCCGGCGCGATCTCGATCAGCGCCCTGCTGGCCGGCGACCACCCCGAGCGCCTCTTCCGGCGCGCCATCGTCGAGAGCGGGCCCGGCTACCTGGTGCACACCGCGGCCGCCGCGCGGGCCACCGCCGGAAAGGTCTTCGCCACCGGCGGCATCCACACCGTCGCGGACCTCGACCGGCTGAGCACCCAACAGGTCCTCGAACTCCAGGAACAGGTTCAGCACGGGCTCTCCGGACTGTCCTCCGCGGTCTTCTTCGGCCCCTCCATCGACGGGGCGCTGGTGCCCGGCCCGGTCGTCGAACGGATCGCCGCCGGCAGCGCCCGCGACGTCGACGTGATGACCGGCACCACCGAGAACGAGACCGACTACTGGGCGCTGTTCGACCCCACGCTGCCGGACCTCCCGCTGAGCGCCTACCGCAACCTGCCCCCCGTGCTCGCCGACCGCAAACAGCAGATGTACGACCGGTACGCCGCCGACCGCCCCGGGGCCACCGAGGGCCGGGTGGTGAACGCGATGCTCACCGACCAGACCGAGCGGATCCCCACCCTGCGGCTGGCCGAGGCCCAGTCCCGCTGGCGGCCCACCCACGTCTACCAGTTCGACTGGCACGTGCCCTACGTCCCCGGCCTGCCCGCCGCCCAGAACCTGGGCGCCATGCACACCCTGGAACTGCCCTTCGTCTTCGGCGGCCTGGACCTCGGCGCGATCCCGCGCGGCGCGCAGACCGTCGCCGCCCAGCGGCCCGAACTCACCCGGCTGTCCGAGCGGATGGCCGACGCCTGGGCCTCCTTCGCCCGCCAGGGCGACCCGGGCTGGCCGTCCTACACCGCCGACGCGCGGGCCACCCGGATCTGGGACCTGAACCCCAGCGTCCGGTACGCCCCGCACGACGACGAACGCGCCCTCTGGGACGACTACTCCTTCCCCGCCCTGGACCTCGGCACCCGCTGAGGCCTTCCCGCCTTCCCGCCTTCCCGCCGGAACAGGGGGCCGGGCCACCGCCCGGCCCCCTCGGCGCGCCCCGCCCCGGCGTCCGGCCCCTGAAACCCGCTGGCCAGGCCGGTGCGGCCGCTGCCACACTGCGGGCCGTGAACAGCCTTCCCGCCTGGACCCTGCGCCCCGCCACCGCCGCCGACGTCGAACCCGTCGCCGAACTCAAGGCCGTCGTCCTGCGCGCCGACCTCGAACGCCTCGGCCGCTACGACGACGACCGGGTCCGCCGGCGCCTGCGGGCGGGCTTCTCCAGCCGCCACAGCTCCGTCATCCTCGTCGACGGCGCCTTCGCCGGCTCCGTCACCGTCCGCCCCGCCGAGCAGGGCGGCCGCTGGATCGAGCACTTCTACCTCGCCCCCGCCCACCAGGGCCGCGGCCTCGGCACCGCCGTCCTGCGCCACCTCCTCGCCCAGGCCGACGCCGCCGGCGAGCCCGTGCGCCTCGACGTCCTCCAGGGCAGCCCCGCCCGCAGCCTCTACGAACGCCACGGCTTCGTCCTCGACCACGAGGACCCGATCGACGTCTACCTGGTCCGCGAGCCCGCCGCCTGAACCGGGGCCGGCCCGCTGGTCGGGGCGTGGCGCCCGGTGACGCTCGCCCGGGTGACGCGAGTAGGCCGGACGGATGGTGACCGGCGGTCGGGCGCGGCGCTCACCCGAGCACCGGGCCCGACGGCTTGTTAGCGTCCCGTCCATGATCGACAGCCCGCACTCCACCGGCTCCGAACACCCCCGCGCCACCCGCCGCGGCCTGCTGCGCACCGCCCTCGGCGCCACCACCGCCGGAGCCCTCACCCTCACCGGCGCTCGCCCCGCCCAGGCCGCGCCCCGCACCGCCACCCGGCGCATCGACTTCCACGGCCACCACCAGGCCGGCATCACCAACCCGCCCCCCGGCTACGGCACCTTCCTCGCCCTCGACGTCAAGGCCCGCGACCGCAAGGCCCTCGAAACCCTCCTGCGCACCCTCACCGACCGCATCCGCTTCCTCACCGCCGGCGGCACCCCGCCCGACCTCGGCCCCGCCGCCGCCCCCTCCGACAGCGGCACCCTCGGCCCCGACCTGCCCGCCGACGACCTCACCGTCACCGTCGCCGTCGGCGCCTCCCTCTTCGACACCCGCTACGGCCTCACCCGCCACCGCCCCCGCCGGCTCACCGCCATGCGGCCCTTCCCCGTCGACGCGCTGCGCCCCGCCGAATGCCACGGCGACCTCTCGCTCCAGATCTGCGCCGAGAACCGCGACACCGTCCAGCACGCCATCCGCGACCTGCTGCGCAGCACCAACGGCCTGATCCGCCCGCGCTGGCAGCTCGACGGCTTCCAGAACCGCTCCCGCCCCACCGGCGCCGCCCGCAACCTGCTCGGCTTCAAGGACGGCATCGAGAACCCCGACACCACGAACGCCCGCGAGCTGGACGCCCTCGTCTGGGTCGGCGAGGGCGGCGACGAACCGCACTGGGCCGCCGGCGGCAGCTACCAGGTCATCCGCGCCATCCGCACCCTCGTCGCCGGCTGGGACGAGGTGCCGCTCAAGCAGCAGGAACGCCTGATCGGCCGGCGCAAGAACGACGGCGCCCCGCTCGGGGCGGCCGGCGAGACCGACACCCCCGACTACCGCAACGACCCCGACGGCGCCGTCATCCCCCTCGACTCCCACATCCGCCTCGCCAACCCCCGCACCGACGGCACCCGCGACAGCCGCATCCTGCGCCGCGCCTTCAACTACGACCGCGGCCTCGATTCCGACGGCGAACCCGACCTCGGCCTCGCCTTCTGCTGCTACCAGCAGGACGTGGCCCGCCAGTTCGAAGCCGTCCAGACCCGCCTCAACACCGAACCCCTCGCCCGCCACCTCCGCCCCACCGGCGGCGGCTACTTCTACGTCCTCCCCGGCGCCCACGACACCACCGACTGGCTCGGCCGCACCCTCCTCACCGCCACCTGACGCCCCGGTTCGCGCGCCCGTCGCCCCAACCGGGGCGCGGGCGACCGCCGTTGGGGCGACCTGCCGAAACCGAGGGGGCCGTCCGCCGCCGTCCGCCGCCGCACCGGCCCGCACCCCGACCGCCCCGGCGGCCCGGATGTCGGTGGGGCGGGTGATGATGGGGGCTGTTTCGAGAGGCAGGACGGAAGGACACCCCCTTATGAGCTGGTGGCAGCAGCCACTGGTCGGCTTCGACCTGGAGACCACGGGCACCGACCCGGCCGTGGACCGCATCGTCACGGCCGCGCTCGTGGACACCGTCGGGGCCCGCCGGGTGGGGGCCGCGCACTGGCTGCTCGACCCCGGGGTCCCGATCCCGGCCGAGGCGGAGGCGATCCACGGCATCGGCGACGACCTGGCCCGCGGCAAGGGCCGGCCGGCCAAGGAGGCGGTGGAGGAGATAGCCGGCGCGCTCTGCGAGCGGCTCGCCGCAGGGCGCCCGGTGGTCGCGTTCAACGCGCCGTTCGACCTGTCGCTGCTCGACGCCGAGCTGCGCCGGTACGGGCTGGTGCCGCTCGCCGAGCGCCTCGGCGCCCCGGTCGGGCCGGTGCTGGACGCGCTGGTCGTCGACCGGGCGGTGGACAAGTACCGCAAGGGCTCGCGCACCCTGCAACGGGTCTGCGAGGTGTACGGCGTCGAGCTGACGGACGCGCACGAGGCGGGCAGCGACGCGCTGGCGGCCGTCCGGGTCGCCGTCGCCCTCGCCGAGCGCTACCGGGCCGAGGTCGGCGACGTCGCGCCGGCCGAGCTGCACGAGCGCCAGATCGGCTGGTACCGGGAGTGGGCCGAGGGCTTGCAGGCGTGGCTGCGCCGCGGCAAGGACCCGCAGGCCGTGGTCGACCCGCGGTGGCCGATGAGGTGACCGCCCCCGGTGAGGCCGGCGGGCCGGGCGGGGCCTAGGCAGTGTCGTCAAAGGTCAGGCCCACATGAGGAGTGAGGCGAGGGTGGCGGCGGCTTGGTAGGACACGGCGGTCTTGTCGAACCTGGTGGCCAGGCCTCGCCACTGCTTCAGGCGGTTGAAGCAGCGTTCGACGACGTTGCGGTGCTTGTAGAGCTGGCGATTGAACGCCGGTGGGCGACCGCCGAGCCTGCCGCGCCGCAGTCGATTGGCGATCTGGTCGGCCCGCTCGGGGATGGTGTGGCTGATGCCGCGCTTCCGCAGCCAGGCGCGGATCGCCTTCGAGCTGTAGCCCTTGTCGCCGAGGACGTGTTCGGGACGGGTCCGGGGCCGTCCTGGTCCAACCCGGGGCACCCGAATCTCGTCCATGACGGCGGTGAACTGGGTGCAGTCGTTGGTGTTCCCGCCTGTGAGGACGAGGGCGAGCGGTCTGCCGAGTCCATCGACGGCCAGATGGAGTTTGCTGGTCAGCCCGCCTCGGCAGCGGCCGAGCGCCTGGTTTCGGGTCCCCCTTTTCGCGCCCCCGCAGCGTGCTGGTGGGCCCGCACGATGGTCGAGTCGACCGACACGAGCCAGTCGATGTCGCCAGCCGCGTCCGCCTTCGCCTGCGCGGCCCGCAACATCCGATCGAATGTCCCGTCTTCGGCCCAACGTCGGAACCGGGTGTGCAGGGTGGCCCAGGAGCCGTACCGCGGCGGCACGTCCCGCCAGGCCACCCCGGTCCGGAACTTCCACACGATCCCGTTCAGCACCGTCCGGTCGTCCAGCCGCGGGCGGCCCGTGCCGGGCCTGGGCAGCAGCGGCTCCACCAAGCCCCACTCGGCATCGGAGAGTTCATGGCGACGTATCACCACACCATGATCCACCAGCCAAGATCACTTTGACGACACTGCCTAGCCGGCCGGCCAGTCGAAGGTGTAGCCCTGGGCGACCAGCCAGGGCAGCAGCTGCTTGAGCGCGGCCACGGTCTGGGTGCGGTCGCCGCCGCCGTCGTGCATCAGGATCACGCCGCCGGGCTTGAGCTGCTTCTGCACGGTGGAGACGATGGCGGGCACGCCCGGGCGGGACCAGTCGCGCGGGTCGACGGACCAGCCGAGCGAGGACATGCCGAGGCTCGCGGTGATCTGCTCGTTGTCGGCGTTGAAGCCGCCGCCGGGGGCGCGGAACCAGCTGACCCGGGTGCCGGGGCCGCCGGCCTTGACGATCATGTCCCTGGCGGCGGAGATCTCGTAGGCGGCCTTGTCGTGGGGGAGCTTCGCGAACGGCTGCGGGTGGTGCACGCTGTGGTCGCAGAGCCGGTGGCCGGCCGCGAGGATGCGCTTGACCAGGGCCGGGTTGGCGGCGGCGTTCTGGCCGATCTCGCAGAAGGTGGCCTTGGCGTGGTACTGGGCGAGCAGGTCGAGGATCTGGCCGGTGGCGGGGCCGGGGCCGTCGTCGAAGGTGAGCGCCACGGTGTGGCCGCCGGAGGCGGTGGAGCCGATGACGGTGCCCGGCTTGACCGGCGCGGGCGTCGGCGCGGGGGTGCCCGAGGGCGTGGTCGCGACGGGGGTGGTGGTGACCGGGGTGCTCGGCGTGCCGCTGTGGGGCGCGGCGGTCGTCTCGGCCGGCGCCTTGGGCGTGCGCGGCTTCGGGACGGCCGGCGGGGCGGCGGAGGCGGGTGCGCTGTCGGAGCCGGGGGCGGGCGCGACGGTGGCGACGGGGCCGTCGGTCGGCCGGGAGTCGGTCGGCGCGATGGTGATCGGGGGCTGGGTGCTGACGCCGGCCGTCGGCTGGAGGGCTCCGCTGGCGGTGCCGCACGCGGCCAGGCCCAGGGTGGCGGCCGCCACGACGCAGCCTGCGACCAGCCGGCGGCGGGCCGTGAGGGCCGTACGGGTCGGAGGGGAGGGCCGGCGGGTGGCGGAGTGGGGCATGGCGGCGGCTCCTGTGGTGCAGAGGGGTGCAGAGGACGGGTGCCGATCCCTCGGTCAGGATGACTGTCCGATAGGACGCCGAGCGTACGTGCCCCGGTTGCGGAGCGGACCGGAGCGCCGTAGGAGTCTTCTCACACGCGCCCGGGTTGGCGCCCCCGCGGCCCGCCGGGTATCCCGGGGGCCGTGACGGGGGCGTCCCGGCACTTCAGAGGCCCGGCACTTCAGGAGCCCGTCGCTTCGGAAGCCCGACGCCCCGGGAGCCCGACGCCTCAGAACGGGTACCAGCGCACCTCGGTGGCACCCTCCCGCAGCGAGGCGACCCGGCGCCTGAACTCCGCCAGCGCGGCCGGGTTGCCGGGCACCTGCTGGGCGACCCAGGAGGCGCTGGCGGTCTCCCGGGCCCCGCGCAGCACCGCGAAGCCGGGCCAGGCGCGCACGTCCCAGCCGTACGCCTCGACGAAGGCCCGGTACTCCTCGCCGGGCACGCCGTACCGGTCGTGGCTGAGCGCGAGGACCACCAGGTCGTGTTCGCGCAGGTCGTGCGAGACGTTCTCCAGGTCGAGCAGGACGGGCCCGTCCGGGCCGACGTGGACGTTGCGGGGCAGCGCGTCGCCGTGGATCACACCGGGGTGCAGGTGCGGGGCGAGGTCGGGCAGGGCGGCGGCGAAGCCGTCGCGGCGGTGGCGCAGGAAGGCGACGTCGGCCGGGTCGACGTGGCCCTCGGCGGAGGCCAGCCAGCGTTCGACGGGGGCCAGCAGGTCGCGGTGGGCGAGCGGGAAGGGCGGCAGCGGCAGCCGGTGCAGGGCGCGCAGCAGCGGGGCGAGGTCGGCGGGGCGGGCGGGGCGGACGGCGGGGGCGAGCCGGTGCCAGAAGGTGACGGGGTGCCCGTGGGCGAGCTGGGGCTCGGCTTCCACCGCGTCGTACGGGCGGACCACCGGGACGTCCTGGGCGGCGAGCCAGTGGGCGACGGCGAGTTCGTGCCGCGCCCGTTCGTACAGTTCGGGGCCGCGGCCGACCTTGGCGACGACGGCCGGGTCACCGAGGTCGAAGACGGCGTTCTCGCCGAGCGCGAGCAGCCGGGCGTCGCCGGGGCCGGGCAGTCCGGCGGACTCGCAGGCGTGGGCGAGCAGCAGCCGGGCGCGGCCTTCGTCGAAGGGGATCATGGCGGTGCTCCGTTGGGGCGGCGTTCATCCGGAGGCCTCCGGACGGTGATCATCATGACGGACCGGGGTGGGGTTTTCCCTACCCTCCCACCCTGACATCTCCTCCCAGGGGGTAGGGGAGAGATCCACCCTGAGGGGGAGCTGTCTCCACCCGGAGCACGAGGTCAAGGGGCGTGCGCCCGGGAGAGACTGGGTCGGGGCCGCTTCGGAGCGGCCTGACGGGGGTTGGACCACGGGGGCTCCTTGCCGGGCGGCAAGCAAGTACTCGTAGGATGACGCCCAAATCCACTTACCTGCCGACCGGCTAGGGGGCGCCGCCGCGCGTCTCCCACCGGTCCAGCCGTCGCCCGGCGTCCCGTCCCCCAAGGGCTGCGGTGAACCATGCCCAGGAGGCATCGAGCATGTTCCACCGACTAGGACAATTCGTCGTACGCCGCGCGTGGTGGGTGATCATCGCGTGGGTGATCGGAATGATCGCCGTCCTCATGACCGCGCCGAAGGTCAGTTCGCAGACCGACGAAGCCGCGTTCCTCCCCAAGCACTACGAGTCCATCCAGGCCGCACAGGTGCAGGAGCGGGCCTTCCCGGCCGCCTTCACCCCGGGCGCGCTCGCACTCTTCGAGCGCAACGACGGCGCCGCGTTCACCGACGCGGACAAGGCCGCGATGGGCAAGCTCGTCCAGGACCTGACGGCCAAGAAGATCGACGGCGTCGAGAAGATCATCCCGCCGTCCGACCAGCTGGGCATATCCCCGGACCACAAGTACGCGATGGCCATGATCGCCGTCGACAAGTCGAAGCAGCAGGACCAGAACGGGACCGCGGACATCGCCAAGGCCCTCCGCGACGACGGCAAGGCACTGGCCTCCGGCACCGACCTGAAGTTCCAGCTCGGCGGCCCCGCCGCCCAGGCGCTCGACCAGAAGGAAGCCTCCGGCTCGGCCGAGGGCATCATCACCATGGCCACGGTGCTCCTGGTCATCGTGATCGTCGGCATCATCTTCCGCGGCATCCTGGCCGGCCTGCTGCCGGTCCTGGTCTCGCTGATGATCGCGCTGCCCGCCTCCATCGGCCTGATCAACTACGCGACCGACATCTTCAACCTCAAGAGCACACCCATCCTGATGGCGATCCTGATCGTCGTCGTGCTCGGCGTCGGCACCGACTACTTCCTGTTCCTCGCCTTCCGCTACCGCGAGCGACTGCGGGCCGGCGACGACCGCAACGCCGCCGTGGCCAACGCGGTCGGCCGGGTCGGCGAGGCGATCGCCTCCGCCGCCGGCGCCGTCACCATCGCCTTCGCCGCGCTGATCCTCTCCAGCCTCGGCATGTTCCAGGCGCTCGGCCCCGCGCTGGCGATCGCGGTCGTGGTCACCGCCCTGGCCTCGCTCACCCTGGCCCCCGCGCTGCTCGCGGTCATCCCCGCCCGCGCCGTCTTCTGGCCCGGCAAGAAGTGGACGGACGAGCCGAGCACCGCGCGCTTCACCGCGCTCGGCCGGGTCGTCCAGAAGCGCCCGGCGCTGGCCGCCGTCGCCTCCGGCGGCGTACTGGTCGCCCTGTCCGTGGGCGCGCTCGGCTACAACGGCCTCTTCGACATGGCGGGCAGCTCCATGCCCAAGGACAAGGAGTCGATGGTCGTCCAGGACAAGATGGCCAAGGGCTTCTCCGCCGGCGCCGCCGACCCGAGCCAGGTCTACCTGAGCAGCACCGACGGCAAGAAGCTCGACCCGGCCTCCTTCCCGGCCTTCGCCGACAAGCTGCAGGGCGTCGGCGGGGTGTCCAAGGTCTACCTGCCGAGCGCCGACGCCAAGAGCATCAGCGCCGACGGCGCCACCGCCCAGTTCACCGTCATGCTCAAGGACGCCCCGGCCAGCAACGAGGCGATCGACGCGGTGACCGAGCTGCGCACCGTCGCCCACGCGCAGGCCCCGGCCGGCAGCGAGGCCAAGGTCGGCGGCCTCACCTCGGTGTTCAAGGACATCAACCTGGCGATGACCCACGACTACAAGCTGGTCTTCCCGATCGCCGGGCTGCTGATCCTGCTCATCCTGGCCCTCCAGCTGCGCAGCGTGGTCGCCCCCTGGTACCTGATGGCCTCGGTCGGCCTCGGCTTCAGCGCCACGCTGGGCGCCACCACGCTGATCTTCCAGAAGATCGGCAACGAGACCGGCCTGATGTTCATGATGCCGATCCTCATCTACCTCTTCGTGGTGGCGATCGGGACGGACTACAACATCCTGATCATCGCCCGTCTGCGCGAGGAGGCCCGCGCGGGCCGCAGCCCGCGCGAGGCGGCCCGTGAGGCGCTGCGCCACGGCGGCCCGACCGTCGCCGCGGCCGGCTTCATCCTGGCGGCCTCGTTCGGGACGTTCATGCTCGCCGGCAACACCTTCATGATGGAGTTCGGCTTCGCGATGGCCTTCGGCATCGTGCTGGCGGCCTTCGTGATGGCGATGTTCTTCACCCCGGCGCTCACCGCGCTGATCGGCAACCGGGCCTGGTGGCCAGGCCACGGCGCCGACCCCGAGCACGGCCACGGCGGCAGCCACGGCGCAAGCCTCGGTGCCGGCCCGGCGGCGGACGCGTACGGCGTGCCGGAGCCGGCCGGACGGCGCTGATCGCCTCGTTCGGACACGGTCGACGCCCGACCGACGCGCCACACAGGCGGCGTCCCGCTTCGGCGGGGCGCCGCTTGCCCCCTTTCCCTGGCCGTCAAACGTGATCTGTTGAGCACAAAAGTCCCCGGTCAATCGGGGTGTCGCCGTGCTACAGTCGACTCAGTTGCAGTTTTGGTTCCCATGAACGTATGTGTGCGCCTGCTGGTCCAACCAACAGGCGCATTTGTTTTGTCCGGTGTTTCAGTCTCCGGATGGGGATCGCGGCTACTCCGGGGTTCACGCGGTGTGAATCCCTGATGCCCCAGTTTTTTGAGGAGACGGTTATGGCTACCGGCACCGTGAAGTGGTTCAACAGCGAAAAGGGCTTCGGCTTCATCGAGCAGGCCGAGGGCGGCCCGGACGTGTTCGCGCACTACTCGAACATCCAGGCCAACGGCTTCCGTGAGCTCGTCGAGGGCCAGGCCGTCGAGTTCGACGTGACCCAGGGCCAGAAGGGCCCGCAGGCCGAGAACATCCGCGTCATCGGCTGACGTCAGCCTCCACGCTGACTCGCGATCTCGCGAAGCGGGGGCCCGTACCACACGGTGCGGGCCCCCGCGCATGCCGCCGTACGGCCGGGGCGGCGAGTTTCCTACCGACGGCCGACCAGCCCCCACCCGGGGCTGCCGACCGACGTACGGAGACTTCGTGACCACCCCTGCCCGCCCGCCGCGTGACCGCGCCGCCCGCACCACCGACCAGGCCCGCCGCGGCGAGAACCCGCGCCGCAGCGCCGGCGCCGGCCGCGGCGAGAACGCCGGCCGCACCGGCACCGGCGACCGCGCCCGCCGCGGCGAGAACCCGCGCGCCACCGGCGACGCCGAGCGCGCCCGCAAGCCGCGCGGCCGCACCGGCGCCCCCAAGAACACCCGCGCCGCCGCCGTGCCCGAGGCCGCCGACTTCACCGTCGTCGAGGGCACCCCGGCCCGGCCCCCGGCGGACACCTTCGCCGAACTGGACCTGCCCAAGGGCATCCTCAGCACGCTCACCCGCGAAGGCGTCACCGCGCCGTTCCCGATCCAGGGCGCCACGCTGCCCGACTCGATCGCCGGCCGCGACGTGCTCGGCCGCGGCCGCACCGGCTCCGGCAAGACCCTCGCCTTCGGCCTGCCGCTGCTCGCCCGCACCGCCGGGCGCCGCGCCGTCGCCCGCTACCCGCTGGCGCTCGTCCTGGTGCCCACCCGCGAGCTCGCCCAGCAGGTCACCGACGCGCTCACCCCCTACGCGACCGCCGTCAACCTGCGGATCACCACCGTCGTCGGCGGCATGTCGATCAACCGCCAGGCCAACGCCGTCCGCCGTGGCACCGAGGTCCTGGTCGCCACCCCCGGCCGGCTCGACGACCTGATCGGCCGCGGTGACGTCAACCTGTCCGACGTCGCCATCACCGTCCTCGACGAGGCCGACCAGATGGCCGACATGGGCTTCCTCCCGCAGGTCAGCAAGCTGCTGGAGCAGGTCGCCGAGGGCGGGCAGCGGATGCTGTTCTCCGCGACCCTGGACCGCAACGTCGACCGCCTGGTCAAGCGCTTCCTCACCGACCCGGTCACCCACTCGGTCGACCCGTCGGCCGGCGCGGTCACCACCATGGACCACCACGTCCTCCAGCTGGACCAGGCCGACAAGGCGTCCACCACCGCGCACATCGCCTCCCGCGACGGGCGCGTGATCATGTTCGTGCACACCAAGCACGGCGCCGACCGCCTCGCCAAGCAGCTGCTCGCCACCGGCGTCCGGGCCGCGGCCCTGCACGGCGGCAAGTCCCAGCCGCAGCGCAACCGGGTCCTCGACCAGTTCCGCGACGGCCACGTCACCGCGCTGATCGCCACCAACGTCGCCGCCCGAGGCATCCACATCGAAGGCCTCGACCTGGTCGTCAACGTCGACCCGCCGGTCGACCACAAGGACTACCTGCACCGCGGCGGCCGCACCGCCCGGGCCGGCGAGTCCGGCACCGTCGTCACCCTCGTCCTGCCCGAGCAGCGCCGCGAGGTCAACCGGCTGATGACGGTCGCGGGCATCCGCCCCACCGTCACCAAGGTCCGCCCCGGCGACGCCGACCTCGCCAAGATCACCGGTGCCCGCACCCCCAGCGGCGTCGCGGTCGCCGTCGCCGTCCCCGCGCCCGCCGAGGCCCCGGCCGCCAAGGCCGACGCCAAGTCCGGCAACCCGCGCCGCCGCCCCGGCAAGCGCTCCGCGCTGCCCGCCGACGTCGACATGAACGGCAACCCGCGACGCCCCCGCCCCAAGCAGCGCATGGGCGCCGCCGCCCAGGGCGACCGCCCCCAGGCGGCCGGTTTCATCGGCCGCTCCTCCGGCCGCGCCAAGCCCGGCAGCGGCGCCAAGTCCGGCTCCAACTACGGCACCGGCCGCCAGCGCCGCGCCATCGACTGACCCCCGGCGACCGCCCGACGGCCCGGCCCCCTCGCACCGAGGGGGCCGGGCCGTTTCGTCGCGGGCCCGTCCGTCCGACGGACGCCGTCACCCTGCGGCGGTCCGACCCGGGCGAACCTCCGTTGATGTTGGTCATGTGCAATGCTATGTACATCACCACCATCGGTCGACGGAGGTATCCGGATGTCCGTGACACAGATCGACATCGATGAAGACGCGCTGGAACGAGTGATGACGCTCGCCGGAGTTCGGACCAAGAAGGACGCCGTCAACCTGGCACTGCGCTTCTACGCCGAGCGGCAGGAACGTGCTGCCCGGATCAGCCGGCATTTCGAGCGGGCTCGGCACTGGGGAGCCGTCGAGGACGCAGAGCGGATGCACCGAGCGGAGAAGGACGCCCGGTGATCTATCTCCTCGACACCTCCGGACTCGTCCGGTTGTTGGGCGAGCCCAAGCTCCTGGCCGTCTGGTACGACGCGATCGACGCAGGGTCGATCGCGTCGTGCTACCCGCAGCGCGCGGAGTTTCTGTACAACGCGCGCAGCGGCCGGGAGTACGACGAGATCACCGAGATGTTCGCCGACCTGTACCCGGACGTCTTGGTACCGAAGAACGCTGGGCGCTGGATCGACACGGTTCAGCGGCGCATGGCCCTCGCCGGGCAGCACCGTAGTGCCTCCGCGGTCGACCTCATGATCGCGGCGACGGCCGCGCACCACGGCCTCACGGTCCTCCACGACGATGCGGGCTACCGCGCGGTGGCGCGGCACGCCGCCGACCTGAGCGAGCACAGCGTCCTCGATCACGGGTGAGCCGGCCCCGTGGTCAGGCGGTGAGCGTCCGGGGCGTCGTGGCAGCCGTACGCGCCTCGTCGTAGCGCTCCAGGAGGAGGGCGGCGAGTTCGGGGGCGGGGCCCAGGACGGCGGCGACGGCGTCCGCTCCGGCGGCGGCCTCGGCGATGCGGTCGGGCAGGAGGCCCGGGGCCAGCAGGTAGGGGGAGACGGCGGTGCGGGCGGCGCCCGCGGCGCGCAGGGCGGCCAGGGCGTCGGGCACGCGCGGGCCGGTGGCGGAGGCGTAGGCCACCTCGACGGCGGCCCAGCCGCGGCTGCGGCGCCACCCGGCGGCCACCGTGCGGGTGGCGGCGTCGGCGGCCGGGTCGGAGGAGCCGGCCGCCGCGAGCACCACGCCGGTGCGGGCCCGGACGGCGGCCGAGCGCACGTCCACCCCGGCCTCGGCGAGGCGGCGGTCCAGGGCGGCGAGCAGCAGCGGCGACGGGCCCAGGACGGCGGCGACGGGCAGGGCCGCGCCGGCCGTGCGCAGGGCGGCCGGGATGTCGTGCTTGGCGTGGTAGGCCCGGTTGAGCAGCAGCGGGACGGCCACCGCGTCTCCGAGCCGCCCGACGACCTGCGGGATGCGCGGCGCGCAGTGGTCCAGGTAGGCGGTGGCAACGTCCAGCCCGGGGCGCAGCGCCCGCACCTCCTGGACCAGTGCGGCCACGGTCGCGGCGTGCCGCGGGTCGCGGCTGCCGTGGGCGATCAGCAGGAGGGCGGGCATCGGCGTCGGCCTTACTTGACGGCGGCCAGCAGGCCGCGGTTGCGCAGCACCCGGCGCTCGACCGGGGTGAAGACGAGCAGTTCGATGGCGATGCCGACGAACAGGATCAGGATGATGCCGAGCAGCACCCCGGACATGTCGGAGAACTCGCGCTGGTCCTCCAGGAACCGGCCCAGGCCCCGGCCGAGGTCGGGGGAGGAGGCGACGAGTTCGGCGGCCATCAGGGAGCGCCAGGAGAACGCCCAGCCCTGCTTGAGGCCGGCCAGGTAGCCGGGCAGCGCGGCGGGGATCAGCACGAGCCGGGCGCCGGTGAGGCCGGTGGCGCCGATGGTGCGTCCGGCGCGCAGGAACAGCGGCGGCACCTGGTCGATGCCGGCGACCAGGCCGTTGGCGATGGAGGGGACGGCGCCGAGCAGTATGACCGCGTACATCATCCGGTCGTTGATGCCGAGCCAGATGACCGCGGCCGGCACCCAGGCGACCGAGGGCAGCGACTGCAGGCCCTGGAGGACCGGGCCGATGGCGGTGCGCACCGGCCGGACGCGGGCGACGACCAGCCCGATCGGGGTGCCGATGACGACGGCGAGCAGGAAGCCGGACAGGCCGCGCCAGACGCTGGTCCAGATGATCGAGAACAGCGTGCCCTGGTACCAGAGCTCCTGGGCGGAGTGCCACACGTCGGTCGGGCTGGGCAGCTTGTAGGCGGAGGTGAGGTGCAGGCTGTAGGCGCCCTGCCACAGGGCGAGCACCACGAGGACGCCGATCAGCGGCGGCAGGGCCTTGGTCCGCAGCGCCTGGCCGAGCGAGCCGCGCTGGGTGGAGACGGCGTCGAGGGCGTCCAGGCCGGCGCCGACACCGGCGGTGTCCGTGGCGGCGGCCCCGTCGGTCCTGTCGGCCCTGCCGGCCTTGCCGGTCTTCTCCAGGACCGGGGTGCTGTCAGTGCTGGCCATGGCGACGGATCTCCCCACGCAGTTCTTCGGTGATCTCGATGGACAGGTCGGCGACGCCGGCGGACTCGATGCGGCGCGGCTGCGGCAGGTCGATCCGCCACTCGCGGGCGACCCGGCCGGGGCGGGAGGAGAGCAGGACGACGCGCTGGGCCAGGCGCACGGCCTCGCGCACGTTGTGGGTGACGAACAGGACGGACAGCTGCCGCTCGGCCCAGATCCGGGTGATCTCGTCGTGCAGCACGTCGCGGGTGATGGCGTCGAGCGCGGCGAACGGCTCGTCCATCAGCAGCACCTGGCTGCCCTGGGCGAGCGCGCGGGCCATCGCGACGCGCTGGCGCATGCCGCCGGACAGCTCGTGCACGCGCTTGCCGTACGAGCCCTTGAGGCGGACGAGTTCGAGCAGGCGCTCGGCTTCGGCGCGGCGCTCGGGGCGGGGGACGCCGGCCAGCTTGAGGGCGAGTTCGATGTTGCGGCCGGCGGTGAGCCAGGGGAACAGCGCGTGTTCCTGGAACATCAGCGCGGGGCGGCCGCCGGGCACCTCGATGGTGCCGCGGCTGGGCTTGTCCAGGCCGGCGACCAGGTTGAGCAGGGTGGACTTGCCGCAGCCCGAGGCGCCGAGCAGGGTGACGAACTCGCCGGGCGCGACGTCGAGGGTGATGTCGTCCAGGACGTGGGTCTGCGCGCCCGGGCGGCCGAAGGACTTGTGCACGTGCGAGATCCGGACGGCGGGCGCGGCGCCGTCGGCGTCGGCGCCGGCGGTGTCCGCCGAGGTGGTCAGTGCCGGTGTCATCCGGGCACCTCCTGCGTGAGTGGTCTGGCTGAGGGCTGGCGGAGCGGGAGCGGGGCCGGGGCCCGGCCCCGCCCGTCCCGGTGGGCATCGATCGCGGATCGACCGGGCGGGCGGGGGTCCGGACCGCGGAGTCGGGGGCGGAGTCTGGGGCGGACTCGGCGCGGCTCGGCGTTACTCGGCACCGCTCGGCGCCGTTTCGGAGCCGGGTGGCGCTACTTGGCGCCGAGTCCGGCGTCCGCCACGGGGCCCTGGCCCTTGGCCGCGAGCACCTTGTCGAGCAGGGTGAGGTCGTAGATGCCGTTCAGGTTGGGCTTCTTGAGCAGCCCGGCGGTGACGGCGTGGTCGGCCTCGGCCTGGAGGGTGTTCGCCAGCGGGTCGTCGAGGAAGTCGATGTCGGCCCAGGCCGGGTCGAGGATGGCCGGCTCCAGCGCGTTGCCGGCCTCCTTCTTGATCGCGTCGTTGGCGTCGGCCTTGGCCTTGTCCGGGTTGGCCTTGATGAAGGCGTTGGTGTTCACCGAGCCGCGCAGCACGGCCTCCACCACGTCCGGGTGCTCCTTGAGGAACTTCTGCGAGACGATGATGTTGGTGATCACGAACTTCTTGTCCGGCCAGACGTCCTTCTCGTTGAGCAGGACCTTCGCGCCGAGGGTGACCAGCTTGGAGGCGGTGGGCTCGGGCACCCAGGCGCCGTCGATGGAGCCCTGCCGGTAGGCGTCGGGGGTGACCTTGTTGTCGGTGCGCACCACCGAGACGTCGCCGGCGCCGGACGCCGCGTCGACCTTGAAGCCCTTGCCGGCCAGGTAGTTGAGCAGCGCCACGTCCTGGGTGTTGCCCAGCTGCGGGGTGGCGATCTTCTTGCCCCTGAGGTCGTCCAGCGAGGAGATCTTGTCCGGGTTGACCACCAGCTTGACCCCGCCGGAGGCCGAGCCGCCGATGATCTTCAGGGACTGGCCGTCGGACTTGGTGTAGCCGTTGATCGCGGGGGAGGGGCCGATCCAGCCGATGTCGATGGAGCCGGCGTTGAGCGCCTCGATCTCGGACGGGCCCGCGTTGAAGACCTGGGTCTTGATCTGGGTGGCGCCCAACTCCTTCTGGAACAGCCCCTCCTGGAGGCCGACCAGGGCGGTGCCGTGGGTCAGGTTCGCGAAGTACCCGATCTTCACGGTGTCCGCGGACAGCTTCGCGCCGGAGGCGCCGGCCGAACTGGCGGCGGAGTCGGCGCCCGCCTTCTTGTCGTCCGCCTTGGAGCCGTAGCTGCACGCGGACAGCAGGGTCACGGCGGTCAGGCCGGCCACCGCGGCCACCGCGGAGCGTCTGATCCGGCCGGCGTCGGGGCGGGCACGGGTATGCGAGAGGGCCGGGTTCGGTGCCATGGTGAAGTCCTGTTCATCGACGGACCGTCAGGAGGCGGTCTCGGGGACGTGGCGGTCGCCCGTCGGGGCGGCCGGGGGTCGCAACTCAGCGCTGTCGGCCCGCACATCGGGTCAGGCCGCCCTGGCCGCTGCCGAGGACGCCGCTGCCGATGCGGCCGCCTTCCTTGTCCATGTCCGAGAACGCCTCGCTGGGCATCAGACCCAGTCCTCCTCAGCGGGTTCGGTGGCGCGTACGGTCGCGAAGGCCTCGCCCGCCATGCCGGCGGTGAGGGTGGTGCCGTCGGCCGGGTCGATCAGCAGGAACGAGCCGGTGCGGCGGTTGTCGGAGTAGGCGTCGAGCGCCAGCGGCTCGGCGGTGCGCAGCACCACGTGGCCGAGGTCGTTGACGTTCAACCCCTCGGCGCCGGAGCGCTGTTCGAGGGTGTCGCCCGCCTTGGTCGGCAGAGCGATGCGGTAGGTGATGTCCTTGACCAGCGCGCGCACGGTGCGGGTGGTGTGCTTGAGCAGGACCTTGTCGCCGGCGCGCAGCGGGCGCTCGTCGAGGTGGCTGACGGTGGCCTCGATGTCCCTGGTGGGCACGGGGATCACGCCGGCCGCGATCAGGTCGCCGCGGGAGACGTCGAGGTCGTCGGCGAGCCGGACGGTGACCGACTGGGGTGCCCAGGCGAGGTCCGTCTCGCGGCCGAGCGCGTCGATCCCGGCGACGGTGGTGGTGTGGCCCGAGGGCAGTACCGTCACCGGGTCGCCGACCCGCAGCACGCCGGAGGCCAACTGCCCGGCGTAGCCGCGGTAGTCGGGGTGCTCCTCGCTCTGCGGGCGGATCACGTACTGGACCGGGAAGCGGGCCGGCTCGGCGCCTGGGTCGCTGCCGACCGGGACGGTCTCCAGGTGCTCCAGCAGGGTCGGTCCGCCGTACCAGTCCATGTGCGCGGACGGCTCGACGACGTTGTCCCCGGCGAGGGCGGAGATCGGCACGGCCACCACGTCGCCCACGCCGAGCGAGGCGGCGTAGGCGGTGAACTCCTCGGCGATGGCGGCGAAGACGGGCTCGGCGTAGTCGACCAGGTCCATCTTGTTGACGGCCAGCACCACGTGCGGCACCCGCAGCAGCGCGGCGACGGCGGCGTGCCGGCGGGTCTGCTCGACGACGCCGTTGCGGGCGTCGACCAGCACCACGGCGAGCTCGGCGGTGGAGGCGCCGGTCACCATGTTGCGGGTGTACTGCACGTGCCCGGGGGTGTCGGCGAGGATGAACCGCCGCCGGGGGGTGGCGAAGTAGCGGTAGGCCACGTCGATGGTGATGCCCTGCTCGCGCTCGGCGCGCAGGCCGTCCGTGAGCAGCGCGAGGTCGGGCGCTTCCTGGCCGCGGCCCAGCGAGACGCGTTCGACGGCCTCCAGCTGGTCGGCGAGCACGGACTTGGAGTCGTGCAGCAGGCGGCCGACCAGGGTGGACTTGCCGTCGTCGACGGATCCGGCGGTGGCGAAGCGCAGCAGCGACGTGGCGGTTGCTTCCTGGGTGGTGCTGGTCATCGTTAGAAGTACCCCTCGCGCTTGCGGTCTTCCATCGCGGCCTCGGACAGCTTGTCGTCGGCCCGCGTCGCGCCGCGCTCGGTGAGGCGGCTGGCGGCGATCTCGGCGATCACGGCCTGGATGTCGGTGGCGTCCGAGTCGACGGCGCCGGTGCAGGACATGTCGCCGACGGTGCGGTAGCGGATCAGCCGCCGCTGGACGGGCTCGTTCTCCCTGGGGCCGCCCCACTCACCGGCGGTCAGCCACATGCCGCCGCGGGCGAAGACGTCCCGCTCGTGGGCGTAGTAGATCCCCGGGAGGTCGATGCCCTCGCGCTCGATGTACTGCCAGACGTCCAGCTCGGTCCAGTTGGACAGCGGGAAGACGCGCACGTGCTCGCCGACGGCGTGCCGGCCGTTGTACAGCGACCACAGCTCGGGGCGCTGGCGGCGCGGGTCCCAGGCGCCGAACTCGTCGCGCAGGGAGAACACCCGCTCCTTGGCGCGGGCCTTCTCCTCGTCGCGGCGCCCGCCGCCGAACACCGCGTCGAAGCGGTTCGTCTCGATGGCGTCCAGCAGCGGCACGGTCTGCAGCGGGTTGCGGGTGCCGTCCGGGCGCTCGCGCAGCCGGCCGTCGTCGATGAAGTCCTGGACGTGGGCGACGTGCAGGCGCAGGCCGTGCTCGGCCACGACGCGGTCGCGGTAGGCGATCACCTCGGGGAAGTTGTGGCCGGTGTCGACGTGCAGCAGCGAGAACGGCACGGCGGCCGGATGGAAGGCCTTGAGAGCCAGGTGCAGCATGACGATGGAGTCCTTGCCGCCCGAGAAGAGGATCACCGGGCGCTCGAACTCCCCCGCGACCTCGCGGAAGACGTGCACCGACTCGGCCTCCAGCACGTCCAGGTGGGACAGCGCGAAAGGGCCCCCGGCCGGCTGGTTCTGGGCGTCGGCGGTGCGGACCGGGCCGTCGGTCGCGGTGGTCATGCGAGACCCCTCTCGGTCAGGAAGGCGTGCAGCTCGGCGGCGGACTCGGCGACCGCGCGGCCCTGCGTCTGGATCCGCAGCTCCGGCTTCTCCGGCGCCTCGTACGGGTCGTCCACGCCGGTGAGGCCGGCCAGCTCCCCGGCGGCCTGCTTGGCGTACAGGCCCTTGACGTCGCGTTCGGCGCACAGCTCGACCGGGGTGGCGACGTGGACCTCCAGGAACTCGGTGCCGGCCGCCGCGTGCCGCTCGCGCACCGCGGCGCGCGAGTCGGCGAACGGGGCGATCACCGGGGCGAGCACCTTGACGCCGTGGGCGGCGAGCTTCTCGGCGACGAAGCCGATCCGGGTCACGTTGGTGTGCCGGTCCTCGCGGGTGAAGCCGAGGCCCTTGGAGAGGAACTCGCGGATCTCGTCGCCGTCCAGGACCTCGACCTTGTGGCCCTCGGCGCGCAGCCGTCCGGCCAGCGCGAAGGCGAGCGTGGTCTTGCCCGCGCTCGGCAGCCCGGTCAGCCACACGGTGGCGCCGCGCTCGCAGGGGGTGGCCGCGGGGGCCGCCTCCGCGGCTCCGTCGGCGGCCCGGGTGTGAGCTGTCACAGTCTCAAGTCCTTCGTCGGTAGTGGGGGGTGGGTCAGAGGTGGATGCCGCACTCGGTCTTGCCGGAGCCGGACCAGCGCCCGGCCCGGGCGTCCTCGCCCTCGGCGGGCTTGCGGGTGCAGGACAGCGGCGAGCAGCCGATCGAGGTGTAGCCCTCCCACAGCAGCGGGTTGAGCAGCACCCCGTGGGCGGCGACGTAGGCGTCCACGTCCTCCTGCGTCCACCGGGCGATCGGGGCGATCTTGACCTTGCGGCGCCGGGCGTCCCAGGACACCACCGGGGTGTCCGCCCGGCTCGGGGACTCGTCGCGGCGCAGCCCGGTCGCCCAGGCGTCGTAGCCGCCGAGGCCGCGGTTGAGCGGCTCGACCTTGCGCAGCGAGCAGCACAGGTCCGGGTCGCGGTCGTGCAGGTGCGGCCCGTGCTCGGCGTCCTGCTCGGCCACGGTGCGCAGCGGCCTGAGGGTGATGACGTTGACCGGCATGGTCGCGGCCACCGCGTCCCGGGTGCCGATGGTCTCCGGGAAGTGGTAGCCGGTGTCCAGGAACACCACGTCCACGCCGGGGAACACCGAGGAGGCGAGGTGGGCGACGACCGCGTCCTCCATCGAGGAGGTGACGCAGAAGCGGCGGCCGAAGGTGTCGGCGGCCCAGGCCAGGATCTCCTGGGGCGTCGCCTCCTCCAGCTCGCGGCCGGCCCGGACGGCTATCTCCTCGTGGTCAGTCGTCGAGCTGGTCACCGGACGAACCCCCGTCGTTCGCAGTCGAGTTGGCCGAAGTCGTGGCGGCCGAAGCCGAGTTGGCCGCGGTCGAGGCGGTCGAGGCGGTCGGGGACAGCAGGCCGAGGAACTTCAGCTGGAAGGCGCGGCGGCACCCGTGGCACTCCCAGGCGCCGTGCCCGGCCTCGGAGGGGCGCAGGTCCTCGTCCCCGCAGTACGGGCAGAAGAACGGCGCGGCACGCTCACTCACGACAGCTGCTCCTCGTCGGCCCGGGCCGCCCACTGGGCGAAGCGCTCGCCCTCGGTGCGGTCGGCCTGGTAGCGGGTCAGGACGCGCTCGACGTAGTCGGGCAGGTCGTCCTTGGTGACCTTGAGGCCGCGGACCTTGCGGCCGAACCCGGCCTCCAGGCCGAGCGCGCCGCCCAGGTGCACCTGGTAGCCCTCGACCTGCTCGCCGTTGCCGTCCGGGACGAGCTGGCCCTTGAGGCCGATGTCGGCGACCTGGATGCGGGCGCAGGCGTTCGGGCAGCCGTTGATGTTGATGGTCAGCGGTTCGGCGAAGTCCGGCAGGCGCTTCTCCAGCTCGTCGATGAGCGTGCGGCCGCGCTCCTTGGTCTCGACGATGGCGAGCTTGCAGTACTCGATGCCGGTGCACGCCATGGTGCCGCGGCGGAACGGCGACGGGGTGACCCGCAGGTCCAGCGCTTCCAGGCCGGCCACCACCGAGTCGACCTGGTCCTCGGCGATATCGAGGACCAGCATCTTCTGTTCGGCGGTGGTGCGCAGCCGGTCGCTGCCGTGCGCGGCGGCGAGGTCGGCGATCTGGCCGAGCAGCCGGCCGTCGACCCGGCCGACGCGCGGCGCGAAGCCGATGTAGTACCGGCCGTCCTTCTGCCGGTGGACGCCGACGTGGTCGCGCCAGCGGCCGCTGGGCTCCTGCGGCGCGGGGCCGTCGACCAGCCGGTACGCGAGGTACTCGTCCTCCAGCACCTGGCGGAACTTCTCCACGCCCCAGTCGGCGACCAGGAACTTCAGCCGGGCGCGGTTGCGCAGCCGGCGGTAGCCGTAGTCGCGGAAGATGCCGATGACGCCGCCGTAGACGTCGGCCACCTCGTCCAGCGGGACCCAGGCGCCCAGGCGCACGCCCAGCTTGGGGTTGGTGGACAGCCCGCCGCCGACCCACAGGTCGAAGCCGGGGCCGTGCTCGGGGTGGACCACGCCGACGAAGGCGATGTCGTTGATCTCGTGCGCGACGTCCAGCAGCGGGGAGCCGGAGACGGCGGACTTGAACTTGCGCGGCAGGTTGGAGAAGTCCTTGTTGCCGATGAAGCGCCGCTGGATCTCCTCGATGGCGGGGGTGCCGTCGATGATCTCGTCCTCGGCGATGCCGGCCACCGGGGAGCCGAGGATGACGCGCGGGGTGTCGCCGCAGGCCTCGGTGGTGGACAGGCCGACGGCCTCCAGCTTCTGCCAGATCGCCGGGACGTCCTCGATCCGGATCCAGTGGTACTGGACGTTCTGGCGGTCGGTCAGGTCGGCGGTGTTGCGGGCGTACTGCTCGGAGACCTCGGCGATCGCCTTCAGCTGGGCGACGGTCAGCCGGCCGCCGTCGACCCGCACGCGCAGCATGAAGTACTCGGCGTCGAGCTCGTGCGGCTCCAGGATCGCGGTCCTGCCGCCGTCGATGCCCTCCTTGCGCTGGGTGTACAGGCCCCACCAGCGCATCCGGCCGCGCAGGTCGGCGGGGTCGATCGAGTCGAAGCCCCGATGGGCGTAGATCGTCTCAATACGTGTCCGTACGTTGAGACCGTCGTCGTCCTTCTTGAACTGCTCGTTGGCGTTCAGGGGGGTGAAGTGGCCCATGCCCCACTGGCCCTCGCCGCGGTGACGGGTCACCTTGCGAGGCGCGGCGGGGCGGCGCGCGGCGGCGCGGTCGGCCGTGGGCTCGGCGGTCTCGGGGGTGGTGGCCATGGTGAAGTCCTTCGGGGCAGATGGCTCTGACGCCGGGTGGGTCGCTGGGGGTGCGTGGCGGTGCGGTGCTGCTGTGACCTGCGGGTATTCCCAGGGCCGGGGAGAGCAGTGACCGTGGCCGGCCGGGCGCCCGCGCGTCCGCTCCAGCGGGGACTGCGAGGTGGGTGGCGCCGGGTGCGGTGGTGCGGCGGGGTGGGCTCAGATCGCCGGACAGATGGCGCTGGACACGCGAAGGAGATCGACGTGGAGTCGACCAACTAGGGTGGTTCCGGCGCTCGGCATGGCAAGAGATTGGCACGGCGCGGGACTTGCGGTCCACTAACATCCGGATGGCGGACGCTGAGGTTTCGCCATGTGAGACTGCCGGGGATCCCCGCCGCTCCCCGCCCCGACGTCCGTCCACGCGCCCGTACCCCGGGGGAGATCAACCGCGCGGCCCCGGCCCGATACCGTTAGGCCTGTGCAAGCAGCAGGCGAGACGAGCAGACCGAACCCCGAACGGCCCTCCCGGCGCCGGGGCAAGGGCTCCCGACGCGCGGCCAAACAGGCCGCCTGGCGCCGCACGGCGTGGGAGCTGGTCAAGGACACCACCAACACCTGCGTCGAGTACCGGGTCACCGGACTCGCCGCGGAGGCGGCCTTCTTCACCCTGCTGTCGATCCCACCGCTGCTCCTCGGCCTGGCCGGCACCCTCGGCTACCTCGACGAGTTCCTCGGCGCCGGCACCATCGACCGGCTCAAGCACGACATCGTCTCGGCCTCCGGGACGGTCCTGTCGGACTCGTCCGTCAAGGAGGTCGTGGTGCCGCTGCTGGACCAGGTCTTCGCCCACTCCCGGCCCGACCTCGTCTCGATCGGCTTCCTGCTGTCGCTGTGGTCCGGCTCCAGAGCGCTCTACATCTTCATCGACACCATCACCGTCATGTACGGGCTCGACGGCAAGCGAGGCATCGTCAAGACCCGGCTGATGTCCCTCGGCCTCTACTTCGGCGCCCTCGTCATCAGCTCCCTGGTGCTGCCGCTGCTGATGGCCGGACCCGGACTCATCGAGAACGCCGTGCCCGGCGTCGCCGGACTGGTCGGCGCCGCCTACTGGCCGGTCGCCATCGTGCTGCTGATCGTCTCCCTCACCACCCTCTACCACCTAGCCGTCCCCGTCTCCACCCCCTGGCGCGAGGACGTCCCCGGCGCCCTGGTCGCCCTCGTGGTGCTGGTCGTCTGCAGCGTCGCCCTGCGGATCTACCTGGTCAGCTCGGTCGAGGTCCCCTCGGTGTACGGCTCGCTGGCCGCGCCGGTGGCCGTACTGCTGTGGATCTTCGTGGTCGCCCTGGCCGTCCTCATCGGCGCCGCCATGAACGCCGCCATAGACCGCCGCTGGCCCACCCTGGAGACCGCCGACGCCCGCGCCGAGAACGAGCGCGCCCAGGAGGAGGCCGCCGCCGCCGTGGTCCGCGAGGTCGCCGCCCGGCGCGCCGCCGAACGGGCCCGGCGCGCCCGCGAACTCGGCCTCGCCGAAGGCGCCGAGGAGGAGTGGGGCGAGGAGGACGGCGACGACGTCGACGTCCCCTCCGAGTACCCGGAGCGCTGGGCCGACGTCCTGGCCGCCGACAACGTCCGCGGCCGCCTCACCGCCCGCGGCGGGCCCCACCACCGGCCCGGCCCGCCCCCGCCGGACAGCGACCGGCCGTCCGGGCCGCCGCCGGAGCGGCGGGCGCCCGACTACCCGCCCCGGCCGCCGTGGGAGCGGCAGTAGGGGCAGGCTGCGGCAAACCACGACGGACGGCACAGGGCCTCCCCCGCGGGATGCGGGGGAGGCCCTGTGCCGTCCGTCGTCTCCTGACGTCCGGTCGTCTCCTGGTGCCGGTTCGCCGGTTCGCCGGTTCGCCGTCGCCCGTCGCCCGGAGGGCGGCCCGGGGCCCCGGCGGTGGGTCAGGCGGTGGGTCAGGCGGTCGCCGGATTCGGCGGGAAGGGGGACTGCGGGGCCGGGTGGTACCCGTACGGGGACTGCTCGGCCGGAGGGTGCGGGGCGGCCGGGTTGACCTCGGTCCGGTCCGGATCCGGGCCCGGGGCGGCCGGGCGTGGGAGCGTCAGCTCCGGGGCCGTCGGGTTCGGGCCGCTCGGCGCGGTCGGGCTCGGGTTCGGGCTCGGGCTCGGATCCATCGCGGCCGGACCGCCCGGGGCCGCCGACCGGCCCGCCGGCCCGGCCTGCGCCGGGAGCGGATCGGGGCTCGGCGGCGCCGGCTCCAGCGCCGTGCGCCCGGCCGAGTCGCTCAGCTTGATCAGCAGCGCCACGATCAGCCAGTTCGCCAGCAGCGACGAGCCGCCCGCCGCCAGGAACGGCAGCGCCTTGCCGGTCAGCGGCACCAGCCCGCTCACCCCGCCGACCACCACGAACACCTGCAGCGCCAGCGCCGTCGACAGCCCCGTCGCCAGCAGCTTGCCGAACGGGTCGGTCAGCCCGACCGCCGTCCGCAGCCCGCGCTGGACCAGCAGCAGGTACACCAGCAGCACCGCCGTCACCCCGGCCAGGCCCAGCTCCTCGCCGATCGTGGTGAAGACGAAGTCGCTGCGCCCGGCGAAGCCGATCAGCCACGGCCGCCCCGAGCCCAGGCCCGTCCCGGTCAGGTGCCCGGTGCCCAGGCTGAACAGCGCCTCGGCGGGCTGGTCGGAGATGATCGCCGGGTCGTGGTGCTCCTTGTAGATGTCGAGCGGGTGCAGCCAGGCCTCGACGCGCCCGTGCACGTGCGGCTCCACGGTGCCGACCACGGCCGCGCCGCCGACCGCCATCAGCAGGCCGAGCACCACCCAGCTGGTGCGCTCGGTCGCCGCGTACAGCATCACGACGAAGACGCCGAAGAAGATCAGCGAGGTGCCGAGGTCGCGCTCGAAGACCAGCACCAGCAGGCTGACCACCCAGATCGCCAGCACCGGGCCGACGTGCCGCCCGCGCGGCAGGGTCATCCCCCAGATCTTCCGGCCGGCCAGCGCGAGCGCGTCCCGGGAGGCCATCAGGTAGCCGGCGAAGAAGATCGTGATGGCGACCTTCACGAACTCGTCCGGCTCGAAGGAGAGCCCGAACAGGCGGATCCAGCGCTTGGCGCCGAAGTCCTCCGCCCGGCCCGGGAAGAACGCGGGCGCCGCCAGCAGGATCAGCGCCCCCGTCATCAGCAGGTACACGTACCGCTGGAAGAACCTGTGGTGCTTGATCAGCACGATCAGCGCGATCGCCACCGCGACCGAGATGAACACCCACATCAGCTGCGAGGGCGCGGCCGGGAGCTTCTGGTAGTCGCCCTTCCTGGCGTGCGCCGCCGCGTAGGAGATGTCCAGCCGGTCCAGCAGCATCAGCCCGAAGCCGGTCAGGAAGACGCCCAGCGGCAGGATCAGCGGATCCGCGTACGGGGCGAACCGCCGCACCGCCAGGTGCGCCACCCCGGCCAGGCCGCCCAGCGCCAGGCCGTGGACCAGCAGCCCGGGCGGCATCTTGCCGGTCAGCGCCAGATCGGCGTCGATGTGCCCCGCCAGACAGACGGCCACCGCGAGCGCCAGCAGGCCCAGCTCGATGTTGCGGTGGCGCGCCGCCAGCCGGCGGCCCTCGCCGCGTGCAGTGCTTTGCACCCTTGTCGTCCCCTTGTCATCACCCGCGTGGCCGGTATCGCCGACGGTGCATCCTGCCAGACGAACACGGCCCTGCGCCGGTTGCGGTCCGGGGGCCGTCGAGGCCGGAACTTTGCCTGGGCAAAGCTTTTTCCGGGCTCGGTAAAGCTTTGTCCAGGTGCAGGTATAGAGGCGGGCCCCGGGCGCGGCGGGCCCCGGCCGGGAGGCCATCATGGCCGGGCGCCGCGGTCCGGTCCGCGGCGTCCGACGGACCGCCGGACGGCGCGGGCGGCGGCAGGGCGCGAACGAGGTGGGCGGACGGATGGACGGCGCGGTGCGAGTGCTCGCCTACAGCGGACCGCCGCCCTGGCAGTGGTCCGACCTGGCCACCTCGTGGACGGCCGAACCGCTCGTGCTCGCCCTCTCCGTGCTGCTCGGCGGCTGGTACCTGGCCGCGGTGCGCACCGTCCACCGGGCGGGCGGCGAGCGCTGGCAGCCGTCCCGCACCGCCGCCTTCCTGGGCGGGCTGCTGCTGTGGATCTGGTGCACCTGCTCCGGCCTCGGCGTGTACGAGCGGATCCTGTTCACCGACCGGGCCGTCCAGGTCGTGCTGCTGCTGATGCTCGTCCCGCTGCTGCTCGCCCTCGGTGCGCCGGTCTCGCTGCTGGTCGCGGCCGCGCCGCCGGCCCGGCGCGAGCGCATCCTGCGGGCGCTGCGCAGCCGGCCGTCCAAGGTGCTGATGTTCCCGGCCGTCTCCACCGCGCTGCTGATGGCCCCGCCGTGGCTGCTCTACTTCACGCCCTGGTACGAGGAGTCGGTGTCCAGCGCGTTCGGGAACGTGCTGCTGCACCTGGCGCTGGTGCTGCTCGGGCTGGCGTACTTCTGGCCGCGGCTGCAGATCGACCCGGTCGGGCGCGAGTACCCGCACCTGGTCGGGCTGTTCATCACCTTCGCCGAGGTGATCTTCGACGCGGGGCTCGGGCTGGTGCTGATCTACGGCGGCCACCTGGTCGCCGAGCACTACTACGTGGCGCTCGGGCGGCCGTGGGGGCCGAGCCTGGCGCAGGACCAGACCTGGGGCGGCAACATGCTCTGGGTGCTGGGCGACCTGGTCGGGCTGCCGTTCCTGGCCGCGCTGGTGCGGCGGATGGTGGTGCAGGGGCGGGAGGAGATCAAGGCGGTGGACGCCGAACTCGACGCCCGTTTCGAGGAGGCCGCGGCGAGGGCGCAGGAGGCGGGGCTGCCGGCCGAGGAGGAGGCCGGGATGCGGCCCTGGTGGCTGGACGACCCGAACCTCAAGCACCGGTACGGCGGGTAGTCGGCTCCGGAGGGTAGCCGGCTCCGGCGGGTAGTCGGCTCCGGCGGGTTCCTGAGCGAGGGCCCGCACTTCTGTAGGTCCAATGCTGGCCCCCTGTGGATCCCTTCACCGCGTTTCCGCAGGTCAAAAATCAGTTGGCCCCGCCACCCCGACCCGCTAGCGTTTCTCCCGTCCAGATCGGGGGCCTTCACGGCCGCCCGAGGAGTAGAGAGCAGGAGGTGAACTCCGTGGTCGTTGTCGCCCCGATAGCTGCCTTGGGCAGTACTCGCGTTCACCTCCTCTTCCCGGCCGCCGGCTGACCTTTCCGCGCCAGCCGCAGCCCGCCGGGATCATCTCCTCCCGAAGGGCCCACCGCGTTGTTCAACGCTGCCTCCACTTCGTCGTCTCCCTCCACCTCCCCCTCTGGCTCCCTCTCTGACGAGCTGCCGCTGTCCGGCTACGGCTGGACGCCCGAGCTCGCCGAACTCTTCACCCCGCTCGCCGAGGCCGGGCTGATCCCGGCCCGGATCGTCCGGGTCGACCGCGGCCAGTGCGACGCCGTGCTCGCCGATCTGGAGACGGGCGAGCCGCGCACCGTACGGCTCGACACCCGCCCGGTCGGCGACGTCGACATGATCAACTGCCCGTGCACCGGCGACTGGGCCGCCGTGGACCTCCACGCCCAGCCGATGGCCGCCGTCACCGCACTGCTGCCCCGCTCGACCGCGATCATCCGCAAGGTGGCCGGCAAGCGCTCCGACGGCCAGGTGCTCGCCGCCAACGTCGACACCGTCCTGATCGCCGCCTCGCTCGCCGCCGATCCGGACCTCGGCCGGATAGAGCGCTTCCTCGCCCTGGCCTGGGAGTCCGGCGCCGACCCCCTGGTCGTCCTCACCAAGGCCGACCTGGTGGACGACGCCGAGTTCATCCGCGCCGACGTCGAGGCGGTCGCGCCCGGTGTCACCGTGCTCGTGGTCAGCGCCGGGACGGGCGAGGGCATGGACGTGCTGCGCGCCTGCGCGCCCGGCACCACGGCCGTGATCGGCCAGTCCGGCGTCGGCAAGTCCACGCTCACCAACGCGCTCGCCGGCGTCACGGCGATGGCCGTCCAGGAGGCCCGATCGGTCGACCAGAAGGGCCGCCACACCACGACCACCCGTGAACTGATCCCGCTGCCCGGCGGGGGCGTGCTCATCGACACCCCCGGGCTGCGCGAGGTCGGCCTCTACGGCGGCGAGGGCGTGGACCTGGCCTTCGCCGACATCGCCGGACTGGCCGAGGACTGCCGCTTCCATGACTGCGGCCACCACACCGAGCCCGGCTGCGCGGTGCAGGCGGCGCTCGCCGACGGCACCCTGCCGCAGCGCCGGATGGACAGCTACCTCAAGCTCCAGCGCGAGAACGAGTGGATCGCCTCCCGCTCGGACGCCCGACTGGCCTCGGCCCGGGCGAAGAAGTGGAAGTCGCTCTCCAAGTCGATGCGCGCCGCAGGAGGCCCCGTGAAGCGCTGACCAGGAAAGCCGACCAGGAAAGCCGACCAGGAAATCAGGAGGCCGCGGCCGGCCTCCGCCCGGGCCACCCGGCTCGGCGGAGGCCGGGCGGGCCGGCAGCCGGAAGTGCTTCAGGGCCACTGCGGTGGCGTCGTCCACGGTGAAACCCGGGTCACCGAGGGCGGCGAGCCGCCCTGGCCGGCGGCCAGACCGCGAGCAACGCGCGCGTGCGCCGAGCGCTGCGGCGCGGTCTTCCCCCGGCGTGGACCCGGGGCGGGCTCGCCGGTGCGGGTCTCCGGCGCGGGCCCCAGCGCGGGCCCCCGGCGTGGGCCCTCCGGGCCGGTGCTCGGGATGGGTGGGCGGAGGTGGGGGGAGGGGGGTGGGGGGAGGGGGAGGGCCCCCAACGGCCATGTCCGATTTCCGCCAGTCACCCCCCGCCCCAGTGCCGCAGACTGGACAGCGTGATCGACGACGACATCCGGTACCGAGCCGTGGACAGCCGAGACGCCCGCTTCGACGGCGTCTTCTTCACGGCCGTCACCTCCACCGGCATCTACTGCCGACCGAGCTGCCCCGCCGTGACCCCCAAGCGCGTCAACTGCGTCTTCTACCCCAGCGCCGCGGCCGCCCAGGGGGCCGGTTTCCGCGCCTGCCGCCGCTGCCGCCCCGACTCCGTGCCGGGCTCCCCGGAGTGGAACCACCGCGCCGACCTGGTCGGCCGCGCGATGCGCCTGATCGGCGACGGCGTGGTGGACCGCGAGGGCGTCGCGGGCCTGGCCAGCCGCCTCGGCTACAGCTCCCGCCAGCTCCAGCGCCAGCTCATCGCCGAACTGGGCGCCGGCCCGATCGCGCTGGCCCGCGCCCGCCGCGCCCAGACCGCCCGCCTGCTGCTGCAGACGACCGAACTCCCGGTCACCGACATCGCGTTCGCCGCCGGCTTCGCCTCGGTGCGGCAGTTCAACGACACCGTCCGCGAGGTCTACGACCGCACCCCCAGCGGTCTGCGCGCCGAGGTCGTGGCCGGCCGCCGCGTCGCGACCCCGGCCGGTGGCCTCACCCTGCGCCTGGCCTACCGCGGCGCGCTCGACAGCGACCACCTGATCGACTTCCTCGCCCTGCGCGCCGTCCCCGGCGTGGAGGAGGTCGTCCCCGGTCCGCGCCCCGGCGTCCGCACGTACCGGCGCACCCTGGCGCTCCCGTACGGGCACGGCATCGCCGAAGTCGACGGGCTGGCGCCGGGCGAACCGCGCACCCGCGGCTGGCTCGACTGCCGTCTGCTGCTCGGGGACCTGCGCGACCTCCCGACCGCCGTCCAGCGCCTGCGCGGCCTGTTCGACCTGGACGCCGACCCGGACGCGGTCGACGAGCAGCTCGGCGCCGATCCCCTGCTCGGCCCCCTGGTCCGGGAACGCCCCGGCCTGCGCTCGCCCGGCCACGTGGACCCGCACGAGCTGGCCGTCCGCGCCGTGCTCGGCCAGCAGATCACGGTCGGCGCCGCCCGCACGCTGGCCGGCCGGCTGACCGAGAAGTACGGTACCGAGCTGCCCGAGCCGAGCGGCGGCCTGCGGCTGCTGTTCCCGACGGCGGCGGTGCTGGCCACCGCGGACCCGGAGGACTTCGCGATGCCCGCCGCCCGCCGCCGCGCGCTCACCGGCCTGTGCGCGGCCCTGGCCGAGGGGGCGGTGCGACTCGACGGCGGGGTGGACCGGGAGGAGTCCGCGGCCCGGTTGCTGGCCCTGCCCGGCATCGGTCCCTGGACCGTCGGCTACCTGAGGATGCGGGCCCTCGCCGACCCGGACGTCTTCCTCCCGGGCGATGTGGGCGTCAAGCACGGCCTCGTCCGGCTCGGCGCCCCCGGCGACCCGAAGAACGCCGCCCGCGCGGCCGAGGAGTGGGCCCCGTGGCGCTCCTACGCCGTGCACCGGCTGTGGGCCGGGCCCACGAGCGCCAGCACTGGAACGGAGAAGGCAGAGGCATGAGCACCACCGTCTACACCACCATGGAGAGCCCGTTCGGCCGGCTGCTGCTGTCCGGCGTCCTGCCCGAGGGCGGCGGCGCGGCGGCGCTGGCCGCCGTCACCGCGCCCGGGCAGAAGTACGCTCTGGCCGAGCCCGCCGACGACTGGGTCCTCGACCCGGAGGCGCTCGCCGAGCCGGTCGCCCAGCTGACCGCCTACTTCGCGGGCGAGCGCACCTCCTTCGACCTCCCGCTCGCCCCGGCGGGCACCGAGTTCCGCCGGCGGATCTGGGCCGCCCTGGACGAGATCCCGTACGGCGAGACCGTCACCTACGGCCAACTCGCCGATCTGGCGGGGGAGTCGCCGCGCGCGGTGCGGGCGGTCGGCGGCGCGGTGGGCGCCAATCCGCTGCTCATCGTCCGCCCCTGCCACCGCGTCATGGGCGCCAACGGCTCGCTGACCGGTTTCGCGGCGGGCGTGGACTGCAAGCGCCGGCTGCTGGAGCTGGAGAGCGGCACGCTGTTCTGACACGTCCGCCCGGGCGGCGGCGCGGGGCTCAGCCCGCCGCCCGCAGGTCCACCCGCCAGTTGTGGCTGCGCATGAACCGCCCGGGCGGGAACTCGAAGTCCGTCTCGCCGACGAGGCTGAACCCGGCCTTCGCGCAGACCGCGTTGGAGGCCGGGTTGTCCACCGAGGGGAAGGCGTGCAGGTGGCGGTGGGCGGCCTCTCGGCGGGCGGCCGCGACGGCGGCGCGGGTGGCGGCGACGGCGATGCCCCGCCCCTGGTGGCCGGGCAGGACGTTCCACCCCATCTCGTGGACGGTCTCGTCCTCCCAGGTGCGGGTGCCGTAGCCGACGGTTCCGACGGCCTCGCCCTCGGGGAGCAGCACGATCCGGTACATGCAGCCCAGGCCGGACGGGACGAAGTCCAGGTAGCGCCGGTGCCGGACGAGGAGTTGCTCCTCGGTCTCGGGGCCGCCGACGTGCTTCTTCATCTCCGGGGTGTTGACCCGGCGCAGCAGTGCGAGGTCGGCGTCCGTCCAGGGCTCGATCTGTACCTGTGCTGTGCTCATGCCGGGGACGGTAGCGGTCCGTACGGGTAGGTGACCAGCGGTTTTGCAGGCATCCGGGGGTGCTGGCCGGGGTTCGGCCCCGGCTCGGCCCCGGCTCGGCCCCGGTTTGGGCCCGGCCGGGGTTCAGGCCTGGTCGGGGCCCTGGCCGGTCTCGGCGAGGGCGCGGGCGAGCTGTTCGAGGGCGGGCAGGGCGTGGACGACGGCGTCGCGGTCGGTGGGATCGAGGGTGTCGAGGGCGGTGGCGATGCGGCGCTCGTGGGCGCGCTGCCAGTCGTCGAGCTGGCGCCGGCCGGCCGGGGTGAGGGCGATGCGGGCGGTGCGACGGTCGCCGGGGTCGGCCTGGCGGTCGACGAATCCGGCGTCGAGGAGCTTGCCGATCAGCCCGCTGACGGTGTTGGGGGCGAGCCGCTGCCGGGCGGCGAGTTCGCCGACCCGCAGGGGGGCGGCGGCGAGGGTCTGGAGGAGTTCGACCTGCGCCATGGGCAGGGACTCCCACGGGTAGTCGGTGCGGATGCTGCTGCGCAGGGCGCGGCGCAGGCGGGTGACGGTGTCGGTGAGCCGCCGGGCGTGGTCGACCGCCGTTTCGGGGGTTTCGGTGGCGGGGTCGGGGACGTGTGGTGACGACGGCATGGCGGACAGCGTATCGCCTGGTACGGGCCGGTCCGGCGGGTTGTCCACCGTTGAGCGGGGGCCTCCCGGAACTCTGCGGGGCCTCGTGGAGCGCGGTGGAACTCTGCGGGCTCCCGTCGGAAAGCGAGCAGCTCGTAGAAAGAACATATCTGCGTCCGATATATTTGTGGCATGAACGCCACCGCCCTTGCCGCGCGGCTGCTCACCGAGCGGCCCCGGCCCCGCGGCATAGCCGGCTGGCGTCACGCCCACTGGCTGGCCGTCGGCACCGTCTGCCTCGGGGCCTTCCTCGGCCAGCTCACCGCCAGCGTCACCGCCCTCGTCTTCCCGGCCCTCGGCCGGCACTTCGACGCCGGCTTCGCGGCCGTCGAATGGGTCGCCCTCGCCTACCTCCTGGTGCTGGTCGCCCTGCTCGCCCCGGTCGGCTGGCTCTCCGACCTCGTCGGCCGCAAGACCATGTACCTCGGCGGCTTCGCCGTCTTCGCCCTGGCCTCGCTCGGCGCCGGATACGCCGGAAGCCTCGGCGTGCTGGTCGCCTGCCGGGCCGTCCAGGCCGTCGGTGGCGCGATGATGCAGGCCAACAGCGTCGCCCTGGTGGCGCGCGGCGTCCCCGAGCACGCGATGCGGCGCGCGCTCGGCATCCAGGCGGCGGCCCAGGGGCTCGGTCTGGCGCTGGGCCCCAGCCTCGGCGGGCTGCTGGTGGAGCACGCCTCCTGGCGGTGGGTGTTCTGGATCAACGTGCCGATCGGGGTGCTGGGCATCCTGGCCGGATGGTTCCTGCTGCCCCGTACCCGCACCGGGCCCCCGCCCGCCGCCGGTGCCGCCGCCGGTGCCGGTGCCGGGAAGCAGCTCATCGCCGGTGCCGGGGGCCCGCTCACCGCCGATTCCGGGATCCCGCCCGCAGGAGCCGCCGCGAGCCTGCCCGCTCCCCGCGCCGGGGGCGCCCCCCGCGCGAGTGCCGCCGCGAGCCCTCCCGCCACCGTGCCCGCCACCGCGTCCGGAGCCCGCTTCGACCTGCCCGGCCTGCTGCTGCTCGCCGGCTCCACCACCGCGCTGCTGCTCGCCCTGTCCACCGCCTCCGGACTGCCGCTGCCCGGCTGGGCCGCCGCCGCCCTGCTGCTCGCCGCCGCCGTCCTCGCGCTCGCGCTGGTCCGTCAGGAACGGCGGGCCGCCCGGCCGATCCTGGCGCCCGGCCTGGTCAACACCCCCGGGGTGCGGTCCGGGCTGGTGGTTTCGCTGATCGGCTACCTGCTGCTGTTCTGCCCGCTCGTGCTCGGCCCGGTGCTGCTCACCGGCGCGGGCGTACCGGTGGCCCGGGCCGGCCTGGTGATCACCCTGCTGCCCGCCGCGTTCGCGCTCGCCGCGACCGTCGGCGGCGCGCTGCTGCCGCGCGGCTGGTCGGACGTCGCCCGCTGCCGCGCGGGCGCGGTGCTCGCGGGCGCGGGGCTGCTGCTGTTCGCCCTGCTGCCGGTCTCCGGGGCGGCCGTGGCGGTGCCGCTGCTGCTCGCCGGCTACGGGCTGGGACTGCTGCTGCCCGCCAACAACGCGCTGGTGATGCGGGCGATCCCGGCGCAGTGCTCGGCGGTCGGCGGCGGCATGGTGAACATGGCCCGCAGCCTCGGGACGGCGCTCGGCACCGCGCTGCCCGTCCTCGGAGTCCATCTGGCGGGCCCGGCGTCCGGCGGCCGGACGGTGCTGCTCGCTCTCGCGGCGGTCGCGGTGGCGGCCGTGGCCCTGACCCGGCCGGTCCGCCAGGCCTGAGCCGGGGCCCCTTCCTCTCGGCCGGACAGGGCCTAAGCCTGCGAGCGGACGTTCAGCGCGTCCTGGGCCCGGTTGAGGCCGCGTCGCACCAGCGTGTCCAGCGCGTCCGCGCACCGGTCCAACACCCCTGGCAGGGCGGCCTGTTCGTGGTCCGAGAACTTCTTCAGCACGAAGTCGCCGACGCTCTGCCCCTTCGGCGGGCGCCCGATGCCGAAGCGCAGCCGCACGAAGTCGGGGGTGCCGAGCACCTCGCCCACCGAGCGCACGCCGTTGTGGCCGCCGGGGCCGCCGCCGCGCTTGAGCCGTCCGGTGCCGAACGCGAAGTCCAGGTCGTCCTGCACGACCACCAGGTGTTCGACCGGGACGCCGTAACGCCGCAGCAGGCCGGACACCGGCCGGCCGGACAGGTTGACGAACCACTGCGGCTTGGCCAGCACCACCCGGTGGCCGTCGACCTCGATCTCCGCCACCAGGGCGCCGATCCCGCGCCGACGGAACCGCGCGCCGTGCCGTTCGGCCAGCCGCTCCACGGTCAGGAAGCCGGCGTTGTGCCGGGTCAGCCGGAACCACGGGCCGGGGTTGCCCAGTCCGGCGATCAGCCAGGGTGCGGCGGGGGTCATCGGGAACTCCAGGGGCTTGTCGCGGACGCGGGACGGCCGGGGCACGGTACGCACGGTACGGGACCGTCGACCGCGCCCCGGCCGTCCGAGGGCACGCGCAGTGGGGTGGGTCAGGACTCGGGCACGCCGGGGGCGGCGCCGCGCTCCGTGAGCATGTCGGTCATCAGCTGCACCTCCGAGGTCTGTGCGACCACCATCGACTGGGCGAGCCGCTTCTCGGCGTCGTTCTTCGCCAGGTCCACATAGCCCTGGGCCATTTCGACGCCGCCCTTGTGGTGCTGGATCATCAGCTGCAGGTAGTACACCTCGGCGTCCCGCCCGCTGAGCGAACGCAGCTTCGCCAGTTGGGTGTTGGTGGCCATGCCGGGCATCAGCGAACCGTCGTGGGCCTGGTAGTCGTGGCCCATCTTCATCCACGCCATCGGCTTGGCCGCCGAGTGCTGCGGCAGCCCCCACTGGTCGATCCAGCCCATCATCATCCCGCGCTGGTTGGCCTGGGTGTTGATGATGTCGAAGGCGAGGGTGCGGGTCGCGTCGTCGCCGGTGCGGTCCCGGACGATGAACGACAGGTCCACCGCCTGCTGGTGGTGGGTCGCCATGTCGCGGGCGAACCCGGCCTCGGGCGAGTCGTCCGCCGGGACGGCCACCGAGGCCGACCCGGACGCCGACGTCCCGCTCGCCACCAGGGCGGGCACCCCGAGGGCCAGCGCGAGGGCGGCGGCCAGCGCGGCCGGCCACCACAGCCGCCGACGGGCCGGGCGCGGCGCCCCGGCCTCGTCCGCGAACTCCTCGGCGGCGCGCTCGGAGCCGTCCTCGGGCGGCGCCGCGTCGGCGGTCACATCTGCCCCATGGTGCAGGAGGCGCCCGGCTCCTGGGTCTGCTTGCCCTGGACGTACTTGGTGAAGAACTGGTTCACCCGCGGGTCGCTGGCGCTCTCCACGATCAGCTGGGTGCTCCAGGCGTTCAGGGTGATGGTGCCCTTCTCGTCCGGGTACGGGCTCATCAGCGAGTACGGGGTGGTCTTGACCTTGTCGGACAGGGTCTTGATGTCGTCCGGCGTCGCCTTGCCGTTGTACGTCACCCAGACCGCGCCGTGCTCCAGCGAGTGGACGGCGCGCTCGTTCTCGACCGGCTGGTCGTAGACGTGGCCCATGCAGTCCAGCCAGATCGCGTTGTGGTCGCCGCCGACCGGCGGGGTCATCGGGTAGCTGACCTTGTCCTTGACGTGGGTGCGGCTCAGCTCGCCGAAGGTCTGCACGCCCGGGATGTCCGCGTTGGCGGCGGCCTGCTCCTTCTTCTTGCTCTGGTTGGCGTCCATGACGATCCAGGTGCCGGTGGCGATCGCGCCGATCACCAGCACACCGGCCGCGACCGAGGCGATGACCTTGTTGCGGCGGTCGCGGCGCTGCTCGCCGGCGCGCAGCTCGGCTATCCGGGCGCGGCGGTCGGTCGGGCCGGGCTTGCCGGACTGCTTGCCGGACTGCTTCGAGGCGGAACCCATGGTGGTTGTCCTTGTCCCCGCCGCGCACTGCTGGAGGCGCGGCGGTCAGCTGAAAGAAGGGGAGGGGCGGATCCGCCGGCGGATGCCGGGCGGTGGGTTCCGCTCAGGACCGGTGTACTTGCAGCTCGTGTAGATCGGGTGCCGGATGCGGACCGTCCAGCAGCCCGGCGGGCACCACCCTGGGCAGCGCCTCGGCTGCCGGAGCGAGCGGTGACGCGGCCGGCTGCGGATGCGGCGGCGGGTTCGGCAGCTGGGCGTCCTGCGCGCAGTACGGGTGGCTGGAGCAGCCGTTGTCACGGCGCGGCTGCCCGCCGTCGGCGGTGCACCACGTCCAGTGCCGCTGCTCCCCGGCGCGCTGGCGCTGGTCGGAGGCCTTGGCGGCGGGGCCGGCGTGCGGGGCGTGACTGGCGACCGTCGTGACGGTGACGGCGGTGACGGCGGTGACGGCGGCGGTGACGGTGGTCGGCGTCGGAGCGGCGTGCGCGCCGACCGCCTTCGACTGACCGGCGCACGGCAGCGTCGTGAGTAGCGCGACCAGCAGCAGGACCCACAGCACACCCACCGGGCGGCCCGCCGGTGCGGCCCTCCCCGGTCGAGGTGAGCTGGGGGCCGACGCGGTCATGCGCACATTTAATCAGCCGAACGAGTGAAGCGATGCCCCTCCTCCACCCCCATTTTCGGCCGCTCGCGGACCCGAACACCCCGGAAACGCCCTGCTCCGGGCACATCCGGCAAGCACGGACGGAACGGGACCGAACGCGGGGGTGAACCCGGGGGTGGACGCGGGGCCGGACGCGGGGCCGGATTCCCCGGTGAAACCCGAGGTGGGCGCGGTGGCCGGGAACGGCCCGGCGCTGACCGGTTGTCGCCGAAACCCGGACAGCGTCGTTGCACTTGGAGACAATGACGTCGAGTCCGGCCCCGCCGGGGGCGGCGCGACCACGGACCGACCAGGAGCCGCCAGATGAGCAAGCAGGGTGCCCCCGCACAGTCGCACCGGCCGGACGACGGCTGGTGGGACACGGTCTACGACGGCCCGGCGGGCACCCTCCCCGACACCCCGCACGCGGACCCCGGCGACGGCAGCGTCGACGACTGGTTCGACACGGCGGTCGGCCTCATCGGCCAGCAGCGCACGGCCGAACCGGAGTCGGTGCTGGACACGGGGCCGGTGCTGGACGCGGTGCCGGAGCCGGAGTCGGCAGCGGTGCCGGCAGCGGCCGAGGTGCTGGAACGGGACAGCATCGACGACTGGTTCGACACCGCGATCGGCGTCATCGGACCCCAGCGGGCGGACGAGGAGCGGGTCCTCGCCCCTGACGTCCAGGAAAGCGAAGCCGACACCCTCCCCACACCGGTCTCCCTGGACAAGCCCACCTCCGAGCCCGCGCCGCAACCTGAGCCGGAACCTGAGCCGGAACCCGAGCCGGAACCCGAGGCCGAACCGGAGGCCGCCGCTGAGGAGCCCGAGCCCGAAGCCGAGGCGGCCGAGGAACCCGACGCCACCCCCACCGTCCCCGACCCGCGCCCGGCCGTCCGCTCGCCGCTCGCCGACGGCGCCCCCACCGTGCCGCACATCGGCGAGCGCCCGCCGACCTACGGACCGGAGCCGACCGCCGTCCCGGAGGCGGACCCGGGCGTCCTCGGGGCACTCGTGCCGGACACCGTCCTGGAGGGCGCCCAGTACGGGCCGTCCGTCCTGCGCGCCGTCTCCGTCCGCGGCGACTCCGCCCGCTACCGGGGCGAGTCGCGGCGCGATGCGCTGCTGATCACCAGGTTCGGGGACGGCCCGGACGGGCTGCTGCTCGCCGTGCTCGCCGGCATCGACCGGACCGGCACCGCCGCGGACGAGGCGCTCGCCCCGGAGGCCGTCGCCACCAGCACCCGCGAGGCCTGCCGCCATCTGGCCGCCGCGGTCGGCCGCAGCCGCGAGGGCCTGGCCGCCGACCTGCGCGACGGTGCCCGGGACCGGCTGCGCTACGGCCTCCAGCGGCTCGCCACCGGCGCCGTCGCCCCGCTGCGCGCGCTCGTGCCCGGGAACGAGGAGGACGGCACGCCCTCCCCGGCCTCGCTGCACTGCCTGCTGCTGTCGCTCGACCCGGCGGTCGGCCACCGGGCGGCCTTCGGGGTCGGCCCGGGCGGGCTCTACCTGCTGCGCTCCGGCCACTGGATCGACGCCTACGCGGCCCGCCTGCTGCACCACCCGGACGGCCGGCAGCCGCCGGAGGAGCCGAGGCCGTTCCGCTTCCGGCTGGTCCCCGCCACTCCGGGCGACGTGCTGCTGCTCTGCACCCCCGGCCTGGCCAGCCCGATCGCCGACGAGCCGGCCGTCGCCCACTTCCTGTCCACCCACTGGGCCCACCCGCATCCGCCCGGCACCGTCGACTTCCTCCGCCAGGTCCAGGTCCGCGCCAAGGGATACGCCGACGACCGTACGGCGGCCGCCGTCTGGACCGAATGACGACCGCATGACGACCGCGGGACGGCTGGAGCACCGCCGGCCCGCCGGTGCCGCGCCGCGGACGGTGACCGCGGCCCGGAGGGCGGGCAGCGCGCGGACGACCTGCACCGCGGCGTGCCAGGGCGGGCAGGCGCCCGGGATCGGTTGCCGCCGATGACGGCGATCGGCAGGACGAGGGTGAGGGCGGCATGACCGACGACGACACCGACCGCCGCGTCCGCGCCGTCCTCACCTACCTGAGCAAGCCCTAGCTTGATCCGGGCCCCTCCCGTGGCGAAATATGTAGACCGACCGACATATTTTTCCCTGGTCACGACCGCGCCGACCGCGCCGACGGGAGTGGATCGCGCAGGAAGTCGACCGGGCCGACTTCCTGTGCACTGCGCGCACCCACGCGCCCCACGTCCCACGCCACGCACCCCACACGCCACGCATCACGCGCGCGCATCGCGCCGTCGCGTCACCGAGGAAAATCTATAGACCGGTCGGTATATTTTCTCCCTCGCCGCCGCAGCCCCTGGTCAGGTGCGCAGGAGGATCGCGGTGACGGCGGTGGCCTGGGTGAGGGCGGCGGGGCGGTGGGCTCCGGGGAGGCCGATGGCGAGGGGGACGGCCAGGCCGTCGAGGAGGGCGCGGATCTGGGTGGCCCGGTCGGCGGCGGGCCCGGGGGTGAAGTGGCCGGTGGCGGTGCCCTCCTCGATGAGGGCGACCAGGTCGGCCTGCCAGGGCGCCTCGATCTCCTGTTGCCCCTGGCGGATCTCGGCGCTGGCGGGGGAGCGCCCCCACACCTCGACCCACAGGATCCAGCGCGGATCGCCCGCCCCGTCGGGCAGGTAGAGGCGCAGGTAGGCGTCGAGCCGCTGCCAGGGGTCGCGCGAGCGGTCGGCGAGGGCGTCGCGGCGCCGGGCCCCGAGCTGGTCCTCGCTCCAGCGGAGGGTTTCCAGCAGCAGCTGGTCCTTGCTGCCGAAGTAGTAGAGCAGGTGTCCGGCGCTCATCTGGAGCTGTTTGCCGAGCCCGGCCATGGTGAGTTTGGCGAGCCCGTGTTCGGCGATCGCGGCCCGGGCGGTGGCGAAGACCTCCTCGCGGGGGCGTGCCGGCCGGCGCGGGCGGGGGTCGGCCATGTGCGGTGCGCTCCCTCGGTGGTGCGGAGGTCGGAAGGCTGCCGGGGCGGGGGAGGTGCCCCCGCCCCGGCAGCCGGGTGGCCCAGGTGCCCAAGGTGGCCCAGGTGCCTCAAGTGGCCTGGGATCAGGCGGACTTCGGCTGCTGCTGCGTGATGCAGTGGATGCCGCCGCCGTTGGCGAAGATCTCGCGGGCGTCGACGAGTTCGACGGTGCGGCCCGGGTAGGCGCGGCCGAGGACGGCGGCGGCCTCCTGGTCGCGCGGGTCGTCGAAGGCGCACAGGATCACGGCGCCGTTGGCCACGTAGTGGTTGATGTAGGAGTAGTCGACCGGTTCGCCGTCCTCGTCCAGCAGGACGGTGGGGGCGGCCAGTTCGATGACCTCCAGCGCCCGGCCCCGGGCGTCGGTGGCGGCGCGCAGGATGGCGACGAGCTCCTGGCAGACCGCGTGGTCCGGGTGGGCGGGGTCCGGCTGGACGTGGGCGACGACGACGCCGGGGCGCACGAAGGAGGCGACGATGTCGATGTGCCCGCGGGTGCCGAACTCGTCGTAGTCGCGGGTGAGTCCGCGCGGCAGCCAGATCGCCTTGGTGGTGCCGAGGAAGGCGTGCAGCTCGGCCTCGACCTCCTCCTTGGTCCAGTCCGCGTTGCGGCCCTCGCCGAGCTGGACGGTCTCGGTGACCAGGACGGTGCCCTCGCCGTCGACGTGGATGCCGCCGCCCTCGTTGATCAGCCGGGAGGCGAAGCGCTGGACGCCCGTCAGTTCGCTGATGTGCTCGGCGATGTGCTGGTCGTGGTCCCAGCGGGCCCAGGACTGGGCGCCCCAGCCGTTGAAGATCCAGTCGGTGGCGGCCAGCGAGCCCTTGCCGTCGATCAGGAAGGACGGGCCGATGTCGCGCATCCAGGCGTCGTCGAGCGGGCGCTCGACGATCTCGACCTGCTCGGAGACGTACCGGCGGGCGTCCGCGGTCTCGCCGGTGTTGACGACCAGGGTGACCGGCTCGTACCGGACGATGGTGTTGGCGACGGCGGCCCAGGCCTCGCGGCCCGCGTGCAGGTTCTCGGGGGTGTCGAAGGTGGGGTTGGCGGTGGGGAAGGCCATCCAGGTGCGGTCGTGCGGGTGCCACTCGGCGGGCATCCGGTAGCCGAGGGAGGCGGGCGTGGGGGTGGTCATCCGGGAGTCCTAGGGGGAGGCGTTCGGCGGAAGTGTCAGAGGAAGTAGAGGCGGCTGAGCGAGACGCTGTCCGCGGGTTCGGAGCGCAGCGGTTCGCCGTCCAGCGAGACCAGGCCGGTCTGGGTGACGTCGACGCGGCCGACCCGGGCGTTGCGGACCATGTCGCGCGGGCCGATGCCACGGGTGTTGCGGACGCCGACGCGGCGGCGGCGGGTGGGCAGCCCGTCGGCGGGGCGGTCGAGGTAGGCGCCGTCGGCGGCGGCCTGGGCGACGAAGGCGACCGAGATGTCGGCGGCGGTGGCGCCGTGGGCGCCGAACTGCGGTCCGAGGACGAGGGGTTCGCAGGTGTCGGTGGAGGCGTTGGGGTCGCCGACCACGCCGTAGGCGGGGAAGCCGGCCTTCAGGACCAGCTGCGGCTTGGCACCGAAGTGGTCGGGGCGCCACAGCACGATGTCGGCGAGTTTGCCGACCTCGATGGAGCCGACCTCGTGGGAGAGGCCGTGGGCGATGGCGGGGTTGATGGTGAGCTTGGCGATGTAGCGCAGGACGCGCTCGTTGTCGTCGCCGCTCTCGGTGGTGCCGTAGCCACCGTCCAGGGGGCCGAGTTCGGCCTTCATCTTGCCGGCCATGGCGAAGGTGCGGCGGACGGTCTCGCCGGCGCGGCCCATGCCCTGGGCGTCGGAGGAGGTGATGCCGATGACGCCGAGGTCGTGCAGGACGTCCTCGGCGCCCATGGTGCCGGCGCGGATGCGGTCGCGGGCCATGGCGGCGTCGCCGGGCAGGTCGGTCTTGAGGTCGTGGGCGGAGACGATCATGTCGAAGTGCTCGCCGAGCGCGTCGCGGCCGAACGGCAGGGTGGGGTTGGTGGAGGAACCGATGACGTTGGGCACGCCCGCCATCTTCAGCACGTTGGGGACGTGTCCGCCGCCGCAGCCCTCGATGTGGAAGGCGTGGATCGTCCGCCCCTCCAGCACCTTGAGCGTGTCCTCCACCGACAGGCACTCGTTCAGGCCGTCGGTGTGCAGGGCGACCTGGACGTCGTACTCCTCGGCGACGCGCAGCGCGGTGTCCAGGGCGCGGGTGTGGGCGCCCATGTCCTCGTGGACCTTGAAGCCGGAGGCACCGCCCTCGGCCAGGGCCTCGACGAGCGGGGCCGCGTCGGAGGACGAACCGCGGCCCAGGAAGCCGATGTTGACGGGCCAGGCGTCGAAGGCGTTGAAGGCGTGGCGCAGGGCCCAGGGGGAGTTGACGCCGACGCCCCAGACCGGGCCGAACTCCTGGCCGATGATCGTGGTGACGCCGGAGGCGAGGGAGGCCTCCATGATCCGCGGCGAGAGCAGGTGGACGTGGGTGTCGATGGAGCCGGCGGTGGCGATCATGCCCTCGCCGGAGACGATGGTGGTGCCGGTGCCGACGACGACGTCCACGCCGTCGAGGGTGTCGGGGTTGCCGGCGCGGCCGATCGAGGCGATCCGGCCGCCGATCAGGCCGATCGAGGTCTTGCGGATGCCCTGGATGGCGTCGATCACCAGGACGTTGCTGATCACCACGTCGCAGGTGTCGCGGACGGCGGCGGCCTTGAGGTGCAGTCCGTCGCGGGCGGTCTTGCCGAAGCCGGCCAGGAACTCCTCGCCGGGGGCCTGGGAGTCGGACTCGACGCGGACGATCAGGCCGGAGTCGCCGAGCCGGATCCGGTCGCCGGCCCGGGGGCCGTGCACCGAGATGTAGTCGTGGGGGGTGATGGACGTCATGACGGCACCTCCGCGTCGTCGAAGGTGGTCAGGTAGCCGGTCGCGCGGGCCTTGGCCAGGGCGGCCTCCTTCGCGCCGGGCGCGTCCAGCGGGCCGTCGACCAGGCCGGCGAAGCCGATCGCGACGCGCTCGCCGCCGATCGGCACCAGGCCGACCTGGACGGTGGCGCCCGGGTCGAAGCGCACCGAGGAGCCGGCCGGGACGGCCAGGTGGGTGCCGTAGGCGGCGGCGCGGTCGAAGGCGAGGCGCGGGTTGGCCTCGAAGAAGTGGAAGTGCGAGGTGACCGAGATCGGCACCTGGGAGGTGTTGTGGACGGGCAGCAGCACCGTCTCCTCGACCGGGTCGTAGCCGGCGCCGTCGCCGATCAGCGCGCCGCCGGGGGCCTCGTCGCCGAGCGAGCCGGCGCCCCGGAACGGGTCGTTGACGACGGCCAGGCGGGTGCCGTCGTCGAAGACGGCCTCGACCTGGACGACGGTGACGACGTCCGGCACGCCGGGCAGCACGTCGGCGGCGGTGAGCACGCTGCGGCCGGCCTCGATGGCCTCGGCCAGGCGCCGGCCGTCGCGGGCGGCCTCGCAGACGGTGTCCGCGATCAGGGCGGTGGCCTCGGGGATGTTGAGGCGTACGCCCCGGGCGCGGCGGGCGCGGGCCAGTTCGGCTGCTGTGAAGATCAGCAGCCGGTCCCGCTCGGTGGGGGTCAGTCGCACGGTTCCTCGCTCGCGGTCGCCGGGGAGGGGGTCGGCTTTCGGGGGCGATGTTAGAACGTCGTTCAAACATCTCGGGCCATTGAACCCGGACCGGGCCGCCGTGTCCAGCGTTGCCGGTCCGCAGGGGTTCGGCCCGCCGGGCGCGCGGCTGGGGTGAAGCCCCGGAGCGGCGGGGGCGGAGCCCTGGAGGGGGCGGGGGCGAGGGCCCCGTCACGGTGGTGGCGGAGCCCTGGAGGGGAGGGCGCGCGGCCGGGGTGCGCCGGGCGCGCGGAGCAGGACGGGGCCCGGCGCGCGGCGGGGTGCGACGGGGAGTGGGAGGGCGGCGCGGGCCGGCGCCCGGGCGCCGGGTGTGCGCGGGATCGGGCGGGGGCGGGCTCGAAAACAGGCTCTGCGCTTCGCAAACCTGTCCGGCGCGGGCAGTTGGATCACGTGAACCTCCCCGTGCCCCTTTCACCCCACGTGATCGGACGCACACTGTTGCAAACGCCGTCAACTGGGCATGAGGATGGGTGGTCAGAACGTGGGGGCCACCCGGCCGGCGGGGGATCCGGAGGCGGGGGCTCGGATTCGAGGGCGGGGGCATGTGTTGATGGACGGTCAGTCGCGATTCCCGCGGCAGCGGACGAGTTCGGGTGACGCCTACCGGTCCGGGCCCGCCCCGGGCGCGGCCGGCGGCACCGGGACGACCCTGCCGGGCACCTCGGCCCCCGGCTGCGCCCTGCACCGCCGGCTGCACCTGACGCTCGACCCGGCCGACCTGGTCGCGGTCGGCTCGGTCCGCCGGCGGCTGCGGACGGCGCTCAGCCACTGGGGGGTGCCGGAGCTGTCGGACACCGCCGAACTGCTCTCCTCCGAGCTGGTGACCAACGCACTGCTGCACACCGGCAAGGGCGCGGTGTTCGACGCGGTGCTCGGATCGGACCACCGGCTGCGGATCGAGGTGCAGGACGGCACGACCCGGCTGCCCGGCCGGCGCCGCGATCCGGACGCCGAGTACGCGACCTCGGGGCGCGGCCTGCTGCTGGTGGAGTCGCTCGCGGACGCGTGGGGCGTGCAGCTGCGGGGCGACGGCAAGGTCACCTGGTTCGAGCTCGCCCTGCCCTGAGCCCGGCCGCTCGCGGGGCACGGGTACGGGGCACGGGCACGGAGCGCGGAGCACGGGCCCGGGGCGCTCGGGTCGCGGGGCATGTGGGGGTACGCGGCCCGCCGCACCGTTCGCCGTCGATTCATTCGCCTTCGAAGCATGCCCAGAACAGAAGGCGGAGCGGAAGATTTCCGGCCCGTTGCCATTGCCGCTCGGCCCAACATTGGACAGGATGGTGGGAATGTGTGTCCACGTGCGGGAAGCAGCGGGGAGACCGAACCTCGACCGACCCCGCCCGTCGACACCGTCCGATCCAGCACCACCCATCACACCGCCACGCGGCCCGTCCGGACGGTCGGCGCGGTCCGCCACGGCAGCGGCAGGAGCAGCATGCCCACTGAGCCCGAGTCGCCGGGGCCGGCGCTTCCATCCGGTGCGCCCACCGCCGAACCGCAGCAGGCAGCCTCCACCCACACCACCGGTCCGAACCCCGTCGGCCCCGCCGCTCCCGTGACGGTCGACCAGCCCCCCGCCGGCCCCACCGCGGCCGCGCCGGGCCGGGCGAAGCCGCCCGCGCAGGCGGTGCGCCGGCCCGTGCCGCGCCCGGCGCCCGCGCTCGCCGCCGGACGGCTGGCGACGGTGCTCCCCGGCAGCCTGCCGCCCGCCTCCGCGGACACCATGCCGGACTGGCTGGAGCCCGCGATGGCCGCCAACGGCATCGGCTCCTTCGACTGGGACATCCGCCGCGACGTCCTGGAGGGCGACCACCGGGCCTGCGCGATCATCGGCCTGGACAGCATGGACCAGGGCCGCTTCGACCGCACCGCCGGTTCCTTCCTGGCCCTGCTGCACCCCGAGGACGCGCCGGTGGTACGCCGCCGGGTCGAGCGCGCGGTGGCCGAACTGGGCCAGTGCGGCGCCTACTACCGCACCGTCGGGCCCAACGGCACCATGCGCGCGGTGCGCTTCCGCGGCCGGGTGCTCGCGGACGCCTTCGGCCGGGCCTCGCGGATGGTGGGCTTCGTCTGGGACGCCACCGTCGAACTGCACAAGCGCGACCGCGCCGACCGGATGGCCCTGCTGCGCGAGGAGCGCTCCCGGTTCATCAAGGAGGCGGCCCGCGCCCTCTCCGAAGCCGTCACCGTCCGCGACGTGGCCCGGGTGTTCACCGGACTGCCGCTGCCCGGACTGCCGCCGGACGGCCTGGTGCTGGCCTCCTTCGAGGCCGGCCGGGCGCAGGTGCTCGGCGCCTCCGGCTACCGGACCGAGGCGCTGGCGGTCTGGGACCGCACGGTGCTGCCGGCCGGGCACCCGGCCGCGGAGGCGGTGCGCCACCGGGCGCCGGTGTTCATCCCGACCCGCGAGGAGTTCCGCGCGTCCTACCCCGAGGTCTGGGAGCCGACCAGCCGTACCGGGCGCGGCTCCTGGGCGTTCCTGCCGCTGGTGGCCAGCGGGCGGGCGATCGGCGTCTGCGTGGTCAGCTTCGACGACGAGCGCGAGCTGGACGCTGACGAGCGCACCCTGCTGTCCACCCTGGGCGGGCTGGTCGCCCAGTCCCTGGCCCGGGCCCGGCTGCACGACGCCGAGCACGAACTGGCGGCCGGCCTCCAGCGGGTGATGCTGCCGCGCACCGTGCCGTCGGTGCCGGGGGTGACGACCGCCGTGCGCTACCTGGCGGCCGGCTCCGGCCTGCAGATCGGCGGCGACTGGTACGACGTGGTGCCGCTGCCGGGCGGGCACGTCGGCCTGGTGATCGGGGACGTCCAGGGCCACGACGTGCACGCCGCCGGGATCATGGGCCAGCTGCGGATCGCGCTGCGCGCCTACGCGGCCGAGGGACACCCGCCGGCCGCGGTGATGGCCCGCGCCTCCCGCTTCCTCGCCGACCTGGACACCGACCACTTCGCGACCTGCGCCTACGCCGAGGTCAACGTGGACTACGGCGTGGTCTACGCCGTCCGGGCCGGCCACCTCGACCCGGTGGTGCGCCGGGCGGACGGCACCGCCGCCGTGGTGCCGGTGGCCGGCGGGCTGCCGCTGGGCATCGACCCGGACCAGGAGTACCGGGTCACCCGGTTCAGCCTGGACCCGGGCGAGACGGTGCTGCTCTGTACCGACGGCCTGGTCGAGGCGCGCGGCATGGACCTGGACGAGGGCATCGCCCGGCTCACCCGGGCGCTCGCCCGCCCGATGCCGCCCGCCGAGGAGGCGGCCCGCGACCCGCTGGAGGACCTGGCCGACCGGATCGCCTCCCAGGCCGCCGACTCCAGCGAGCGCGAGGACGACATAGCGCTGCTGCTCCTGCGCTGGGACGGTCCGGCCGGCGGCCTGGCCGCCCAGCAGCTGCGCCGCCGGATCGGCCAGGCCGACCTGGCGCGGATCTCCGAGGTCCGGGCCGAACTGCGCGACGCGCTGCGCCGCTGGGGCGTCGCCGAGTTCATCGACACCGCCGAACTGCTCTCCTCCGAACTGGTCACCAACGCCATCCGGCACACCGACCGGGACGCCATGTTCACCGCCCGGCTCTACCGGGAGCCGGCCTCGGACGGCGGCCGGGCCCGGCTGCGGGTCGAGGTGGAGGACGAGTCGGACCTGTGGCCGACCCGCCGGACCCCGGGGGAGCAGGCCTCCTCCGGGCGCGGGCTGATGCTCGTCGAGGCGCTGGCGGACGCCTGGGGCGTGGAGCCGCGCGGCTCCGGCAAGCGGATGTGGTTCGAGCTCAGCGGCACGCCCGCTACCTAGGTCCGGTCACCCGAACTGCTGCTCCAGGTCCTTCAGTTTGCGCTCCAGCGAGTCCAGCCGGGGCAGCGTCACGGTGTCCTCGTCGACGGTCAGGTCGATGGTGCGCCGCTCCGGGCGGGCGGGCAGGCCCGGCTGCGCCACCGTGCCCTCGGCGGGCACCACCGCGCCCTCGGCGGCCTCGACCTCGCGCGGCCCGGCGGGCCGCTCCGCCGCGGGCCCGCCGGCTATGGCGGATTCCGAGCCGGACTCCAACTGCCGTGCGCCGCCGCCGCGTCCGCGCCAGGCGCTGTTGCTGCGGCTGATCGCCCGGATCTCCGCCCGCTCGCGGCGCCCGGCGAGCCTGCGGCGCTCCCGCTCCACGGCCCTCTCCCGCTTGTCCTCGCGGACCTCGTCCACCGCCTCGTCGAGGCTGCGGACGCCTTCCAGGAGCATCAGCGACCAGGCCGCGTAGGTCTCGCGCGGGGCGCGCAGCCAGCGCACGATGCGGATCTGCGGCAGCGGGCGGGGGACGAGCCCCTGCTCGCGCAGCGCGGCCCGGCGGGTCTGCTTGAGCGCCCGGTCGAACAGGATGGCCGCCGAGAGGGACATGCCGGAGAAGAACTGCGGGGCGCCGGCGTGGCCGAAGCCGCGCGGGGCGTGCACCCAGTTGAACCAGGCCGAGGCGCCGGCGAACAGCCAGACCAGCAGCCGGGAGCCGAGCGCGGCGTCGCCGTGGCTGGCCTCGCGGACGGCGAGCACCGAGCAGAACATCGCGGCGCCGTCGAGGCCGAACGGGACGAGGTACTCCCAGCCGCCGGACAGCCCGAGGTTCTGCACCCCGAAGCCGACCAGCCCGTGGAAGGACAGCGCGGCGGCGACACCGGCGCAGCAGAACAGCAGCGTGTACGAGGCGCCGCCGTACAGGGATTCCTTGCGGCGGCGCCGTTCCTCGGAACGCTCCCAGGAATCCGGCCCTCCGGCGGCGGCGGATCCCCGGCTCCGGACCAGGGCCACCAGGAGCGCGCTGACCAGCAGCCCCGCACCTCCGGTGACGGCCCAGCCGAGCGGTATGTCGGACAATTTCATCGCCGGAACCAGCCTCGCTTTCCTGCGTCGCGTTCCTGCGTCGTGATGGCGGGGACCATCATGGCGGATGCTCGGCGGGGGAATGGCCGATTCGGTGCCAATGCGCTGAGTAGAGGGATTTCTGACCCCGCGACAATCGCATTTTCTTATGCATTCGAAGCGGGTTATTCCCGGAATTCCGGGCTTTCCGGATCCGGCCTCGCACGTGTTTTCGTCAACCCCGCATGACGCGGGGGCAGCCGACGCAGATGTCCTCCGGTTGGGCGGTGTACACGAGGCAGCAGCTGGCCCGGGCCCGGTCGGTGCCCGAAGCACCCCCGCACCCGGCCGCCGGCGTGGCGAAACCGGCACCCGGGGTGAAGGGGGACGGGGCCGGAGCGGGGCCGCCGGTCACGCCGGGCGCGCACGCCGGTGCCGCCGCCGCGCCGCCCGCCTGCGAGGGCTCCAGCAGCGCGGACAGCTCGGCGCGCGCCCGCTCCTGCTCCCCGAGCAGCCCGCCGGCGTACCAGAGCCCCTCCACCGCCGCGTCCGTGGCCATCGCCCACAGCACCCGCGGCCCGCGCCGCACCTCGGGCCGGAAGGCGGCCAGCACCGGTTCCAGGAACCCGCCCAGCGCGCACCGCAGTTCGGCGGCCAACGCGTTCGCGTCCGGCACCGTACGGGCCCGCGGCACGCCGCCCGCCGGGTCGTCCGGCAGGCAGGCGAACGCCTCCGGGCGGACCGTCAGCTCCACCCGGTCGGCACCGCGGCGCACCGAGACGTCCTCCGGGCCGAGCAGCAGGACCCGGCGCTCCAGGAACCACGGCAGCGTGAACAGCAGCGAGAGCGGCCACACGACGCGGTGCAGGCCGAAGCCGGCCGCCACGTCCGGGCGCAGCGGCCGCCCGTAGCGGGCCAGGCCCTGCCGGGCGTCGTGGGCGATCAGCTCGCGGACCGCCTCGGGCCGGGTGGTCAGGTCGGCGGCGGGGATCCAGCCGTCGCCGCGGCGGGGCGGGGCGCAGCGCACCCGCAGGACGGGGGCGAGCGCGGTGAGCCGGTGGTACGAGGTCGCGCCGGGGGCGTCGGCGGCCGGCGGGGGAGTGAGGGCGTGCGCCTCGGTGGTGCGGGGGGCGCACGGCGTGGGGCCGGGCCGGGTGCTGCTCGCGGTCATGGGCGGGCCCCATCGGGTCGACCGGGGACCGCCCATGGACCGCCCGGCGGTGCCCGGTCGGCGTGGTGGCCCGCCCGGGCCCGGCCGGACCGGGGCATGGCGGTGCCCGGGGAACGGCAAGGCGAACCCGGCCGGGGCACTGCTCACCCCGGCCAGGTTAGGCTCACCTTAGCTGATCGTCCCCCAGGTCTCGCGGGTGATGCGCCCGTCCGGGGGAGGCCCCGGCGTGTGGGCCCCGTCCGGGGGAAGCCCCGGCGTGCGGGCCCCTTCCGGGACAGGCCCCGGCGTGCGGGCGGTGCCCAACTGGCGCGCGAGCCAGACCGGCACGCCGCCCAGGGCGTGGACGAGCCGGGCCGCCTCGGCGCGCAACCGGGCGGCCTCGGCCGGCTCGGACACCTCGGCGAGCGCCGCGAGCGCCGGCGCCACCCCCACCGTGAAGCCGAGTTGCTCGCGCAGCCGCAGCGAGGCGTCGAAGCCCTCGCGGGCGTGGTCGCGGTCCCCGCGGGCCAGGGCCAGTGCCGCCAGGTGCCGCCAGGTGTACGAGCGCAGCAGTTCGTCCCCGCGTTCGCCCGCGCCGTCGTGCGCCCGGCGGTAGGCGATCCAGGCGGCGCCGCGGTCGCGCAGCAGGTTCTCGGCGACCAGTCCGCGCCGGAAGTCCAGCAGCGGGCGGCCCGGCGCGTCCGGCGGCAGCAGTGCCGAGGTGCGTCCGAGCGCGGCCTGTGCCTCGTCCAGCCGGTCCCGGGGGCCGAGCACGCTGGCCACGTACGCCAGGAAGCCGCGGGCGCAGGCCGCGGCCGCGCGCTGTTCGGTGCTGGCCACCACGGCCTCCGCGAGGCGCAGCGCCTGTTCCGCCTGGGTCCACTGCGCGGCGGTGAACAGGCACTGCTCGATGAGGAGTTCGGCCCGTGCCAGGGCCGCCGTCGGGTCCTGTTCGGCGGCCGGGCGCAGCAGTTCGGCCGCCTCCTGCCAGCACCCCCGGGACCTCAGTCGCCACACGGTGTCGCCCGGCTCCTCCGCTGCCGCCCGCCCCCGCCCGTTCGGGCCGTTCGGGCCCCATCCGTGCTCTGACAACGCCACCTCCTTGTGTGCGCCATCCAGCGGGGCGCGGCCCTGCCCGGCGTCGCCGCCGTCGACTGTCGGCGGCACGGCGACGGCAGCGCAAGGGCCCGCGCTGTGGCGGCAATTCAACACGGGGGTGAGCTTGTGCACCAGATCACGAGCGGAGGTTCTTGCATTCGCGGGGGAAATGATCTAGGGCCTGGCCTGATCCACAAGGCACGCCCTGGCGGACGCGCCCCGGCGGCCTCCGGTCGGTCAGGACGTCCAGCCGGTTTCCATCAGGGCCTCGGCGGCGCCGTTGGCGGGCTGCGGCACCCCCGCCAGGTCCAGGCTGAACAGGGCGACCAGCAACTGTTCGCCGCGCACGGTGGCCTGGTGCGAGTAGCCGGCCAGGGTGAACATGGCGGCGGCCATCTCCTCGGCGTGCAGGGTCTGCAGCCACAGGCACTCGACCGACTTCACGTCGGCCGGCTCGGTCCAGGTGTCCACCTGGGCGACCATCCGGCTGCCCAGCAGGGTCACCCCGTCGCGCTCCTGGGCCTCGGTCAGCTCCAGGTCGTCGAAGCCGAGCCACTCCAGGTAGCGGGCGGCGGTGAAGACCGCGTCCTGCGAGGTGCGCACCGGGTGCGGGCGGAACGGCGCGCGGTGGCGGAACGGCTTGGGCTGGCCGCCGGAGCCGCCGGGCGGGGCGGGCACCGGGGCGCCCATCGGGTGGGCCGGGTACGGGCGGGAGGACTGCGGGCCGGGGGTGGCGAGCGGGCCGGCCGTGCCGCCGCCGAGCCGGGTGGTGCGGTCCACCGGCAGCCGGACGGTGGCGCCGCAGTTGCAGGTGAACTCGGGCTGCGGCCACTGGTCGGAGCGGCCGCAGTGCGGACAGCGCATGCTCAGCCAGGAGTCCTCCCAGGAGCGGAACCGCACCTGCACCGGAACCCCGCCGCGCAGCAGCGGCACCTTCAGCGAGGCGCCGCACGGACAGGGCAGCGACGGCGGCTCGTAGAGGTGCTCGCGGCGGCAGGCGGGGCAGCGGATCGCCCGGGCGCCACCGCCCGCCCCGTGCCCTGGCCTCGCGGGGTCGTGTCCGGTGAAGTCTTCGGGCAGTCCGGCCATCGCGGGCTCCGTCCGTTCGAGTCGGGTGGTGGAACGGTTTCCATGCTCCCCGAAACGTTGGGTCCTTGGCACGGAATGGGGCAATCCTCAGGGTCGGATCAGGGGTGTGCGCCCGGCCGGTTCCCACCACGGGTGCTTCGGACACCCCGGTCGGCGGGGTGCGGTCAGCCGGCGGACCAGCGGGCCAGGTCGGCGGGGGTGTCCAGGTCGTCCGGGACGGCGACGTCGGCGCACTCGACCAGCGTGACCGCGCCCGGGTGCGCGGCCAGCAGGGTGCGGGCCCCGGCGTCGCCGGACGCGCCGGCGGCCGCCTCCGCGAAGTGCCGGGCGCCGATCAGCACCGGGTGCCCGCGCCGCCCTCCGTAGGCCGCCGCGGCCAGTTCCGCGCCGGCCCGGTGCGCGGCCAGCAGCCGGGCCACCGCGGCCGCGGTGACGCCCGGGGTGTCCACCAGCATCACCAGCACCGCCGACACCTCCGGCGCCAGCGCGGCCAGCCCGGCGCGCAGCGAGGAGCCCATGCCGCCCGCCCAGTCCGGGTTGGCCACCAGCCGGCAGCCCGGCAGGTGCGCCGTCGAGCGGACGCGTTCGCCGGCCGCGCCCAGCACCACCGTGACGTCCGCGCAGCCGCCCGCCCGCACCACCGCCACCGCGTGCTCGACCAGCGGGCGGCCCGCGTACCGGATCAGGGCCTTGGGCCGCCCGCCGAGGCGTCGCCCGCCCCCGGCGGCGAGCACCAGCGCGGCAACGGGCCCGGTCGGGTCTTCGGTGGTCTGCATGGGCCCAGCCTGCCCGCCGGGGCCGCCGCCGCGCAGCCGTACGAACCCACAGTTGTACGAATGCACAAGGGGAACCCGCAGGTGGTGGCCGCCCCCCGGCGGTTCGGCCGCTGGTCCTGCGGCCCGCCGGCCCCTGTACTGGGTCGATGAACACCGCACCGCGCCCGCTGCTGGACCGTTTCGGCCGGGTCCACACCGACCTGCGGGTCTCGCTGACCGACCGCTGCAACCTGCGCTGCACCTACTGCATGCCGGCCGAGGGCCTGGACTGGCTGCCGAGGGCGCAGGCACTGGGCGACGACGAGGTGGTGCGGCTGGTGCGGATCGCGGTCGGGCGGCTGGGGATCGCCTCGGTGCGGCTGACCGGCGGGGAGCCGCTGTTGCGGCGGGGCCTGCCGGAACTGGTGGGGCGGATCGCCGCGCTGGGGCCGGAGGTGTCGCTGACGACGAACGGGATCGGGCTGGCCCGCACGGCGGTGGCGCTGCGGGCGGCGGGGCTGGAGCGGGTGAACGTCAGCCTCGACACGCTGCGCCCGGAGCGGTTCGCGCGGATCACGCGGCGGGACCGGATCGCGGACGTGTTCGCGGGCCTGGCGGCGGCGCGGGCGGCGGGGCTGGGGCCGGTGAAGGTGAACGCGGTGCCGGTGCGCGGGGTGAACGAGGACGAGATCCCGGAGCTGGCGGCCTTCGCGGTGGAGCACGGGTACCGGATGCGGTTCATCGAGTCGATGCCGTTGGACGCGCAGGGCGCCTGGGACCGTTCGGCGATGGTCACCGCCGCGGAGGTCCTGGAGCGGCTCGGGGAGCGCTTCGACCTGCTGCCCGTGGGGCGGCGGGGCAACGCCCCGGCGGAGGAGTGGCGGGTCGCGGGCACGGACGCCGTCATCGGGGTGATCGCCTCCGTGACCCGCCCGTTCTGCGGGGGCTGCGACCGGGTCCGGCTCACCGCCGACGGCCAGTTGCGCAACTGCCTGTTCGCGACGGAGGAGTCCGATCTGCGCGCGCTGCTGCGCGGCGGTGCCGACGACGACCGGATCGAGGCGGCCTGGCGGGCCTCGGTGGCCGGGAAGGGGCCCGGACACGCCGTCAACTCCGCCGGCTTCGTCCGGCCCGACCGCCCGATGTCCGCCATCGGCGGCTGACGCCCGGGGTGTGAGCTTCGACATGGTCGGCGGGGTTCGCGTGGCGTCGCCTTGACCTGCTCTCGGGGTGGCTGATCTGCTGGTTCGCCGTCAACCCGCCCCAGATCCCGGGAGTTATCCGTGCCCGCCCGCCGCACCGCCCTGTCCGCCGCCACCGTGTTCCTGATATGCGCGCTCGCGCTGGCCGGCTGGCTGCTCGGCGGCCGTGACCACAAGAGCGGCGACTCCGCCGCGCCCGCCGGGGGCCTGGGCACCAGCCCGCTGCAGAACCCGGACGGCACCAAGCCCGGACTGGCCCCGCTGACCACGCCCGAGGAGCAGAAGGCGGGCCGGGACGTGATAGCCAAGGTCGCCACCGCCGCCGCCGGCCCCAAGGACGGCTACGACCGCAACGAGTTCGGCCCCGCCTGGACGGACAACGTCGACGGCGTCCCGCTCGGCCACAACAACTGCGACACCCGCAACGACCTGCTCGCCCGCGACGGCGCCGCCGTCGAGCGCAAGGACGGGTCGAACTGCGTCGTCACCGCGATGACCATCTACGACCCGTACACCGGCAAGAACGTCCAGTGGACCAAGCAGCAGGCCACGAAGATCCAGATCGACCACGTGATGCCGCTGTCCTACGACTGGCAGCTGGGCGCCGCCAAGTGGGACAAGGCCAAGCGCGTCCAGATCGCCAACGACCCGCTCAACCTGATCCCCGCCGACGGCTCGCAGAACGCCTCCAAGGGCGACTCCGGCCCGGCCACCTGGCTCCCCGCCAACACCGCCGTCCGCTGCTCCTACGCCGTCCGCTTCGCCCAGGTCTCCCTGAAGTACCAGCTCCCCGTCACCGCGGCCGACAAGCAGGCCATGCTCCAGCAGTGCGGCGGCTGAGGAATCGTTACGGCAGGTGCTGGTGTGACGGGAGCGGGCGCCGGGTGGTATTCGTGGGCGGTGCACTCGTCGAACCCCCGGCGCCCGCTCCGCGCCCTGCTCACCGTCGCCCTCCTCGTGCTCGCCGCGGGCTGCACCGGGCCGTCGGACCCGGGCGCCCGCCGGCCCGGCACCGCGGCCGCGGCCGGGCCCCAGGAGCTGGTGCCCGGCACGGCCGCCCCCGCGCTCGCGGCCCTGTACCTCCAGCCGCTGGACTGGAAGGACTGCCCGGACCGGCCCGAGCGCCCGGCCGGGGAGCCGGTCGCGCAGTGCACCGGACTCAAGGTCCCGCTGGACTACGCCGATCCGGGCGGCGAGACGATCGACGTCGCCGTCTCCCGGATCCGCGCCACCGAGGCCGACCGGCGGATCGGGGCACTGGTGCTCAACCCCGGCGGGCCGGGCAACTCCGGCGTGGACCGGGTCGTCTGGGGCTGGGAGGACTACCGCGGCACCCTCTCCGACCACTTCGACCTGGTCGGCTTCGACCCGCGCGGCGCCGGCCGCACCACCCCCGTGCACTGCCTCGACGACCGCACCCGGGACGAGTGGACCAGCACCGACGACCCCGGCTACGACCGCGGCCGGGTGCTCGCCGACGCCTGCCAGGCCCGGTACGCCACGCTGCTGCCCCACCTCTCCACCCGCGACACCGCCCGCGACCTGGACGTGCTGCGCGGCGCCCTGGGCGAACGGCGGCTCGACTTCCTCGGCAGTTCCTACGGCACCTACCTGGGCGCCCTCTACGCCGAGGAGTTCCCCGCCCGCACCGGCCGCCTCGCCCTGGACGGCGCCTTCGAGCGCAGCCTCGACCCGGTCCGGATGAACGTCGAGGCCGCCGCCGCCACCGAGACCGCGCTGCGGGACTTCGCCGCCGACTGCGCGGGCCGCGACGGCTGCCCGCTCGGCCGCGACCGCGCCGCCGCCCCGCAGCGGCTCGCCGACTTCCTGGACGGCCTGCGCGCGCACCCGCTGCCCGCCGCCGACGGCCGCCGCCTCACCGCCACCCTGGCCTGGAACGGCACCCTCGACACCCTCTACGACGGCCACCGCTCCTGGGAGCGGCTGCGCCAGGCCCTCGACCCGGCGATCACCCGCGGCGACGCCGCCGAACTGCTCGCCCTCGCCGACGGCGCCAACGGCCGCGCCGAGGACGGCGGATACTCCACCGCGGCGGACGCCTTCGTCGCCATCAGCTGCGCGGACGCCCTGATGGCCCCCGGCGCCGGGGACCTGCGCACCGACCGCGCCGAACTCGCCGCCCGCGCCCCGCTGATGAGCCGGCACGACACCTCGGCGGCGCTGTTCGCCCCGGACTGCCGCTCCTGGCCGTACCGCACCGCCGAACGGCCCGCCCGGATCCGGGCCGAGGGCAGCGCCCCGATCCTGGTGGTCGGCTCCACCGCCGACCCGGTCACGCCGTACCCGTGGGCGCAGCGGATGGCCTCCGCCCTCGCCGACGCCGTCCTGCTCACCCGGGACGGCGACGGGCACACCGGCTACGACAAGAGCGGGTGCGTGCGGGACGCGGTGGCCGCGTTCCTGGTGGACGGCACGCTGCCCGCCGCCGGGACGCACTGCCCGTCCGCCTGACGGGAGCTGACGGGGGCTGACGGGGGCTGGCCAGGGGGCAACGCGAAGGGGGCGCACCGCCGGCTGCGGTGCGCCCCCTGGGGTGGGACGGTCAGGAGGTCGGACGGTCAGGACGTCGGGGCCGTCAGGTCGTAGAAGGTGGTGGAGCCGACCGTCTTCGCGGTGAAGTGGCTCGTCACCCAGCTCTCGATCTGGGAGGTCTCCGACTCCTTCTCCCCGGTGTCGCCCCGTCCGCTCTCGGCCCCGCCGAAGCCGCGGTGGGAGCCGCCGGCGATGAACCAGTGCACCTTGCCCTCCTGGACGTACTTCTGGAAGCCGGCCAGGCTGAGCGAGGGGTCGGTGCCGTTGAAGCCGCCGAGGGCCATCACCGGCTTCCCGGTGGCGAGTTGGTAGCTGGCGGCGTTCTGCGAGCCGCTGGTGGCGGCCGCCCAGGTGTACTGGTCGGCGTTCTCCTTGAGCAGGGCGGAGGCCTCCTCGCTCACCTTGGTGCCGCCGAGCAGGCCGCCCATGCCGCCCGCGCCGCCCATGCCGCCCGCTCCGGGGCCGCCCGCGCCGCCCGGGCCGAAGGCGCCGGGATCCTCGCCGCTGCCGGGGTTGCCGGTGCCCGGGTTGCCGGTGTCGGGGTTGGCGCCCGTGCCGCGCTCGCGGTGACCGTTGCCGCCGCCCGGGCCCTTGCCCGAACCGCCGCCCGGCCAGCCGCCGTTGCCGCCGTTGAAGCCGCCCTGGCCGCCGTTGCCCCCGCCGTTGAACCCGTTGCCCCCGCCCTGGGCGCCCGGCCGGCCGCCGTTCTGCCCGCCGCCCCCGCCGGGGAAGCCGGGTGCGCTGCCGTTCTGCCAGCCGCCGTTCTGCCCGCCGCCGTTCTGGCCGGGCTGGAACGCCCGCCCGTTGCCCGGGAAGCCCTGCCCGCCGTGCCGGCCGCCGCCGCCCGGGCCGGAGGCGCCCTGGACGGCCGGCCCGGCCGTCACGATGGAGCCGCTGTGCGCCGTGCCGACGGTGTCCACCGCGTACGCGGCCGGCCCGCCGAGCGCCGCCGCCAGGCCGACCAGGCCGGCGACCGAGGCGATCCGGGCCCCGAGCCGCCCGTCGGCCCGCCCGGCCAGCTGTCCGGCGACCAGCGCGGCCGCCGCCACCAGCCCACCGACCAGCACCGCCCAGCGCAGCCAGGGCAGGAACTCCGCGCTCCGCCCGAGCAGGACGAACGCCCACACCGCCGTCACCGCGAGGGTGCCGGCCAGCACCAGCGCCCACGGAAGCCGGTGCCGGGCCCGCCACAGGCCGTCCACGCCCATGCCGACCAGCGCCGCGACGGCCGGGGCGAGCGCCACCGTGTAGTACTGGTGGAAGATCCCGGACATGAAGCTGAACACCAGCGCGGTGGACAGCATCGCGCCGCCCCAGACCAGGAACGCCGCGCGGGCGGTGTCGGTGCGGGCGTAGCGGCGGGTCGCCCACAGGGCGGCGACCAGCAGGATCAGCGCGGCCGGCAGCAGCCAGGCGATCTGTCCGCCGATGTCGCTCCCGAACAGCCGGGTGAGGCCGCTCTGGCCCCAGCCGCGGCCGCCGCGCATCGCCCCGGCCGGCAGGTCGAGCCCGGCCGGGAGCCGCCCGCCGCCGCCGACGCTGCCGGTCTCGTCGCCGTTGATCCGGCCGAGGCCGTTGTAGCCGAAGGTGAGGGAGAGGAAGCTGTCGTCCTGCGAGCCGCCGACGTACGGGCGGGCCGAGGCCGGCAGCAGCTCGACCACCGCGACCCACCAGCCGCCCGCGACCACCATGGCCGCGCCCGCGAGCAGCAGCTGCCGCACCCGCCGCCACAGGCCGGTGGGCGCGACGACCAGGTAGACCAGCGCGAAGGCGGGCAGCACGAGGAAGGCTTGCAGGGTCTTGGTGAGGAAGGCCAGGCCGAACATCGCCCCGGTGAACACCAGCCACCGGGTGCCCGCCGCCTCGATGGCCCGTACCAGCCCGTACGCGGCCAGGGTGAGCAGCAGGGCCAGCAGCGCGTCGGGGTTGTTGAAGCGGAACATCAGCGCCGCGACCGGGGTGAGCGCCAGGGTGGCCCCGGCGAGCAGGCCGCCGAGCGGGGAGAAGCGCCGGCGCACCGTCGCGTACACGACGCCGACGGTGGCGGCGCCCATCAGGGCCTGCGGGGCGAGCACGGACCAGGAGGACAGGCCGAAGACCCGCACCGAGAGGGCCATCGGCCACAGCGACATCGGGGGCTTGTCGACGGTGATGAAGTTCCCGGCGTCGGAGGAGCCGAAGAAGAAGGCCTTCCAGCTCTGGCTGCCGGCCTGGACGGCGGCCGAGTAGAAGGCGTTGGCCCAGCCGGAGGCGCTCAGGCCCCAGAGGTAGAGGACGACGGTCGCGGCCAGCAGTGCCAGCAGGGCCGGCCGCACCCAGCGCGGGTCGTCCGCGCGGCCGCGCCAGGCGCGGGCGGGGAGGGTGCGCAGCCGGCCGGACCAGGAGGCGGGGCCCTTGGGGCCGGTGGGCGGCAGGGGCTGCTCGGGGAAGAGCGGCGCCGGGTCCGGCCGGTCGGGGTCCGGCCGCGGCACCTCCGGCGGCGGGAAGTCCGCGGCCTCGGGCCACGGTTCGCCGGCCGGAGTGGAGTAGCTGGTCGTGGTCATGCGCCATACCGTGCGTGGTGTGGCTGAGAGGAGCGTGAGACGACGCTGTGAGACGGGTGTGATCTGCGGGGCGTTCGGGTGATCGGGTGATCGGGCGGGCCGCCGGGGGATCGGTCAGGCGGCCTTCGGCATGGTGAGGTGCTGGCCGAGCCACTCCAGGGCCGGGGGGATCTCCCGGGTCCAGGTGTGGAAGTTGTGGCCGCCGGTGTCCAGGGTGATGGTGGACAGCTTGGTGGGGGCCTTGAAGGCGCCGACCATGGCCTGGGTGTCGGCGTAGTTGTTCTCGTCGTAGCTGGTGGTGAGCAGCAGGGAGACGGGGGCGGCCGGCTGGTTCTTCAGCCGCCACAGCAGGTCGTTCTGCTGCTTCAGCTGGTCGTTGCCGCCGAAGAGGTCGCCGGTGGTCTCGTCGTGCGCCGCGCTGTAGTAGCCGGAGAGCGCGACCGCCGCGCGGTAGGAGTCGGGCTTGCGCATCGCGAACTTGAGCGCGCAGTAGCCGCCGGTCGAGTTGCCGATCACGGCGCGGCTCGCCGGGTCGGTGCCGAGCCGGTAGGTGGTGGCGAGCGCCTTGGGCAGGTCGGTGGTGAAGAAGGTCTCCGCCTGGGGGCCGCCCGGCACGTCGACGCACTCGGTGTCCCGGTTTCCGACGACCGTGGGGCGCATCATCACCAGGACGGTCGGCGGCAGCTTCTTCTGCTCGATCGCGGTGAGGGTGGAGGCCGGGTACTGCATCAGCGAGATCAGCTTCTCCGGGGTGCCCGGGTAGCCGGTGAGCACCAGGGCCATCGGGAACCGCTGCTGCGCGTAGTCCGGCTGGAAGTACTGCGGGGGCAGGTAGACGAACGCCTCGGTGCTCAGGCCGGTCGAGGCTCCTTTGACGGCGACCTGCTGGATCAGCCCGGAGCGCTCCCGGTCGGAGCCCTGGGCCGAGTAGAACTTCTGCTCGCCGGTGACGGCCACGGAGGCGTTCGGCGTGTGGTCGACGACCGTGCCCGGCTTGCCGTCGGTGCCGAGCAGGTCGCTCCAGGAGCTGTAGAAGCCGAAGTAGCCGTTGGCGATCAGGCCCATGGCGACCAGCACGGCGATCTGGGTGGCGAGGAAGGCGCCGAGCCGGCCCGTCCAGGACTTCCAGCCCTTCCCGCCGAAGCGCGGCCAGAGCCACATGGTGGCGCCGAAGACGAGGATCGCGACGACCGAGGCGACGATCTGGAGGGGGAGTCCGGTGAGGCTGAGCACGCCCCGATCGTAGTTGACCTCGATCAGCGCCCCCGGGCGCCCCCTGCACGCCCTCCGCACGCCCTCGGAATCCGGTTGACCGCGCCGGGCGGGCCCGCCAGCATGGCGGCGGACACGTGCACGTTGTGTGCGCGGGGCGTCACGGGGGCGGGGTTCATGAAGTCCATCACCAAGGCCGGTCTGGCCGTCGGCACCGTACTGCTGCTCGCGGCCTGCTCCAGCGGCACCGGGGGCGGCGGGGGGAGCGCCGCGGGCGGGCCGTCCACCGGCGCGGCCCCGGCCCCGCCCGCTCCGACGCGGACCCCGACCCCCACCCCGACGCCGCCGCCGTACGGCCCGGTGCTCGGTACGAACATCGACCCGGTGAACACCGCGCTCGGCCAGGTGGCCGGGGCCAAGACCCTGGGGGACCTCGACGGCGTGCTCGGCGGCATCGCCACCAGCGCGCGGACGGCCGGGCGGAGCCTGGGCCTGGCGGACGAACCGGCCGCGGTCACCACGGCGCGGACCGAGCTGGTGGCGGCGCTGACCTCGCTGGCCGCCGACGCGACGAAGGTCCGCGGCGACATCAAGAGCAGGGGCGTCTGCGCGGTGGGTTCCGCGCAGGCCGAGCTGGGCGCCTCGGAGGGCCTGGCGGCGGTGTCGGCGGCCCTGGCCAAGATGGCGGCGGCCGGCTACCCGACGACCTTCGCCGTCCCGCAGACCCCGAAGCAGCAGTCCCGTTCGTTGGACAACGGCACCCTGGTGCGCGAGGGGCGGCTGCGCGGCCAGGGCGTGTTCAAGGTCGACAACGGCGGCAGGGGGGACGCGGTCGTCTCGCTCGCGCTGAACGGCAAGTCGGTGCACTCGGTGTACGTGGCCAAGGGGCAGAAGGCCAGTATCGAGGGCGTCGAGGACGGCACGTACGAGGTGTACTTCGCGGGCGGGGTGGACTGGGACTCCGACGCGAAGGCGTTCACGCAGAGCTGCCGGTTCACCAAGTTCCAGGACACGCTGGCGTTCGAGACCGGGCGCACCGCGACGTCCTGGTCGATCACCCTCCAGCCGACGGTCGGCGGCAACGCCAAGACCGACGAGGTGGAAGCGGACTCCTTCCCGCAGCCCTAGCCGTAGCCGGAGCGGGCGGGCCGACGGGTGGACATGGCGCTCCGGCGGGCGGGCGGGCACGGCCGGTGCCGTGGGGTGCCATCGCGCCCGCCCTTAACGGGCATACCGGGGCGGATGGTTGCCGCCCCGGGCCGCAACGGCCGATTGCCGTCGGCGAGTTCGGCCAATACGGTTGACCACTTGAAGTGACCATGGCACTTTCGTGCGGCGCGGGCCTCGGCGACCAGTCGTACACCCCGCGATCCCCCACAAGGAGAGCCATGTTCAAGAGACTTGCCGCGATGGCCGGCGTCGGCGCCGTCGTCGCGGGCGGGCTGACCCTCGCCGCCGTCCCCGCGCACGCCGTCCAGGCCAGCGACCTGACCTCCACCATCGCGCTGAGCAACTGCTCGGCCTCGCTGGTGCGTTACCCCACCTCGGTGGCCGGCGACCGGGCCCTGATGCTCACCAACGGCCACTGCCTGCCGACCATGCCCACGGCCGGCCAGGTCATCCAGAACGCGAGCGCGAGCCGCAGCGGCACCCTGCTGGACGGCGCCGGCAACAGCCTCGGCACCGTCCAGGCCGACAAGGTCGTCTACGCGACCATGACCGGCACCGATGTCGCGCTCTACCAACTCACCGACACCTACGGCTCGATCAGCTCCAAGTATGGCGCCACCGCGCTGACCGTCAACGACACGCACCCGACCGACGGCGCCGCGATGTACATACCCTCCTCGTACTGGAAGCAGGTGTGGAACTGCTCCGTCAACGGGTTCGTGCCCACCCTGCGCGAGGACCAGTGGACCTGGCACGACTCGCTGCGCTACAGCTCCGGCTGCAACACCACGCACGGCACCTCCGGTTCGCCGATCATCGACTCCGCCAGCGGGCGGATCATCGGCATCAACAACACCGGCAACGACAACGGCGAGATGTGCACCCTGGACAACCCGTGCGAGGTCGCCGCGGACGGCACCACCACGGCCACCAAGGGCCAGAGCTACGGTGAGGAGACCTACTGGTTCACCACCTGCCTCGGCAACGGCCGGGTCATCGACCTCAACGTGGCGGGCTGCCTGCTCACCAAGCCGGCCGGCAGCGGCGCGGTCTCCGTCAGCAGCCCGGGCAACCAGTCGACCGCGGTCGGCGGTGCGGTGAACCTCCAGATCAACGCTTCCGGTGGTGCCGCGCCGCTGTCGTACAGCGCGACGGGCCTGCCGGCCGGGCTGGCGATCAACGCCTCCACGGGTGCGATCACCGGTACCGCCACCACGGCGGGTTCGTCGAACGTGACGGTGACGGTGAAGGACTCGGCGGGCAAGTCGGGTACGGCGAGCTTCGCGTGGACGGTGACCGGTGGCGGTGGCGGCACCTGCACGCCGGCGCAGCTGCTGGGCAACGCGGGCTTCGAGACGGGCTCGGCGGCGCCGTGGACGACGAGCTCCGGCGTGGTGGACAACAGTTCCTCGCAGGCGGCGCACGGTGGTTCGTGGAAGGCGTGGCTGAACGGCTACGGTTCCTCGCACACCGACACGCTGGCGCAGACGGTGACGATCCCGGCGGGCTGCAAGGCGACGCTGAGCTTCTGGCTGCACATCGACACGGCTGAGTCGGGCAGCACCGCGTACGACAAGCTGGCCGTGTCGGTGAACGGCACCACGCTGAAGACGTACTCCAACGCGGACGCCGCGGCGGGCTACCAGCAGCGGACCTTCGACCTCTCGTCCTACGCGGGCCAGAGCGTCACCCTGAAGTTCACCGGCACCGAGGACGCCTCGCTGCAGACGAGCTTCGTGATCGACGACACCTCCATCCAGACCGGCTGACGCACCACCAGCACACCGTCCGGCCCCGGGGCTCCCACACCCCGGGGCCGGACCGTGCGCGCCGGAGGCCGCCCGGTGTCACGCCCGGCGGGCGTCGGCGATCACGGCCGGGGTGGTGCCGAGCCACCAGGTGGGGTTGGCGGTGCCGTCGGTGGTGCGGCCGTCGCTGTGGACGTAGTGCCGGACGTCGCGGCCGGGCTCGGCGAGCTCGCCGTTCAGGGCGCGTTCGACCCATTCGGCGCCGAAGCGGAAGACCTCGGCGGCGGTGCCGCCCAGCGGGTGGAACTCGTTCTCGTAGACGCGCATCTCCTTGGGCGCGCGGATGCGCTCGTAGTTGGCCAGGGCCTGCTCCAGCACGGTGAGTTCGTCGAACTCGCCGATGCCGTAGACGACCGGGCAGGCGATCTCCCGGACCAGGTCGCCCAGCGGCATCCGGGCGACCAGCTCGGTGTCGAAGGCGTCCTCGTCGGTGTAGCCGGCCATGTACATGTAGTTGTTCTTGAAGGTCGGCTGGGCGCGCTCGAAGATGGTGGTGAAGTCGCCGGTGACGGCCTCGAAGGCGGCCAGCGCGGCGAGGCGGCGGTCGGTGGCGGCGGCGCGCGAGCCCCAGTAGCCGCTCATCGAGATGCCGAACATGCCGATGCGGGCCGCGTCGACCTCGGGCAGCGAGGCCAGGTGGTCGATGTAGCGGCTGATCGCGCGCTCGTAGTTGGTGAGGTCGACGGTCAGCCCGTTGGCCCGGCTCTCGCCCTGGCCCGGACCCTCGATGGACAGGGCCACGATGCCGCGCGAGGTGTAGTACCGCTCCGCCGCGTGGATGTAGTCCTCCTTGATCATGTCCATCCCCGGGCCGAGGATCACCGCGGGGGCGTTGCGGACCTCACCGGCCGGCAGGTGCAGCAGGGCGAAGATCTGCTTGCCCTCGAAGTCGAGGACGACGCGGCGCACCCGGTTGTCACGCAGCGCGCCCAGGCGCTCCACGCAGTGGTTGGCGTGCTCGCGGAAGGCGAGCTTGCGCGGGTCGGCGGCGTCGAAGATCGAGTACTGCGCGCGGCCCCACATCACCGAGGCGCGTACGTAGAGGTCGGCGGCGGTCTGGGCGAAGCCGCCGCGCTCGTGGTGGGCGGCGCGCTCCTCGGCCTGCCCGGCGATGGTGGCCCAGGCCTTGGGCAGCATCACGCCGCTCTGCACCAGCGCGAAGACCTTGTCGAAGTCGGTGTGGTCGTGGCCGAGCTGCTCCAGGGTGCCCTTGGCCTGGGGGTGCAGGGCGTCGAAGCCGCCCTGGGCGAGGGCGATGTCCAGGGCCCAGTTCTGTCCGGTCGAACGAACGGTCATGACAGGTGTCCTCCGTGTCGATAGGGGGCTCGGTGGCTGTGCCGCCGAGTCGCTAAGTACTTATCTATTAAGTACTTAGGATATTCTGTTGTCAACCCGACCGTCGATACGAGCCACGGAGGCCGCCCCCATGTCGCAGCCCCAACCCACCCCGGCCCGCGAGCAGGCCCTCGACCAGCTCGCCCGCGCCGCCTACAGCCTCAGCGCCGCCGACTCCCGACTGCGCGGACGCGCCACCCGCACCCCCGGCGCGCTCTCCCTCACCCACGCCCGGGCCCTGCGCGTCCTGGCCGAGACGGGCCCGCTGTCGATCGGCCAGCTCGCCGCCGCCACCGAGACCACCAGCGCCGCCACCACCCAGCTGGTCAACAACCTCGCCACGGCCGGCTACGTCGCCCGGGAGCGCCCCCCGGGCGACAAGCGGTCCGTCCTGGTCGCCCTCACCGACGCGGGCCGGCGCCGCCACGACGAACGCCAGGCCACCCTGGCGCGGGCGCTCGACACCGCACTGGCGCACCACGATGCCCCCGCCCTGGACGCCGCGACCGACGTGCTCCGGCAGTTGGCCGCCATCTACGACCGGCTCTGACCGGGAGGGCCTACCCTGCGGAAGGCGCGGCAAGGTCGCGCGAGGCCCTTTCCGGAGGCGAGCGCCCGTGACCAAGTACGTGATCGCGCCGGCCGTGGCGCTGCGCCTGGCCGGCGAGCGGGCCGTCATCCCGCAGGAGCACCGGCTGCTGGCCCCGACGCTGCTCCGCTCGCAGGTGCTGTCGCTCCTCTACCAGGCCGTCCGCCAGGGCGGGCTGACCAGGGCGGAGGCCGACCGCCGGCTGGACTACCTGCGCGCGTTGAGGATCCGGCTCCTCGGGGACCGCGTCCTGCAGTCCACCGCCTGGGGGATCGCCGAGCGCCTCGGCTGGCCCGACACCCTCGACGCCGAGTACATCGCGCTGACCCGGCTTCAGGCCGACGCGTTCATCACGCTCGACCTGGAGGTCGCCCGCGCCGCCGAGGAGCTGGTGGCCGTCGCCCCCGTCGAGGCCCTGACCGCCTAGGGCGATGCCGCCGCCGACCCGGCGCGAGGGCCCCCGACCCGCCGGGCCGTCACGGGGCCAGGGCGGCGGTGACGGCGGCTTCGGCGTGCAGGCGGGTGGTGGGGAAGGTGGGGACGGCACTGTCCTCGGGGCGTACGAGCAGTTCGATCTCGGTGCAGCCGAGGATGACCCCCTGGGCGCCGGCGGCCACCAGTTCGTCGATCACCCGGCGGTACGCCGCGCGGGACTCCTCGCGGACCAGGCCGAGGCACAGCTCCTGGTAGATCACCCGGTGGACCAGGGCGCGGCTGCCGGGGCCGGGGACGAGGACGTCGAGGCCGTGGGCGGCCAACCGGCCGCGGTAGAAGTCCTGTTCCATGGTGAAGGCCGTGCCGAGCAGCCCGATCCGGTGCAGTCCGGCGGCCCGGACGGCGTCCGCGGTGGCGTCGGCGAGGTGCAGCAGCGGGACGGGGGTCGCGGCCGCGACCTGGTCGGCGACCTTGTGCATGGTGTTGGTGCAGATCAGCAGCAGTTCGGCGCCGGCCGCCTCCAGGGACCGTGCCGCGCCGGCCAGGACCTCGCCGGCCTCGGTCCAGCGGCCGTCGGCCTGGAGCCGTTCGATGGCGGCGAAGTCGACCGAGTACAGCACGAGCGGCGCGGAGTGCAGGCCGCCGAGGCGGTCGCGGGTGAGCTCGTTGAGGAGGCGGTAGTACTCGGCGGTGGATTCCCAGCTCATGCCGCCGATCAGGCCGAGGGTCTTCATGCCGCCATTTATAAAGCAATTCGGGAATTGAAAGCAAAGGTATAAGGATTACTTGGAATCGTCCTGCGGAATCCAGCGCGGCACGCGGTGCTGCCATTCCCGGGCGAACACCACCGAACCGGCCTCCAGCGCGCGCAGCTGCACGATGCTGAGGAAGTGCCCGGCGTCGCAGCGCAGTTGGGTGCGGGTCTGGACGGTGACGTCCCAGCCGATGTCGGGGCGTTCGAGGCGCACGGTGTGGTCGGTGCGGGCCTGGGCGCTGAGCGGGGCGCCGGTGAGCACCCGGTAGGCGGTGACGGTGTGCTCGTCGCGGACCAGGCCGTCGGGGTGGGTGCGGCTGCCGTCGGTGGCGGGGGAGAGTTCGGCGCGCCATTCCCGGCGGCCGATGTCGTGCACGGTGACGTGCTCGGGCCGGGCGGTCAGCGGCTCGGTGCGGTGGATGTCGAGCGGCTCGGGCAGGGCGGGGGCCTCGAAGGCGACGGGGGCGGCGCCGACGTCGGCGGCGAGGTGCCGGGTGGGCAGGGTGAGGGCGGAGCGGGACGGGTCGAGCGCGTAGCCGGCGTCGTCCGGGGTGGGCCACACCCACGGCCAGTAGACCGAGGAGAGGGCGAGCCGCAGCCGGTGCCCGGCCGGGAGGGTGCCGGCGCAGGCGGCGAGCTCGACGTCCGCGTCGGGGCCGGTGGCGACCAGGACGCCCCGGGTGAGCAGCGTGGAGGTGCCGTCCGGGCCGACGGCGCAGAGCCGGGCGGTGATCTGGGCGGGCGGGCCGCCCTCGCGCAGGCGCAGCCGTACGGTCGGGGTGCCGAGCACTTCGACCGGTTCGGGCAGCGGGTGGGAGTCGAAGCAGACCGAGCGGCCGTCCTCCTCGCGCTGGTCGGGCGGCTGGTCGGCGGGGCGGCCGCGCGGGACGTAGGCGCCGGCGTTGAGGCCGGTGTGCTGCGGGGAGCGGACGCGGACGTGGCGGTCGTCGGAGGCGGTGCCGGCGGTGCGCAGCGGGCCGTCGAGGCCGTAGTGGATCTCCCGGACGTCGGGGGAGGGCCAGGTCTCCTCGCCGGTCCAGCGGGTGTCGATCCAGCTGCGCAGGGCGGGCTCCGCCAGGGCGCCGGTGTCGAGGTCGCGCAGCCAGTGGTCCCACCAGCGCAGGGTCTCGGGGAGGGTGTCCTCGGGCAGGCCGTGCGGCCAGGGGCCGAGCAGGGCGCGGGCGGTGGGGGAGGTGGCGAGCAGGCGCAGGACGAAGGAGCAGGACGGGTCGCCCCAGCCGGCGACGGCGAAGGTGGGGGCGGGGACGGGGACGGTGGTCCCGCCGGCGGCGAGCCAGGCGTCGACGGGCGGGTCCAGGGATTCGAGGCGGGCCAGCCAGCCGGTGCGCCAGGCGTCGCCGACGTGCCGGGGGTCGGGCGGGAGGGCGGCGTCGGCGACCAGGGCGGTGAGCCGGGTGTGCAGGTCGGCGGCGAGCAGGGCGCCGCCGAGGCGGTGGCCGCCTTCGGGGCAGGCGGTGACCACGGCGCCGACGGTGTCGGGGGCGCGGGCCGCGAGCAGCAGGGCGGTGGTGCCGGCGGCGCCGACGCCGAGCAGGCCGACCCGGCCGCTGCACCAGGGGCGGCGGGCGAGCCAGTCGAGGACGGCGGCGCCGTCGTCGAGCTCCTGGCCGCCGCCGGGTTCGCCGGGCAGGCCGTCGGAGTTGCCGTGGCCGCGGGTGTCGACGCGGACGGCGCCGTAGCCGTGGCCGGCGTACCAGGGGTGGCGGCGGGCGTCCTCGGCGGCGGTGCGGTCGGTGAGCCGGCCGGCGGAGTACTCCAGCACGGCGGGGACGGGTTCGTCGCTGACCGGGCGCCACAGCCGGGCGGCCAGCCGGGTGCCGTCGGGCAGCGGGATGCGGACGTCCTCGCGGGTGGTGCGGAAGGGGTAGGACGGCATGGCCGCTCCCATCGGATCCCGGGCCGGTGAGCGCCGGAGGGTCCGCGGCGCGTACGGGGAGCGCGCCGCGGGTGTCGGCATCTCGACCCTAGGGGAGGAATCGTCCGATTTCCTGACGAAGGGCGTGCACTCCCGGTGAGGGGCGTGCGTTCCCGGCGGGGGGCGCGCGCGGTGGCTACGCCTTGGAGAGCCAGGCGGTGGCGTTGAGGGCGAGGGCGGCGTTGGTGCCGGCGGGGTCGTCCCAGCCGTTGTAGACCTTCTTCCCGGCCTCGCCGGTGCCGTCGTCGATGGCGGAGCTGTCGCCCCAGATGGCGACCCGGCCGCTGCCGTAGGTGCTGGTGGCGAAGAACGCGCCGGTGCTGCCGCTGTAGCCGGTGCGGTAGACGAGGCCCTTGACGGTGGGGTTGTCGGCGGGCTTGAGGGTGAAGGTGGTGCCGTTGCGCAGGATGGAGCCGGTGACGGTGCCGAACGTGCCGTGCAGGACGGGGTCGGCGGGGGCGTTGACGGCGCGCGGGTTGTCGGTGGTGATGTTGAGCAGGTCGACGGAGAAGCCGAAGGGGTCCTTGGTGTCGACCCCGTTGGAGGTCATCAGGTCGTTGATGATCGCGGGGGAGTCCCAGCCGTCGTTGTTGCGGTCGCTGTTGGTGTGGTCGGAGACCAGGAAGAGCCCGCCCCCGTTCTGGACGAACTTCATGATCGCGGTCTTCTCGCCCGCGCTGAGCCGGATGTTGGGCTCGGGCAGGACGAAGGTGTCGAAGTTGGCGAGGTCGAGGGCGGCGCCGGTGCCGTAGCTGATGGTGGAGCCGGCCGGGAGGGTCTTGAGGCTGTACTGGCCGGTCTTCTGGAGGGCGACGCCCCAGGCGGACAGCGCGCCGGTCCAGCTCTTCTCGGTGGTGGGGTTGGGGTTCTGGGCGAGCGGGTCGGGCTGGCTGGTGCTGATGATCCAGTCGGCGTTGCCGGCGGTCTCGGCCTTGCTGTTGTCGAACAGCACGCGGTGCCCGGCGGTGGCGGCCTTGGTCGCCGCGGGCCGGGCGGTGGCGGTGGGGGCGGCGGCGGTGAGGCCGGCCGTGAGCAGGGCGGTGCCGGCGAGTGCGGCGACGGTTCGGATACTGATCGTCATGTGCCGTTCCTCCGTGGGGGGTTGAGGCTTTCGGCGCCCGAGTTTTCGCGCGTAGAACGGGAGTATCCGCGCGTAGAGCGGCGACCGGAAGGCTTCCGGGGTTACCAGGATTTGTACGGTCCATGACGAACGGGGGCGGGTGGTGAAGCCCTCGCCGGGGCGCGGTGAAACCCCTGCCGGAGGAGGCGGTGAAACCCCCCGCCGGGAGGAGCGCGGCCGCCGTCACGCGCCCCCTCCTGCGCCCGCCCGCCTCCGTTCGCCGCCGTCCGGCATTTGCACATGACTTGCAACTGCTTCCCCGAGGGGGGAAAGATGGCCCAGCTTCGCCCGGACCACCCGAAAGGACCACAGGATGTCCAGCCCCGCCGCAGGTGCCTCGCCCGTCAGATGGCGTGACCGGCTCACCCGGGAGGAGTGGATGCGCCTGGCCGGGATGGGCGGTTTCATCCTCGTGCTGCACGTCGTCGGCTGGTTCACCCTGCTCGCGCTGGTCGCGCCCGAGCACTACGACGTCGGCGGCCAGGTGTTCGGCGCGGGCATGGGCCTGACCGCCTACACCCTCGGGATGCGGCACGCCTTCGACGCGGACCACATCGCGGCGATCGACAACACCACCCGCAAGCTGATGGGCCAGGGCAAGCGGCCCCTGTCGGTCGGCTTCTGGTTCTCGCTCGGGCACTCCTCGATCGTGTTCGGCCTCTGCGCGCTGCTCGCCTTCGGCATCCGCTCGCTCGCCGACCAGGTGGAGGCGGACGACTCGACCCTGCACACGATGACCGGCCTGATCGGCACCACCGTCTCCGGGACGTTCCTGCTGCTCCTCGGCCTGATCAACCTGGGCGCCTTCAACGGCATCCTCAAGGTGTTCCGCCGGATGCGCGTGGGCGAGTACGACGAGGCCGAGCTGGAGCGCCAGTTGGAGCGGCGCGGGCTGATGAACCGCATCCTCGGCCGGGTGACCAGGGCCGTCACCAAGCCCTGGCACATGTACCCGGTGGGCCTGCTGTTCGGCCTCGGCTTCGACACCGCGACCGAGGTGTCGCTGCTGGTGCTGGCCGGCGGCGCGGCCGCGTTCTCGCTGCCCTGGTACGCGCTGCTCACGCTGCCGATCCTGTTCGCGGCCGGGATGAGCCTGCTGGACACCATCGACGGCTCGTTCATGAACTTCGCCTACGAGTGGGCCTTCTCCAAGCCGGTCCGCAAGATCTACTACAACCTGACCGTCACCGGCCTGTCGGTGCTGGTCGCGCTGGTGATCGGCCTGGTCGAGCTGATCGGCCTGCTCGGCGAGAAGCTGGACATCACCAGCGGCCCGATCGCCTGGATCGGCGGGCTGGACCTCAACTTCGTCGGCTACGCGATCGTCGGCCTGTTCGTGCTGACCTGGGTCGCGGCGATCGCCTACTGGAAGTTCGGCAAGGTCGAGGAGAAGTGGTCGGCCGGCCTGGCCGCCGCGGCCGCCAAGTCGGAGTAGCGACGGGGCGGAGGGGGCGGTGACCGGAGTCCGGTCGCCGCCCCCTCGGCGTTCCGGGGCCTACCGCAGCGCGGCGAGCACCGCGTCCGCCATCACCTTCTCGCCGGTGGCGTTCGGGTGGAACGGCACGGCGGGCGAGCCGGGCAGCGCGCCCTCGATCCAGCGGTCGTCCGAGCACACGTCGTGCCCGGCGGTGGGCGTGGCGGTGTCGACGTACGTCGCGCCGCCGGCCGCCGCGGTGCTCCTGAGCGCGGCGTTCAGCTTGTCGAGCACGCCGTGCATGTACTCGACGTCGCCCGGGGTCACGGGCTGGCGCAGGATGCACGAGCGGCCGTCGGCGGGCAGCACGGACGGGTAGCCGACCAGCAGCACCCGGGCCCGCGGCGCCTTGGCGTGGATGCGCCGCAGCGTGTCGGCGACCTGCGGCGCGATGCTGCCGGTGATCCGCTCGGCCAGGTCGTCGTCGCCGTACTGCCAGGACCAGCTGCTCCAGTCCCAGTAGCCGTGGTGGTAGACGTCCTTGCAGGGCGTGCCGAGCGGGTTGACGACCGCGCCGGCGATGCAGGTGGCGACGAGTTCGCCGAGGCCGAGGTCGCTGGCCGCGAGGTCGTTGCCGCCGATGCCGAGGGTGACCAGGTCGGTGTCGGGGGTCACCGCGTCCAGCTGCGGGTCGTTGACCCGGATGAAGGCGTCGTACTGCGGCTGCGTCATGGCCTTGACCTTGGCGGCGGCGCAGGTGACGTCGGTGTACGCGCCGGCCTTGAGGGCGGCGGCGACCAGGTGGCCGTAGTTGCGGTCGGAGCGCAGGCACAGGCCGGCCGACTGGCCGGGCACGCCCGCGCCGGCGGCGTAGGAGTCGCCGAGCGCCACGAGGTGCTTGGGCGCCGGGGTGGCGGCCTGGGCGCTGGTGGAGGTGAGCGCGAGGGCGGCGCCCAGTGCGACGGAGGCGAGCGCGGTGGAGCTGCGCAGGTATCGGGGTTTCCGGGCAGGGGGGAGCACGGTTCCTCCTGGGGGGAGAGAAACGACGGGTGGGGGTCGTGCCGGGCCGCGGCTACTCGCAGGTAAGTTACTTGTTGGTTTCGTGGACGTCCATGCCGTGCGCGGAAATTTCCGAAATTCCGTCAGATCGCATTTCGCATTTCGCTCCGCCGTGTATCGAGGACATTTCCGAAACGGTGTGGAGCGGAATTGCCGCAGTCGGTTGTTACCGGCCGGTTGACCGGACGTCACCGCAGGCCGCAGTATCGGGCGCACAGCGACGGCGCCCACCCCGCGCGCGCCGTCCCGCTCGCCGCGACGGAGGACTGCGCATGGCCCTGGACGCCGACGTCATCGTCATCGGAGCAGGACTCGCCGGACTCGCCGCCACCGCCGAACTCGCCGACGCCGGACGGAAGGTGATCCTGCTCGACCAGGAGCCCGCGGCCTCGCTCGGCGGCCAGGCGCACTGGTCCTTCGGCGGCCTCTTCCTGGTCGACTCGCCCGAGCAGCGCCGGATGCGGATCCGCGACTCGCACGCCCTGGCCCGCCAGGACTGGTTCGGCACCGCCGGCTTCGACCGGCCCGAGGACGCCTGGCCGCGCCGCTGGGCCGAGGCCTACGTCGACTTCGCGGCCGGCGAGAAGCGCTCCTGGCTGCACGGCCTGGGCGTCCGGTTCTTCCCCGTCGTCGGCTGGGCCGAGCGCGGCGGCCTCCTCGCGGACGGCCCGGGCAACTCGGTGCCCCGCTTCCACATCACCTGGGGCACCGGGCCCGGACTGCTGGAGCCCTTCGTCCGCCGGGTCCGCGCCGCCGCCGCCCGCGGGCTGGTCGACCTGCGCTTCCGGCACCGGGTCACCGGCCTGGCCGCCACCGCGGGCGTCACCGACACCGTCACCGGCGAGGTGCTGGTGCCCAGTCCGGCGGCCCGCGGCGAGGCCAGCTCGCGCGAGGCCGCCGGACGGTTCGAACTGCGCGCCCAGGCCGTGATCGTGACCTCCGGCGGCATCGGCGGCAACCACGACCTCGTCCGCAAGGCCTGGCCCGCCCGGCTCGGCACCCCGCCCGCCAAGCTGCTCTCCGGCGTCCCCGCCCACGTCGACGGGCTGATGCTCGGCATCGCCGGCGACGCCGGCGCCAGCCTCATCAACGGCGACCGGATGTGGCACTACACCGAGGGCATCGAGAACTGGGACCCGATCTGGGCCCGGCACGGCATCCGCATCCTGCCCGGCCCGTCCTCGCTCTGGCTGGACGCGCGCGGCAACCGGCTGCCCGTCCCGCTCTTCCCCGGCTTCGACACCCTCGGCACGCTCGACCACATCATGTCCACCGGTTACGGGCACACCTGGTTCGTGCTCAACCAGCGCATCATCGAGAAGGAGTTCACCCTCTCCGGCTCCGAGCAGAACCCGGACCTGACCGGGAAGTCCGTGCGCGGCGTCCTCGGCCGCGCCCTGCCCGGCGCCTCCGGTCCGGTCCGGAGCCACCTGCGGCACGGGCCCGACTTCGTCGTCGCGAGCAACCTCGCCGACCTCGCCCGCGGCATGAACGCCAGGACCCGCGAATCGCTGATCGACCCCGCCGAACTGCGCCGCGCCGTCGAGGCCCGCGACCGGCAGTTCGCCAACCCCTTCGCCAAGGACCTCCAGGTCACCGCCGTCCACGGCGCCCGCCGCTACCTCGGCGACAAGCTGATCCGGGTGGCCCCGCCGCACCGCATCCTCGACCCCGGCGCCGCCCCGCTGATCGCCGTCCGGCTCAACATCCTCACCCGCAAGTCCCTCGGCGGGCTGGAGACCGACCTCTCCGCGCGCGTCCTGCGCCCCGACGGCGAACCCCTCCCGGGCGTCTACGCCGCCGGCGAGGCCGCCGGCTTCGGCGGCGGCGGCGTCCACGGCTACCGCTCCCTGGAGGGCACCTTCCTCGGCGGCTGCCTCTTCTCCGGCCGCACCGCCGGCCGCGCGGCGGCGGAGGCGACGGCGTAGGGGACCGGGGCGGGTGCGGCCTCAGCGCTCGTCGGTGAGGCCCAGCCGCAGGTGCTCGACGTGGTACACGGCCTGGTCGAGGAGGGCGGCGACGTGGTCGTCGTGCAGGGAGTAGACCACCGAGCGGCCCCGGCGCTCGCCGACGACCAGGCCGAGGTTGCGCAGCAGCCGCAGCTGGTGGGAGCAGGCGGACTGCTCCATGCCCACGGCGTCGGCGAGTTCGGTCGCCGCGCGCGGGCCCTCGCGCAGTTCGGCGAGGATCAGCAGCCGGGACGGGGTGGCCAGCGCCTGGAGGGTGGTCGCGACCTTGGCCGCGTTGGAGGCGTCCAGGCGCATCCGCGGTACGGCTTTCTCGGTGGTCGCGTGTCCCATGGGGGCATCCTACGGACCGCCGCCGAACCCCGGCACCCGGTACCCGGCAGTGGTTCTCGGCATGACGGGTAGGCTGCGCGTGCAGCGTGCCCCGTGACCAGGAGGAGTTCCAGAGCCGATGAGCCGCCGAGACCGGGACCGCAAGCAGGCGGCCGCCTCCCCGGTGACCGTCACCGTCTGCCGGGGCTGCTGCTGCGGCACCGAGGCCAAGCACCCGGGGGTGGACCACGCCGGGCAGTACGAGCGGCTGCGGGCCGCGGTGGGCACGGCGGGCCGGGTCCGCGCGGTCAAGTGCCTGGACGTGTGCACCCAGTCCAACGTGGTGGTGGTCGGCCCCTCCGGGGAGGGGCGGGCGGCGGGCGGGCGCCCGGTCTGGCTGGGCTTCGTGCTGGCGGACGACATGATCGACGAGATAGCCGCCTGGGTGCACGCGGGCGGCCCCGGGCTGGCCGACCCGCCCGGACTGCTCGACCTCCAGCTCATCTCGGTGTCCCGCCGGGTCCGCGAAGGCCTGGCGGAGTAGCGGACGGTGGAGCCGAACCGTCCTCATCACGGTTGGGACGCAGCGGGGTTGGCCGATCCGGCGGCCGAGCAGGATCCGCTGGACGCCGCCCTCGGCGGTCCCACTAGCATGACCGGTGGCTGCCAGCGGTTCCGCCCAGGGAGGACGACGATGACGACGGTCTGCCGCATCTGCGCGGGCACCGGCCGGACCGCCGGTCTCAGCTGCCGGACCTGTCAGGGCACCGGGACCACCGAGGTGGGCGGCGGGGGCGGCAACTGCTTCCTCTGCGACGGCACCGGGGTGTACGTCCGCTACCGGGTGGACGCGACCGGCGCCAAGCACGCCTACCGGGACGAGATCTGCCGCACCTGCGACGGCACCGGCAACCGGTCCCCCTCCACCTGGGACGAGCCCTCCGGCTGAGCGCCCCCGGCCGCGGCGGCGCCGACGGTGGCTCAGGCCGCGCCGCCGGCGGCGGCCATGATCCGGGGTCGGCCCGGTGCGGGCGCGTCCTTTACCTGATCATGGTCGAACATTGGTGTTCGAATGGGCGGCGCGCTGCGGCCCGTTCACCCCGCGTCCGTGTGCGGTCAACGCGCCGCTGGAAGAGTCCCGCGCATGGATATCCCTCACATGGGCGTACCGGCCAAGCTCGCCGACCGCATGAGCACGGCCGAGCAGCACGAGTACCTGCGGGCCCGCTTCTCCCGCCGCCGGATGCTGCGCGCCGGCGCCGTGACCGTCGGCGCCGTCGCCGTCGGCGGCGCGCTGGGCAGCGGAACGGCCTTCGCCGCGCCGGCGAGCCCGCAGCTGCTGACCGGTGCCACGACGGCCGGCGTCGACGGTTCGCTGGTCGCGCCGATCGGGCGCCACCTCCAGTTCGGCCCCGAGCCCGACACCCAGTTCCGCATCTCCTGGCAGGTCCCGGCGCCGGTCAAGAAGCCGTTCCTGCGCTACGGCAAGACCCCGTGGGAGCTCAGCCACAAGCTCCAGGCCGAGGTCCGCACCCTGCACACCCCGGCGCTGAGCCCGAACAGCCAGCCGGTGGACCAGTACTACCTGCACGTGGCGCTGGAGGACCTGCACCCCGACACCACCTACTACTACGGTGTCGGCCACGAGGGCTTCGACCCGGCCTCGCAGCAGCAGATCTCCACCCTGCACACCTTCCGCACCGCGCCCTCCCGCGACCACCGCTGGGGCAAGGTCTACGAGCCGTTCACCTTCACCGCCTTCGGCGACCAGGGCGTCAGCTCGCACGCGGCCGGCAACGACCACGTCATCCTGGCCCAGAAGCCGTCCTTCCACCTGCACGCCGGCGACATCTGCTACGCCGACCCGGCGGGCTCCGGCACGGACCCCGACAAGTCCGTGTACAACGCCAGGACCTGGGACGACTTCCTGGTCCAGACCGAGACGGTCGCGGCGACCGTGCCGTGGATGGTCGCCTACGGCAACCACGACATCGAGGCCTGGTACTCGCCCAACGGGTACGGCGGCGAGAACACCCGCTTCTTCCTCCCGGACAACGGCCCGGACCCGCGCAAGGTCCCCGGCGTCTACACCTTCCGCTACAAGAACGTCGGCGTCATCTCGCTCGACGCCAACGACGTCTCCTACGAGATCCCGGCCAACCTGGGGATCTCGGCGAACAAGCAGACCAAGTGGCTGGAGCGCACCCTCAAGGACCTGCGCAACGACGAGACGATCGACTTCGTCGTGGTCTTCTTCCACCACTGCGCCTTCTCCACCACCGTCGCGCACGCCTCCGAGGGCGGCGTCCGCGAGGCCTGGGTGCCGCTGTTCGAGAAGTTCCGGGTGGACCTGGTCATCAACGGCCACAACCACATCTACGAGCGCACCGACGCGATCCTCGGCAACAAGGTCTCGAAGCAGGTGCCGAGCGGCGCCACCATCGAGCCGGCGAAGGACGGCGTCGTCTACGTGACCGCGGGCGCGGCCGGCCGCAGCCTGTACAAGTTCGACGTGCCGGACACCTACGAGGGGCACGAGAACCACCAGGACGAGGTGAAGACCTACTACTGGGGGAAGGGCAAGGTGAAGGTCCCCGAGACCATCCAGTGGTCGCGGGTGCGCTACACCGGCTACTCCTTCATCAAGGTCGACGTCACCCCGGCCCACCTGGGCCAGAAGTCGTCCATGAAGGTGACCGCGCTGGCCGAGGACGGCACGCAGATCGACAACTACACGATCCTGCGCAAGGTCGGCGAGGGCTGGGACTCGGACCACGACGACGACGGTCAGGGCGGCGGCTGGGGCTGGTAGTCCCCGAACCGGCTCGCCGGGCCCCGGCGTCGAGGAGTCCGCACCTCGACGCCGGGGCCCCGTGCGTGGAGAACCCCGTGCGTGGAGGGCCCAGTGCGCTCAGCGCCGGGGCCCGTACATGATCACCGCGACCCCGGCCAGGCAGACCAGCGCGCCCACCACGTCGTAGCGGGTCGGCCGGAAGCCGTCCACGACCACGCCCCAGAGCAGCGACCCGGCGACGAACACCCCGCCGTACGCGGCCAGCACCCGGCCGAAGTGGCTGTCCGGCTGGAGCGCCGCGACGAAGCCGTACCCGCCGAGCACCACCACCCCCAGCCCGGCCAGCCACCACGGCCGCTGCTCGCGCACGCTCTGCCAGATCAGCCAGCAGCCGCCGATCTCGGCGAGGGCGGCGACGACGAACAGGGCGACGGAACGCAGGACGGTCATGACCGGCAAGCCTAGGCGTCAGGACTGGCGGTACGTCGCGAGGAAGCGCCCGATGCGGTTGATGGCCGTCTCCAGGTCGTCGGCGCGGGGCAGGGTGACGAAGCGGAAGTGGTCCGGGCGGGGCCAGTTGAAGCCGGTGCCCTGGACGACGTGGATCTTCTCGCGGAGCAGCAGGTCCAGCACGAACTGCTCGTCGTCGACGATCCGGTGCACCGCCGGGTCGAGCCGGGCGAAGGCGTACAGGGCGCCCTTGGGCTTGACGCAGCTGACGCCGGGGATCTCGTTGAGGGCCTTGAAGGCGACGTCGCGCTGTTCGGTGAGCCGACCGCCGGGCAGCACCAGGTCGTTGATGGACTGGTGGCCGCCGAGCGCGGCCTGGACGGCGAACTGGGCGGGCACGTTGGGGCACAGCCGCATGCCGGAGAGCATGGTCAGGCCCTCCAGGTAGTCGGCGGCGTGCTGCTTGGGCCCGGAGACGACCAGCCAGCCGCTGCGGAAGCCGGCCACCCGGTAGGCCTTGGAGAGGCCGTTGAAGGTGAGGGTGAGGACGTCGTCGGCGAGGGCGGCGAGGCAGTGGTGCTCGGTGTCGTCGTAGAGGATCTTGTCGTAGATCTCGTCGGCCAGGACCATCAGCTGGTGGCGGCGGGCCAGGTCGAGGATGCCCTCCAGCAGTTCCTTCGGGTAGACCGCGCCGGTGGGGTTGTTGGGGTTGATGACGACGATGGCCTTGGTGCGGGCGGTGATCTTGGCGGCGATGTCGTCGAGGTCCGGGTACCAGTCGGCCTGCTCGTCGCACAGGTAGTGCACGGCCTTGCCGCCGGCCAGCCGGACCACGGCCGTCCACAGCGGGTAGTCCGGCATCGGGACGAGCACCTCGTCGCCGTCGTCGACGAGCGCGGTGACGGCCATCTGGATCAGCTCGGAGGCGCCGTTGCCGAGGTAGACGTCGTTGACGCCGACTCCGGTCACGCCGCGCTGCTGGTAGTACTGCACCACCGCGCGGCGGGCGGGCAGGATGCCGCGCGAGTCGCTGTAGCCGTGCGCCTTGGGTAGGTTGCGGATGATGTCCTGGATGATCTCCTCGGGCGCCTCGAAGCCGAACGGGGCCGGGTTGCCGGTGTTCAGCCGCAGCACGCTGTGCCCGGCCTCTTCCAGGGCGTTGGCCTGGTCGACCACCGGGCCGCGGATCTCGTAGCACACGTTGTTCAGCTTGCTGGACTGCCGAAACTCCACTGTGGCCTCCCGACCGTCACCACCGCATCGTTGCTGATGCTTTGTTCTACCAAGTTGGCACTTGGAAAGTCCAACCTTTTGGCTATGCTGATCCGCATGTCACGCCGAAGCTACGACCAGTACTGCGCCGTCGCCCGCGCCCTGGACGCGGTGGGGGAGCGCTGGAGCCTCCTGATCGTCCGTGAACTCCTCGGCGGCCCGCGCCGCTACACCGACCTGCACGCCGACCTGCCCGGCGTCTCCACCGACATCCTCGCCGCCCGGCTCAAGCAGCTGGAGGCCGACGGCCTGGCCCTGCGCCGCCGGCTCGAACGGCCCGCCAACGCCACGGTCTACGAGCTCACCGAACGCGGCCGCGAACTGCGCCCGGTGATCGAGGCGCTGGGGGAGTGGGGCCTGCCCGCCCTCGGCGAGCAGCGGCCCACCGACGCCGTCCGCGAGCACTGGTTCACCCCCAGCGCGGCGGACGACGGGGCGCCCGTCGCGGGTTAGGCGCAGATGCCGGTGTCGGTGCCGGGTCCGCTGCCGACGCCCGGACCGGCCGCGCGTAGCATCGTCGGGCCACGGAGCCATCGGAGGAGAGCGGAGACCGCCCGTGCCCACCACCTACCGCAGTTACGTCGCCGTCGGGGACTCCTTCACCGAGGGCATGTGCGACGACCTGCTGCCCGACGGCCACTACCGGGGCTGGGCCGACCGGGTCGCCGACGCGCTCGCCGCCGAGGCCGGCGCTGACGGCGGGTTCCGCTACGCGAACCTCGCCGTCCGCGGCAAACTCATCGGCCAGATCCACGACGAGCAGCTCCCCGCCGCCACCGCGATGGGCGCCGACCTGGTGACCCTCGTCGGCGGCCTCAACGACGCGCTGCGCCCCGGCTGCGACATCGCCCGGGTCGAGCGGCTGCTCGGCCGCTGCGCCGAGGAACTGCGCGCCACCGGCGCCACCGTGGTGCTGTTCACCAGCACCGACCCGACCCGCAGGATGGCGGGCAGCGCCCGGCTGCTCCCGGCCATCCTGCGGATGAAGGCCTTCGTGCACGAGCTCGGCCAGGACGAGGGCGTCGCCGTCGTCGACCTGTTCGCCGCCCCCTGCTTCGACGACCGCCGGCTCTGGGGCGAGGACCGCCTGCACCTGTCGCCCGAGGGCCACCGCCGGGTCGCCGAAGGGGTGTTGGAGGCGCTCGGCCGCCCCGCCGCCTTCGACTGGCGAGCCCCGCTGCCGCCCGCCGCCCCGCCCGGCCGGGCCGAGCGGCTGCGCGCCGACGCCCGTTGGCTGGGCGGTCACCTGGGGCCGTGGATCGGCCGCCGGCTCACCGGGCGCTCCTCCGGCGACGGCCGGCCGCCGAAGCGGGCCGAGCTGCTGCCCTACTCGGCTCCGGACTCGGCTCCGGCGGCGGGCACGGCCGCGGGCTCGTAGACCAGGCTCGCCATCGGGGAGCGGGTGGTCCAGCCGAGCGAGGTGTAGAGCGCCCGGCCGTCCGGGGTGCCGACCAGGACGGCGGTGTCGGCGCCCGCCTCGTGCCCGGCGCTCTGGAGGGTCCGCATCACCAGGGCGCCCAGGCCCCGGCGCCGGTGCTCGGGCGCGGTCAGGATCTGGTCCGGGACGGCCACGGGGCCGGCCAGTCCCGCCTGGCCGCGTGCGGCGAGGTGTCCGGCCTCGGTGCGGACCAGGGTCCGGACGGTCCCGCCCCGGGTCCAGGTGGTCACCGTGTAGCCGGCCGGCACCTCCGGCCGTTCGGCGCTCAGCGGGACGGTCATCAGGTACCCCGGCTGGTCGAGCCGCCACTGCGGGCCCAGCCAGGGCCGGGCGACGGTGTCCTCGGTGAACAGCTTCAGCCAGGTGCCCGGTGCGGTGGTGGCCTCGGCGATCTTGCGGACGTCGGGCTCGGCCGGCTCGGGCAGCACGTGCCGGGCGACGTGGCCGACCACGCCGACGTCGATCGTCCAGCCCCAGGGCTCGTCCACCGCTTCGGCCGCGCCGCGCGAGACGCTCCAGCCGGCGATCCACATCCGGACGAGTTCGTTGATGCTCGGGTCCTGCACTCCTACCCCCGTATGCCATATGCGATGGGCGCGCACGTCGTAATAGGTGCACTGCCAGTTGACACCTTACCGATGGTGGGGCGGGTGTGGCCAGTGCCCAGTAGGCTTGGCAGCTCGACGCACCGGACGGCCGGTGCCCACGCTGGAAGGACCACGCGACGTGCGCGAGACCGAGCCGCCGCAGCACCCCACGGCGGCTCAGCCGACCGAGCTGCGCTCCGACTGCACCAGCTGCTTCGGCCTCTGCTGCGTCGCCCTGCCCTTCGGCGCCGGCACGGACTTCGCCGTCGACAAGGCCGCCGGCAGCGCGTGCCGCAACCTGCAGACCGACTTCACCTGCGGCATCCACGAACGCCTCCGCGACCGGGGCTTCCAGGGCTGCACCGTCTACGACTGCTTCGGCGCCGGGCAGCGCGTCTCCCAGGTCACCTTCGGCGGCCGGAGCTGGCGCGAGGCACCGGCCGACGCCAAGCCCATGTACGACGTCTTCCCGGTGGTGCGCCAGCTCCACGAACTGCTCTGGTACCTCACCGAGGCGCTCGGCTACGCCCCCGCCCGCCCGGTCCACGCCGACCTGCGGCAGGCCCTGGAGGAGACCGACCGGCTCGCCGGCGGCACCCCCGAGGAGATCCTCGCCGTCGACGTCCCCGCCCACCGGCAGCGGGTCAGCGACCTGCTGCTGCGCGCCAGCGAACTCGTCCGCGCCGCCGTCCCCCGCCGCCGTGAACACCGCGGCGCCGACCTCTTCGGCGCCCGTCTGCGCGGCGCCGACCTGCGCGGGGCCAACCTGCGCGGCGCCCTGCTCGTCGCCGCCGACCTCAGCGGCGCCGACCTGCGCCTCGCCGACCTCGTCGGCGCCGACCTGCGCGACGCCGACCTCTCCGGCGCCGACCTCACCGAGGCCCTCTTCCTCACCCAGGCCCAGCTGAACGCGGCCCGCGGCGACGCCACCACCCGCCTGCCGGGCACCCTCACCCGGCCCACCCACTGGCCCGCCACGGCCTCCGCCCCGGTGGCCGCCGCCACCGGCGCGCGTGGCCCCCGCAAGCCGCGCAGCGGCGGCCGTCCGGGCGGCCCGCGCCGCCGCTGAGGCCTGCCGCGCCAACGGTCGAGCCCGCCCGGCAGGTGTCTGCCGGGCGGGCCGGGTGTTCCTGGTGCCTGGTGCTAACAGCTGTGCGCGGCGGAGGGGCGCTTCGCCGCGATGTACGGCTTGCCCATGTGCGCCACGACGTCGGCCGGGCAGGTCTTGATCCAGTTGGTACCCGCGGCGTGGTTCTTGACCTTGGCGTCGCTGCAGTACTCGACGCGGTCGGCGGTCTTGAAGCACTGGTAGCCGGGGTACCCCGCCGCCGAGGCGGTGTTGACGCCGGCGAACAGGCCGGCCGCGGCCAGCAGGGCGACGGGCAGAACGGAACGCATCCTCATGGTTTTTCTCCCGTTGGTTCGTCTGGGCAGTGGCCCGATCGTGGCAGCGCGGCGGAGGCGGGGGCAACGCGACATGACATGTTTAGGTCAAACTGTGTTCGAGTGAACTCCCTTCACCGTCTTGGCCGTTGACGGTCCGTCGGGCGAGGTCAGGTCGTGAGCAGGCGGGAGCGGAGGGCGGCTGTCCGGGCGGGGGAGAAGCCGAGGGTGCCGGTGGCGTAGTCCTCGACCGAGCCGTGGCGGGCGGTGAGGTCGGCGAGGGCGAGGCGGATGACCGTCTCGGGGGCGCGTCCGTAGCCGGGCCAGCGGAGGGTGCGGCCGGGGTGGGCGGCGTGCCATTCGGCGACGAGGTGCGGTGTGGCCAGCTCGGTGAGGGCGAAGTCGGCGGCGATGTCGTCCTCGGAGACGCCGAGCAGGGTGAGGACGAGGGCGGCGATGAGCCCGGTGCGGTCCTTGCCGGAGGCGCAGTGGAAGACCACGGGCTCCTCGGCGGCGGCGATCACCTCCAGGGCCTCGCGGATCTCCTCCACCCCGTCCTCGGTGACCTCGGCGAAGCGGTCGGCGAGGTAGCGCCAGGGGTCGACGTCCGGGTCGATCTCGGCCTGGTCGTAGGTGCGGTGCTCGATCGAGAGGTTGTGGTAGACGAGCCCTTCGTAGTCGGGCACCCGGCCCTTGGCGGCGATCTCCCAGGGGTAGCGGAGGTCGATCACGGTGCGCACGCCGAGGGCCTGGAGCCGGTCGAGGTCGGCGGGCGAGGTGAGCTTGCCGAGCGAGTCGGAGCGGTAGAGCAGGCCCCGGCGGACGGACCGGCCGTCGGCGGCGGGGTAGCCGCCCAGGTCGCGGAAGTTGTGCAGCCGTTCGAAGGTGAGCTGACGCGTTGTCATGCACGGCACTCTAACCAGTGGTGCCCGGGTGCCCGGTGGGGCCTCCGTGCTGGGTGGGGCCTCAGCGCCCGGTGGGGCCCGGGTGCCCGGCGCCTTCGTAGCCGGCGGTGAGGAGTTCGAAGGCGCGGTCGGCGTTGGTGGTGGCCTCGAAGTGGAGTTCGTCGGCGGTCTGGCCGTCGTCCCGGATCCGGTGCCAGTTGTGTTCGGCGAGGACCCGCTGGGTGGCGGTGACCTGGGCGGCGAGGAGGGGGGCGGTGAGGCACCGGGGCGGGGCCAGGTCGGGGGCCTCGTGCAACGCCCGGGCGAGGGACTGTTCGGCGCGGGCGAGGTATTCGGCGCTCCGGGCCTTCAGGCTCGGCGTGGAGTACACCAGATCGCTGAACGCCAGGACCCGGGGGTCGTCGTTGAGCCCGGTGACGGGGTCGCGCCGGGCGAGCCCGTCCAGGAAGTCCCGGTGCAGGGCGGCCAGCACCGTTTCGCCGGCCGCCCGGCCGCGGACCACGCCGGCGGCCTGGTCCTGGTGGTCGGCGAAGCGGTGGACGACCAGGTCCTCCTTGGTGGAGAAGTAGCTGAACAGCGTCGGCTTCGACACCTCGGCGGCGGCCGCGACGTCCGCCACCGGGACCGGGTCGAAGCCGCGCTCCAGGAAGAGCGCGATCGCGGCCTCGGAGATCGCCCGCCGCGTCCGTTCCTTCTTCCGTTCCCGCAGTCCGCTCATGGCGTCAGGCTAGCAGCAGGTCTTGACCCGGGCAGATTTCTGACCCGGTATGATATTTACCCCCGGTAGGGTGCCGCCTGCTGCCCGCCATCTGCTGCTCGGGTGCTCAGGAGCTCAGGAGCTCAGCGAGTCCAGGATGCGGCGGATCGACTCCACCACCGGGGCGCCGGCGGCGGCGAGGGCGGCGACTCCGGAGATGTTGCGCAGGGCGCGGCGCAGGGTGGCGGGCGGGGTGGCCTGCCCGCCGCCGAGGTCCGCCAGCGACTCGTCCAGCACCTCGCGGTCCTCGGCCGGCACCTGCTCGCGCAACTGGCCTACGGCGGCGATGAGTTCACGCATCGCGGCCTGCGGGTCGGCCGGGCCCTGGTGCTTGATGATGCCGATGTTGTGGTCGCCGTGCTGGGTGACCGAGTCCCCGAAGTGGATGCCGCCGCTCACAGACTGACCTTCTTCCCGGTGTTGTGGTCGCCGTACTGGTTGATCTGGTCGCCGATGTGGACGTTCTCCACCTGGAGCGCGAACTCGGCCAGCGGGTTGTCGATCGCTTCCATGATCAGCTGGATCAGGTTGCCGACCTGCTGGGCGTCGTGGCTGACCACCGCCGTGTTCGAGGAGCTGGAGGTCTCGATGATCAGCTGGTAGACCGTGCGCATCTGCAGCCGCTTGACCAGCCGGTAGAGGCTGGCCGCGAAGAGCGCGAGCGCCACCAGGCCGATCACGTTCTTGGTCGTCTCCTGGTTCGCGCCGCGCCCGAGCAGCGAACCGAGGAGGGCGGTGGCCACCAGCAGGCCGATCACCTGCCGGGCGAACCGGATGATCACCCGCGCGCGCTTGGGCGGCAGCAGCTGGAACCGCCGGGCCCGGGCGATGTTGTGGAGCGGATAGGCGTCGCCGCCCACCCACAGCACCCGCCGGCTGACTCTGACGTCGATCACACTGCTTCTGCGTGCCAAGTCGTCCCCCTACCCGTAGTGGCGGGGAGAACCATAGCAACGGCCGCCGACGGTGCCGACGGGAGTGCCGCCCCGCTGGTCAGGCGGCGGTGCGCGGTCAGCATCAGGGCCCGGTCGGCAGCGGGGTCGGTCAGGTGCTGCGGTCGGCGAGCACCTCGCGGACGACGTGACGGGCGTTGGCGGTGAGGCCCGGATTGGTGTGACGGTAGTAGGGGATCGTCACCAGCGCGATGGAGAAGGCCCAGGCGCGGCCGCGGGCCCACGTGGCGTCATCGGCGTGGAGTGCGGCGCGGAAGGCGGGGCGGGCCGAGGAGGGCAGCAGGTTCCAGGCGACGATCAGGTCGGCGGTGGGGTCGCCGACGCCCATCAGGCCGAAGTCGAGGACGGCGCCGAGCCGGCCGGACCGGTCGAGCAGGAGGTTCCCGGGGGTGAGGTCGCCGTGCATCCAGGAGGGCGGGCCGGCGTACTCGGAGAGGCGAAGCGCCTTGTCCCACAGGGCGGTTGCGGCGTGGGTGTCGACCGCTCCGGCGAGTTGGGCGATGGCCGCGCGGGTGGCGCCGTCGCGGGAGGCGAGCGGGACGCTGCGGTGGCCCGCCGGGCCGCCGGCCGGGTTGACGGCGCGCAGGGCGTTGACGAAGGCGGCGAGGTCACGGGCGAGCGCGCCGGGAGCGGCGAGGGCGCCGACGACCGGGTTGGCGCCCTCGAACCAGCGGAGCACCGACCACTCCCAGGGGTAGCCGGCGGCGGGTCGGCCGACCGCGAGCGGGGCGGGTATCGGCCGCGGCAGTCGGGGGGCCAGCGCGGGCAGCCACTGCTTCTCGCGGCGGACGTCCCCGGCCGCCCATTCCACCCGGGGTAGCCGGACGGCGAGTTCGGGCCCGAGGCGGAACATCGCGTTGTCCGTCCCGGTGGAGGGGACCGGCGTGACCGGCAGCCCGACCCAGTCCGGGAACTGGGCGGAGATCAACCGCCGTACCAGGGCCGCGTCGATGACCAGTCCGTCGGGGTGCATCCGGGTGGCAGCGCACATGCCCGGCAGCGTACAGCGCGGATCGGTGCCCTTCAGCGGATTCCCGGAATGCGTACGGCCGGCCTCAGCTCAGCGTGACCCGCACGCCGATCGTCCCGCCCCTGCCGAAGCGCAGCACGTTCGCGGTCAGCGCGATCGCGCACAGCAGCCCGTACTTGCGGCGCAGCAGCTTCCGGTAGGCGGGCGCGCGGCCGGGGTCGAGGACGGCGGTGGCCGGGACCTGCTCGCCGAGCAGGGTGCCGCGGATGTCGCTCGGCCCGACCAGCACGTCGGAGCGGTTGCGCAGCCGCTTGACCTTGCCGGTGCGGGTGACGGTGGTGAAGACCAGCGCGTCGCCGTCGCGCGCCACCCAGACCGGGGTGGGCACGGGGGTGCCGTTCTTGCGGTGGGTGGTGAACAGCAGGTACTTGGCGGCGGCGAGTTCGCTCAGCCGGGCGGCGGCGTCCGGCGCGCGGGAGGCGTCCAGTGCGGGGGAGGTGTCCATGCGCGTCAGCGTAGGAAAGCGCAACGGGGCACTGCTTGAGTCTGGTTGGGGCCGCGGGCGGAGGGCGCCACGCCCGGGCGCCCCGGGTGCGGCCGGGAGCTGTCCCCGGTACCTGCCAGAATGCAGGGCGTACGGCGAAAGCACTGAAGGAGAAGGTGACCGGCTTCGTGACCACGCCAGTCGAACAGGTGGCCCGGCAGGCCCAGCAGGCGATCGAGCGCAAGATCGCCGAGGAACTGGGCGTTCGCGACGGGCAGGTGAAGTCCGCGGTCGAGCTGCTCGACGGCGGCGCGACCGTGCCCTTCGTGGCCCGCTACCGCAAGGAGGTCACCGGCTCCCTGGACGACGCCCAGCTGCGCACCCTGGAGGAGCGGCTGCGCTACCTGCGGGAGCTGGAGGAGCGCCGGGCGGCCGTCCTGGAGTCGATCGAGGCCCAGGGCAAGCTGGACGACGCGCTGCGCGCGCAGGTGCTGGCCGCCGATTCCAAGGCCCGGCTGGAGGACATCTACCTGCCGTTCAAGCCGAAGCGGCGCACCAAGGCGCAGATCGCCCGCGAGGCGGGCCTGGAGCCGCTCGCCGAGACGCTGCTCGCCGATCCCTCGCAGGATCCGGCGGCGCTGGCCGCCCGGTTCCTGAACGAGTCCGTCGCCGAGCCGGCCGCCGCGCTGGAGGGCGCCCGGGCGATCCTGGTGGAGCGCTTCGGCGAGGACGCCGACCTGGTCGGTTCGCTGCGCGAGCGGATGTGGACCAGGGGCCGCCTGGTGGCCACCGTGCGTGACGGCAAGGAGCAGGACGGCGCCAAGTTCGCCGACTACTTCGACTTCGCCGAGCCGTACACCAAGCTCCCCTCGCACCGCATCCTGGCGATGCTGCGCGGCGAGAAGGAGGAGGTGCTGGACCTCGACCTCTCGCCGTACGACGGCGAGGAGGGCGATCTGCCCGGCGAGAACGACTACGAGCGGCGGATCGCCGCCCGCTTCGGCATCGCCGACCACGGCCGCCCGGCCGACAAGTGGCTGGGCGACACCGTCCGTTGGGCCTGGCGCACCCGCGTCCTGGTCCGGCTCGGCATCGACCTGCGGTCGCGGCTGCGGGCCGAGGCGGAGGAGGAGGCGGTGCGCGTCTTCGCCGCCAACCTGCGCGATCTGCTGCTGGCCGCGCCGGCCGGCACCCGCGCCACCATGGGCCTGGACCCGGGCTTCCGGACGGGGGTGAAGGTCGCGGTGGTGGACGCCACCGGCAAGGTCGTCGCGTACGACACGATCTACCCGCACCAGCCCGCCAACAAGTGGGACGCCGCGCTCGCCACCCTGGCCGCGCTGGCGAAGAAGCACGACGTCGACCTGGTGGCGATCGGCAACGGCACCGCCTCCCGGGAGACGGACAAGCTCGCCGAGGACCTGCTCAAGCGCCACCCCGAGCTGAAGCTCACCAAGGCGATGGTCAGCGAGGCGGGCGCCTCGGTCTACTCGGCCTCCGCCTTCGCCTCGCAGGAGCTGCCGGAGCTGGACGTGTCGATCCGCGGCGCGGTCTCGATCGCCCGCCGCCTCCAGGACCCGCTGGCCGAACTGGTCAAGATCGACCCGAAGTCGATCGGGGTCGGCCAGTACCAGCACGACCTGAGCGAGGTGAAGCTCTCCCGCTCGCTGGACGCGGTGGTCGAGGACTGCGTCAACGCCGTGGGCGTGGACGTCAACACCGCCTCGGCGCCGCTGCTCACCCGGGTCTCCGGCATCACCGGCACGCTCGCCGACAACATCGTGGCCCACCGCGACGCCAACGGCCCGTTCCGCACCCGCCGGCAGCTCAAGAACGTCTCCCGGCTGGGCCCGAAGGCCTTCGAGCAGTGCGCGGGCTTCCTGCGCATCCCCGACGGCGACGACCCGCTGGACGCCTCCAGCGTGCACCCCGAGGCGTACCCGGTGGTGCGCCGGATCCTGGCGTCCACCGGCGGGGAGCTGAGCGGGCTGATCGGCAACGGCGAACGGCTGCGGGCCCTGCGACCGGGCGACTTCGCCGACGAGGTCTTCGGCATTCCGACCGTCACCGACATCCTCGGCGAGCTGGACAAGCCCGGCCGCGACCCGCGCCCGGCGTTCCGCACCGCGACCTTCAAGGAGGGCGTCGACAAGATCGGCGACCTGGAGGTCGGGATGGTGCTGGAGGGCGTGGTCACCAATGTGGCCGCGTTCGGCGCCTTCGTCGACGTGGGCGTCCACCAGGACGGGCTGGTGCACGTCTCGGCGCTGTCGAGGACCTTCGTCAAGGATCCGCGCGAGGTGGTCAAGCCGGGTGACATCGTGAAGGTCCGGGTCGTCTCGGTGGACGTGCCGCGCAAGCGCATCGGGCTGACCCTGCGGCTGGACGACGAGGTCGGTCGCGACCGGGGCGGCGACCGCGGTGACCGGGGCGAGCGCGGCGAGCGTGGTGGCGACCGTGGCCGGGGCGGCGAGCGCGGCGACCGGCAGGCCCGCCCGCCGCGCCAGGAGCGCCGGGGCGGCGGCCAGGACCGGCGCGGCCAGGGCGGCGGCTCCGGCGGTTCGGGCGGTTCGGGCGGCGGCGCGCCGCTGGCGAACAGCGCGATGGCGGACGCGCTGCGCCGGGCGGGCCTGACCGGCGGCGACGCCTCGGGTGACCGCCGCTCCGGGCGGCGCTGAGCGGTTGAGGCGCTGAGCGGCTGAGGTGCTGAGCGGCTGAGGTGCTGAGGTGCTGAGCGGCTTATCGCCGCGGCCGGGGCCGGGGGACGTCTGCGCGTCCGCCGGCCCCGGCCGCCGTGCGGGTCGGGTCGGGCCGGGTCAGGCCAGGAGCTTGTCCTTGGCCTTCTGGTACTCCTCCTCGGAGATGGCGCCCTTCTCCTTCAGGTCCGCCAGTCTCGCCAGGTCGTCGACGTGGCTGCCGCCGCCCCCGGGTGTGCCGGTTCCGGCCGCCTCCCGGATGTAGGCCTTGACGGCGGCCTCGCTCTGCCGGACCTGGGCGGCGTCCCGCTCGCTCATCGACTTCCCGCGGGCGATCACGTAGGCCAGCACACCGATCAGCGGCAGCACGATCACCAGGAGCAGCCAGCCGGCCTTGGCCCAGCCGCCCAGGTCGTGGCTGCGGAAGATGTCCGTGATGATCTTGAACAGCAGGAAGAACCAGAGGATCCAGAGGAACAGCTCCAGCATCGTCCAGAAGATGTTGAGCACCGGGTAGTCCACGGCCAGCATGTTGGTGTCCATGGCCGAGTCATATCATCGCAAAACGGACAATGCTCTCTGTTGTTCGGCCGTTCCAGTGGTCTTCCGGCCCGGCGGGAATATCTCGGAGCGGGGGCTCGGAGGGGCGGGGGATCAGCCCCGCCCGGCCCGCCGCCGCAGCTCCACGGCCAGCCCGATCAGCTCGCCCCACCAGGCGTCGTGCCCGGCCAGCAGCAGCCGCTGCGCCTCGTCCGCCGGCACCGCCCGCACCTCGACCACCTGCTCGCCGTCCGCCGGGTTGGTCGGCGTCGAGTCCACCGTGACCTCCGCCCAGCCCCACAGCCACGCCTTCTCCGGGTGCGGCTGCCACGGCCGGTACGGCGTCGGGTCCTCGGTGCGGCAGCGGTGCGCGCCGAGCCAGTCCGGCTCGCCGAGCAGCCGGGCGCCGGCCTCCTCGCGCAGCTCGCGCGCCAGGCAGGTGGCGATGCTCTCGTCCTGCTCCCGGGTGCCGCCGGGCAGGAACCAGTGGTCCCGGTCGTCCCGGCAGAGGACCACCTTGTCGTCCGCGAAGCCCACCAGGTGGATGTTGGTCACCAGCTCGTCCGGCGGCAGCACGGTGGAGAACAGCGCGTCGTACCGGCCCCAGGTCCAGTACTGCGGGGCGTGCAACGCGGGGAAGAGGGTGGCGAGTTCGGCGGATCTGTCGTCGGTGTCCGCCTGGTGCGTGGTGTCAGTCATTCGGTGATCGTAGTGCCGGCCGGGAAACGCCGGGGGGCGCTCGGATGGACGAGTGTGATGTCCGAGGTGGAGATGGCCCGCGGCCGGCGGCGGGCGGCCTCGACCGGCTCGCCGACCCAACTCCCCAGCGAGATCTCGGCGGTGATGCCCGGCCCGAAACCGGCGATCAGGCCGGTGGTGCCGTCGGCCACGCCGCCGTCGGCGAACAGCCGTGCGAGCGCGTCGAAGACGACGGCGCTGGCGATGTTGCCGCGCTCGGTCAGCGTCGCGCGGCTGTACCGGAAGGTGGCCGGCTCCAGGTTGAGGAAGTGGCAGAGGTCGTCGAGGATGCGCGGGCCGCCGGCGTGCACGATGTAGAAGCCCAACCCGGAGACGTCCCAGCCGTGTTCGACGGCCAGGCCGCGCAGCGCCGGGGCGAGCATCTCCATGGTGCCGGGCACCCGCTTGTCCAGCTGGAAGTGGAACCCGGTGTCCTTGACCCCGTAGGAGATCCAGTTCTCGGTGTCCGGGACGAGGTGCGAGCCGTTGCGCTCGACGTGCACGCCGGTGCCGCCGTGTCCGCGCATCACCACGGCGGCGACGGCGTCCCCGAACAGGCCGTTGGAGAGCAGCGAGCCGACACCGAGGTCGGTCGGCTGGTAGCAGAGCGAGCAGAACTCGCAGGAGACGATCAGCACGTTGGCGCCCGGGTAGGCGCGGCAGAAGTCGTGCGCGCGGTTGACGGCGGCGCCGCCGGCCGCGCAGCCGAGCTGGGCGATCGGCATCTGGCGGGTGTCGGAGCGGAAGCCCAGGGCGTTGATCAGCCAGGCGGTCAGCGACGGCATCATGAAGCCGGTGCAGGACACGTAGATGATCAGGTCGATGTCCCGGGCGCCCAACTCGGCGTACCCCAGCGCCCGTTCGACCACCTCGGGGACGCGGAGCTTGGCCTCCCGCTCGTAGACCGCGTTGCGGGCGGTGAAGCCCGGGTGGGTGAGGGTCTGCTCGATCGGCTGGACCAGGTGCCTGGTCCGCACCCCGGTGTTCTCGATCAGCCGCAGGGCGAGGCCGAGTTGCGGGTGGCCGGCGTGCAGGCTGCGGGCCAGGTCGAGGGTCTGGTCGAGGGTGATGACGTTCTCGGGTACGGCGACGGCAGGGCGGCAGAGTGTTGCCATGGTGCGGGTCTCCCCTGGGTGGCCTGGCCGGGCGGGCTGGCGAGCGGCCCGGGCAGGCGGCCTACGGATGCGTCGGACGGGCGCCGTGCGGTGCTCCGTGGCGGAGGCGGCGGCGCGGGGAGGAGGTCACCAGGCGAGCGGCAGGGTGCGGGGGTAGCGCCAGATCGACCCGGTGTGCCAGTCGAGTTCGGACGGCGGGACGGCGAGCCGCAGGCCGGGGAATCGCCGCAGCAGGGTGCCGATGGCGACCTGGAGCTCCATCCGGGCCAGGTGCGCGCCGAGGCAGTGGTGCTGGCCGTGGCCGAAGGCCATGTGGGTGGGGGCGCCGCGGTCGAGGTCGAGTTCGTCGGGGCGCTCGTACATCGCCGGGTCGCGGTTGGCGGTGAGGTAGGAGACGTGGACGGCCTCGCCGGCCCGGATCAGCACGCCGCCCAGCTCGACGTCCTCGGTGGCGACCCGGGCGATGCCGACGCCCTGGCGGAACGGGATGAAGCGCAGCAGCTCCTCCAGCCCGCGCGGCAGCAGTTCGGGCTGGGCGCGCAGCTTGGCGAGCTGTTCGGGGTGGGTGAGCAGGGTGTAGGTGATGTTGCTGAGCTGGTAGGTGCTGGTGTCGTGGCCGGTGACCAGCAGGACCATCGCCATGACGGCCAGCTCCTGGTCGTCCAGCAGTTCGTCGCCGTCGCGGGCGGTGGCGAGGGAGCTGATCAGGTCCTCGCCGGGGTGGGCGCGGCGGGCGGCGGTCAGCTCGGTGAAGTAGCCGCGCAGCGCGGCCTTGGCGGCTTCCTGGCCGGCCCGGCTGCCGGGGCCCATCGTCATCATGGCGACGGCGTGGCCGCGCAGTTCGGCGCGGTCCTGCTCGGGGATGTCCAGCAGCTCGCAGATGGTGGTGAGCGGGAGCCGGCTGGAGAGGAAGTGCACCAGGTCGGCGGGGGAGCCGTGTTCGGCCATCTCGTCGAGGTAGCCGTCGACGATCCGCTGGGTGGCCGGGCGCATCCGCTCGACCTGGCGGTTGGTGAAGCCCTGGGCGACGAGGCGGCGCAGCCGGTTGTGGGCCGGCGGGTCCATCAGGTTGATCGCCTCGGCCTGGGCGATCGGGGCGGGCGTCATCCGGGGCAGGTCGCGCCCGATGCCGGCGGCGCGGCTGAACCGCCGGTCGGTGGTGACGATCCGGACGTCCTCGTAGCGGGTGGCCAGCCAGGCCTCGCCCTCGCCGTGCGGCAGTCGGATCCTGGCGATCGGGGCCTCGGTGAGCAGCCGCTTGAGGAGCGGGTCGAACTCCAGGCCGTCGGTGTGGTTGAAGGGGCAGTCCCACACGGGGGCGGAGGTAGTCACGGGCCTGTCCAAATGTCTTGGAAATGCCGCCCGAACGGTCATTTCTCGTTCGGGCGCGGACAGAGAGATGTTCCCCCATGAACTGGCAAAAATGTGAATCAGACCGGGAGTTAGCTCTAACGAGTTAGATAGCTGATTGTCATGCGAATCAAGGGAGTTGACTGGACGTCAATCGGAACCGCCTCCCGGCGAGACCAACCCGGTCTCGTACGCGAGGACGACCGCCTGGGCCCGGTCGCGCAGGTCGAGCTTGGCGAAGATCCGGGCGACGTGCGTCTTCACCGTCGACTCGCTGAGCGTCAGTTCGGCCGCCAACTCGGTGTTGGACAGCCCGCGTCCGAGCAACGCCAGCACCTCCGCCTCGCGCGGGGTGAGCGGGGCGAGGTTGCGGTGCAGCGGCGGGCCGTCGGCGCCGGGGGCGGGACGCGGGGCGCCGGCCGCGAAGCGTTCGACCAGCCGCCGGGTGATCGAGGGGGCGAGCAGGGCGTCCCCGGTGTCCACCAGGCGCACGGCGGCGGCGAGATGGGCGGAGGTGACGTCCTTGAGCAGGAAGCCGCTGGCCCCGGCGGCGAGGGCGGCGTAGACGTAGTGGTCGAGGTCGAAGGTGGTCAGCATGATCACCCGGCAGCCGGGCGCCCGGGCGAGGATCCGGCGGGCGGCCTCCAGGCCGTCCATGCCGGGCATCCGGATGTCCAGCAGCGCGACGTCCGGCCGGTGCGCGACGGCGGCCGCCACCGCCTCGGCGCCGTCGGCGGCCTCGGCGACCACGTCGATGCCGCGCGCGGTGAGGATCATCCGGAAGCCGGTGCGGACGAGTTCCTGGTCGTCGGCGATCACCACCCGGGGGCGGCGCTCCCGCTCCGGCTGCTGCTCCGGCCCCCGCTCCGCCTCGGCCCCGGTCACGGCCGGTCCAGCGGGATGCGGGCGCGGACCCGGTAGCCGCCGCCGAGCCGGCGCCGGGCGTCGAGGTCGCCGCCGTACACGGCGACGCGCTCGCGCAGGCCGAGCAGCCCGCGCCCGGCGCCGTCGGCCGGCCGGGCGGGCTGCGCGGGCGCGGCATCGGCGGGCCGCGCGGGCGCGGCGTGGGCGCCCGCCAGCACGCTCGGCCCGCTGTTGAGCACTTCCACCCGCAGGTAGTGGTCCGCGTAGCGCACCGTCACCTCGGCCGTCACCCCGTCCCCGTGTTTGAGCGCGTTGGTCAGCGCCTCCTGGATGATCCGGTACGCCGTCACGTCGACGCCGCCGGGCAGCGGTCTCGGCTCGCCCGAGATCCGCACCTCCACCGGCAGCCCGGCGAAGGCGAACCGGTCGATCAGCGGCCCGAGGCGGCTCAGGCTGGGCTGCGGCGCGAAACCGTCCGCCTCCTCCCCGGTGCCGTCGGCGGCCGGGGCGAGCAGTCCGAGCAGGTGCCGCAGCTCGGTCATCGCGTCGCGCCCGGCGGCCTCGACGGCGCCCATCGCCGCCGCCGCCTCCCCGGGCATGGTGGCGATCACCTCGCGCGCGGCCCCGGCCTGGACCACCATCAGACTCACGTTGTGGCTGACGATGTCGTGCAACTCTGCTGCGATGCGCGCCCGTTCGGCTTCCACGGCGGTACGGGCGGCGCTCTCCCGCTCCCGTTCCAGCAGCCAGCCGCGCTCGCCGATGGCCGCCCGGTGCAGCCGCCGCGCCCGGGCGAGCGCGACGCCCAGCCAGCCGGCCGCCGCGACCGCCGTACCCGCCACCGCTGCACTCGCCACCGCTACGGCGGCCCAGTTCGTCCCCGTTCCCCACACGCCGCCAGTTTCCCAGTCCAGGCCATGATCGACATCATCCGGGGGTGCCGCCCGCGTACATCCCGGGTACTACGGCCGCCCCGGCTACACCCCGGGTGGGACGCCGGGCCCGGGGGCCCGCGCCTACCGTCGTCCACCATGAGCAACGACCACGACGGGACCACCCCGCCGGACGACGCGCAGACCGTCGTCGAGCTGTCCGGGGTCCACAAGGAGTTCGGCGACGCCAAGGCGCTCGACGGCGTCGACCTGCGGATCCGGGCGGGCGAGGCGGTCGCCGTGATGGGCCCCTCCGGGTGCGGCAAGTCCACCCTGCTGAACATGGTCGCCGGGCTGGACCGGCCGACCTCCGGCACCGTCCGGGTGCACGGCCAGGACCTCGGGCGGCTGAACGAGACCGGCCTGGCCCTGTTCCGCCGCCGCCACATCGGCATGATCTTCCAGTTCTTCAACCTGATCGACGACCTGCCCGCCCTCGACAACGTCGCCCTGGCCGCCCAGCTGACCGGCACCACGGCCCGCCAGGCGCGCCGCCGCGCCCTGGAACTGCTGGACGAACTCGGCGTCGCGCACCGCAAGGACACCTACCCGGCCGCACTCAGCGGCGGCGAGCGCCAGCGGGTCGCGGTGGCCCGGGCCCTGATGAACCGCCCGGCGCTGCTGCTCGCGGACGAGCCGACCGGCGCACTGGACAGCCGCTCCGGCGAGCAGGTGATGGACCTGCTGATCGACCTTAACCAGATCGGCCAGACCCTGCTGATCGTCACCCACGACCCCGACCTGGCCACCCGCTGCGCCAGCCGCCTGGTCGAGGTCGCGGACGGCAAGGTGGCGCGCGAGCGGGCCCTGGAGGCGTCCGCATGACCGGCGCCGTGTGGCGGGCGTCCCGGGCGGCCGTGAAGCGCCGCCGGGTGCAGACCTTCGTGATCGGCCTGGTCGTCTTCTGCTCCACCACGACCGTGCTGCTCGCCCTCGCGGTGATCAGCGCCGCCCGGGCCCCCTTCGACGACGCCTTCGCCGCCGAGCGCGGCGCCCACGTCGTCGCGGCCTTCGACCCGGCCAGGGCCTCGGCGGAGCAGCTGGCCGCCACCGCCCACCGGCCGGGCGTCGAGGCCGCCGCCGGGCCGTTCGACCAGGCCGTGGTGGAGATCCCCACCGACTGGGTCGGTCGCCCGCCGGGCCCGCTGACCCTGGTCGGCCGGGCCGATCCGGCCGGGCCGGTGGACCGGTTGCGGCTGCTGGGCGGCCGCTGGGCCACGGCGCCCGGCGAGGTGGTCATCCAGCAACCGGGCGGCGGCGCCGCGACGAGGTTCCTCGGCACCTCGCTCACCACCGCCACCGGGCTGAAGCTCACCATCGTCGGCTTCGCCGGCAGCATGAGCCAGTCCGCCGGCGGCTGGGTCGTCCCCGAGCAGGCGGCGGCCCTGCACCCCACCGGCCGCCAGATGCTCTACCGCTTCGCCGACGCGGACACCGAGCAGCAGGTGACGGCCTCCCTCGGCGCGGCCACCGAGGGCCTGTCCGAGGACGCGCTCGCCAGCACGCAGTCGTACCTGGTGCTCAAGCAGGCCTTCTCCGCCGGCGCCGACGCCTACCTCCCGCTGATGACGGTCTTCGGCGTGCTCGGCCTGGTCGTCGCCGCGCTGATCGTCGGCAACGTGGTGAGCGGCGCGGTGGTCTCCGGCTACCGGCACATCGGCGTGCTGAAGTCGATCGGCTTCACCCCGCGCCAGGTGGTCACGGTCTACCTGACCATGGTCTCGGTGCCCGCGGTCGCCGGCACGGTCCTCGGGACGGCGGCCGGCTGGGCGGGGGCGTACCCGATCCTGGAGACCGCCTTCAGCGGCATCTCGACCGGCACCGCCGTGATCGAGCCGGCCGGCTGGCTGCCCGCCGCCACCCTGGTCGGCGTCCCGCTGCTGGTCGTCGCCGCCGCGTTCGTCCCGGCCTCGCGCGCCCACCGGCTCTCCGCCGCCCAGGCGATCTCGGCCGGCAGCGCGCCGCGCACCGGGCGCGGGCTGAAGGTCCAGCGCCGGCTGAGCGGCACCCGGCTGCCGCGCGCCGTCAGCCTCGGCCTCGGCCAGCCCTTCGCCCGCCCGGGCCGGACGGCGCTGACCATGGCGGCGATCGTGCTCGGCGTGGTCACCGTGACGGTCACCACCGGCCTGAGCAGCACCCTGGCCAGGAGCATGGCCCCGGCCGACGACAAGACCCACGTCAACGTGCAGACCGGCCACTTCCAGAGCAACCTGGCCGAGCCGCGGCTGACCCCGGCCCAGACCGAGGCGATGCTGCGCGCCACCCCCGGAGCCGCGCAGGTCGTCACCCGGGGGCTGGTCCGGGTGGGCGTGGTCGGCCACACCCAGCCCGTCTTCATGGACTTCTACGGCGGCGACGACATCGCCGCCACCAGGTGGCTGCGGGTGGTCAAGGGCCGCCCGGCGACCGGGCCGGACGAGGTCCAGGCCGGGCCGGCCTTCCTCGACCAGCGCGGGCTCAAGCTCGGCGACCGGATCACCCTGAGCCTGGAGGGCCGGCAGCTGGCCGTCACCATCGTCGGCGAGGAGATCCAGGGCAACGCGAACGCGATCACCTCCAACGACGCCACCCGGGCCGAACTCACCCCCGACCCGCACACGGTCGAGTACGACGTGCGGCTCGCCGACGGCGCCGACACCGCGGCCTACCGGAAGGCGGTCACGGACGCCGACCCGAGCCTGACGCCCTCGGTGGTCACCGCGAGTTCGGTGGGGCCCGTCGTCGCGATCCAGACCTTCAGCACGGTCTTCACCGTCCTGCTGTCGGTGGTCGCCTCGCTCGGCGTCTTCAACACCCTGCTGCTCACCATCCGCGAGCGCCGCCGGGACATCGGCATGCTGAAGTCCATCGGCATGACGCCCCGCCAGGTCGTCGCGATGACGGTCACCTCGGTGGCCTGGCAGGGCGCGCTCAGCGGTGTCATCGGCATCCCGGTCGGGATCGTGGTGCACCGGCTGATCGCCGAGAACGTCCGGATCCTGGCCTTCCCGGAGCACATGATCGACGTCTGGGGCGCCCCGTTGCTCGCCGGGCTCGCACTGGCGGGCGTCGCGATCGCCGTCCTCGGCGCCCTCGTCCCGGCCCGCTCGGCGGCCCGGCTGCCGATCGCCGAGGTGCTGCACAACGAGTGAGCGGGGGCGGCCCGCGGCCGGCCCGCGGGCAGCGCACGGCCGGCCGGGCGGTTCGTCGCCCGGCCGTCCGGGTGCCGTCCGGCGGGCCTTCGGCCGCATGGCTGACGCCGGGTCAAGGCCCGGCGGTCGAGCGCCTATCATCGCGCCATGGCCACCGCTGAGCTGATCCGCATCGTCTCCCGCTCCTCGCCCATGGCGCTCGCCCAGGTCGAGCGGGTCCGCGCCGAACTCGCCGCCCTGCACCCGGGCCTGCGCACCGAGGTGGTGCCGGTCACCACCTCCGGCGACCGCTGGATGGGCGACCTCGCCCGGCTCGGCGGCAAGGGCGCGTTCACCAAGGAGGTCGACGCCGCGCTGCTCGCCGGGGAGGCCGACGTCGCCGTGCACTGCCTCAAGGACGTGCCCGCCGACCGCCCGCTGCCCGCCGGCACCGTCTTCGCCGCCTACCTGCGCCGCGACGACATCCGCGACGCCCTCGTCCACCCCGGCGGCCTGACCCTCGCCGAACTGCCGCCCGGCACCCGGATCGGCACCTCCTCCGTTCGCCGGGTCGCCCAACTCGCCGCCTCCCACCCGCACCTGGTGTGCGTGCCGATCCGCGGCAACGCCAACAGCCGGCTGGCCAAGCTGGCCGCCGGGGAGGCCGACGCGCTGCTGCTCGCCGTCTCCGGGCTGGAGCGGATCGGCGAGCAGGCGCGGATCACCGAGATCCTGGACCTCGACGCGATGTGCCCGCCGGTCGGCGCCGGCATCCTCGTCCTGCAGTGCCGCGAGGACGACGTCGTCACCGTCGACGCGGTCGCCGCGCTCGGCCACCGCGACACCTGGCGCGAGGCGGCGGCCGAGCGGATGTTCCTGCACGTCCTCCAGGGCCACTGCAACAGCCCGATCGCCGGCTACGCCAAGGCCGAACCGGACGGCCGGCTGTCGATGCGCGGCCGGGTCTTCAGCCCGGACGGCAAGCAGGTGCTGGACGCCCACGAGTGGGCCGGCGCGCTCAGCCCCGAGGACCTCGGCACCTCCACGGCGCTGGCACTCAAGCGGCAGGGCGCACAGGAGCTGATCGCGGGCATCCCGCACTGATCTCCGGCATCTCGCACTGATCTCCGGCATCCCGCACTGATCTCCGGCTCTGCGACCGCTACCGGAACAGCAGTTCGGCGAAGCGGTCCACCTGGTCCACCTCGGGGGACCAGCAGTACAGCATCACCTCGTCCGCGCCGATGGCCGTGAAGCCGGCCACGGCGGCCCGGATCGCCTCCGGCGTGGTGAGCAGGCCCTCCTCCATCCGGTCGGCACGGCCGCTGGACTCGTAGTACGCACGGATGTTGCGCCGGGCCTGCTCGACCGTCTCCGCCGAGCCGAGGACGGCGTTCGCCTGGGCGACCAGCCGGGGCCGGCCGTCGCGGCCGTGCCGCTGCCAGGACTTCTCGACGTCCTGGAACAGCCCGGCCATCGCCTCCGGCGGCACCCCCGCGCCGAGGAAGCCGTCCCCGAACCGGCCGACCCGGTCCAGCGCGGCCGGGGCGAAGCCGCCGAACAGCACCTCGGGGCCGCCCGGTGTCACCGGCGCGGGCCCGACCGGGCCGACCCCGTCGCCGAACGGCTCACCGGCCCAGAGGCGGCGCAGCACCGCCATCCGCTCGTCCAGGAGCCGGCCCCGGCGGCGCGGGTCGATGCCGGCGGCCAGGAAGTCGTCCTCCCGGCCGCCGACGCCGAGGCCGAGCGTGAACCGCCCGCCGGAGAGCAGGTCCAGGGTGGCGGTCTGCTTGGCGAGCAGCGCGGGGACGTGGTGCGGCGCGAGCAGCACCTCGGTCTGCAGGCGGACGCGGGACGTGGCGCCGGCCAGGGCGGCCAGCGTCACCAGCGGCTCGGGGTTGTCGAACACCACCCGGTCCGCCAGGCCCAGCGTGCTGAACGGGCCGGCGTCGGCCCGCCGGGCCCACTCGAACAGCAGGACGGGGTCCTGGAGGGGCAGACCGAGGCCGATCTTGACGGCCTGCGGGGCGGCTTGCGGGGCGGGCTGAGAAGCGGGCTGAGGGTCGGGCTGCATGGGGATCATCCTCCGGAGGGCAGGCCGCATACGGGCGCCGCCCCTCCGCGGGCCCGCGCGCGGTGCGCGGCCCTGCTCCCCGTCCTGCGGCTCGTCGTTCCGGGGAGCGTGCTCGTCGGAGTGCGGCGACGGTGGCGCGAGGTGTTCCCTGGGTCCAACGCCGTTCCCCTCGCGTCCGTGCCTGGAATGATGCCCGGTAATCGCCGGAGAGTTGACGATTGGCCGTGCCCGGCGTCCGAAATCGGCTCGCCCGGGGGGCGCGGGAACCGGCAGAGTACCCCCATGACGAGCGCGGGACTGGACGACGACGGCTTCATCGCACGGGAGGGCTCGTTGGGCCGGGTGCCCCAGGCGTTCGCACCCGTGGTCGTCGCCGCCCGCACGCTGATCGCCGAGGTCTTCGACCGACCCCGGCTGCACAGTGCCTACCTCTACGGCAGCATCCCGCGCGGCACCGCGATCCCCGAGGTCTCCGATCTCGATCTCCTGCTCGCCCTGAGGCAGGAGCCCTCCGCCGCCGACCGGGCTGATGCCGGTGCGCTCGAATCCCGGCTCGACGCATCCTTCCCGCAGGTCAACGGTGTCGGAATCCTCCTGTTCAGCGCCGACACGCTGCTGAGCGAGCTCGAACGTCACGACCTGGGCTGGTTCGTGGCCTGCCTGTGCACCCCTTTGCTCGGTGACGACCTCGCCGCCGGACTGCCCCGCTACCGCCCCACCTCCACGCTCGCCCGCGAGACCAACGGTGATCTCGCCCTTGCCCTCCCGCGCTGGCGCGAGCGGGCGGGCTCGGCCGGTACGCCCGCCGAGCGCCGGGCGCTCAGCCGCGCAGTCGCCCGCCGGATCGTGCGGACGGGCTTCACCCTGGTGATGCCGCGGTGGGGTGGTTGGACCAGCGATCTCACCGAGTCCGCCGGGGCGTTCGCCCGTTACTACCCGGAACGCGCCGAGCAGATGCGTCTGGCGGCGACCGTGGCCCGTACGCCGACGGCGGACCCGACCGTCCTCAAGGTGCTCACCGAGGACCTCGGGCCGTGGCTGGCGGCCGAGTACACCGCCGTCCACGGGGAGAAGACGCCCCGGACCTGAAATCGGACACGTCCTGTCCTACGCCCGGTGCTCGGGCAGCCAGTGCTGCGCGTAGGCGACGGCGTCGCGGAGGCGGAAGAGGCGGGTGGTGGCGGCGCCGACCGTGGCGTGGCGGACGGCCTTCGGGCGGTCGGCCTCGAAGGCGGTGCCGAGTTCGGCGAAGTCGTCGGCGCAGACGGCCCGGTCGCGGACGGTGAGCCGTTGGCGGCCCTCGGGGGTGAGGGCGGCGAAGGAGATGTCCTCGCTCGGGCCCGGGACGCGGTATTCGGCGAGGTGGAAGCAGGTGCAGGAGCCGAAGTCGACGCCCAGCAGCAGGACCTGGGCGTCGCGGTCCTCCAGTCGGGCGAGCGGGCTGGACTCGCCGAGCAGGCAGTCGAGGGCGTGTCCGTCGGTGGTCTCGGCCGCGCCCGGGCCGAGGGCGGAGAAGGAGGTCTGCGGGTGGGCGCTGCGCCGGGCGCCGGGCCAGGTCCGGACGGTCTCGGGGATGGCGCCCATTCCCAGGGTGGGGCTCATCTGCGGGTCGTACGCGGGCCAGGACGCCCGGATGTCGGGCCACCAGGCCTCCGGCACCGGCGGGTTGGACCAGCCGGCGGGGTCGGAGTTGTCCCCGGTGTGGGTGGGGACGACGAGGGTGCCGGTCGGTCCGAGGGCGTCGAGCAGGGCCTGGACGACGGTGACCGGCCCGCCGGAGACCCAGCCGAGGGAGCGCAGCGAGGAGTGCACGAGCAGCGTGCCGCCGGGTTCGACCCCGGCGGCAAGCAGCTCGGCGGCGAGGGACTGGCGGGTGCAGAGGGGGCCGTTGACGCGCATCGGGCCAGCTTGCAGGCCGGTGGGGCCGGTGCGCCAGCGGGTTTTTCCCTCGCCCGGACGCCGCCCGGGTGCCGCCCGGACGCCGCCGCTGACGCACTGCCAAATTGGTCTCGACCATTTGGTCTTGACCATTGCTTTGGGTTCGGGAGTGGAGGAGGATCACCGCGAAGCGCCGGGGGGCGGACTCCGGCGCTCCTCTTGGAGGGAAGAAGGCACCGGCATGGCAATGCGCAAAGCGGTTTCCACCATGGCCCTTGCTGGACTGCTGGCTGCGGGCGGGCTGATGGCCGCCCCGGCTGCTCAGGCATCCACGAGCGTGACGACCGGATACGTCTATGTCGGCATGTACCCGAGCGGCGCCGCGTGCGACGCCGCGGGCCGGGCCTACGTGGCCCGGGGCGAGGCGGTCAGCTACTTCTGTGATGTCGCCCCGAACACGGCCCGCCTCTCCATCTGGGCCTGAGCCGGGTAGGCGCGCGGGAGCGGCAGGCCGCCGGCCGGGCGGCCTGGCCTTGAACTCCCCGTGATAGTCGACGGTCGCGGAGCAGGAAGTCGGTCCGGCCGACTTCCTGCTCCGTCTGTAGGTGGCCCTGCTCGTCAGTGCTCGTCAGCGCTTGTGAGCGCTCGTCAGTGCTCGTCAGTGCTCGTCCGGGAGGAGCGGGAAGAGGCGGGCCACGGCGGCGATTGGGCGGGCGCCGGCAGGGCGGTCGGCCGGGTCGGCCTCGCGGTCGCGGTAGCGGGCCAGCACCTGGCGGACGGCCTCGCCGACGGCGGCCAGTTCGGCGGGGGTCAGGTAGAGGACGGTGCTGAACGCCTCGTCCTGCCGCCAGTCGGCCGGGGCCGTGTCGCGGCGGGCGAGCCAACGCTGGTAGCTCTCGTCCTCCAGGCCGCGCGCGAGGTCCCCGAACTCTTCGGCCGCGGAGGGCTGGTGGGGCTGCTGCGGGAGCCGCCAGGGGCGGGCGCGGCCGTCGGTGGCGGGGGCCTCCTCGATGAGGCCGTGGCGGGCCAGCTGCCGGAGGTGGAAGGAGCACAGGCCGGAGCTGTAGCCGGTGGCGGCGGCGGCCTCGGTGGAGGTGAGGGCGGCCTTCTCGGAGAGGAGGCCGAGGAGCGCGGTGCGTACGGGGTGCTGGGGGAGGGCGCCGGCGGCGGGCGCGGCGAGGTCTTCGGTGTCTTCGGTGCCTCTGGCATCTTCGGTCACTTTGCAAAGTCTGCTACTTTGCAAAGTCGATGACAATCCGTCATCCCCGCCGTCGTGTCGACGGTGTCGACGAGGGAGCGCCGATGTCCGAACCGCGTGAACGCCCGACCGTCCTGCGGATCACCGAGGTGGGGGAGGACATCCTCCGCCGCACCTGCCGCCCGGCGACCGGGGAGGACTACGGCAGCGAACGGCTGGCCCGCCTCATCGAGGACATGTTCGCCACCATGCAGGTCGCCGACGGCTGCGGGCTCGCGGCCAACCAGGTGGACGTGGACCTGAGCCTCTTCGTCTACGACTGCCGCGACGACCAGGGCGTCCGGCACGTCGGCCACGTGCTCAACCCGGTCATCGAGCCCCGCGAGCCCGGCCGCCGGCTGATCGAGGACACCGAAGGCTGCCTCTCCGTCCCCGGCGCCGGCGCCGAACTCGCCCGCCCGGCCGAGGTGGTGGTGCACGGCTTCGACCAGTACGGCGCCGCCGTCACCATCGAGGGGACCGGCTACTTCGCCCGCTGCCTCCAGCACGAGACCGATCACCTGAACGGGCAGCTGTACATCGACCGGCTGTCCGGCCGGGACCGTAAGCGCGTCCTGCGCCAGACCGCCGACCGACGGGAGGACGTCTTCGCTCAGCGGGCTCAGCGGGCTCAGCGGGCTCAGCGGGCCCAGCGCGCGGCCGGGGCGGCGCGGTCGTCGGCCCGCTGACCGCTGACCGCGCCCGACCAGGGCCTCGGCCGGCTGGCGCACCGGAGGCGCCCGTGAGGGCTGTCGGCGCGAACTGGTGTTCAGTAGCATGAAGTCGCCAACGCCCGTGGCTCCGAGGGGACGAGTGACTGTCGAGTGCCTACCGTGACCGCAAGCAGCCTGGCCTTCGACGTCGTCGACATCGACGTGGACGCCGATCTCACGCTGGGCCCCGACACCGCCGAGGACCGGCCCTTCCGCCAGGTCGGCCGGACGGACTTCGACCTGGACAGCCCGATCCTGACGGAGCCCGCGCCGCAGATCACCCAGATGGACTTCGAGGTGGACGCCCCGGGCCTGATGGATCCCCCGCCGCAGGTCGTCCAGATGGACTTCGCCGTCGATATCGCCTGACGCCGCCGACACCGACTGGCGCCGCCCGATGGACCCGAACCGCCCGTACGGCCGCCCCTTCGACCGCTTCCCGACCCGCCGCGAGCACGAGGACCGCTGGGCGGAGCTGGCCCGGGCCATCGCCGCCGCCCCCGGGCCGGACCGCCCCGGGCTGGACGGTGGGCACGCCGAACCAGCCACGCCCAAGGGCGAGTTGACCGTCCTCGGCTCCGGCATCGAGGCGGCCGGGTTCACCCGCGCCGACGAGCGGCTGCTGCGCGAGGCGGACCACGTCTTCCACTGCGTCGCCGACCCGGTGACGGTGGTGCGGATCAAGGCCTGGCGGCCCGACTCCTACGACCTCGGCGTCCTCTACGACGACGCCAAGGACCGCTATCTGACGTACGTGCAGATGTCCGAGGCGATCCTGCACTTCGTCCGGGCCGGACGGCGGGTGGCGGCGGTCTTCTACGGCCACCCGGGCGTGTTCGTCCTCTCCAGCCACCGCGCCGTCCGGATCGCCCGCCGCGAGGGCCACGCGGCCGTGATGCGTCCGGGGATCAGCGCGCTGGACGTCCTGTGCGCCGACCTCGGCGTGGACCCGAGCAGCCCCGGCATGCAGACCTTCGAGGCCTCGGACCTGCTGATCCGCGGCCGGCGGATCGACCCGGGCCTGCACCTGGTGCTCTGGCAGGTCGGGCTGGTCGGCGAACTCGGCTACCAGCGCACCGGGTTCTTCAACCACCGGCTGCCCGTCCTGGTCGACCGGCTGGAGGAGGTCTACGGCCCGGACCACGCGGTGGTCAACTACATCGGCGCCCGCTACCGGGGCACCGCCCCCGTCACCGACCGGCACACCGTCGCCGGGCTCCGGGACCGGGCCGTGCAGCGGACCGTCACCAGCGCCTCCACCTGGTACCTCCCGCCGGCCGTCGCCGCCCCGGCCGATCCGCGGATGCTCGAACGGCTGGGCCTGATCCGGCCCGGCCAGACCGTGCGGCCGCCCACCGGTCCGGTCCGGACGGTCGACGACTACGGGCCGCGCGAACTCGCCGCCCTCGACGGCTTCACGGACTTCCACGTCCCCGGCGGCTACCACTGGCAGGAGGACACGCCCGCCGCCCGCTTCGTCCTCGCCCTGGGGGAGGACGGCGCCCTGCGCGAACGCTTCGTCCGGGAGCCCGAGGCGGCGGTGGCGTCCTGGGCGCCGCCGGATCTCGCCGACGCCGAACGCGCCCTGCTGGCCCGCCGCGAGGACGCGGCCATGCAGGCCGCCGCCAAGGGCCGCTACCGGCGGCCGACCCCGGAGGCGGCGCGGCGGCTGCGCGCCCTGCTCACCCGCAAGTCGGAGGCGCGCGCGCTGCTCCGGTCGGTGCGCGACGGCGGGCTCGGGGGCGGCGTCGACGGGACGACCGTCCGTCGGGACCTGGACACCGTCCTCGCCGAGGCCCTGTACCCGTGGACGGGCCTCTACGGCACGCCGGACGGCGACCTCGACGTCTACGTCCTGGGCCGCGCCACCGACCCGCCCCGGCACCGGGTCCACGTCAACGGGCGGCGGATCACCGGCCCGCGTCACGACCACGGCGTGCTGCGCTGGCAGGCCGAGGACGGCAACGACTGCGGCGGCGAACTGCGCACCGAGGTCGGCCGGGACGGGCGGCGCCGGCTGGTCGGCGCGGTGTGGCCCGCCGGGCGGGTCGCGGCGGCGGAGTTCTCGGTGCAACTCGCCGAGTACGCCCTGCCGGACGTGCCTCCGCTCGCCGACCTGGTCGGCGACTACCGGGCGGCGGACGAGGCCGGGCGCGAACTGGTGGTCTCCGTCGGGCCGGGCGAGGACGGCCCGGCGCTGCGGGTCCGCGTCGCGGTCGACGGCGTGCCCACGGCGGCCGCCGTCGTGGTCGGCCCGGCGGGCTTCGAGGTGGACGGCGTCGCCGTCCCCTACGCCCAGGCCGTGGCGGCACCGGCCGTGCCGCCGTATCTGTACGGCTGCTACCGGGTGCGGCTGCCGGGCGGCCGCGGCGCGGAGCTACGGGTGGCCGCGGACGGCGTCGCCCTCGACGAACAGCCGATCCGCCACGCGGAGTTCACCGGAAAGCGCCTCACCTGGCGCGACGGCCCCGCACCGCTGCCGTCCGCCGAACTGACCCTGCTGCTCGACCCGATCACCCTGCACCCGATGCTCACCGGCACCGGCCGCGCTCCTGGCGGCCCGACCCTCACCGGCACCGGCACCGGCACCGGCACCGGCACCGGCACCGGCACCGGCCACGCGCCCGGCGGCCCACCGCTGCCGGTGGTCGGCATGGTGCCGGTCGCGGCCGAAGAGGCCGAACGCCTGGCCGCCCGACCGCAGTTCGGCCTCCCGGCCGGGCCGTGGGCGCACCTGACGGCGCTCGCCGCCGAGGCGAGCCACGGCGGCGGCCTGTTCTGGTGGCACGGCTGGGAACAGTCCGCCACCGCCCTGCACACGGTGCGGCGCGCGCTCTGGGAGGCGGGTCTCTGAGCTCGCGGATCCGGGGCGGGGGTCAGCCGCCGGACGCGCGGCACGGCGGTCAGCATCGGGAGCGTGAACTCGCCGTTCGATTTCGACAATTCGAGCCAGCCGACGCCGTCATGATGGCCCGTAGGGAATGTCGACGCCGAACTCGGGGACTTGTCGGGGGGTCACCCGGATGCCGCACCCCCGCGCCAGTGGAAAGAATCGCCGCCATGAAGACAATCCGGCGGGCAACCAGATACGCGGTCAGTTGTGCCACCGCCATGGCGATCATCCCCCTGAGCGTGTCGGCCCCAGCTGTCGCGGCACCCGCCGCGACACCGCCTTCGGCGTCCAGTGCGCCGAAGGCCCGGACGGCGAGTGCGTTGTCGTTGCCGAGGCCGACCGGACCGTACGCGGTCGGTCGTGACACCCTGCACCTCGTCGACGATCGGCGCGCCGATCCGTGGGCACCGCAGTCGGGACCGCGACAGCTGATGGTCGACCTCTACTACCCTGCCCGCACCAACAGCGGCACGCCTGCCGCGTACATGAGCACCGCCGAAGCGTCGGCGCTGATCACCTATGCCGGTCTGTCGGGGGCCCTCGAACCGGCCCGCCTCGCCGACACCCGTACCTGGGCCCGGGCCGACGCGGCACCGGCGCGGGGCCGCTACCCGCTCGTCGTGCTGTCCCCCGGTTTCACGGTGCCCCGCTACACCCTCACCGCGCTGGCCGAGGAACTGAGCAGCCGGGGATTCGTGGTGGCGACCGTCGACCACGCCCACGAATCGGCGGCCACCCGGTTTCCGGACGGCATCCTGCCCTGTACGGCGTGCGACGAGTACAACTCCGGCGCCGCCACCCAGGAACAGATCGCCGCAGGCCGCGCCCGGGACGTGTCCTTCCTGCTCACCGAGCTCACCGGTCCGCGCCCGGTGTGGCGGTACTCCACGCTCATCGATCCGGCGAGGATCGGCATGGCCGGACACTCCGTCGGCGGCGACGCGACCCTGGCCGCCATGGGCGCGGACCGACGCGTGCTGGCCGGTGTCGACCTCGACGGCGCCATCACCCCACCGGTTCCCGCGACCGGCATCGACGGCCGCCCGGTCCTGCTGATCGCGGCCGCGGACCCGAGCGGCCCGGACATCGTGCCGTCCTGGAAGAGCAGTTGGCCGAACCTGGACGGATGGAAGCGGTGGCTCACCGTCGCCGGCACCGACCACTACGCCTTCACCGACCTGGACTACCTGGTCAACGAGAGCGGCGTGCTGCCCATCCCGAACGCTCCCCGGTCGATCGCGATCACCACCAGCTATGTCGGCGCCTTCTTCGAACGCCAACTCAAGGGAACCTGCGAGCCGTTGCTCAACGGTCCCAGCCGGGACTTCCCCGAGGTGACCTTCACCAGCCCCTGACCGGCACGGACGGCAGACAGGGTCCCGGCGCCACGGAGGCGGCCCGCCCGCATCGAGGCGACGGTCATGCCGGATGCCCGCCGCTCGTCACCGTCCGCTGCGTGAAGGACTTCGGCCTCCAGACCCGGATGGAGACGGCAGCCTCGGGCCTTCAGGCGGCGGCGGTCGGGGCGAAGTCGACGAAGGCTTGCCAGGCGGCGGGGGAGACCCAGACGAGTTCCATGCCTTCTGACGGCACGCCGACGGCCCACCGCTGCCTAGCGGTGGGCCGTCGGGACAGTGCTCAGACCTCGGCGGTCGCGGCGAACGCCACGAACGCCTGCCACGTGGCCGGCTCGAACGCCAGCTGGGGGCCGCTCTTGTCCTTCGAGTCACGCACGTGGACGACACCGGGGGTCTCTGCCACCTCGACGCAAGCGCCACCCTCGTTGCCGCTGTAGCTGCTCTTGAACCATGCCAGCTCGGTGCTCATCGTTCTCCCAGGATCTTCTCGATCAAGGCCAGGGACTCCTCGGGACCAAGGGCCTGCGCCCTGAGGATGTTGTAGCGCGCGTTCATGATCCGGACTTCCTCCGGGTCGGCGATCAGCCTACTGCTCGTCTGTACCTCGATGTAGGCGTGCTGAGGCCGACCCTTTGGTGCGATCAGGATGAACGGCCCGCCCATTCCGGCGTGCTCAGCTCTGTCCAGGGGCAGCACCTGGATGACCATGCCGCGGGTCCGCCCGACCTCCAGGAGCCGGCGGAGCTGGGCTGCATGCACGTCCCACCCTCCCAGGGGTCTGCGTAGTACGCTCTCGTCGATCACCCAGCTGAACATCCCCCGGGGCCACCGGGTCAGTACCTCCTGGCGCGCCATTCGCGCGGCGACCCGCATCTCGATCACCTCCTCTGACAAGGGGGGCTGCCTCATCGCGTAGACAGCTCGGGCGTGCTCCTCGGTCTGGAGCAGCCCAGGGATGTCGAGCGTGGCGAAGTCATGGGACTCGATTGAGTCGACCTCCAGGGTTGCGTACCCACGGAACCAGGCCGGGTGTCGCAGTCGCGCCTTGGCCCGCGCCCGCATCACGTCGTCCTTCGTGATGGCCAACAGGCCGCCGGCGTTGAGGACTTTGTCCGCCGCCACCAGGAACTCCGGCTGCGGGGTGCGCTTTCCGCGCTCCACCGCGCCGATCAGGTGCTCCCCGTAGCCGACGCGTTCGCCGAGTTCCTTCTGCGTCATCCCGGCCCGCTCCCGGAGCAGCTTGATCTGCTTCCCGATGGCGCGGAAGAAGTCCGACACCTCTCCCAGGTCCTCCGGCAGTTCCGTGCGAACGTCGTCGCTTGACTCGATGTTCCGCGCTGCACCCACCGCGATCACCCCGCTTGTGATTCGGTCACACGAACAAAAACTGTCCGCAGCTGGACAAGCACTCTCCGTACCCCCCAGATGCATGGTCAGCGTACGTCCGCGCCGTCACGATTTTTTCCATGACGACCGACATCCCCCTCGACAGCCCCCGCCGCCACACCATCACCCTCGCCGCCACCCCCAAGGGCGCCGCGATCTGCCGGCGCATCGCCAGACGTCAACTCACCACCTGGGGGCTGAACTTGTCCCACACCGAGCCGTACTACTCGGCTCTCCTGATCGTCGCGGAGCTCGCCGCCAACGCGACGACCCACGGCCGCGTTCCGGGGCGCGGCTTCGAGCTTCACCTCTGCCTCACCACCACCGTGCGCCGGGGCACTACCCTGCGCATCGAGATCTCGGACTGCCGGGGCGACCGTTTCCCCGCCCTGCCCGCCGTCCTCGCCCCCAACTCCCAGTCCGGGCGCGGCCTCACCCTCATCGACGCCCTCGCCGACCGCTGGGGCACCATCCAGCGCCACCCCAACGCCAAGACCGTCTGGGCCGAACTCGACCTCCCCGTCGCCCTCGATGCGTCCTGACGTGACCCGGGGCGCCGCGACCGCCTACACCCTCCTCCCGTTCGCCCTCCTGCTCGCCCTCCTCGCCTGGATCTACCCCCTCGCCGCCGGTCACCCGACCGTCCACCACCCCCACCCGATTCCGACCCCAACCCAGCCCCCGTCCGCCGAATACGGCATGGGAAGTCGGCCCCACCGACTTCCCGCGCCGGACCGGCCCCGGACTCACTTCCCCGGCAGCCGCACCTGCCGTGAGTACACCGGCGGAGTGCCGTCCGTGACGGCGGGCTCCGCGTAGCACTCAAGGAGCAGATCGCCGCGCAGGTCTTCGAGTTCGTACGGCACCTCCTCCAGCAAGGAATCGGCCCACACCTCAAGGGGCGCCCTCGCCAGTGCGGCGTTCGGGACGGGGACGAGCGGTCCCCGGTCCATCGCCTCCCACGCCGCCGTGCCGTCCGCCCCGACGGCGCCCCGATCTACGTGATCATGGACAACCTCTCCGCCCACAAGGGCGCCAAGATCCGCCAATGGGCCCGGAAGAACAAGGTGGAGCTGTGCTTCACCCCGACCAGCGCCTCCTGGGCCAACCCCATCGAGGCGCACTTCGGACCGCTGGGGCAGTTCACCCTCGCCAACTCCAACCACCCCAACCACACCGCCCAGACCCGTGAACTGCACCGATACCTCCGTTGGCGCAACGCCAACGCCCGCCACCCCGACGTCCTGGCCGCCCAACGCCGTGAACGCGCCCGCATCCGCAGCGAGAAGGGACTCCGCTGGGGCGGACGCCCCCTCGCAAGCGCGGCAGCATGACCCTGGACGGATGAACCCTCCTGACCGCAGCCATAGCATCGCCTGATGCGCTACATCGACAACCGAGACGTCAACGAGGCCGTGACCGAGATGGTGCGGGTACTCGGCCCGCACGACGCGGAGGACTGGTCGGTACCAGCAGGTCCGCTGGAATGGAGCTGCTGGACGACGGCCGCCCACATCGCCCATGACCTGCTGGCCTACGCCGGGCAGATCGCCGCACGCCCTACGGACGCCTACCTGCCCTTCGATCTCTCCGTCCGCTCGGACAGCTCCCCGCGCGAGGTGCTCCAGGTGGTCACCGCCTGCGCAGGGCTACTCGGCAGTGCACTGGCCACCGCCAGCCCGGAGGTCCGGGCCTGGCACTGGGGTCCCTGCGACCCGTCAGGTTTCGCGGCAATGGGTGTCGCCGAGGTTCTCCTGCACACCCACGACATCACGCAGGGGCTGGGCGTGCCGTGGCTGCCCCCGGCGCCGCTCTGTGCGGCAGTGCTCCACCGGCTCTTCCCTGATGCCCCACCCGGTGACCCGGCTCATGTCCTCCTCTGGTGCACCGGCCGGGGCGACCTGGACGGCCATCCCCGCCGCAACTCATGGACATGGCAGGCGGCGGTGGCCGAGTGATCAGACCTACCGCGGGCAGACGGAGGGACGCCCCAAACGCGGCGAACCATCCCGGTCGCAGCACTAGACCCGGACTTCGCGGGTCGTTGTTTCAGGTCTGTGGCCAGCGGGTTTGTGTGATGTCGGTGTCGAGGAGGTCGAGGAGGTGGAG
>NZ_JBIUYQ010000022.1:0-117790 GCF_044744605.1 Kitasatospora sp. NPDC087271
AACGGCTCCAACGCGGGACCACGACGCCGCACCGACGCATCCGAAGAATCACTCACGCAAGATCTAACGACAGATCTCCGGCGCAGGACACTAGAAACCGCCGTGTGGTGCCGAGGCGAGTGGAAGTGGAGGGTGTCGGCGGATGGCGGCCCTGAGGTCCGGCTGACCTGGACGAGCCGACCGTGCTGCGCGGGAAGTCGGCGGGCCCGACTTCCCGCGCACGGTGCGGTGTTGCTCAGGAGCGGGTGGTTCGGGCGGCGCGGTCTCGGCAGTGGGCGAGGGCGTGCTTGATGCGGATGTCGGCGGTGGGGGCGGCGACGAGGAGTTCGCCGGCGTCGACGAGGGCGGTCCAGTAGTGGGCGGGGTCGCCGACGGTAGGGCGGGGGCGGGCGGCGGTGAGGGAGAGGTAGGCGGCGGTGAGGTTCCCGGTGGTGAACCAGCGGGCCAGGCCGTGCTGGTGGCCGGCGCGGATGCCACCCATGGCGTCGATGGCGGCCAGGAAGAGGTCGACAACGGCGAGTTCGGTGGCGTCGAGGGTCTTGGGGATGTCGAAGACGCCGAGGGCTTCGAGGAGTTCGCCGGTGTCGGCCTCGGAGCCGGGGCGGGGGTTGGCGAGGAGGGCGTCGTAGCAGTCGTCGAGGCGGAGTTGGGTGTCGGTGAGGGGGATGCCGAGGGCCAGACAGACGGCGCGGGCGGAGGGCAGCGGCTTGCGGGTGCGGCGGGAGAGGAGGGCGTAGGTCTCGGCAGGGGTCCTGCCGCGGGAGAGGACGTGTCGGGCGAGGGCGGTCAGGGAGGGCTGGTGCATGGGGAGTCGGTCTTTCAGACGGTGGTGAGGGAGGAGGGGGCGATGCGGGCCCAGACGAACTTGCCGATGCTGCCAGGGCGGTTGGCGCAGCCCCAGTGTTCGGCGAGTTCGTCGACGAGGAACTGGCCGCGTCCGTGTTCGTCGTCCGGGGCGACCGCCCGGACGGCGAGTGGCTGGTGCTGGCGTCGTGGACCTCGATGCAGGTCGAGGCAGGTGGGGCGCCCGGCCACCAGCAGGACCTTCATGGTGTTTCCCACCGGATCGTGCTGCTGCCGGTTCACTGTGTGGTCCTGAGCTTGAGGTCGGCGTGGACGGTCTTGCCGTCGGACATGAGGGCGGCGCCCCAGTGGCCCCGGGTGAGCTTGTGTACGAGGTCGAGGCCCCGGCCGCCCTCGGCGTTCGGACCGGCGTCGACCCTCACAGGCAGGATCCGGCAGCCGTCGGTCACCCCGATCCGCACGTCCCTGCCGGTGATCGAGACGATCTCGACGCTCATCGTGAGCTGGCAGCCGGTCTTACTGGCGTTGCCGACGAGCTCGGAGACGATCAGCTCGGCGTCGTCGGCCAGGTCCTCCAAGCCCCACTTGACCAGCACTGTCCGGACCAGGTGGCGGGCTGTCGAAGCCGATTCGGGTCGGTAGGGCAGGTGGACGGCCTGCCGCCTCTCGCCGCCCACCAGGGCCGGGGTGGAGGCAACGGTCGTGTTCACGCCGCCTTCCATCGCCGAAGAGCGAGCAGACGGACAACGTGCGAGGGCCTACCAGTGGCGATCACGGCGCGACTCCGGAAAGAGAGCTGGTGATGGGAGGTTTGGCCGGCGCCAGGCCCACGTGGGACGCGGCCCGGTGCCGGGCATCCGCCCCGAGGGGCGGGCGGCTTGCATCCAGTGAACGGCCATCACGAGACGGGTGGTGAGGCAAAGTCGGCGGCGTTCTGGTCGGATCCCAGCCGGAAAACTTGACCGTCCCATTGCCTGGTCGCCTGCACGGCAGGTGATGGCGCGGCTACGTTGACTCCATGGTGGTCAACGTCCAGCTCCGTCACCGGATGGCCGAACGCCGCATGACGAAGGTCGAGTTAGCCCGCGAAGTGAACCTGGAGATCGAGATCCTCACCGGGCGGCTCGGCACCGTATCAGAGCGCACAGTGCACAACTGGCTGAGCGGTTCGACCCGGTGGCCACCGGAGAAGATTCGCCGCGCGCTCAAGGCAGTATTCGGCTGTACGCCCGAAGAGCTGGGCTTCGTCCCGACCGGGAGGGCCCGCACCACACCGGAGGAAGACGTGAGGCGACGCGACTTCATAGCGGCGGCCGGCGGTACGGCGGTCACCGTACTCACCCCTACCCCTGCAGCGTCGGCAGGTAGCCGCATCGGCATCACCGACGTGCAGAACCTGCAACGGCGCTTTACTGAGGTCATCGCCAGCGACCACCTTCACGGCGGCCGGCTCAGCATCGAGTCCAAGGCCGCATCGCTCGCCGACGAAGCCCTCGAACTGCAGAAGAACGGCATCGCGACCCAGCGGATCCGGGCCCAGCTGTACGCCAGCGCGGCGGCCTTCATGTCCTCGGCGATGTGGGCCGCGATCGACGGCCGCCGCTTCGATGCCGCACTCGAACACCACCGGAAGGCCGCCTCCCTGGCTGCTATGTCCGGAGACTCCGGCATCCAGTTCCGGATCTGGTCCCACGCGGGAAGTATGTACCGGCATCTGGGACAGGTGGGCGACGCTCTGGCAGCCAACGACGTGGCCCGCAGCCTGCCGATCGCCCGCCGCGACCCGCTGTTCGCCTCCCTCGGGCACGCCCGCCACGCGGCCATCCACGGCCTGACAGGCGACTCCAACGCGGTCCGCCGTTCGCTCGGACACGCACAGGACGCTCTCGACCGGGTGGACCAGGCAGCCACCCGACCGGTGTGGATAACCGCCTTCTACGATCAGTCCGAGCTCGACTCCCTCGCCCTCGCCGCCCACCTGGCGGCCGGGAACTGGGAGGACGCCGAAGCACGAGCCCACCGCAGCATCGCCCAGCGGCGCGACGCCATGCGGCGGTCCATCGCGATCACCACCGTCCGCCTCGCCAGGGCCCAGCTCGGTCAGGGGGACCTGGAGCCTGCGGTCGCCACGGCGATGTCCGTGCCGACCGCAGGCTCCACCCACCCCCGTGTCAAGCGCATGCTGGCGGCCTTCGGCACCAACCTGCATGAGCGGGCGCCCGGCAGCACATCGGACAGGACCTGGACCGCGTACACTCACGACACTTGGAGGACCACCGCGTGACCGTCGAACTCCGCCACCACACTGCGTTGGCGCCCGAGGCCCGACAGGATCTGCTGGACGTCTACGCCGACGTGCGCGGCCCGCTGCTGCACCTGCCGAACTACCGTGTCGCCGCATTCGCCGAACGCCTTGACCGGCATACCGCCGAGCCCGGCTTCGAACTCGTCCTCGGCTACGACGGTGAACTGCCGGTCGGATACGTCTACGGCAACACCGTCGAGGCCGGCGACCGGTACTGGAAGCGCATGACCGATCAGCTTCCCGACGGCTGGACCGACACGCCGACCCTGGCCATCAAGGAGATCGGCGTGCGCACGCCCTGGCGTGGCACCGGCACCGCCCGTCGCATCCACGACGCACTGCTGGCCAACCGCACCGAAGGCCGAGTCACGCTGATGGTGAACCCGCTCGCCGGGGACGGGAAGGTCCAGCGTCTCTACGAGACCTGGGGCTACCAGGCGTTCAACGCCCAGCAGCCATCACCGGAATCGCCTCGATTGACGGCGATGATCCGTCCGACCCGCTGAACTCCGCGACGGCGACCCTGCGGGTGAGGCCGTCGAGCACGGGCAAGCCCTCGCCGCCCGGCGATCGCGCGGGCGCCTGGCCGCCCTGCCCCTTCCCTCTTCGGCATGGAAGCGGAACACCACCCCATGCCGGACCAGGAACGCGTCATCAGGATCCGCCGCCCCATCTCGACCTGATCGCCGGCGGCACCAAGACCGTCGGGGTGCGCGTCGGCTACCCCAGCATGCGAAAGATCCATCCGGGGCAGCTGCTCGTCTTCGAGTCCGGGGACGCCCGCTACCGCGCCCGGGTCACCGAGGTGGTGGAGTGCCCGGGCTTCGACGCGATGCTCGACGCCGAGGACCTGGAGGCGATCGGATCCGAGGGGATGAGCCGGGCCGAACTCCTCGCCGCCTACCGCGAGATCCACCCGCTGGAGAAGGAGCGGCTCGGCGTCCTCGCGATCCACCTGCGGCTCGCCCCGTAGCCGGGGAGCGACCGCGCTGCGCAGGAAGTCGGCGGGGCCGACTTCCTGCGCGCGGAACGGGTTTTCAGGTGCGGGTGGTGTGGGTGGCTTGGGTGGCTTGGGTGCGGCAGTGGGTGAGGGCGGGTTTGAGGCGGGGGCCGGGGGAGGGGGTGGCGGTGGGGAGTTCGCTGAGAAACCGCTGGGCATCGGTTCGGCCTTGACCTACGATCGCGCGAATGATCACTCATGGAGCGATACTCGACACCGCCCTCGCCCGGATCACCGCTGGTTACGTGTTCCCCGAGAAGACGGCGGCCATGGAAGTGGCGATCCGGAACCGGCTGGCGGAAGGCGCTTATGAGGGCCTGGACGAGCGGGGGCTGTGCGAGCGGGTCACGGAGGACTTGCAGGGGGTGTGTCCGGACAAGCACCTGAGGCTGCTGTGGAGCGAGGAGCCGCAGTCGATGGACGAGGAGCCGGAGGACGTCGCCCGGGCCCGGTTCGAGCGGTACGCCCGGGAGAAGAACTACGGCATCCGGCGGGCAGAGCAGCTCGACGGCAACATCGGCTACCTCGATCTGCGCATGATTCCCCCGGCCGGGGTGGGCGGCCCCGCGATCGCCGCCGCGATGCAACTGGTCGCTTCCACCGAGGCGTTGGTCATCGACCTGCGGCAGTGCAGCGGCGGTTCACCGGAGGGTGTGCAGCTGTGGTGCAGCTACTTCTTCGCTGACGACGAGGTGCACCTCAACGACATCTACGACCGGGCTACCGACTCCACCCGCCAGTACTGGACCCTCGGGCACCTCGCCGCGCCGCGCTATTCGGACCGTCCGGTGGCGGTGCTGACCAGCGACTTCACGTTCTCCGGTGGGGAGGAGCTGTCGTACAACCTGAAGGTGCTCAAGCGTGCGACGCTGGTCGGGCAGACGACGCGTGGTGGCGCCCACCCGACGGCCCGTATTCCTGTTGCGCCGCATGTGACGGTGACCGTGCCGGCGGCCCGCTCGATCAACCCGGTCACCGGCACCAACTGGGAGGGCGTTGGCGTGGAGCCGGACGTGGCGGTTGCCGCTGAGGATGCGCTGGAGAAGGCACTGGAACACCTTCGCGCGTAGTCGAGTCCCCCGGCTGCTCAGTCCTGAGCAGCCGGGGGGCCTACGCGAGGCGACTGGTGCGGCGCGGTCACGCTCAAGGCTCAGCCACCACATGGTCCCGCCGCCCCCGTGAGCGGCGGGACCATGTGGTGGTGGGACCCAAGGGCGGCGGGTCAGGCGGGGCGGATGCCCGGGTTGCCGGCCTCGGTGACGAAGGAGGCCGCGGTGGTGACGGTGCCGCCGGGGCGGGTGATGTGGGAGACGGCCCGGTAGTCGGCGCGCACCTGGTGGCGGTCCAGGGTGAGCGTGGTGTAGCCGCGCCGCCCGTCGTAGAACTTCATGTGCGGGTTGGCCGACATCAGGTTCTGCCAGTTGGACGGCCGCTCCTCGCCGTCGCCGTCGCTGCTGATCGAGGTGCCGACGAACTCCACGCCCACGGTGCGCGAGTCCGGCTTGTCGAAGTCGCGCTTGACGTCCAGGGCGTAGGCGACGTGGACGTCACCGGTGAGCAGCACCAGGTTCTCCACCCCGGCCCGGTCGACGGCGGCCAGGAAGCGCTCGCGGGCGGCCGGGTAGCCGTCCCAGGCGTCCATGGAGAGCTTGGAGCGCTCGGCGGTGGTGTTCTTGCGGCGGGAGAAGACGACCTGCTGCGGCACGACGTTCCAGGTCGCCCGGGAGCGGCGCAGGCCCTCGGCGAACCAGCGCTCCTGGGCGGCGCCCATCAGGGTGCGCCGCGGGTCCTCGGACTCCGGGGTGGGGTACTGCCAGCCGTCGCCGTTGGCCTGGTCGTCGCGGTACTGGCGGGTGTCGAGGATGTCGAACTGCGCCAGCTGCCCGAAGTGGACGCGCCGGTAGAGGGTGAGCTCGGTGCCGCGCGGCTGCGGCATCCGCAGCGGCATGTTCTCCCAGTACGCGCGGTAGGCGGCGGCGCGGCGGGCGATGAACGGCGCCGGGTCCTGGCCCTTCTCGGGGATGCCGGCCGCGTAGTTGTTCTCCACCTCGTGGTCGTCCCAGGTGACGTACCAGGGGTGGGCGGCGTGCGCGGCCTGGAGGTCGGGGTCGTTCTTGTAGAGGGAGTAGCGCAGCCGGTAGTCCTCCAGCGTGGCCGTCTCGTGGTCGAACAGCGCCGGCAGGGTGCGGTCGGTGTACTTGCGGTCGCCGCCCGCCGCGTCGATCCCGTACTCGTAGATGTAGTCGCCGACGTGGAACACCGCCGCCAGGTCCTCGTCGGCCAGGTGGCGGTAGGCGGTGAAGTAGCCGTCCTCGTAGGCCTGGCAGGACACCAGCCCGAAGCGGACGGCGTCCAGCCTGCGCCCGCGCTCCGGCGCGGTGCGGGTGCGCCCCACGGGGCTGCTCCAGGTGCCGACGGTGAAGCGGTACCAGTACACCCGGTCCGCGTCGAGGCCGTCGACGTCCACGTGCACCGCGTAGTTGAACTCGGCGTGCGCGCGGGCGCTGCCGCGCCGTACCACCTTGCGGAACCGCTCGTCGCGGGCCAGCTCCCAGCCCACCCGCACCGAACCGGTGGGCGGCAGACCGGCGCCGGGCTCCAGCGGGCGCGGCGCCAGGCGGGTCCACAGCACGACGGATCCGGGCAGCGGGTCGCCGGAGGCCACGCCGAGGGTGAACGGGTTGCCGGTGATGGCGCGCGGGCCGAACTCGGCGTCCTCGGCGTGCGCGGACGGCAGGTTGACGGTGAACGCCAGCGCGGCGGCGGCCGAGGTGACGGTGAGGAAGCGGCGCCGGTCCAGCCGCGCGGCGGCCTCGCGCAGCTGCTGGTCGGGGGAGGGGCGGTCGGCAGGGCGGGTCATGGGGTGAAGGCCTTTCGCTGCTCGGCGGTGTGCGAAGGAATTCGAGTGGACCGCGCCGTACGCCAGGGGTCGGAGATCCGGCAGCCGAGTGATCATCTGATGGGGGAACCGTGAAGGTCCGACAAATCCCCCCGGGGGGACGGAAACGGACGCGCGTAGCGTCACCCGCGCGACCGGTCCACTTGGCCCGCGGACGCAGGCCCTCCCGCCCCCGCCCGGGCCCGCCACCGGCCCCGGCCCGCCCGCAGGCCCCGCACCGCGGCCGCCCGGCAAAGCCCCGAACCCGCACGAGGGGACGGCTGCTCCGTACCCGGAACGGGCCGCGCGACGAGATCCACCCCCACTGCACACAGGCGCTGGCAAAGTCAAGAAAAACCACCCGAACGGGGGGGTCCACTTCTACGCCGGAGGGCGGTCGTGATGTACAACACGCTGGCACCCCAAGCGAGTTGACTGATAGGAATCACCCCGGGGGACCCGACCATCAGCTCACACCTCTGGGAGGGAACCATGAAGAACCGCTTCGTACGTCGTGCGGGTGTTGTGGTGGCCGGCCTCGCCGTCCTGACAGTCGGCTTCGGCAGCACGGCGGCCATGGCGGCCGCCCCGGCCCCTGCCCTGGCCCCGGTCGCAGTGGTCCAGAACGTCACGCCCGCCATCACGGCCGTGCAGACCTGGACCTACGTCACCGGCCCGCTGGAGACCACGCTCACCCTCGACACGACCGCCCGCTCCGCGTCCATCGTGGTGTACGCGAACGTGCCGCTCCTCGGCAAGGTCAAGGTCGGCAGCGCCTCCGGCAGCCTGACCGAAGGCATCACCTTCCACCTGGGCCTGTCGCCGTTCGTCAACGGCACGCAGAGGTTCTACCTGGTCGGCGACGACGTGCACCTGTACTACGACTTCGACGCGCTCGGCAAGCACTACACGGGCGACGTCAAGCTCGGCACGCTCCCGCCGTTCTAGCAGCCCCGCTCCAACACCTCCGGCGCCGCCCGCCGCCCCCGCGACCCGGGGGCGGCGGGCGGACCCACACCCGCACCAGCCGCCCGGCTCCCGCCACGGCCACCCGCGCGAACGCCGGCCCTACAACTGCTGCGGCAGCCAGCCGTTCTGCACCGCCCGCATCCCGAACTCGAAACGACTGCGCGCACCCAGCCGCTCCATCAGATCCGTCGCCACCCGCCGCGCCGTCCGCGACGACACCCCCAGCCGCTTGGCGATCGCCTCGTCCGTCAGCCCCTGCGCCAGCAACCGCACCACCGTCGCCTCCTGCGCACTGAGCCCGCCCTCGTCCCGCACCACCGACGGCCCCAGCTCCCGCGCCTGACCCCACACGTGCTCGAACAGCGCGCACAGCGCCACCAGCGTCCCGTGACCGGTCAGCACGACCGCCCCCGCACGGGTGTCCTCCCCGCTCACCGGGATCAGCGCCGTCGCCCGATCGAAGATGATCATCCGGGTCGGCAGCTCCGGCACCGTCCGCACCTCCCCGCCCAGCTCCGCCAGCCAGCCCACGTACGCCACCGTCGGCTGGCTGTTGCGCACACTGTCCAGGTACACCGTCCGCATCCGCACCCCCCGGCCCAGCAGATCCCGGTCATGCGGCCGGGACGCCTCGATGCTCTCCGGAGAATGCCCGCCACCCGGCGCGAAGGTCATGATCTCCGCCGTCAGGCCACGGGCCAGCGACGCGATCCGGTCCCGGATCTGGTCCAGGCCCACCAACTGCTCCACCCCCGCGTGCGAGGCGGCCGGCCGCAGATCCGCGTACTCCGCGATCAACTGCGCGGCCGCCGCCCGGGACGCCTCGATCCGCAGCTGCTGCGCCGCCAGATCCGCCTGCTGGCGGGCCATCAGCAACTCCATGCCGACCTGCGGCGACACCGCACGCAGCTCGCCCTCCCGCTCGTAGGAGGGCCGGATAAGCGCCAGCTCGCTCAGCAGGTCCAGACAGCGCCGGACCTCCTCCTCGCTGCGCCCGAGCCGCTCCGCCAGCGCCCGCACCCCGTCGCCGGGATGCGCGAGCATGCTGCGGTAGACGCTCTCCGACACGGCATCCAGCCCGAGTGCGGTCAGCATGCCTCGTTACCCCCCGGTGTGTAAGGCCTGAATCGCCAATCGCTGCGTACGCGATCATCGCACGCGAGTGCGAGGGGGGCCAGCAAGGGTCCCTGGACGGTTCCGGACACCGCCGGAACCGTCCAGGTTGATCCTCTATGCCGGGATGTCGACGGTTCGGCAGAGTCCGTTCCATGTACCTGATTCACGCCGAGATCCAGGCCCCGGCCCCGGCCCCGGCAGCAGCGCTCGCGCCCGACACCGCCGGGGTGCTGCTGGCGAGCGCGCGGCCCCAGGAACGCATCGAACACGTCGCCGTGCACGAGGGCGCCGGGCCCGGCGCCGTCCTCGGCGTCTACCTGGTCGCCGGCCGGCTGAGCGCCGCCGAGACCGTCGTCGACGCGTTCTGCCGGCGCGCGGTCGAGACCGTCCCCGCGCTGCGCGGCTGGACGCTCACCCGCGTCGGCGCCCCGCTCGTCGCGCCGTTCTACGAGCGCCTGCTGGACTGATCCGGCCCGGCTGGACGGATCCGGACGCTGCCGTTTCCGTCCACCGGAGAACCCTTCCACCCGCCCTGAACTGCGACGAAGCTAGTACTCGCCAGCAGGGCCCACCGCCCGGAGGCAAACCGGCCGAGCGTCTACCGCGGGACGCGACACCGGACTCACCGCCACCCGTCCAGTTCTCGAAAGAGGTCAACTCCCATGCTTCGCACCCCGCTCGCCAAGGCCGCCGCGGTCGCCGCCCTCGCCCTCGCCGCCACCCTGCCGATCGCCGGCCAGGCCTCGGCGAACACCATCTGGGACAGCCCCACCCCCGCCCCGGCCCCGGCCGCCACGACGGCGAACACCATCTGGGACAGCCCCACTCCCGCCCCCGCCCCGGCCGCCACGACGGCGAACACCATCTGGGACGGCCCGGCCCCCGCGTCGGTCACCGTGACCCCGGCGAACACCATCTGGGACTGACCCGCCCCGCGCCGGCCACCGCCGTGAACACCATCCGGGACTGACCCGCCCCGCCGCCGCCCGAGGCCACCCGACCGCTGCTCCTGCAGGGCAGCTGTCCGCCTCCCTCCGGGCCACGCCCCCCGTCTTCCCGTGCCCGCACCGGGCGCCCACCGCCGCTCTCACACCGTCAGGACGTGTCGCCATGCCCTCCGGGCTCTCCAAACTCGCCCGCGTCACCCTCGCCGCCTCCATCGCCGCCTCCGGCGCGATAGCCGCCACGGCCGTCACCACCACCGCGGCCCACGCCGCCGCCTCGTCCACCGTCGGCGGCCAGATCACCCGGTCGGAGATCCTCTCCCGCGCCCAGTACTGGTTCAACCAGAACCCGGGCCTCACCTACAACCAGGGCGCGACCTTCCCCGACTCCAGCGGCCGCTACTACCGCAAGGACTGCTCCGGCTACGTCTCCATGGCCTGGCACCTGGGCTACAGCGCCACCACCCAGTCCATCGCCACCGACGAGAGCTACGAGATCCCGCGCAGCGACCTGCGCCCCGGGGACGTCCTCAACAGCTTCTACGACCACGTCCTGCTCTTCGAGAAGTGGGACGACCCCGGCCACACGACCTTCTCCTACTACTCCTTCGGCTCCACCCCGGTGAAGCACATCGCCGGCGCCTCCATCAACGCCGCGAAGTTCGACTCGCACCCCAACGGCGACTACAAGGCGCGGCGCTACAAGAACGTCGTCGAGGACGTCAGCACCTCCCCGTCCTCGCTGCCCTCCGGCACGCTGGTCAAGTCCCCGAACGGCGCCTCGGTCAAGGTCATCGTCAACGGCGCGGGCCTGCCGGTCGCCGGCTCCGACGTCGCCGCCGACGGCTACGACCTGAGCAAGATCGTCCAGGTCGACGACGGTGCCTTCAACGCCCTGCCCACCGTGCCGCCGCCCGGCACCGTGGTCCACGACCAGGCCGGCGGCTCCTCCCGCTACGTCGTGGTCGGCGGCGCGGCACTGTTCATCTCCGGCGCGGACTGGACCGCCGACGGCTACAACACCCGCGCCGACATGGGCGTCCCGTCCAGCTGGCTGCAGGGCGCGATCAACACCGGCCCGGCCACCGGACTCGTCGTGATGGACCAGTCCGGCACCGACGCCGGCCGCTACGTCGTCGTCAACGGCACCGCCATGCACATCTCCGCCGCCGAGTGGACCGCCGACGGCTACAACACCCAGTCCCTGATGGGCGTGCCCAGCGACTGGCTGAAGGCCGCCATCGCCAAGCCCATGCCCAACGGCACCGTCCTGATGGACCAGTCCGGCACCGACCCCAGCCGCTACGTCGTCGTCAACGGCGCCGCCGTGCACATCTCCGCCTCCGAGTGGACCGCCGACGGCTACAACCTCCAGTCCCTGATGGGCGTGCCCGGCGAGTGGCTCAACACCACGGCCAAGAAGACCGTCCCGGACGGCACCCTGATCAAGGGCCAGGCCGGCACCGACCCGTCGATCTACGTGATGGCCAACAACTCCGCACTGCCGATGACCAGCGCCGAGTTCACCACCGTCTACGCCAACCAGCCGGTCCTGGGCGTCCCGGAGGAATGGGAGGCCGCCGAGGTCGCCCGCCCGCTCGCCAACGGCACCCTGATCACCGACGCCGCCGGCACCGACTCCACCGTCTACGTGATGGCCGGCGGCCTGGCCGTCCCGCTCACCTATGCCGACTTCACCGGCTACGGCTACGACAAGCTGCCGCTGCGCGGCGTCCCCGGCAGCTGGGAGCAGTCGGCCGCCGCCAAGAGCGCCCCCGCCGACGGCACCCTGCTCCAGTCCTCCGACGGCCCCACCGTCTGGCAGGTCGTCAACGGCGGCAGCAAGAAGGCGGCCGCACCCGGCTCCTACAACGCCGCCGACGTGGTGAAGGTCCCGACCGCGCTGACCGCCAAGCTCCCCACCGTCGCCTGACGCACCCACCCCGCCAGGGCGGCCCGGCCACCGCAGGCCGGGCCGCCCCGCGCCTGCACACACGTACCGCACCCGCACGCACCCGATCGTCCGACCAGCCAACCCGCATCTGCCCAGGGGGACTTCCGTCATGACCGCCGCCGCCCGCAAGACACCGGCCCTCGCCGCCGCCACCGCCCTGCTCGCCCTCGCCGCCCCGCTCGCCCTCGGCGGCCAGGCCTCCGCGGCCTCGGTGTCCACCTGGGACAAGGTCGCCCAGTGCGAGAGCGGCGGCAACTGGAGCATCGACACCAACAACGGCTACTACGGCGGCCTCCAGTTCTCCCAGAGCACCTGGCTCGCCTACGGCGGCAGCCAGTACGCCCCCTACGCCAACCGGGCGACCAAGCAGCAGCAGATCCTGATCGCCGAGAAGGTCCTCGCCGGGCAGGGCCAGGGCGCCTGGCCGCACTGCGGCCCGGCGGCCAACCTGGGCGCCGACCACGCCAACCCCTACCCGGCCGGCACCTCCTACCCCGACCCGGCGTCGCTGCCCACCGGCACGCTCGTCAAGTCGCCCAACGGCTCCTCGGTCAAGATCCTGATCAGCGGCGCCGGCCTGCCCGTCACCGGCTCCGACGTCGCCCCCGACGGCTACGACCTGAGCAAGATCGTCCTGGTGGACGACGCCCGCTTCAACGCCCTGCCCACCACCCCGCCCGAGGGCACCGTCGTCCACGACCAGGCCGGCGGCAACGCCCGCTACGTCGTCGTCGCCGGCGCGGCGCTGACCATCTCCGGCGCGGACTGGACGGCGGCCGGCTACAACACCCGCCCCGACATGGGCGTCCCCACCGCCTGGCTGCAGAACGCGCTCACCAACACCCTCCCGACCGGCCTCGTCGTCCACGACCAGGCCGGCGGCAACGCCCGCTACGTCGTCGTCGCCGGCGCCGCCCTGCCCATCTCCGGCGCCGAATGGACCGCCGACGGCTACAACACCCGCGCCGACATGGGCGTCCCCGGCGCCTGGCTCACCTCCGCCACCCAGGCCACCGTCCCGAACGGCACCGTCGTCAACGGCCAGGCCGGCACCGACCCGTCGATGTACGTCATGGTCAACGGCACCGCCCTGCACATCTCCGGCAGCGAGTGGACCGCCGACGGCTACAACACCAAGACCCTGATGGGCGTGCCCGAGGCCTGGCTGCAGGGCGCCGTCGCCAAGCCCCTGAAGAACGGCACGGTCCTCACCGACGCCGCCGGCACCGACTCCACCGTCTACGTGATGGCCGGCGGCCTGGCGGTCTCCCTGACCTACGCCGACTTCACCGCCATGGGCTACGACAAGCAGCCGCTCACGGGCGTCCCCGGCACCTGGCTGGGCGCGGCCGCCGCCAAGAGCGCCCCCGCCGACGGCACCCTGCTGCTCTCGCCCGACAGCCCCACCGTCTGGCTGGTCGCGGGCGGCGGCAAGAAGGCCCTCACCGCGGCCGACTTCGGCCCCGGCAAGTACAGCCTCGCCGACGTGGTCAACGTCCCGACCGCGCTGACCGCCAAGCTCCCGACCGCCACCGCGTAACCCCGGCCCCCGACCACCCCGAGCCGCCCGGCCGCACCCGCCGGGCGGCACGGGCGCGGTTCCGGAGACGCCCGAAACCCGCGTGCCCCACCGGGCACCGCTCCGGTAGCCTGCAGACCATGTCGAGCCCCGAGGCATCCAGGGTGGGGGCTTTCGGTCACGCGCCGTCAGCCCCCTGAACCCCCGAGCCGCGCACCCCGCCCTCCCGCCGCACCCCACGGCCGGACGGGCACGCCCTCAGGCCCCGGGCGCTGACCGCGGTGACGAGACGCCGACCTCCCGCGCATCTCCTCACTCCGGAGCCCCCAGATGTCCCCGACACGCCCGATGCCCCTCCCGCTGTACCTCCTCGCCCTGGCCGTCTTCGCCATGGGCACCTCCGAGTTCATGCTCGCCGGCCTCCTGCCCGACCTCGCCGCCGACCTCGGCGTGAGCGTCGGGGCGGCCGGCCTGCTCGGCCCCGCCTTCGCCGCCGGAATGGCCCTCGGCGCCCCACTGATGGCCGCCCTCGCCCGCACCTGGCCCGCCCGCACCAGCCTCCTCGGCCTCCTCCTCGCCTTCGCCGCCGCCCACGCCGCGGGCGCCATCACCACCAGCCTCCCGCTCCTGTGCGCCACCCGCGTCGCCGCCGCCCTCGCCTGCGCAGGCTTCCTCGCCGTCGCCCTGACCACCGCCGCCACCCTGGTCGCCCCCGACCGCAAGGGCCGCGCCCTGGCCGTCCTGCTCTCCGGCACCACGCTCGCCACCATCGCCGGCGTCCCGGCAGGCGCCGCCCTCGGCACCCTGCTCGGCTGGCGCGCCACCTTCTGGGCCGTCGCCGCCCTCTGCCTGCCCGCCGCCGCCGGCCTCCTGCGCGGCATCCCGGCCGCACCCGCCCCACACGACAGCGCCCCACACGACAGCGCCCCGCATGACACCGCCGAACCGGCGCTGCGCACCGAACTCGCCCAACTGCGCCGCCCCCGTCTGCTCCTGGTCATGGCGCTCGGCGCCCTGGTGAACGCCGCGACCTTCGCCGGCTTCACCTTCCTCGCCCCCGTCGTCACCGACACCGCCGAACTGGGCCGGCTCTGGATCCCCGTCGCCCTGGTGCTCTTCGGCGCCGGCTCCCTGCTCGGCGTCACCACCGCCGGACGCCTCGCCGACCACCGCCCCCGCCTGCTCCTCGCGGCCGGCGGCCCGCTGCTGCTCGCCGGCTGGCCCGCCCTCGCCGTCCTGGCCGAGGAGCCGGCCGCGCTGCTGGCCCTGGTGTTCGTGCAGGGCGCGCTGTCGTTCGCACTGGGCACCACCCTGATCACCCGGGTCCTCTACGAGGCGGCCGCCGCCCCCACCATGGCCGGCTCGTACGCGACCGCGGCCCTCAACGTCGGCGCCGCCACCGGACCGCTGGTCGCCGCCCCCACCCTGGGCTCCAGCGCCGGGCCGCTGGGCCCACTGTGGGCGAGCGCCCTGCTCGTCCTGCTCGCGCTGCTCGCCGCTGTCCCGCTGCGCGGGGTGCTCGCCCCCCGCCACGGCGGCGCGTAACAGGCCCCGGGCCGCACCTCGCGGCAGCTGCGCCGTGGGGAGTCGGCCACGCCGACTCCCCACGGCGGCCGTACGCCCCGTCGGTGGGCACGGCCCCGGCGCGGCACCATCCGTGTACGCCCCTTCACGTCCTGCCATGAGCCGGTGATGCCTCCCCGCGCCCCGTGGCGTCCGCCGGGGCACCGGCGCGTCGACGCCGGCGGGCGCGGGCCGACCCCCTTGACTTGGGGGGCGGGGCGCCCCGGACCGGTTCCGCCGTGTGTGCGCCCCGCGCCCGCCGGTTCGGAGAGGACGGCCTTGAAGGTTCTGACGCACAACGTGATGTTCCTGTCCTGGCTGACGCAGAAGAGCGAGGGCGACTGGAACAACGCGGCGCGCTCGCGGCTGATCGCCGAGTCCGCGTACGTCGCGGACCACGACGTGCTGGTCTTCCAGGAACTCTTCGACCCCGGCCCCTCCGAGGAACTGATGCAGGGCCTGGAGGGCCGGGGGTACCGCCACCGCACGCCGGTGGTCGGGGTGGACGAGTCGGGCTGGGCCGCCACGCACGGCCGGCAGATCTCCCCGCTGCACGCCCGCGGCGGGGTCGCGATCGTCAGCAGGTGGCCCATCCTGCGGATGGAGCAGTACGTCTACGAGGTGGCCTGCGGCTGGGACGCCGAGGCCGCCAAGGGCTTCGCCTACGCCGTACTGGAGGTCGACGGCCGGCGCGTGCACGTGGTGGGCACCCACCTGCAGTCCGACGACGGCGCCTGCCTGACCGGCCAGGCGAGGATCATGCGCCGCTCCCAGCTGCGCGACATCGACGTCTTCCTGACGGACCGCCGCATCCCGGCGCACGAGCCGGTGATCGTCGCCGGGGACTTCAACACCGACCGCCACTCGCCCGACTTCCAGGACGTCCTGGGCTTCGGGAACCTCCAGGAGGCGGGCCCCCGGACCGGCTGGAAGTACTCCTTCGACACCATCGCCAACGACGCCGCCCTGCACCGCCACCCGGCCGACCCCGCCGAGGACACGGACCACGTCCTGCTCCGCAAGGGCCACGCCCCGCCGTGCGACGCCTGGACGAGCGAGGTCCTGAAGACCGCCTCGCCGAGCTGGGAGGCGGGTGGCCGGGCCTTCACCGACTACAGCGACCACTACCCGGTGACCGCGGGCCCGCTGAGCCCGGGCCGCTGAGCCCGGGCCGGGCCGGGCCCTGGGACGGTCGCCCGGCAAGCGCGAGCCGTCCGACAGGAGGAGCGGATATGAGCTACTCGGCACCACAGCAGTTCGGCGAACTCACCTTCGTCTTCAGCACCGGCGAGACCAGACCGCCCGAGGGCTACCACGCCCTGTGCAGCGTCATCCCCGACAACGCCCCGATGACCTGGGTGCGGGGGAGCACCGCCGGCTCGGCCGCACTGGCCGAGCCCAAGCAGTGGCGCAAGGTCACCGACTCCGACGGGGTGCTGCGCGGCCTGGTGCCGGTGGCCCCTCCCGGGTACCGGGCGCTGAGCGCGCTGTGGTCCTCGGACACGGTCCACGGGCCCCGTGACGTCCTGCGCGACCTCGGCGGCGCGGCCTTCGTCGCCCAGGGCGACCTGCGCTGCGTGAAGGAGGAGATCGGCGGACGCCCCTACGTGGCCCTCGGCGCCTGGCGCGGGCGCGGCGGCCTGGAGATCCCCGAGACCGTCCGCCCCGAGACGATCCCCGGCGGCACGGGCTGCCTGCTGACCCCCGGCATCGCGACCTGGATCTCCTACTTCGACGGCGACTACGAGGGGGAGGACCCCGGCGACGTCCACGTGCTGGACGTGCCGATGCGGCAGGTCCGGCAGGGGACGGCGAAGGGCCCGGCCGTCACGGACGGAGGCGACGTGCCCGAGCGGACCGAGCCGGTCGTCGACCGGGAGGTGGTCCTCCCGTGCACCGCCGTCCTCGACCGGGGCGCGTCCACGGAGTGGATCCTGCGCAACTCGCCGACGTACACGGTGCGGCGCAAGCGGTTCTACACCCGGGTCGCGGTCACCGACCTGCGGGAGGACCCGGGCCCGGGCACGGTCGGCGCCACCGTCCCGTGGGGGGTGGACGAGGCGCAGGCGCAGGCCTGCCGCGAAGCCGTCGGCCTGTCCGCGGGGTTCGAGGCGGGCGTCGAGATCGAGGGCTCCGGCGCCAGGGCGGCCGCCTCCCTCAGCCGCGAACTGGGCTACGACAGCACGCGTTTCGTCGCCGCCATGACCCGGGAGCGGCAGGAGGTCCGCGCCCCCGCACCGGGCCTGCACCTCACCGCGCTGTACGTCGAGAGCCACCGCATCGAGGTCGTCCGCAACGACCCGGACCACACGCTCCCCTCGGACCGGGCGGGCCTGACGTTCAACGCCCACGCGTCCTGGACGGCGCCCACCTACCCGCCGCGCCCGGCCCGCTGAGGGGCCGGCGCCCCGCGGCGGCCGGCCCCGCCGCGCACCGGCCGGTGCGCGGCGACCGCCGCTGTCACCGCGCCGTTGACTGTTCATCAGATCTTGCGAACTCGTGGTCGTCGGCTGGTTGGGCCGGCCGGGCGGTGGCTACGCTCGGCCGTGTCGTCCGATGGGGGGCGGCACCCGTCGCGTGCCGCACGCGCCCGGCCCTCGCGGCCCTCGGGCGTCGGAGCGGAGCACGCGCGGGCGGTTCCCACGGGAGTGGATCATGAGCTCTGTTGGTCGCAAGACCGTCGCGGTGATGGCCGCGGCCTTGGCCTCGCTGGGTGCGGGGAGCGCGGTCACCGCGTCCGCGGCCGCCTCGTCGGCTCCGTCGTGCAGCGGGTCGGAGTGCCCCAGCCTCAAGCCGACCAGGCTCTCGGCCAGTCAGGCGAGCCTGAACGTCACCCAGATGCAGCTGGAGAACATCCACGCGATGGCCTCCGACGCGGTGACCGGGGAGCCCATCCGCGGCGCCCGGATCGTGTTCGCCACCGTGGGCGGCCGGACGCTGGGCGCGGCCTACACCGACTACGACGGCATCGCCGCGATCACCGCCCCCGAGAACCTTGGCCCCGGCACCCTCCAGGAACTGCTGGGCGGCTACGAGGCCGCGATGGTCGGCGACGGCGTCCACGCCCCGGCCGGCGCCCACGGGGCCATCACCATCGGAACCGACCAGGGCCCCGGCGTCCCGGGCAACCCGTGTGCCGTGTGCAGCGACCGCGGGCTCAAGCAGGACGTGGTCCCGGTGGACTGGAGCCGGTAGGGGCGCGGGTGCGGCACCGGCCGATGCGGCCCCGGGCGTGAGCGCGTCCGAGGCCGCGCGACGACGAGAGGGCGGGAGACCATGACAGGGCCGGACACCGCGGCAGGGCCGAGCACCATGGCAGGGCCGGACACCGTGGCGGAGCAGTCGTCGCCGGTGAGCACGGACGCGATCTGGCGGCTCCCGGTGACGGTCTGCCGCATCACCGGACTCCTGGGCGAGCGGACGGCCGGCGCCCTGCTGGAACGCGCCGTCGCCGTCGCCTCCGCAGGCGAGGCGTTGCAGCCCTCCCTGATCGGGGACCGGGAGCTGGCCCCCGACTTCCGCCGCTCCCGCTCGTGCCGGGAGTTCGCCGCGCCCGAACTGCTGGCGGCCATCGACGAGGTGCTGGAGGCGGTCGAGCACACCCTGGGCGTCTCCTGCCGCAACACCGAGCCCGACTACACCCTCAACGTGCACAACGACGGCGACTTCTACCGGCCGCACCAGGACACCAGCGCCGAGTTCTCCCCCCGGCGCCTGCTCACCTTCGTCTACTACCTGCACGGCACGCCCCGGCCGTTCGGTGGCGGCGAACTGCGCGTGTTCGACGCCGCCCTGCCGCTGTACGGCGGGACGACGGGGGAGTGGGAGAAGCGCACCTGGCGGGACTGGGAGCCCGAGCACGACAGCATCGTGTTCTTCCGCCCCACCGCCTGGCACGAGGTGCGCCCGGTGAGCTGCCCGTCCCGGCGGCCCGAGGACAGCCGCTTCGCCGTCAACGGCTGGCTGTGCAGCCCCGATCCGGCGACCGGGGGGAGCGGGGCGCTCTGACGGGGCGCGTCCTCAGTCCTTCAGCATCACCAGCGGCAGGCCGCCGTCGCTCCACGCGCCGCCCGTCTCGTCGACCTGGTAGCGGTCGGCCTCCAGGTCGGCGGCGAAGGCCTCCAGGAACTCCCGCAGGCCGGCGGCCTCGTAGCCGGCCCGCCAGCCCTCGTGCGACCAGTCGATGATCTGGCCGCGGCGCTGCGGGGCGGGCGGGTCCAGGTCGATGCAGATCACGTCGCCGTTGCCGATGGAGATGAAGGGGATCCACCCGGCGGACCAGGCGACGTCCCGGCGGATCACGCCGTCCTCCTCCAGCTCGTCCCAGGGCGGATCCCCGGCGTCGGCGGACCGCTCGCGCCAGTCGTCCACCATCGCGTCGAGCGAGTGGAGCGCGGCGTGTAAACCGATCAGGACCCCCGGCAGGCCGTCGTGGCAGCGGTAGGACTCCCGGACGTCCGGCGGGAGTTCCACCCCCATCGCGGCCTCCGCCGCCCGGATCTGCCCGTCGGTGGCGCCTGGCGGCATCGCGGCCGCCAACTTCGGGGCGATCCGCCCGAGCACGGCCTCGATCCGCGCCCACAGCTGCTGCATCGGGAACTCCCCTCCGTTGTGACGAGGACCGGAACGTAGCACCCGTCACCGACAGCCGGTCGGCGGGCCGGGGCTGATTGTCGGAGCCTCCTGGTAGGAAGGGGCTGATCGTCAGCCGACCGGCCGCCGACGCGTGGTCACCGAAGGAGGCCCGGATGTCCGTGGAAGACACCGCCGTGCGGGAGGACGTCATGACGGCCGGGGCGGGCCTGCGGATCTACCCCGACCCGGCGGACGTCTTCGTCGCCGACCAGGCCGAGTTGGCCCGGCACCTGCACCCGCTGGTCTCGATCGACCTGGCCCGGGTCAACCCCGCCTGGCACGGGTGGATCCACCTGCTGAGCCCGCTGGAGCCGTCGGAGGGCTGCATCGGCGACCACACCTCCGCCTTCCACACGGGGCTCCAGGCGCCCAACTGGCTCGGCTTCACGCTGGAGGGCGACCGCTTCCGCCTGGCCGGCGACCTGCGCTACTTCGCCCGGGCGGCGGGCCCGGACGAAGTCCCCGACCCCTGGCCCGGGTTCCACACCGACCTCGCCGAGCACTGCGAACGCCAGGAGCGCAGCTACCGGGCGCACCGCGACAGCTTCCGCCGCGAGGGCCGGCTCGTCCTGCTCGGCGACGACGGCCTGCCGCACCCCGGCCGCACCGGCGAGATGGCCCTCCTGGACCAGCTCGGCGGCTACGCCGACTCCGCCGGCAACTGGATCGAGACCGACCTGTTCCCGCTCGACTACGACGGCGACCGCACCTGGCCCGTCGGCCCGTCCGGCCGCCGCTTCGAGTTCGTGGCGGCGGTGCCCGGCTGGCACTACCGCAGCAGCGGCGCCGACTGGATCATGCTGTTCTTCGAACCCGTCGACCGGCTGGCCCTGTTGACCTTCGACTGGAGCTGAGGCGCGGACGGCTCCGGGCCGGTCAGGCGCGGCAGCGCAGCAGTTCCAGTGGCGGGCTGGCGAGGAGGTCCGCCCAGAAGTCCTCGCCGAACTCGCGCAGGCCGGCTTCGGACACCTGGAGCGGGACCCACTCGGCGTCGCCGAACCCGGCCGCCCGCAGGCACTGCTCGTAGACCTCGCGGCGCGGGGCCGCGCCCACGATGCTGATCGGCTGCGGGTCGAGGAGGGCCGTGATCCGCACCCGCGGCCCCGTCTCGGTCTCCTCGCCGGTCGGCTCGCAGCGGAACCCGTACCTGTCCAGGGAGGGGCAGTCGAAGCGGTAGTCGGGCTTCTGGGCGAGCACGAAGAACTCCCCGCCCGGCACCAGGCTCCGGTGGATGTTGCGGCACATCCGTTCCATCGCCGCGACGTCCTCGGCGTAGTTGAGGCACTGCACTCCCAGTGCGATGTCGAACTTCCGGTCGAAGAGCCGCAGTTCGGCCACGTCGCCGACCTCGTAGCGCACACCCAGCGGGTCGCGCCGCTCGATCGTGCGCGCGGCGGCGACCATCTCGACGGAGATGTCGACGCCGAGGACGTCGGTGGCGCCGCGCCGCTTGAACTCCCTGCTGTAGAAGCCGGTGCCGCACGCCAGGTCGAGGACCGACCTGGCGGCCACGTCCCCGACCAGGCCCAGGAAGCTCGGCACCTCCCCGTAGCGGATCAACGGCAGGGACTTGAACCCCTCGAACGCCTCGCCGATCCCGTCGTACTGCTGCACGCCCACGTGCCGCCCCTCCTGTGTGCCGCCCGCCGGGTCGCGGCCGTGGCGGAAAGTCTCCTCCGCCCCGGCGGGCCGCCGTACTGGCAGATGGCACAAAGAAGTTGGCCGGTGAATCGGGGGCGAACCCTCCTATCGCCCAACACCACTCTTCGGGGGCGGGGAAACGCCGTCGAAGGGCCATTCGAGTGACGTCCCGCGTCCTCGCGTGTCCGAACGGCCACACTGGCAGCGCTGAGGAAGCCCGCCGTTCAAAGGAGACGAGTCCGTGAAGAGCCTCGGAAGGACGCTGGTCACCGTCGGTGCCGCTGCGGTTCTGTGCATCGCAGTCCCGTCCGACGCCCAAGCCGCGGAGGGGACTTTCACCTACATCAGCAACAACCAGGAGCACACGCTGGAGAACCCCGAGGGCGACCGGTGCTACGACCTCGGCCGCCGCGTCACCGAGCTGTACAACGACACCGACGCGGAGGCGACCGTCTACCTCGGCGCCGGCTGCCGGGACGAGATCAAGACCATCAGGTCGGGTGGTTCGAGCACCCAGAGCGGCATCGGCTCGGTCAGTTTCACCGACGACGAGTAGCCGGCGCACCCGGCGGCGGGGCGGCCCGTCCGTCCGACGTGATCGTGAAGGGCTCGGACCAGTTGCCGGAATCACCGGACAGGACGACCCGGTAGTCGTCTCCAGGGGGGACGTTCGGCACGGTCACCTCCATCCGTCCCAGCAGGATGTCGAAGTCACGGGCGAGGACCCGGTCGAGGAGGGTGACGCCGCCCGCGCGCAAGGCGATGGACCCCGTGCGGTTGGTGATCTGCGCCGGCGGATCCGAGACGTCCCAGGTGACTTCGACCCGCTCGCCGACCCGCCAGACCGTCCCCGCGCGAGGGGAGAGAACGCGCGGCACGTAGACGTCGCGCCGGGACGTGCGCTCGGCGGAGTGGGCGGCCACCGCCGGACCGGTGGCCTGTGCCTGTGCCGGCACCGTGGCGAGCAGGCTCGGCATGGCGGCGGCGGCCAGTGCCACCACGCCCAGGACGGGTCCGTTCCAGATCCTCATGGCCCCAGTGTCTCGGTTCGGCCCGGAGTGAGCGCACGGACGGGCGCCGCTTCCCTCGATCGGGGGAACGGCCGTCGGTGACGGAGGGCCCGTGAGGGGGGGCGTGGCCCGAGGTCCGAGGGCGGCAAGCGGCCCGTCAGCCGCGTGACGGGGCGTGCGGTGCGGGCGCCACGGCCCCTTTCCCGGTGCAGGTCGGTCGCCTACGGTGGGTCACCCCGAAGACGAGGAACGGAGGTTCCCTGTGGCGGACGAGGTGACGACGCAGTACCGCAGCTACGCCTGGGAGGACGAGCACGGCGTCAAGTACGTGGCCGCCTACCCGGGCGACGAGGAGGCCGACGAGGAGCGCAAGGCCGAGCTGCGGGCGTTGGGCGCCCGCGTGTCGGCGGACCTGGTGGCCGAACAGGAGGCCGAGCGGGAAGCCCAGCGGGAAGCCCAGCGGCCGAGGGCCGGGCGGGTGGCCGGGCGTGCAGGGCCGGCGCTGCGGCTGATCCGTGGTGAAGGCTCGTCCTGAGTGCGTGACCGGGCCCGCCGGTGCGCAGGGCGCGGGCGGGCGGAGTGGGAAGTCGGCCGGGCCGACTTCCCACTCCGCGGTCGTCGGGGTGGTCCTCTCCCGGGCGGGGCCGCGGGGCGCGACCCGCTTCAGGCCGGGCCGTCGGGCGTGTAGTCGAAGGTGTGGGCCCGGTGTCGGGCGAGGTCGCCGAAGGAGCGGGCGGCGGCGCTCTGGTAGGCGGTGTCCCGGCGGAGCAGGGCGACGGCGCGCGAGGGGAGCGGCGGGTCGACCGGGACGGAGCGCAGGTGGGGGTGTTCGCGGGTGGTGGCGTCGGGTAGCACGGTGGCGAGGCCGGTGCGTTGGACGATCGCGACGAGCGCGCTGACGGAATTGGCCTCGACGGCGATCCGCGGCCGGACCCGGTGGTCGGAGAGGAACCGGTCGATGTGCTGCCGGGTCGCGAAGTCGCCGCTGAGCAGAGCGAGTTGCTGGTCGCCCAGCTCGCGGACCGGGAGCGGGCCCGGGTGGGCCGCGTACGGGTGGTCGGAGGCGACGACGAGGCCGAGGTGCTCGGTGAACAGGGTGGTGGCGGTGATGGCCGGCAGGTGCGCTCCGCCGAAGGCGATGCCGAGGTCGAGCTGGTCGGCGGCCAGCTCGGACTCGATGCGTTCCTGTGCCATCTCGCGGACGTCCAGGCTGATCCCGGGGTGGCGCGCGTGGAAGTCCCCGATGAGCGGCCCGGTCAGGTAGGCGGTGAAGGTCGGGGTCACGGCCAGGCGCAGGGTGCCGCGTGAGAGGTCCTTGACGTCCCGCACCGCGCGCTCGGCCGCCGCGAGGTCGCGCAGGGCCCGGCGCGCGTAGTGGGCGTAGGCCTGGCCGGCGTCGGTGAGGCGCACGGTGCGCCCGGAGCGGTCGAGGAGCTGCACGTGCAGCGAGCTCTCCAGCTGCTTGATCTGCTGCGAGAGGGTCGGCTGCGAGACGTGCAGGGCTTCGGCGGCGCGGGTGAAGTTGGCGTGCTCGGCCACGGCGAGCAGGTACCGGAGGTGGCGCAGTTCCATGAGCCAACTATAGGCAGTGCTGATGGCAGTGATGGTTACCGCGTCTTGGACACTATAGGACCAGGTCATGCATCGTTGAGGCCATCGGCAGGCACCACGGTCGTCGAAGAAGGAGTGACCTCATGAACGAGATGGCGCAGGGTTTCCAGCGGTTCAGCCGGGACGTGTTCCCGACCCGGGCGGCACTGTTCAAGAGGCTCGCCACCACCCATCAGCCGACCGCGCTGTTCATCGGCTGCTCGGATGCCCGGGTCGTGCCGGAGCTGATCACCCAGACCGATCCGGGCGAGCTGTTCGTCATCCGCACCGCCGGCAACCTCGTGCCCCCGTACACCCGGGGCGCGGACGGTGTCGCGGCGAGCATCGAGTACGCGGTCGGCGTGCTCGGGGTCACGGACGTGATCGTCTGCGGGCACTCCGCGTGCGGCGCGATGACCGCCCTCGCCTCCGGTGGCGACCTCACCGGCCTGCCCGCCGTCGCCACCTGGCTGCACCACGCGGACGTCGCCAAGGCCCGCACCGACGCGGCCGAGCACCCGGCCGGCGCGGAGCGGGTCGCCGCCCTGGTGAAGGACAACGTCCTCGCCCAGCTGGCCAACCTGAAGACCCACCCGTCGGTGGCCAAGGCCCTGGTGCAGGGCAGGGTGACCCTGCACGGCTGGGTCTACGACATCGGATCCGGCTCCGCCGAGACGCTCGACACCGACAGCGGACGGTTCGTCGCCCTGGCGGGCTGACCACCCCGTCCCCCCCCCGACCACTCCCTCCCACCATCCCCAGACCAGGTCCGGGCACCCGCCCCGGACCCATCCCCGAAAGGCCCATCCCATGGTGCACGCGCAGTTCGACCAGACCGCCCGTCAGCAGCTCGCCCTGGAGGTCGTCGACGCCAAGACCCGCAAGGACCTCACCTGGCAGGAGCTCGCCGACACGACCGGCCTGTCCGTCGCCTTCGTCACCGCCGCCCTGCTCGGCCAGCACGCCCTGCCCGCCGACGCGGCCAAGGCCGTCACCGAGCTCCTGGGCCTGGACGAGGACGCGGCCCGGCTGCTCCAGACCATCCCGCTGCGCGGCAGCATCCCCGGCGGCATCCCCACCGACCCGACCATCTACCGCTTCTACGAGATGCTCCAGGTCTACGGCACCACCCTCAAGGCCCTGGTCCACGAGCAGCTCGGCGACGGCATCATCAGCGCCATCAACTTCAAGCTCGACGTCAAGACCGTCGAGGACCCCGAGGGCGGCCACCGCGCCGTCATCACCCTGGACGGCAAGTACCTGCCCACCAAGCCGTTCTGATCCCCGTGCGGGCCGGGGCGGACCGACGGGTCCCCCGGCCCGCCGTCCCACCCCCGACCAGCAAGGAACCGCCACCGTGGACTTCGCCCAGCACACCATCGACCTCGCCCGCCGCAACGTCGCCGAAGGCGGGCGCCCGTTCGCCACCGTCATCGTCAAGGACGGCGAGATCCTCGCCGAGAGTCCGAACAAGGTCGCCCAGACCGGCGACCCCACCGCGCACGCCGAGATCCTCGCCATCCGCGACGCCTGCACGAGGCTCGGCACCGAGCACCTGACCGGCACCACCATCTACGTCCTCGCCCACCCCTGCCCGATGTGCCTGGGCTCGCTCTACTACTGCAGCCCCGACGAGGTCGTCTTCCTCACCACCCGCGACGACTACGAACCGCACTACGTCGACGACCGCAAGTACTTCGAACTCGCCACCTTCTACACCGAGTTCGCCAAGAACTGGGACGAGCGCCGGCTGCCGATGCGCTACCGGCCCAGCGACGCGGCCATCGACGTCTACCGGGCGTGGCGCGAGCGCAACGGCGGCGAACGCCGCGTCGCCGGCGCGCCCGTCGCGCCCGTCGCGCCCTGACGAGGGCGCACACGATGCCCGAGCCGATCGAGAAGGCCGCGTGGATCCGGCTGGAGAACGGCCGGGTCCACGCCGCAGTCAGCCTTCTCCTCCGCAGGCCACGGATCAGTTCGCCGAGAGGCGGGTCTACCGGGCGTCGAACTCGTCGGCGCGGACGGCGGTGACGAAGGCCTGCCAGGCGGGGGAGGGGAAGAGGAGGACGGGCCCGTCGGGGTCCTTGGAGTCGCGGACGGGCTGCACGCCGGTGAAGCCGTCGGCTACCTCGATGCACTGACCGCCACTGCCGCTGTGCGAACTCTTGCGCCAGGTGGTGTCCATCGCGGTTGCCTCCTGTGGGTGGAGTGGGAAGTCGGTGGGGATGACTTCCCACTCCGGCGTCAGATAGGCCTAGTTGGAGTCGAACTCGCCGGTACGGGTGGCGGTGACGAAGGCCTGCCAGGCGGCGGAGGAGAAGAGAAGGGCCGGGCCCTCGGGGTCCTTGGAGTCGCGGACGGGCATGAGGCCGGTGAAGCCGTCGGCGACCTCGACGCAGCCGTTCTGCCCGCCGCTGTACGTGCTTTTACGCCAGCCGGCGCTAGCCAGGTCAACGTCCATCCTCATAGTCCTTCCGTACCGCACGGATCATCTTCACGGATGCGGCCTGATTCAGTGCCCCGATCTGCAGCCGATCGTAGTCCCTGGCTAGCGGAAGGACAGCGTTGATATCGCGGTCGAGGTACCCGCGCAGCTCGGTTTCTGTGTATCCGAGCAGTTTGCGGTCCGGCATGGTCAGCAACGTCACGTGTGAGCTGAAAGGCCGGTCCTCACCCAAAGAATACGGGGCTACCTGGAGGAGGATGTTCGGGTTTGCGGCCAACTCATCGAGGTGCCGCAGTTGTTCGATCATCACCTCTGTTCCTCCGACAGTCCGACGCAGGCAACTCTCGTCGAGAACCGCATGAAGGAGAGGCGGAGGGGTGCGGTTCAGGAATTGCTGGCGCGTCATGAGGAAGTTCACCCGCTCCTCGGCCTGCTCGGGGGTGGCGTTGCCACGCCGGACGTTGCCCGCTTCCCAAGCGCTGGCGTAGGCCGGGGTTTGCAGCAGGCCAGACACGATGTCGATCGAGAACAGCCTGACCTCGGCGGCACGGTTCTCGTAGTTGGCGTACTCGGGGAAGCCCGGGACCAGGGCAGTGTGCTTGAGCTGCCAGTACATCAGCAGCAGGGTCCCGCCGGTCTGCAGGACTTCGTCGGCCTTGGTAGCAAACTTCTCACTCGGCGGTCGCTGCGCAAGTTCGACGAACGAGACGTAGGACGGGTGGACTCCGATCTTGCGCGCGAGCTGTTCCTGCTTGAGCCCCATCGCCCTGCGTGACCTGCGGAGTTGGACCCCGAACGGAGCCCAGGGAGATGACTGCGGGTCAATTTCCTTGATGTTCACCATGGCTGCTCCAACTCTCCAGACCACCGAGGTCAAGTCGTCTGCCACTTCCGATGCTAGGCGACACAGAGCCACCATGTGCACAGAACGTGAAACTCTGATCGCGGAAGGTTACTCCCATGGGCGATGTCCAAGTGCCCCGGCTCCACGGCTACGGGGTCCGCTGGGACCCGGAGGGCCGGTGTTACCGGGTGCGGAACGAGACGACGGGGGAGTGGCTGCGCAGCGGCACCTCGGGTGAGCTGGCCTCCTTCTCCTCCTTCTCCGCTGCCTTCAGCGCGTGGCGGGGGTTCGAGGTTCGGCGGCAGGTGGGGGCGTGATGGGGGAGAAGGTCTACCGGGCCACGGCCGACCAGCGGCGCCAGGCGGCCGACGTCCTGGACGACCTGACGGCCGTCCTCGCCCTCGGCGGGGTGAAGTTGCCCTCCGTCGAGGTGGATTGGGAGCACGGCCGCAGGACGGGCTGCTACCTCATCGGCCTCGGCTGCGCCCGCCCGTCCGCACTCCTGCGGGTCGTGGACCTGCTGCGCAAGGGGCTGCGCTACGAGCGCCTGACGCATGACGGCTGAACTCCTGGTCCGCCTGCTCTGGTGGGCGGGCTTCTCCCTCCTGCTCCTCGCCGCCCTCAGAAGGTGAACTACCCGATGCGCGACCCCCGTCTGCTCGCCAAGCCGCCGGTGTGCCGGCTCGGCTGCCTCGTCCTCGTCCGCAACCCGCGCGGCGACGTCCTCCTCGTCGACCCGGACTACATGGACGGCCTGATCCTGCCCGGCGGCGCCGCCCAGCCCAACGAGCCGCCCAACCTCGCCGCCGCCCGCCACCTCCACGCCGAGACCGGCCTCAACCTGCGCCTCACGGACGTCCTGGCCGTCGACTTCACCCCCGCCGACCGTTACCTGGAGCGCCTCAACCTGGTCTTCGACGGCGGCACCGTCACCGAGCACGCCGCCGCCCGCCTGACCGTCCCGCCCCGGCACCGCAGCGGCCTGTTCGGCGCCCGCTTCGTCCCCGCCCACGAACTCCCGGACGTCATGGCCCCCGCCCAAGCGGCCCGCGCCGCCGAAGCCCTCGCCAACCGCGCCGTCCCCCTCCTCCTCCACGGCCAACGCTCAAGCTGAAGGGCGCGATCTTAAAACCGCCTTTGACGAAGCCGCCGGGTGGCCGCCGCCATTCGCCGCCACCCGTCGGCGGGAAGCGCCGGTTCACCCGTGCGGTGGCCTGGCGCTTCCTTTGCCTGATGTGGCCGGAACCCACGTAGTTGTCACCGTACGGTCACCACGGGGTGAACAACGCCTAAAGGTCCAGACCACCGCCCAGTACGGCCAGGACGTCCGCCGCGTTCCAGTGCCCGGCGGCGCCCGGGCGGGAGGCCAGGTAGTCGGCGCAGCGGCGCGCGCTCCAGCCGTGGGACTCGGCCAGGCCGGCGGCCAGGGTGCGCAGATAGGGCGCCGAGGGAGGGTTGAGTTCGGCGCCGGCCACGCCTTCGGAGGCGGTGAAGGTCAGCAGCGGGTGCCCGTCCAGTGCGCCCGCGTGCACCAGCGTCTCGTACCGGCCGGGCCCGAGTCGGTCGCGTCCGTGCGCGAGGGCGCGGGTGAGGTCGAGGTCGGCGCCGGGGGAACGGTGCATCTCCTGGGCGGCGATGTCGCTGAACTGACTGACCGTCACCAAGTAGATGCGACAGGGAAGTTCGCCCGACGCGTCCGGGTCGTAGTAGCCGCTGCCGCCGCCCCACACCGCCGACTCCCGCGCGAAGTACAGCGTGCCGGGCAGCACCGTGGCCACGTCCCGGCGCGGCGGGCGGCGGTCGCGGCAGCCGGGGTAGGTGCGCGCGCCGCCGTCGGGGCGGCCGCCGCGCAGGTAGCAGGCGAGCCGGGCGGCGTGCAGGTTCGACCCGTACGCCGCGTACCAGACGAGCCCCGTGCCGCCCTCCGCACTGCCCTCCGCGCCGCCGGTCGGGCTACCGGAAGCGCCGCCCCCGCCCCCGGCCAGCCACCGGCGGGATCCGGCCACCATCATCGCTAAACCTCCAGATTTGGTGGGTCCGCTTTCACTACCGGTAGCGTCCCCGCCGCTATGGCGTAGACCACTCTTCGCCTTCCCGTCATATGCCTCCTGCCTCCGGCGATTACCCTTCGCCACCGAAAGCGATCGAAAAACCCCGAAATGACTTTCGAATCGTTCCCTGATGCCCCCATATGTCGCCGAAAATGAAAAGTTCCTTTGACTCCACCTTCACGGCATCCAGCGGGCTCCCAGTCGAGTCATGGTGAGTGAGGCACCACGCAAGGTGACTCCCCGCATTCATCCTTATGACTACTCCCAGCCGAGGACACTCCTTATGGACGCACGCCAGGACATGGCAGGACCGGGAACGCTGAACCGTCCCGGGCCCGCCCACGCCGCCGGTTGGCCGGCCGTCCGGCCCGCGCACCCCCGCAGCCTGCTCGACATCGTCACCGCCACCGCCGACGCCCACCCGCACGCACCCGCGCTGGACACCGGCACCGCCGTACTCGACTACCGCGCCCTCATGCACGAGGTCGACACCCTCGCCGGCGTCCTCGCCGGGCACGGCATCGGCACCGGAGACCGGGTCGGCGTGCGCATCCCCTCCGGCACCGCCGACCTGTACGTCGCCATCCTGGCCGTGCTGCGCTGCGGCGCCGCCTACGTGCCCGTCGACGCCGACGACCCCGACGAGCGCGCCGACATGATCTGGCAGGACGCCCAGGTGTGCGCCGTCCTCGGCGCCGAACGCCGACTCGCCCCCGGCTCCGGGGCCGAGCCCCGCGGCAACCCCGCCTGGCCCACCCCCGCCGACGACGCGTGGATCATCTTCACCTCCGGCACCACCGGCCGCCCCAAGGGCGTCGCCGTCACCCACCGCTCCGCCGCCGCCTTCGTCGACGCCGAGGCCCGCCTCTTCCTCCAGCAGCAGCCGCTCGGCCCCGGCGACCGCGTCCTGGCCGGCCTGTCGGTGGCCTTCGACGCCTCCTGCGAGGAGATGTGGCTGGCCTGGCGCCACGGCGCCTGCCTGGTGCCCGCCCCCCGCTCCCTCGTCAAGGCCGGCACCGACCTCGGCCCCTGGCTCGTCGAGCGCCGCATCACCGCCATCTCCACCGTCCCCACCCTGCTCGCCCTGTGGCCGCAGGAGTGCCTGGACGCCGTGCGCCTGATCATCGTCGGCGGCGAGGCCTGCCCCGCCGAACTCGTCGAGCGCCTCGCCACCCCCGGCCGCGAGTTCTGGAACACCTACGGCCCCACCGAGACCACCGTCGTCGCCACCGCCGCCCGCATGCTCCCCGGCCAGCCCGTACGCATCGGCACCCCCCTGGACGGCTGGGAGATCGCCGTCGTCGACGCCGCCGGCCACCCCGTCCCCTGGTACGAGACCGGCGAACTCCTCATCACCGGCATCGGCACCGCCCGCTACCTCGACCCCGCCAAGGACGCCGAGAAGTTCAGCGCCCACCCCGCCCTCGCCTCCCCGCGCGTCTACCGCAGCGGCGACCTCGTGCGCAACGACCCCGAAGGCCTCGTCTTCGTCGGCCGCGCCGACGACCAGATCAAACTCGGCGGCCGGCGCATCGAACTCGGCGAGATCGACGCCGCCCTCCAGGCCCTGCCCGGCATCCGCGCCGCGGCCGCCGCCGTCCGCAAGAGCCCCGCCGGCGCCGACCTGCTGGTCGGCTACCTCGTCGCCCAGCCCGGCACCACCCCCGACCTCACCGCCGCCCGCCAGCACCTGCTCGGACGCCTGCCCGCCCCGCTCGTGCCCGTCCTCGCCCTCGTCGACTCCCTGCCCACCCGCACCTCCGGCAAGGTCGACCGCAACGCCCTGCCCTGGCCGCTCGCCACCACCGGCACCGCCACCCCCGGCACCGCCGCCCCCCTGGACGGCACCGCCGGCTGGCTCGCCGGCCGCTGGGAGAGCATGCTCGGCATGGCCCCCGGCCACGGCGACGACTTCTTCGCCCTCGGCGGCTCCAGCCTCACCGCCGCCCGCCTCGTCTCCGAACTGCGCACCCGCCACCCCGGCGTCTCCGTCGCCGACCTCTACGCCCACCCCGTCCTCGGCGACCTCGCCGACTACCTCGACAACCTCGCCGGCCCCCCTCATGCCGGCGGCGCCGCGCGCACCCCCACCCCCGCCCCCGTCCGCACCGTGCGCCGCACCCCCGCCAGCGCCGGCCTGTGGCAGACCCTCATCCTGCTCGGCGTCTTCGGCATCTCCGGACTGCGCTGGATCCTCGCCCTCACCGCCTTCGACAACCTCATCGGCAACCACCTCAGCTGGGCCCCGCACAGCTCCTGGTGGCCCGTCGCCGCCGGCCTCCTCCTCTTCTACAGCGCCCCCGGCCGCACCCTCCTCGCCGCCGGCACCGCCCGCCTGCTCACCGCCGGCCTGCGCCCCGGCAGCCACCCCCGCGGCGGCCAGGCCCACCTGCGACTGTGGGCCGCCGAACGCGCCGTCACCCTCTTCGGCGTCGGCGCCCTCGCCGGCACCCCCTGGGCCCTGCGCTACGCCCGCGCGCTCGGCTGCCGCATCGGCGCCGGCGTCCTCCTGCACACCCTGCCCCCCGTCACCGGCCTCGCCCGCATCGGCGCCGGCGCCACCGTCGAACCCGAAGCCGACATCGCCGGCTGGTGGCTCGACGGCGACACCCTCCACCTGGGCCACATCGACATCGGCGACGGCGCCCGCATCGGCGGCCGCTCCACCCTCATGCCCGGCGCCCGCATCGGCGCCGGCGCCGACATCGCCCCCGGCTCCTGCGTCACCGGCGCCGTACCCGCCGGCGAACACTGGCACGGCTCCCCGGCCCGGCCCTCCACCGAGGCCCGCACCACCTGGCCCGCGGCCGCCGCCACCCCCCGCTCCCGCTTCTGGAACCTCGCCTACGGCGTCGGCCTGACCGTCTTCGGCCTCCTGCCGATCATCGCCGCCCTCCCCGCGCTCGCCATCGTCTTCACGATGGTCGACACCGACCGCACCCTCACCGCGGCCCTCCTCCAACTCCTGCCCGCCACCATCCCGCTGGCCGCCCTCACCCTGGTGTGCCACGCCACGCTGATAGCGACCACGGTCCGCCTCCTGTCCATCCCGCTGCGCCCCGGCTTCCACCCCGCCCACGGCCGCGTCGCCTTCTGCGCCTGGGCCGTCACCCGGCTCAGCGACACCGCCCGGCGCACCCTCTTCCCCTTCTACGCCAGCCTCTTCACCCCGGTGTGGCTGCGCCTGCTCGGCGCCAAGGTCGGCCGCCGCGTCGAAGCCTCCACCGTCCTGGCCCTGCCCGGCCTGATGCGCGTCGACGACGGCGCCTTCCTCGCCGACGACACCCTCGTCGCCCCCTACGAGCTGCGCGCCGGCTGGCTGCACATCGGCCCCTCGCACGTCGGGCGCCGCTCCTTCGTCGGCAACTCCGGCATCGTCGGCCCCGGCCGCCGACTGCCCGACAACTCCCTCGTCGGCGTCCTGTCCGACACCCCCGTCAACGCCCCCGAAGGCTCCTCCTGGCTCGGCCGTCCCGCCTTCGCCCTGCCGCGCGTCGCGGCCGCCGGCGGCGACGCCCGCACCTACAACCCGCCCCGGCGCCTGATGTGGGCCCGCGCCGGCGTCGAGCTGTGCCGCCTGCTGCCCATCGTCCTCGCCGCCCTCCTCGGCGACCTCGTCCTCGCCACCCTCCAGGAACTGCGCGACGACTACGGCCTCCCGCGCGCCCTGGCCGCCGCCGGCCTCGTCCTCATCGGCGCCGCCGTCGTCGCCTGCCTGGTCACCACCGCCGCCAAGTGGCTCCTCGTCGGGCGCTTCCGCGTCGCCGAACACCCCCTGTGGTCCACCTTCGTGTGGCGCAACGAGCTCTACGACAGCTTCGTCGAGGAACTCGCCATGCCCTTCGGCGGCTCCAGCATCACCGGCACGCCCTACCTCAACGCCTGGCTGCGCAGCCTCGGCGCCCACATCGGGCGCGGCGTGTGGTGCGAGACCCACTGGCTGCCCGAGAGCGACCTCGTCACCGTCGAGGCCGGCGCCAGCGTCAACCGCGGCACCGTCCTGCAGACCCACCTCTTCCACGACCGGGTCATGCGCCTGGGCCCCGTCCACCTCGGCCCCGGCTCCACCACCGGCCCGCACTCCATCGTCCTGCTCAACTCCTCCCTCGGCGCCGGCACCACCGTCGGCCCCGCATCCCTGGTCATGCGCGGCGAGAACGTCCCGGGCACCACCCGCTGGCTCGGCAACCCCGTCGCCGCCTGGAACGCCGACCCCACCCCGGCCGCCGGGCGGCGGGCCAAGCGCAAGGTCGGAGTGTGACGCGGGTCACTCCGGCTGGGCGATGAGTTGACGATGCGGTCGCGGTCCTACCTGGGTAGACCGCGACCGCATCCGTTCCCGTCCGTTCCCGTCCGCTCCCGAAAGGGCGTACCGGCCATGACCGCCACCCCCGCCAAGGGCCCCGCCAGCTACTTCCCGTCCATCGAGAAGAAGTACGGCCGGCCCGTCGCCGAGTGGAAGGACCTCATCCGCGCCTCCCCGCTCAGCAAGCACATGGAACTCGTCGCCTGGCTCAAGACCGAGCACGGCCTCGGCCACGGCCACGCCAACGCCCTCGTCGCCCACACCCTCGCCGAAGCCGAAGCCGAAGCCGCGGCCTGAGCCCGTCGCCCGGCGCTGCTGGTGACGCCCGGCCTGCGCCCCGTGGCGGGTGGTGGATGGCGGGCCGGCGGACGACGACGGGGCCGGGGCCGCCTGCGGCACGATCGGGAAGCAGGCAGCCCCGGACCCGGGTCGTTCCGTACGGGCGGGGCATCGACCGCGATGCCCGTACGGCTGCGGTCGGGACCCATTCGACGACTTCAACAGCACTTGAAGTCAAGCCCCCGGCGGCCCGAGGCGCCGGAGGGCGGGGTAGCCTCGCTCCCGGCGGGGGCCGGCGGACGAGGTTTCAGGGGCGGTCGAATGGAACAGCAACAGCGCGGCTACTGGCGGGTCGCGGACGGTTCGGCGGTCAGCTCCACCCAGGCCCAGGTCGCCTGGACCAGGGCCGCCTACCCGGCCCTGGTGGACGTGGCCCGCCGCTACCACGCGGTGATCACCTACTCCGAACTGGCCGAGACCGTGCAGGAGGCGGCCGGAGTGCGCACCCGGGTGCACCAGCGCACCTGGATCGGCAAAGTCCTGGCCCTGGTGGTGCGCGAGGCACACCGCCGCGGGGACCCGCCGCTGACCGCACTGGTGGTCCACTCCACCGACGGCATGGTCGGCGTCGGCTACCAGGAAGTACTGGCCGTGGCCGGACAGCCGCCGCTGGCAGCGGACATGGACCGCGAACACCACGCCGCCGCCGCCCGCCTCGCCTGCTACCGGCACTTCGGCGCCCAGCTGCCCGCCGACGGCGGCACCCCCGCCCTGGCCCCGCGCCTGCAAGCGGCCGTCAACCGCAAGGCGGCCGCCGCCACCCCGCCCCGCCCCCCGGCGATCTGCCCCTCCTGCTTCCTCCAACTGCCCGCCACCCGCATCTGCGACTCCTGCGGCGCCAGCGCGTAGGGGCTCTCCTGCGGATCACGCCGGGCCCGGACGGAGCAGCAGGCCGGATGGGATGATCTTGCCGGCAGTTCCGTACGAGGAGGCACGGTGGACGACCACTCGAAGCACGACCACTCCCGGTGGGAGGGCGTCGTGATCGCGGCCCGCGAACGTGCCCGCTCGCGGCAGGCCCTCATGGTCGAGCGCTTCGGACTGTCAGGTGACGTGCAGTACCACTGGTCGATGGACGACGCGCGGATCACCTGGTCGCGCAGGAGGAAGTGGTCGCGCAAGAGCGAGGTGTTCCTCACCGGCCGGCTCACGATGATCGGCAGCGTCAGCCTCGCCCGGCAGACCTGGCTGTGGTCCTGGGCGAACGAGTCGCTGCCGCCCGCCGTCCTGGGCGACATCGAACGGGTGCGGCGCTTCGGCGAGGACAACGACTTCCCCGTCCTGCCGTGGCCGGGCTTCGACTCCCACCCCGAACTCGTCGCCGAGGCGCGGATGGTCGCGGCCTCGGTGCTCGACGCCGACGGGCTGTGGGTGGAGTCGACGGACGACACGGAGCTCCACTTCCTGCTCCACGACCTGGTGCCCGCCGCGGCGGCCGACTAGACGGCCAGACGGGCGGGCGGCTCGTCGGGCGGCCAGACGGACGGGCGGGCGGTCGGGTAGGCGGGCGGCTCGTCGGGCGGCCGGGCGGGCGGCGGGAGCTCGCGGACCCGCGGCGGGGCGTCAGGCCCGGACACCGGCGGGCAGGCGGCCCGGCATCTGCCAGCCCTCGGCGAGACGGGAAGGGGCGAGCCGGCGCCCGTCGCCGAAGAACTCGCAGAACTTCATGATCAGCGGATCCCAGCCGAGCGGGTCCACGTAGTGGTCCGTACCGGGCACGATCAGGCGCTCCTCGACGTGCGCGCGCACCACGGTGACCTCGAAGGCGGTGCAGTGCGGGTTGCCCGCCAGCGGCGCGGCCGCCTCCAACCGGCACTCCAACTGGACCGGGCACTCGGCGACGCGCGGCGCCCGCACCAGCTCCGACGGCTGCTCGGTGAGCCCGGCGGCGGCGAACTTGCCCCGCTCGAAGCGGTAGCCCTGCTGCCGCCGGTGCTCGGTCAGATCCGGGTTGGCGGTCAGCAACGCGAGGGCGTCGACGGCGTCGACCTGCCCGGAGGAGGGCAGGTTGAGCACGCACTCGCCCTCGCGCCGCAGGTTGACGGCCGTCTGGGCGGTGTTGCCGAGGCCCAGCACGCAGGACTGCCCCAGCCACCACGCCGAGGACATCGGCGCCAGGTTGGCGCCGCCGTCCTCGTTGCGCGAGCTGATCAGCACCACCGGGGTGCCGAAATAGAGAACCTTGAGGTCGGTGGCCTTGTGCACGGGAATGCCGTCCTTGAGTGGGAAACCGTTGCCGGTCTCCGACTCTGCCCCCGCCCTGGAGGGGGCGCTGGCGGTGATCGGACACGGCGTTCCCGGCCCCGACGGGGGCGGACGGCCCTACGCCGGACGGCCCTGCACGCGTCGGCTCGGCCCCGACACACCGGTTCGGCCGTACGGGCGGGTTCAGCACCCGTACGGCCGGCGGTCAGAACGCGGCGCTGACCGGACCGCGAGCGGCCACCGTACGGGCCTGGCCGTCGCGCAGCCGGTAGGACAGGCCCACGACGGCCGCCGCGCCCTCGGCCACCTTGGCGGCCAACAGCTGGGAACGCTCCAGCAGCAGGTCCACGGTCTGGCGGATGTGCTCGTCGACGATCCCGTCCGGGTCCTCGATGCCCGCGGCCCGGGCCGACACCACGCTCGGGGTGACCCGCTCCACCACGTCCCGCACGAACCCGCCCGGCAGCCGCCCCTGGTCCAGCGCCTCCATCGCCGCGCCCACCGCGCCGCACGAGTCGTGCCCCAGCACCACCACCAGCGGGCACTCCAGCACGCTCACCCCGTACTCGATGCTGCCCAGCGCCTCCGCCCCGGTGACGTGCCCGGCCGTCCGCACCACGAACAGGTCGCCCAGCCCCCGGTCGAAGATGATCTCGGCCGCCAGCCGGGAGTCCGAACAGCCGAACAGCACCGCGAAGGGCCGCTGTGCCGGAGCGAGGGCGGCCCTGCGCCCGGCGTCCTGGTTGGGGTGCTCCGGGCTGCCCGCGACGAAACGGGCATTGCCCTCCATCAGCACCCGCATCGCCTGGTCGGGGCCGGATATCGGTGAGGAGATCATGCCTGCACCCTAGATCGCCGCAGGTGGGGCCCGCAGCAGGGGGGCCGGGGCTGGGGCCCGGCACCGCGTCGCTCCTCACCCGGCCGGCCCAGTCCACGGCCCGCCCACCCCGCTGCGCACGGCCTCGTCCGGCCCCGCCCGGCCCCTTCGCCGCCCGTGTGGCGGGAGGCCGGTGGGTATCGTCAACTAGCCTCCTGCGCAGCGGCGTTGGACGTGGCAGTGTCGGTCAGCGGCCCGGCCTGCCCTTGGAGACGAACACCTGGACCGTCGAGTGCGCAGGTGTGGTGCGGCCGGCCTGCGGCTCGGAGTTGATGACCGACCCGGCGGGCACGTTCCAGTCGGTGAACTCGTGGACCTCGTAGCGCAGTCCCGCCGTCTCCAGCGCCCTGATGGCCGCGTCCTTGGCCAGGTTGGCGAGCGGCGGCACACTCACCTGCACCCCGTCGGTCGGCTGCATCGGCGGCGGCGTGGGGGTGCCGAAGGCCATCGAGGGCCCGGGCGTGGGCGTGTCGGAGGGCGCGCCGGGGGAGGGTGTGCCGGACGACGTCGGCGCCGAGGCGTTCGCGGGGCCCGCGGGCAGGCCGCCGGAGGGCGACGGACCCGAACCCGGCGCGAGCAGTGCCGCACCCGTGCCGATGGCGACCACCGCGGCCGCCGCCACCGCGCCGCTGAGCACGGTGCGACGGCGCACCGTGCGCCGGATGGCGAGGGCGTCGATGACGGGGGCCGGGGTGTTGTCGGCGAATGCGGTCATGGCGGCGAGGAGTTCCTTGTCGAAGTCGGGGTCGGAGCCGGGGTCGGAGGCGGGGTCGGAGGCGGGGTGGTCGGGGTCGGGGCCGGGATCGTGGGACGGGAAGCGGGTCATCACGCACCTCCGCGCGAGGTCGGCGGCGCGGACGGGACGTCCTGCCGAGGCAGTGCGGACCGCAGTTTCGCGAGGCCGCGGGCGAGTTGGGAGCGCACGGCGCCGGGGGAGATGTCCAGCGTCTGCGCGATCTCCTGGTCCCCCAGGTCGTGGAGGTAGTACAGGACGACCACGGTGCGCATCCCCATCGGCAGCGTGTGCAGCGCCGCGACGAGCTCCGCGCGCAACTCCACCGACCGGTAGGCGTCGCGCGGGTCGGCGCGCTCGGCGCCGGGCGCCGCGGCGGGCCGCTCGCCGGAGCGGCTCAGCCGCCGCCAGCGGTCGTTGACCAGGTTCACCAGGATCCGGCGCACGTACGCCTCGGGCGCTTCCGCGGCCGCCACCCGCCGCCAGTTGCGGCAGGATCGTTCCAGCGCCTCCTGGACGAGGTCCTCCGCGGTGTGCGCGTCCCCGGTGAGCACGTACGCCGTCCGGAACAGCGCGCCCGAACGCTGCTGTACGAACTCGACGAAGTCGATCCCGGGACTGGCCCTGCGCAGCCTCACCCGCCGCCCTCGCTCTCTTCACTCTTCCGCCGTCACCTTCGCCCCCATGACGGCCCCCGGCACCGCCCTGCTGCACCGCCACCGCGAAAGTGACGCGCCTCACAACGCTTCGAAGTCGAACGGGCCGAACGGGCCGAACGGGCCGGACGGGCCGGACCACCGCGGCAGCCCGGGGAGCACACACGCGGGCGCAACGATGCGCAAACGATGCGAGTAGCCCGGGCGGTGGCCGCTCCGGGACGGTCGCAGTGTGCACGCACTGATCGACCGGCCGGCACCCCGACCCCCGGCACCCCGGCCCCCGTCAGACGAGACGCCCGGCACCGAACCCCCCGGCATCGAACCCCCGGGCGGCGGCGGACAGGCCGGGCTGCGCGCCCTGGCGGCACGCGTGGCCGGCGGCGACGAGTGGGCCTTCGAGGAGCTGTACGCCGCCACCGCCGGAACCGTCCTGGGCCTCGTGCTACGGGTGCTGCGCGACCACGCCCAGGCCGAGGAGGTCACCCAGGAGGTGTTCCTGCAGGTGTGGCGGGAGGCGGCGCGCTACCGTCCCGAACGCGGCGAGGTCCTGCCCTGGATGCTCACCCTCGCCCACCGGCGCGCCGTCGACCGGGTCCGCTCCGCCCAGGCCGCCGCCGACCGCGACCGCACCGCCGCCCTGCGCGCCTACACCCCGGTCTTCGACGAGGTCGCCGACCAGGTCGAACGCGACCTGGACCGCGGCCGGGAACGCGAACGGGTCCGCCGCGCCCTGGCCACCCTCACCGACGTCCAGCGCGAATGCCTGCTGCTGGTCTACTACGGCGGCCGCACCCAAGCCCAGGCCGCCGAAGCCCTCGGCGCCCCCCTCGGCACCGTCAAGACCCGCATCCGCGACGCCCTGCTACGCCTGCGCACCCAACTCGCCGACCCCCCACCCCACCCGGCACAGCCCCGCGCCCGCACCCGCCTGCCAAATCTGTAGACCGACCTACATATTCCGCTCGGACCCGCGGTCGTGGTGCGCACAGGAAGTCGATGGCTCCGACTTCCTGCGCGCGCCGGCGGCTTGGTTCTGTGTCCGGGCCTGCCCTGCCGGGGTTCTCGGCGCGCCGGGGGGGAATCTGTAGACCGGCCTACATATTCTGCTCGGACCCGCGGTCGTGGTGCGCGCAGGAAGTCGACGGGCCCGACTTCCTGTGCGCGCCGGCGGCTTGGTTCTGTGTCCGGGCCTGCCCTGCCGGGGTTCTCGGCGCGCCGGGGGGGCGAATCTGTAGACCGGCCTACATATTCTGCTCGGACCCGCGGTCGTGGTGCGCACAGGAAGTCGACGAGCCCGACTTCCTGCGCGCGCCGATGGCTTCCGGGGAACGAGCCCTGCTTGCCGTCCGCGTCCGCGACGCCCGCTGCCCCGGCCTGTCCCGCATAGGCTCACGCATGTGCCCGTCCCCGTCCCCGTCCCCGCGGCTGCCTCCGCCGACCGGCCGCCGGCCCAGGCCAGCCTGACCACCGGTGCCCTCGCCCGCATGCTCGGCGTTTCCCCGACCACCGTCCGCTCCTGGGAACGCCGCTACGGCATCGGCCCCGCCCGGCGCGACCCCGGGCGCCACCGCCAGTGGAGCCCGCGGGACGTCGCCGTCCTGGCGGAGATGTGCCGCCTGACCGCCCGCGGCGTCACCCCGGCCGAGGCCGCCCGCCTCGCCCTCGCCGCCGAGGCCCCAGAACCGCCCGAGGCTCGCGAGCCGGCGGGGCCGGCTGCCGGCGGGTCGGCCCCCGGTGGCGGGAACGCCCTGCCCGTCGGCACCGTCCGCCCCGAATGCCGGGGGCTGGCCCGCGCGGCCGTTCGCCTCGACGCCCCCGAGCTCGCCCGGATCCTGCGACACAGCGTCGACACCCTCGGCCCGGTCGCCGCCTGGACCGAGGTGATGATGCCCGCGCTGCGCGCCGCCGGCCGCAAGTGGGCCGCCGAGGGCGAGCGCTACGTCGAGGTCGAGCACCTGCTGTCCTGGCACGTGGCCGCTGCTTTGCGCCGCGCCGCCGACCGGGTCGAGCCGCCTCAGGGTCCGGCCGTCCTGCTCGCGGGCATGCCCACCGAACTGCATGCCCTGCCGCTGGAGGCGCTGGCTGCGGGGCTGGCCGAACGGGGTCTGCCGTTTCGGATGTTCGGCCCGGCACTGCCGACCGAAGCCCTGCTGGAAGCGGTCCGCCGCACCGGCCCGCCCGCCGTCCTGCTCTGGTCCCAGGTCGCCCGCACCGCCGACCGGGCCCTGGCCCGCCGTGTCGCCGAGACCGCCTGGGGCCCCCACGGTGCCCGCACCCGTCCCGTCGTCCTGACCGCCGGCCCCGGCTGGACCGGCCCCCGTCGCCCCCCGGGCGCCCTGCGCCCCCGCGACCTGCCCACCGCCCTCGACCAGCTGGAGCACCTGCTGCGCTGAACCCCCGCCCCTGCGGAACCGCGGAACGTGCGCCATACAGCCTTGCCCGCGGGCTCGCGCCGCCGGCTCCGGAGTGAATATACCGACCGGTCTACAGATTTGATCGTGCCCGCAGTGCGCACAGGAAGTCGGCCTGCCCGACTTCCTGTGCGGGGTGGCTCGCCCTCGGCTTCGCCACGCGGCGGGGCCTGCAGGCGAGCGGCCTGCGAAACGGAAAAATATTGGGGCGTATCTATATTTGGGGGGGGGGGGGGGGGGGGGGGGGGGGGGGCGGGGGGGGGGGGGGGGGGGGCGGCCGCCACCCCCCCCCCCCCCCCCCCCCCCCGCGGCCGGAATCGTGGCCCAGAAGAAATATGCCGGTTGGTCTACATATTTCCCTGGTTGGGCCGCAGCGCCGCAGTGCCGCCATGCCACCGTGCACAGGAAGTCGGCGGGTCCGACTTCCTGTGCACGGGCAGGCCTGCGAGACAGGACGTGGGGAGAATATGTCGGTCGGTCTACATAGTCAGCTGGCGGGCAAGCAAGCGGGGGCGGGAGGTGGGGGTGCGGCCCCCGGCTACCGGGGGGTTGTTCGCCCGGGGCCGCGGTTCATGGGCTGATGCCGGGTCAGGAGGCGGGCATCAGGACGGTGTCGACGATGTAGACGGTGGCGTTGGCGGTCTGGACGTCGCCGCACAGCACCTTGGCGGCGGAGTTGACGGTGAAGTCCGGGGCGGCGCCGGTCACGGTGAGGTCGTCGGCGGCCAGGGTCTTGTGCCCGCCGGCGAGTGCCGCGGGAGCCAGGCGCTGGGGGACGACGTGGTAGGTGAGGATCTTGGTGAGCTTGTCCTTGTCGGCGAGGACGGCGTCGAGGTCCTTCTTCGGGAGCTTGGCGAAGGCGTCGTTGGTGGGGGCGAAGACGGTGATGTTCTTCGCGGAGTTGAGGGTGTCCACCAGGCCGGCCTGCTTGACGGCGGTGACGAGGGTGGACAGCAGCGGGTTGTTGGAGGCGGCGGTGGCGACCGGGTCCTTGGCCATGCCGCTGAAGCTGCCGGCCCCGTCCTTGGGGACGGCCGCGCACGCGGTGCCGAACGGCTGCCCGGCCGTCACCTGCTCGGCGGACGGGGCACCGGAAGCCGGGGCACCGGACGGCTGGGCCGCGGCGGCTGCGGTGGTGCTCTTGGCCGTGTCCGAGGACTTCGCGTCGCCGCCGCTGCTGCACGCGCTCAGGGAGGCGGCCAGCAGGCCGGCGGCGAGGACGGCGGCGAAGGGCTTGCGGACCAGGACGGTCGTGTTCATGGACGGATTCTCCTGTCAGGTGGCATCGGGCGGATCCCGGATGCCGAAGGGGTGGGGAGGTCGTGAGGTGGGGTCAGGTGACGGTGACGACGACGCTGTGCCAGCCCGTCGCGCCCGAGGGGTAGGGGGGTGTGCGGGTGGCGGGCTGGACGGCCCCGGTGCCGTCGGTGGCACGGGCCTCGAGGCGGTGGGTCCCGGGGGCGGCGCCGGTCCAGGTGTGGGTCCACTGGCGCCACAGGTCGGGCCCGGCGTCGGCGGCCAGTTCGGCCTGCCGCCAGGGCCCGCCGTCGACGCGCACCTCGACGGCGGCGATGCCGCGGTGGGTGGCCCAGGCGGTGCCGGCCACCGTCACGTCGCCGGGCGGCACGCGGGCGAACGGCGCGGGCACGTCGATCCGCGAGGCGGTGCGGACCTCGCCGGTGCGGTCCCAGCCGCGCCGCACCCAGTACGGGTCGCGGGCGGCGAAGGTGGTCACCTCCAGGTCGACGAGCCACTTGGTGGCCGAGGTGTAGCCGTAGAGGCCGGGCACCACCGTGCGGCAGGGGAAGCCGTGTTCGACGGGCAGCGCCTCGCCGTTCATCGCCACCGCGAGCAGCGCCCGGCGCCCGTCGAGGAGCGTCTCGACCGGGGTGCCGATCGTCATGCCGTCCTGCGAGCGGCCGACGAGCTGCTCGGCGCCGGAGCGGACGCCGGCGCGGCGCAGCAGGGCGGGCAGCGAGGCGCCGAGCCAGCGGGTGGTGCCCGCGTAGGGGCCGCCGACCTCGTTGGAGACGCAGGACAGGGTGTGGTCCAGCTCCTCCAGCCCGAGGGCGAGCAGGTCGTCGAAGCCGATCAGCAGCGGGCGGTCGACCAGGCCGTGCAGCCGCAGCGACCAGGTGCGCGGGTCGATGCGCGGCAGGGTCAGGGCGGTGTCGACGCGGTAGAAGTCGGTGGTGGGGGTGATGAACGGGGGCAGGCCGGGGACCGTGGCGCCGGCGGCGCGCGGCAGCGGTGGAGCCGGGCGCAGCGGCGGCGGCAGGCGGACGGCGGCGCGGGCCGCGCTGACGTCGCCGCGCCGGTCGGACAGGACGCGTGCGGCCGTGCCGAGGGCGGCGGCCGCGCCGATCGTGGCGCCGGCCGCCAGGACGCGCCGCCGTTCGGGCCCGGCCGGCAGGACCGGGCCCGAGCCGAGGGAAGGGTCGAGGGAAGGGCCGGGGGAGAGGGCGGGGCCGACCAGCCACCACAGCACGGCGACCGCGCCGCCGGCCGCGGCAGCGGAGGGCAGCAGGTCGGTGGGGAGGGCCTGCGGGCGGGCCAGCGCGGCCCAGGCGCCGAGGCCGCCGAAGGCCGTGAACAGGGCGGCGGCCGCGCCGCGACGGCGTCCGGCCAGCACGCCGAGGGCCGCGGCCGCGAGGCCCATGACGGTGTAGATCCCGCCCAGCAGGACCGTCTTGTCGCCGGTGCCGAACCGCTGGACCGCCCACGCTTTGACGGCGGTGGGCGCGAGGTCGATCGCCGCCGAGCCGATCGCCACCACCGGTGAGGCCTGGGGGCGGGTGAACGCCGCCGCCGCCTCACCGGCTCCCACGGCCGCGGCGGCGGCCGCCAGCCCGCACAGCGCCGCCACGGCCGGCCCGGCGGCACGGGTGCGTGCTCGGGGGAGGGCGCCCGGCGGGCTGCTGCTCGTCTCATCGGTCACGGTCCTCATTCGGCGGTCCGGCTCCACCGGATGGGTGCGAGTCCGGATACCCCCCGATCGGGTGACATTGCTCTGGCCGGGTGACACCGCCCGGCCAGGGTTGAGGGCGGCGGACGGGCCGCGGACGGGCCGCGGACGGGCGGCGGACGGGCGGCGGAACGGGCCGGACCGCCGGGAGACCCGGCCCCGGCGCCCCGGGCCGAGGCCGCTCAAGGCCGCTCAAGGGCGCCCGGGGACGCCCGGGGCGCCCTTGAGCGGCACCCTCACCGTCTCCTGGCCCCGGCCCGACCCGGCCTTCCGCCGGGCCAGCCGCCCGGCCCGGCCCTCCCGCTCAGGTGAACGGGATCAGCAGGACCGGCGCCCCCGTGGGGTGCGCGGAGCCGGCCGAGGGCTCCACCGTGACCCCGATACCGCGCGCACCGTCCAGGGGGCCGTCCAGCAGGAACGCGCCGTCGCCCCGGGGCATCAGCCCCGCCGGGCGCATCGCGGCGCCGTCGTCGAACCACAGCTCGTACGCCGTGCCGTCCGCCGGGGCGGGCAGGCCGGAGGCCAGGAGGACGGCCCGGCCCTTGTCGTGCGACCAGACCACCGCCCCGGTGCCGGTGCCGCCGGCCGCCGGGCCGCTCGCCCGCCGGGCGTCGGGGGCCGCCAGCAGCCCGGTGACCTGGTCCTGGTGCCGCTGCAGCGCGGCGGCGAGGGCCCTGGCCCGGTCCGCCTCCCGGTGCTGCTGGACGGCCACGCCGCCGAGGGCCGCGGCCGCCGCCAGACAGGCCGCCAGCGCCAGCCGCGGCCAGCCGCGGGCGAGCCGCCCTGGGCGCCGGGCACCGTCGGGTCCGGCTGCGGCGCGCGGGGCCTCCTGCCGGACGGTGTCCAGGGCGCCCATCACCCGCGACTTCAGCTCCCCGGGCACCGCGACGGCCTGCGCGGCGCCCAGCCTGGCCAGCGTCGCCGTGAACTCGGCGACCTCCCGGGCGCAGGCCGGACACTGCGCCAGGTGGCGCTCGAACTGCGCGCGCTCGTCCGCGTCGAGGGCGTGCGCGGCGTAGGCGCCGGTCAGCGTGTGCAGGTCGGCGCCGCTCATGCTCCCACTCCCAGACAGTCGCGTAGCCGGATCAGCGCGTCGCGCATCCGGGTCTTGACGGTGCCCAGCGGGGTGCCGAGCAGTTCGGCGACCTGCGGGTAGGTGTACCCGCGGTAGTAGGCCAGCGTGATCGACTCCCGCTGCAGCTCGGTCAGCCCCTTCAGGCAGCGCCGCACCTGCTCGCGTTCCAGCCGCCCCTCGACCTGCTCGGCGACCTCGTCGAACGCCGGCGTGTGCGAGGCGGCGGCGGCCCGCCGGTCGCGGTCGGCGGCCGCCTGCGCCGCCCGCACCCGGTCCACGGCGCGGCGGTGGGCGATGGTCAGCACCCACGCCAGCACCTCCCCGCGCTCGGGCCGGTAGCGGGCGCAGGTGCGCCACACCTCCAGCATCACCTCCTGCGCGACCTCCTCGGACTGCGCCGGATCCCGCAGCACCCGGCGGACCAGCCCCAGCACCGGGCCCGCCACCGCGTCGTACAGCCGACCGAACGCCTCCCGGTCGCCGCGCGCGGTCCTGCTCAGCAACTCCTTGAGGTCGGCACCCGGACGCCCCGGCCCGGACAGGTGAACGACCGTACTCATCCGGCCGCCTCGCGCTCGCAACACACGGGCGACGGCCCCGGCCAGTGGACGGTGGGCATGGCACGACCTCCAGGGAATCCCGGCCGGGCGGACACCCGGCAGGGCCGACGGAACACGGCGACGTCAGGCGTTCGAAGCCGCACCCGGCGCGGATTGCCCGCCAAGGACACCGGATTCCCGGCCCCCGCGCACGCCCGGATTCCCGGCCCCCCGCGCGCACGCCCGGGCGGGCAACAGCGCGATGTTGTCGGCCCACGGCACACCCCCGCGCGCACGCCCGGGCGCCCGCAGGAGACCCCTGGAAGACTCGAATCCCCGGCCGTGTCCAATCCCCGGCCGCGCCCGCTCCGAACACCCCGGCAGCGCCCCCCGCGCCTGGCGGGGCACGGGGGGCGCACCCGCCCGCACGAGAGGAGCCGCAGGTGGACGAGCCGACCCGGACGCGCCCGCACTGCCTGGTCACCGGTGCCACCGGCTACATCGGCGGGCGCCTGGTGCCCGAACTGCTCGCCGCCGGGTACCGGGTGCGCTGCCTGGTCCGCGACCCGCTCCGGCTGCGGGACCAGCCCTGGCGGGCCGACGTGGAGGCCGTCACCGGGGACGTCACCCGCGCCGAGACCCTGCCCGCGGCCTTCGACGGCATCGACGCCGCCTACTACCTGGTCCACTCCCTGGGCACCGGGCCCGGCTTCGAGACCCGGGACCGGCAGGCCGCCGAGACCTTCGCCGGGGCGGCCGCCGCCGCCGGCACCCGGCGCATCGTCTACCTCGGCGGACTGCTGCCCGCCGGGGTCCCCGAACCGCACCTGTCGGCCCACCTGCGCTCGCGCGCCGAAGTGGGCCGCGCCCTGCGCACGGGCGGCGTCCCCACCGCCGAACTGCGGGCCGCGGTGATCATCGGCTCCGGCTCGGCCTCCTTCGAGATGCTGCGCCACCTGACCGAACGGCTCCCGGCGATGGTCACCCCCCGCTGGGTCGACACCCGCATCCAGCCGATCGCCGTACGCGACGTGCTGCGCTACCTGGTCGGCGCCGCCGCCCTGCCCCCCGAGGTCGACCGCACCTTCGACATCGGCGGGCCCGACGTGCTCACCTACCGGCTGATGATGCGCCACTACGCCGAGGTCGCCGACCTGCCCCGGCGCCTGATCGTGCCGGTGCCCGTGCTCTCCCCGCGCCTGTCCAGCCACTGGGTGGGCCTGGTCACCCCCGTACCGGGCTCGCTCGCCCGACCGCTGGTGGAGTCGCTGCGCCACGAGGTGGTGTGCCGCGAACACGACATCGCCCGCTGGATCCCCGACCCGCCCGAGGGCCTGACCGGCTTCGACCGGGCCGTGGAACTGGCCCTGCGGCGCATCCGCGACGCCCAGGTCTCCACCCGCTGGTCCTCCGCCTCGCTGCCCGGCGCGCCCAGCGACCCGCTGCCCACCGACCCCGACTGGGCCGGCGGCAGCCTCTACCAGGACCTGCGCCGGCGCCGGGTGGCCGCCGACCCGGCCGCGCTGTGGCGGGTGGTGGAGGGCGTCGGCGGCGAGAACGGCTGGTACTCCCTGCCGCTGGCCTGGGCCCTGCGCGGACGCCTGGACCGCCTGGCCGGCGGCGTCGGCCTGCGCCGCGGCCGCCGCGACCGCCACCGGCTGCGGGTCGGCGACGCGCTCGACTTCTGGCGGGTCGAGGAGATCGAACCCGGACACCTGCTGCGGCTGCGCGCCGAGATGCGCCTGCCGGGCCTGGCCTGGCTCGAACTGCGCGTGACACCCGACGGCGCCGGCGGCGCGCTCTACCAGCAGCGGGCGCTGTTCCACCCACACGGACTGGCCGGCCACCTCTACTGGTGGTCGGTGGCGCCCTTCCACGCCCTGGTGTTCGGCGCCATGGCCCGCAACATCACCGAACGCGCCCGACCCGCCCGACCCGCCGGCTGACACCCCCACCCGACCCGCCGCCCGACACCCCCACCCGCCGCCTGATACCCCCGTCCCCGCCCGCCGCCGTACCCGCACCCCACCGCACGAGGCCCCCGATGAGCACCGCCGTCGTCCTGTTCACCCAGGACCTGCGCCTGCACGACAACCCCGCCCTGCACGCCGCCCGCACCCGCGCCGACCAGGTCGTCCCCCTGTTCGTCCTCGACCCGGCCATCGCCCGGGCCGGCTTCGCCGCCCCCAACCGGCAGGCCTTCCTCGCCGAGAGCCTCGCCGACCTCGACCGGGCGCTGCGCGCCGCCGGCTCCCGCCTGGTCCTGCGCCACGGCGACCCCGCCGAACAGGCCGCCCGCCTGGCCGCCGAGTGCGACGCCGACACCGTCCACACCAACGCCGGCGTCTCCGCCTTCGCCACCCGCCGCGAACACGCCCTGCGCCGTGCCCTCGGCGAGCGCCTGCACCTGCACGACGCCGCGCTCACCATCGTCCCCGCCGGCCTCGTCACCCCGGCCGGGCGCGACCACTACGCCGTCTTCACCCCCTACCACCGCGCCTGGCAGCAGGCCCCCCGGCGCACCGTCCTGCCCGCCCCGCGCGCCCTCGCCACCCCCGACGGCCCCGCGAGCGCCCCGCTGCCCGCCGCCCCCGCCGGCACCTCCCCGGGCCGCGCCCCCGGCGGCGAGAGCGCCGCCCGCCGCCGCCTGCGCGCCTGGAACCCGGACGCCTACGAGCAGTTGCACGACGACCTCGCCGCCGACGCCACCTCCCGCCTCTCGCCGTACCTGCACTTCGGCTGCCTGTCCGCCACCGAACTCGCCCACCGCGCCGGGAAGTCCGACACCCCCGGCGCGGCCGCGCTGGTGCGCCAACTCGCCTGGCGCGACTTCCACCACCAGGTCCTCGCGGCCCGCCCCGACGCCGCCCACGCCGACTACCGCCCCCGCCCCGTCCGCTGGTACGACGACGAACGCGAGCTCCAGGCCTGGCGCGAGGGCCGCACCGGCTACCCGATCGTCGACGCCGGCCTGCGCCAACTCGCCCACGAGGGCTGGATGCACAACCGGGCCCGCCTGCTCACCGCCTCCTTCCTCACCAAGAGCCTGCGCCACCACTGGCGCCCCGGCGCCGCCCACTTCCTCGCCCTGCTCGTCGACGGCGACCTCGCCAACAACCAGCTCAACTGGCAGTGGGTCGCCGGCACCGGCACCGACACCCGCCCCAACCGCGTCCTCAACCCGCTGCGCCAGGCCGACCGCTACGACCCCGACGGCGCCTACGTGCGCCGCTGGGTCCCCGAGCTCGCCCACCTGCCCGCCCGCGCCGTCCACCGCCCCTGGGAGCTGGCCGAGCCCCCGGCCGGCTACCCGGCGCCCCTGCTGCCCCCCGACGCCCTCGGCACCCGCCTGCGCGAGAGCGGCTGAACCGCCCTCGCCCGAACTCACCCGCCCCCGCCCGAACTCACCCGCCCCCGCCCGAACTCACCCGCCCCCGCCCGAACTCATCCGAAACCCGCCCGCCCTCGCCCGAACTCATCCGAACGGCGTAGCGCCGCGTCCGCTCCCGCGCGGGCCCCGGCCGCCGCGGGATGCGGGCCCCACCCGCCTCCCGTTGGATGAACCTGCGGCCCGGCAGGCCCCGGGCAGGCCGCCCCCGGCAGGTCAACCCGGCAGGCCACCCCACCCCGGCGCACCACCCGAAGGAGCAGGAGCATGCCCATCTCCAGGACCCGCGACGGCGTCGAGATCTTCTACCAGGACTGGGGCAGCGGACGCCCCGTCGTGTTCATCCACGGCTGGCCGCTCAACGGCGACGCCTGGCAGGACCAGCTGAAGGCCGTCGCGGACGCCGGCCTGCGGGCCATCGCCCACGACCGGCGCGGCCACGGCCGTTCCGCCCCGGTCTACGGCGGCTACGACTTCGACACCTTCGCCGACGACCTCGACAGCCTGCTCACCGGGCTCGACCTGCGCGACGTCACCCTGGTGGCCCACTCCATGGGCGGCGGCGAGCTCGCCCGCTACATCGGCCGCCACGGCACCGGGCGGATCCGCTCCGCCGTCCTGCTGTCGGCGATCACCCCGTCCATGCTCCAGGGCCCCGACAACCCGCACGGCGTGCCCGGCACCGTCTTCGACGACCTCAAGGCCGGCATCCTCACCGAGCGCTCCCAGTTCTGGAAGGACACCTCCGTCGACTTCTTCTCCGCCGACCGCCCCGGCTCCCGCGCCACCCAGGGCAACCGGGACGCCTTCTGGTTCATGGCGATGCACCAGACCATCGAGGGCGGCGTCGACTGCGTGGACGCCTTCGGCTACACCGACTTCCACGAGGACCTGGCCGGGTTCGACATCCCCACCCTGATCGTGCACGGCGACGACGACCGGATCGTCCCCGTCGAGGCCACCGCCCGCCGGGCCGCCCGGATCATCCCCGGCGCCGTCCTGAAGGTGTACGAGAACGGCTCGCACGGCATCGCGATGGTCCCCGGCGACAAGGAGCGCTTCAACGCCGACCTGCTGGAGTTCCTGAAGCGGTGAGGGCGCCTCGGGGGAACCCCGGCAGCCTCAGGGCGCGCGGCGCAGGGACAGTGCCGTGACGTCGTCGCGGCTGCGGCCCCCGCTCCAGCGGCGGGCCTCGCGGTCCAGGGCCTCGGGCAGCAGGGAGGCGGGGGCGGCGGCGAGGGCGGCCAGGCCCCGCTCGACGGGGTAGAACGCGCCGGTGGCGTCCTGGGCCTCGGTGATCCCGTCGGTGAGCAGCACCAGCACGCCGTCCTCGGGCAGCGCGAACCACCGGACGGTGCGGACCTCGTCGGTCAGCTCCGCCAGCCCGAGCGGCACCCCGGCCGGCAGCGGCACGGCCTCGACCCGGCCGCCGTGCAGCAGGTAGGGGGCGAGGTGGCCGCAGTTGACGGCCTGCACGTCCGCGCCGCGCTCCACGCCCAGCACGGTCGCGGTGACGAAGCGCTCGCTCTCGCCGCCCTGTACCGCGTACGCGTTGTGCCGTTCCACCGCCGCCTCCAGGGCGTCCGCGACGCCGGTCAGCGCCGGCTCCCGGAAGGCCGCCTCCCGGAAGGCGCTCAGCACCGCGAAGCCCGCGCCGATCGCCGGCAGGCCCTTGCCCTGCACGTCGCCCACCAGCACCCGGGTGCCGTACGGGGTGTCGGCGACGTCGTACAGGTCGCCGCCGACCAGGGCGTCCTCCTCCACCGGCCGGTACAGCCCGTACAGCTGGACGTCGGGGGTGAGCACCGGCAGCGGGCGCAGCAGCTGGCGTTGCAGGGCGACGGCGGTCTGCCGCATCCGGAACAGCTCCCGCTCGCGCCGCACCCGGCGCGCGCACAGCCCGACCACGGCCGCCTCGGCGCCGACCACCCCCACCAGGGTGCCCACCCGGGCGGCCAGCGAGGACGGCGGGAACAGCACCGTGCTGACCGCCACCACCCCGGCCACCCACACCGAGGCCGCGACCGTCTGCGCGACGGTGCCCAGCCCTGCCAGCAGGGCCGGCAGGAACACCAGCAGCAGCACCAGCCGGGCGCTGGTGCCGCTCGCCGCCTGGGCGAGCAGCACCACCGCGGTGGAGGCCAGCACCCCCAGCACCACCGCCCGGTTGCCCGGCGCCCGCGTCCCCCCGCCGTCCCGCTCCCCGCTCCCGTCCCCGTCCGCGCCGCCCACCCCGCCGTCCTCTCCGCCGCCTCGCCGTCCCCCCAGGCATACCGGCGGCCCCACCCGGCCGCCAGCGCAGCCCGCCCGGACGGGCGAGCGCCCGGGTCGGTGCCCGCTCGGGAGCGCCCGCCCGGGCCCGGCCGTCAGACTGCCCGCCGCCCGGCCGTCAGACTGCCCGCCGCCCGGCCGTCAGGCGCAGGTGCTGTCCGCGCAGAGCTGCCACGGCTCCCAGGAGACGAACCGGTCCGCCTCGGTGGTCCGCCAGGAGCGGTCGCGGTTCCACTCGCGGACGGTCACCCGCAGCCGCCCGTCCGGCAGTTGGACGACCGAGGACGGCGCGCCCAGGCCCGCGTTGGGGTCCGGCAGCCGGGGCAGCCGGCGCACCGGGCCCCAGGAGTCCCGGGCGTCGCCGTCCTGGCTGCGCACCTCCATGGCCGCGCTCGTGTCGGCGCCGGAGGCGAAGGCGTGCAGCCGGCCGTCGCGTTCCCTGAAGAGCGTGAGCCCGCCGTGGTAGGGCGGCGGTGACAGCTCGAAGTTCTCGGTCGGGGTCCAGGAGTCGCCGGGTGAGGGCAGGACGGTGTGGCAGAAGCCGCCGTAGGAGGCGAAGAACACCTCCAGGGCGCCGGCGCCGTTCTCGACGGCGCTCACCTGGTACAGCTTCGGGCCCACGGGGGTGGCGCTGACGCGCTCCCAGCCGCCGTAGGCGCCCCCGGGCGCGTCCTGGGAGCGGTGCCAGACGAAGGGCAGGAGGGAGGCCGCCGAACTGTCGTAGAACTGCTGGAACTGTTCGGTCCGCCCGTCGGAGCGCGGCGTCTCCAGCAGGGTGTTCGGGAGGGCGGTACTGGCCAGGCCCTGGGCGGTCGCGTCGGCCCCGCACCCGGCGGCGATGCCCGGGGCGGGGGCGGTGCCCGCCGTGGTCGTCGTGGCCCACGCGGTCGTTCCCGCGAAGGCCACGACCAGCACACCCGACAGCACGGCTTGCGGAAGTCTCCTGTACACGGTCGGTGAACCTCCCCATTCGGTAACGGAAAAGGAGTGCCCGGTACGGGAGTTGGCCGCTTCGCCAGCCCCTCGCGCGGGACCGGCACATTCTCGTGCACCGGCGGCGGGGCGGACAGGGCGCCTGCGGGGCGGCCGGACGGGATCCGGCCGAACGGCGGCCCGCCCCCGGCGGCGGGGGAAGGCCGGCCGGTCCGGGGGTCGACTGGTCAGGCGGCCGGCAGGTCCGGGACGTCACCGCGGGGACGGCCGCGGAACAGCTCGTCCAGGTGGTGGGTGAGGATCGCCAGCGCGGCGTCGCCGGTGCGCTGGCCGCCGAGCACGCTGGAGCCGAGGCCGTTGACCATGGCCAGCAGCCCGGCGGCGGTCATCTCCGGGTCCCTGGCGGGGTCGATCTGCCCGTCCTGCTGGGCCGCGCGGACCTGCTTGGCGAGGAAGCCCTCCAGCAGGTCGGGCTGGGGCGTCCCGTGCTTCTCCACCAGCGCGGGATCGCTGAGCACCAGCGTGTAGTACGCGGCGTAGGTGCGGGTGATCCGGCGGCTCTCCGGGTCGGTGGGCAGGATGCTGGACAGGACCGCGGTCACCAGGCCGCGCGGCGTGGACGGGGTGGCGGCCGCGGTGATCCACGCCGCCATGCGGGCCTGGAGCTGGGCGCCGAGCCGCTCCAGCGCGTCCAGCAGCAGCCCCTCCTTGGTCGTGAAGTAGTACTGCACCAGCCGCAGGGAGACGCCCGCCTCGGTGGCGACCGCCCGCATGCTGGCCGCCTGCAGCCCCTGGGTGTCGGCGATGCGCAGCAGCGCTTCGGCGATCTGCCGCCGGCGTTCCTCGTGATCGACCCGCGCGTTCATGAACGACCTCCCTGGTACACCCGTATCATGCCGTGATACACATGTATCATGCGAATCAGCCAGTTCAAGAACGACCAGGCCGGGGACCGGTTTCGCGCCGCCTACGAGCGGGCCCTGACGGAACTGTGGCCCGGGCCGCGGACGGCGCTGGACCTCCCGACCGCGTTCGGGACCACCCGCCTCTACCGGACCGGCCCGCAGCACGGCGAGCCGATCGTGCTGCTGCCCGGCTCGGGCGGAAACGCACTGATGTGGCACCGCTACATCGACACGCTGGCCCGCCACCGCCCGGTCATCGCCGTCGACACGGTCGGCGAACCGGGCGCGAGCGTGCAGAGCGCCCCGATCGCCGACGGCCGGGACGCGGCCGCCTGGCTGGACGAACTCCTGACCGCACTGGAGGTGACGGACGCCCAGGTCGTCGGCTGCTCCTACGGCGGCTGGCTGGCGCTCCACCACCAGATCCACCACCCCGGGCGGGTCGCCTCCCTCACCCTGGTGGACCCGGCCGGCTTCGCCGACATCGGCGCCCGGTTCTACGCCTGGGTGATCGCCGGCGGCCTCGCCGCCACCGCGCCGCGAGCGCTGCGCCCCCGGCTGGCCCGCCTGGTCGGCAACAGCGCCATCCTGGAGACCGAACTGATGGCCCTGATGCGCGCGTCGATGGGGTTCCGCCGCGCGCTCCCGGTGCCCCCGGTCCTGTCCGACGAGGAACTGCGCCGCCTGGACGTCCCCGCACTGTTCCTGCTCGGGGAACGCAGCGCCATGCACGACGCGCACGCGGTCGCCGAGCGCCTCGGCCGCCTCGTGCCCTCGGCCCGGACGGAGATCGTGCCCGGCGCCGGCCACGCCCTGCCGACCGACCGGCCGGACCTGGTGGCCGACCGCGTCCTGCGCCCCGCCGGGCGGTAGCGCCACCCGGCCGGGCCCGGGGGCTCCCGCACCCCGCCGAGGCCCGTCGCACCCGCACCCGGCTGCGCGCCGAGTTCCCCGCAGGACCCGCCGCGCGGGTGTGACACCGCGGCCCGCCCGTACGGGACGTGACGGAACGTCAGGACGCGGGGGCCGCCATCAGGTCGTGCAGCAGGTCGTCGCCCAGGCCCAGGCCGGTCTTCGACTCGTCGGGCAGGTGGTAGTCGCGGTACCAGTCCGCGGGGGCCTCCGGGTGCGGGCCGCTGACCGCCACCCGGCCGGCGCCGTAGGGGGCGATGACGGCGGCGGCGCGGTCGTTGGAATAGCGGGCCAGGACGTCCACGCCCGGGCCGTCGACGTCGAAGTACGGGCCGTCCTGGAAGTACATCCGCTGCGGGTGGCCGCGCCAGGCGACGTCGACGAGGCGGTCCTGCTCGTCGGTGACGGTCGCCCCCCGGGAGCGGATGTACTGCCCGGAGTCGCCCGGCAGGAGGTCGTAGCCCGGATCGCCGGCCAGGTAGCCGCCCATGCACAGGCCCAGGTAGCGACCGCCGCCCCGGACGTAGTCGCGCACCAGCTCCGGCGAGAAGCCGGGGTCGCGCTGGAGCAGGCCCCACGCGGTGCTCACCTCCTGCCCGTTGGTGCCGCCCGGCTGCACGTACAGCGCGGCGCCGGCCAGCACGCCCGCGCCGAAACGCAGCCGCTCCTCGGGCCCGACGTAGCGCACCGCGAAGCCGTCGCGCTCCAGCAGCTCCCGCGCCGCCTCCGGGCAGCCCTCGCAGGCCGCCGGGCCCCGGTAGACCAGCGCGAGCGGCCGCCCGTCGGCGGCGGCGACCGCGTCGCCGGCCGCGCCGTCCGACACGGGGGAGGCGCCGCAGGCGGACGCCGTCAGCAGCGCCGCCGCCACCGCCAGGGCCGCGGCGGCCCGCCCGGGCCGCCGCCCACCCCTCATGACCGGCACTGCCGCCATCGCTGACACCCTCCCCGGACAGGACCTACGCCGTGTGCAGCGACGACGCTACGGGCACAGCGGCCCGCGCCGCACGTCCGCCCCCCGAACGGGTGCACCCGCGCCGTCCGCGTTGACGGGCCACGGGCCGCGGGCCCGGGGGAGTAGCGCGGGCGGACGGGTCAGGCGGACGCGGCCCGGGCGGTGCGCCACTGCTCGAACTGCTCCGGGGTGCGCACGCCGTCGTCCAGGACGGCGCGGTAGACGTCCCAGCCGCGCACGCCGCGGCCGTACTCTGGGTGCTCGGACCAGGCGTGCTTGATCCGCAGGACGGCCTCGCGGGCCTGCGGGGTGAGGCGCGGCGGCAGGTCGCGCAGGTGGGCGAGGTCGGGCTGGCGGGCGGGCTCGTCGACGAACCACAGGTCGAGGGTCCAGTCGCGGCCCTGCGGGCAGCGGTAGTCCAGGCCGAGGTAGAGGCCGTCGGGGTAGGCGGCGGGGTCGGTGTTCCAGGTGCCGGTGTCGTTGCGCAGGCGCACCTGCCGCACCCGCGGGTGCAGTGCCAGCCGCGCGCCGAGCGCGGCCACCCGCTCGTGCGCGGCCGTGTCCAGGCGCGGGCACACCACGGTGACGTCCAGGTCCCGGCGCACCATCAGCCCCAGCGCCGAACTGCCCACCCGCACCGGCTCCCCGAGGGCGCCCAGCAGCTCGTCCAGGCCCAGGTCGGCGCTGACCGCCCCGGCCTCGGCCTGCCGTTCGTCCTGGCGCCGCAGAAGATCGTCCGTCGTCATCGGGCCAGTCTGCCAGCAGCCGCCGACCCCGGGAATTGACCCATGAAATCGGCATGGAATTGCCACCTGATAGCTGGTCTTTCCGGCCCTAGCCTGGTCCCATGACGACGACGAGCAACGCCGCCCCCGCCGCCCCCGTGCTGACCCGCCACGCCGGGGCCGAGACCTGCGCCGACCCGAGCAGCACCATGACCCTGCTCGCCGACTCGGCGCACACCGAGGGCGGGTTCACCAGCTACCGCTCCACCTTCGCCGAGGGCGCCGTCGGGGCCCCCGCGCACTTCCACACCCGGGCGTGGGAGCTGTTCTTCGTCATCGGCGGCTCGCTGCAGGTGCTGGTCGGCGAGGAGGTCACGATCCTGGGCGAGGGCGACTTCCTCGCCGTGCCGCCGCACACCCCGCACGCCTTCGCCGCCGCCCCGGGCGCCGAGGCCGACGTCCTGTTCGTGTTCACCCCGGGCCTGGACCGCTTCGACTACCTGCGCCTGCTGGGCCGCGTCATGCGCGGCGAGACCGACCCGGGCGCGATCGCCGCCTCCGCCGGGCGCTTCGACAACCACTACGTCGACAGCCCCGCCTGGCGCGCCGCCCTCGACCGGAGCGCCGCCCGCGCCTGAGGCCCCGCCCCCTAGAAACCGCCCTGCCCCGCCCGGGGCCCGTGACGGCCGTTCCCGGCGGGCCGGTGCGGGCCGGGTGTGGAACGGTGGAAGCCGGGGGTGTCCTGGTTGCGAGAGGAGTGGCCATGTCGTCGAAGCGTCGCCGCAAGAAGAAGGCCCGGGCCCGGCGCGGGGCCAACCACGGCCGCCGGCCCCAGTGCTGAGCGCCTGAACCGTGCGTGCGGCCGGGGCGCCGCCCCCGGCCGCACCGGCCGCTCAGCCCGGTTCGCGCCCGCGCCCGCGCCCGCGCCCGCGCCCGCGCCCGCGCGGCACGGCGTGGTACGTGCAGGTGTCCGTCCAGTCGCGGCCGAAGGTGAGCACCAGCACCGGGCCCCGCCCCTCGGCGCGGGCGGCGCGCAGCAGCGCGGCCGGGTCGCCGTCCGGCGGGATCTGCTCGTGCCGGAAGCGCACGTCGCTGCCCGGGCGCGGCCAGCGCGGGTCCGGGCGGGGGATGCCGGGCAGGTCCCAGACCAGGGTGGCGTCGGCGGTGGACAGGCTCGGGCCGGGCATCCGCCGGCCGTCGGGGAAGAGGCCGCGGTCGCGGTGGTAGCGCAGCGCGTAGGCGACCGTGCCCGGCGAGTACGGCGGTTCGTCGCCCCAGGTGTTCGGGAAGCCCCAGTCGGCCAGGCCCGCCGCCTCGATCCTGGGCAGGACGGCGGTGATGTCCTCGCCGGTGGCGAAGTAGGCGGCGGCGCTCATCCGGCAGACCAGCACGCCGCGGCCCTCGGCGGTGGTGGTGAGCAGGCCGAGCGAGGAGGGGCGGTCGCAGTGGTCGGCGACGCGGGTCAGCAGGTGCGTCACGCCCTCCACCGCGGCCAGGCCCTCGACCAGCCGGCGGATCCGCTCGCGCTCGGCGGCCCGCAGCGCCTCGACCCGCGGCGAGGAGGCCAGGGCGCGCAGCCGGCGGGTGGTGGGCAGACGGGCGCGCAGCGCGTCCCGGGCCCGTACGGGCTGGGCCAGCAGCATGCCGAGCAGGTACTCGAAGCCGTTCACCGGGCGGGGTCCTCTCGGGCCGGGGAAATGCAGAGAGACCGCTCGGGCCGCTGGGGCCGGGCGGTCTCTGCTGTTCGGACGGGCCCATGCGCCAACACGGCCCGCTGCCGGTGTTCCCGAAAATTTGGAGTAGACAGCGCCCCCGGGTTCCTGACCCGCAGGTCTGGATGACGCTGCTGCACATCGTCACATTCAGCCAGGACGGCTACAAGGGCGAGTTGCACAAAAATGCATCAAATTCCGGTTTCGAGTTCCTGAACTGCACTGATGCCAGAGGGTTGTGACGAGATTGCGGGCCGGGCCCGGGATTCTGGCGCATCAATCTTCGCGATGTTCACCGAACCGATTGGGAATCACCCGTACGCCTGACAGAGTGTTGCGCGAAACGGGTTCCTCGCGTGACGCCAACCACCGAAGTGCCCGTCCGTTGGAGTAGACGGTGATATAGGAGGTCCTCGATGACGAGGAAGCGGAAGAAGAAGCGTGCCCCCGCCCACTGCGCCGCCGGCCACCCGGCGCCGCCGCGACCGGGCCTGCCCTGGCCGTCCGGCCCCGTGCGGACGGCCGTGGTCGTCGTCGTGGTCGTCGTGGCCGCCGCCCTGGTGAGGACGGGCATGTCGGCGGGAGCGGCACTCGAACTGGCCACCGGCGGGCTGCTGTTGAACGCCAGGCTCCAGCAGGGGCGGGCCTAGAAGGAACGCCGGACCGCGATGGGACGCCAGGAGAAACCGATCGCGGCGACCGAGCCGGCCCTGGGCCGACTCGCCGCGTTGCTGCGCGAGCAGCGTGAAGAGGCGGGGCTGACCTACCGTCAGCTCGCCGACCGGACCAACTACCACCCGACCACCCTGCAACGGGCCACCAGCGGCCGGACCATGCCGAACTGGGAGGTCGTCGAGGCCCTCACCCGGGCCTGCGACGGCGACCTCAAGAAGGCCCGCCGCAAGTGGACCCAAGCCAACTACTGGGCCCACGTCCCGCGCCCCTCCGGGACCCAGCGCCGGGCGCCCCGACGGCTCAACCCCGAGCAGGTCGACTCCCTCGCCGACCTGCGACGGGCGATGCACGAGATGCGGCGCAAGGCCGACTGGCCCTCCCTGGAGGAGCTGGACCGCCGGGCCCGGGCCGGGGGAGGGCGCCTGCCCTCCAGCACCCTGGCGCTGGTCCTCAGGGGTGAGGCCCCGCTGCGCAAGGCGGTGTTCCTCACCTACATGGAGGTCTGCGGGGTCAAGGAGGCCCGCCGCGCACTGTGGGCGGCGGCCTGGGAGCGGACGAACAACGCCCGCACCCCGGCACCGGTCAACTCCCGCACGTACCAGCGGGAGTTCACCCGGGCCATGCAGTCCTCCAGCAGCGGCACCTCGACGGACATCCTGTTCAAACTGTGGGTGACCCTGCGCAACAGCCTGGCCGCCGACCGCGCCGAGGACGCCGGCCACCCCGGCCACCCCGCCGCGACCGGCCGCGACGGCACCGGCGACAGCCCGCCGGTACTCGTGTGACCCGGTCCGCGGACGGGAACGCGCCACCAGCGCCCCGTCCGCGGACCAGCACCCACCCGCGCCACCTCGGGAATCAACCATGCCGACACCACCACGACAGCCGACCACCACGACCACGACCATCACCACGACCACCGCCACCGGACCGGCGCTGGGCCTGTGGGCGCTGTACGACCTCCACCTGCGCCACTACCTCGACTACGCCGCCCTGCTGCTCCCCGCGGCCGACGCCCCGCTGGCCGTCCAGGGCGCCTTCGACGACCTCAGCGGCCACTGGCTCGACGCCCTGGCCACCGCCAGCCCGGCCGCCTGCGCCTGGCAGGCGGTCCGCCGACGCGTCTGCGCCCTGGCCGGCCCGCGCCCGCTCGGCCCGGTCGCCCACCTCACCGCCCCCCAGCAGGACGTCCTGCTGCTGCACCTGGTCCTCGACCTGCCCGCCGCCGAGGTCGCGGCCCTGACCGGCACCGAACCGGGCGCCGTCCACGTGCAGTTGCGCTCGCTGGCGGCCGTCCGCCGGTAGCCGCCGCCGCCCCGGCCCGCTCCCGTCGTTCCACCGGCCGGGCTGCCCCCGGCCGGTCCGGCGGCTCATCGCGCGGGGCTCGCGACCGGGTCGGGGTCGGGAGCGGCGGGGGAGGGGACGGCGGCGCGGGCACGGGCCCGGACCTCGGCGACGGCCGGGCAGGTGGCGTAGACGCGGGTGAGGTGGGCCAGGTGGTCGGCCTCGGACTCCAGGTCCTGTCCCAGGGCGTGCGGCGGTTCGGCCGCCGGGGCGGTGCGCGGGGTGTCGGGGTTGGGCCGGGCGCCGGCGGCCGCGCGTTCCAGCGCGGCGGCCAGCGCGGCGGCCTCGGCGGTGGCGCCGGCCCGGGCGGCGGACGGGGGGAAGCGCGAGGCGGCGGCGGCGAGCCACCGCGGGGTCCGCGGGTCGAGGTGCTGGCGCAGGATCAGCCGGGCGTCGTGGATCTCGATGATCCGCCGGTACAGGGCGAACTGCGGGTCGCGCGGCGGCAGCAGCGGCAGGCGGCTGGCCGGGGCGAGCGCGATCTCCGGCAGCACGGTGTGCAGGTCCCGCCAGAGCGGGGCCAGCGCCCGGTAGCGGCGGTGGGCGCGCAGCCAGCCGCGGACGGCGGCGTGCGCGGCCGGCCACACCGTGGTGCCCAGGCCCGCCGCGAGCAGCGCCACGCACAGCAGGCCCAGGACGCCGCACAGGGCGTCCTCGGCGCCGGCCTGGGTGCCGGTGGCCGCCGCCTGGACGACGTCGTCGACGCCCCAGGCGTTCCACAGCAGGCCCGCGACCAGGCTCAGCGTGAGCAGCCGCAGCCCGCTGCGCTGGCGCCCGGGCGCGGCGGCGCGGGCGAGCCGGGCGAGCTGGCGCAGCAGGGCGGTGAGGCAGTAGGCGAGGTAGAGCACGCCGGCGGCGGTGTACCCGGCCAGTGCCAGACGGGCGCCGGTGGAGGGCGCGGCGGTGAGGTCGGAGGCATCCAGGCCCGGCGCGGCGGCGACGAACAGGACCGCCCGCACCCCCAGGACGCCGGCCAGCAGGGCGAGCTGGCGCCGCACCGCGCGGCGGGGAAGGTCGGGCGTGTCTGACAATTCCCGCCGGGCGCACGACGCCGGGCATCCCGCCTGGACGCACCGGCGAAACGCCCAAGTACGGCCCAGTACGAGGACGCTTCGCCGGCACGCCCGGCCGGGCGCCCACCGCCGCGCGCTGATCCGCCGCGAATTGTCAGACACGCCCTCGGGATCGCGCAGGACGCCGGCCAGCAGCCGGATCGCGCAGGCCGCGCCGATGCGCAGTACGTCGCCGAGCAGGACGGGCACGGCGGGCGCGATCCCGAGCCGGTGCAGCCGGTCGGCGGCCTGGACGGTGGGCGGGGCGAGCAGCAGCAGGGCGGCGGCGAGCAGCGCGGTGGCGTAGCAGCTGTAGCGGGCGATGGCGCGCGGGTTGGTCCGGCGGCCGCGGGCGAAGTGGCAGGCGCTCAGGGCGAAGAACAGCGCGACGCCGTAGAGGACGAGGCCGCTCACGGACGCCCCGCCGCCCGGCCGTCGGCGGGTCCGGGCTCGCCGGTGAGCAGGGCGTCCAGGACGTCCAGCGAGTCCGGGTGCGGGGCGGGGCCGGGCGGGTGCGCGGCGTCGGCCTTGGCGGCCCGGCTGAGGATGAGGGAGGCCAGCAGCTCGGCCTCGCGTTCCTGGGGCTCGTCGTAGCCGGTGCGCCCGAGCACCCGCCGGACCAGGTCGGGGGACAGGTGCGGCAGGAGGTCCGCGGCCGGGCCGAGCGGCGCGGAGCCGGCGTGGTCCAGGAGCAGGTGGGCGATCTCGTGGACCAGGATGTGCCGGCGGTGCAGCGCGCTGGTGTCGGCGGTGTACAGGATGTAGTCCGCCTCCCGGGTGGACACCAGCAGCCCGCAGGGCGCGTTGGGCCGGGCGGCCACCGGCAGCAGGTCGATCGGCCGCCCCCGCCGGCGGGCGATTTGCTCCAGTAGCACGGTGGTGTCGAACGGGCTCGGCAGTTCCAGCTGTTCGGCCATCCGCCGGCAGCGGCGCAGCGCCGATCGGTAGCACCTGTCGTCCCGCACGCTGTGTTCCCCTTCTCGATCAGCGGCCCCGTTCCCCCCGATCTCCCGACCGCCGTGGCTCCGCCTCCGTGCCTGGCCCCCGCCTTGGCCCCCGTCTTCGTAGCCCCCCGCGCCCCGTCCGCCCCGGACCCCGTCCGCCCCGCCCGCGGCCACGCCCCCGCCCCCGCCGCCGGCGTCAGGGCGCCGGGTTCCGGCGGGCCGCGTCCCGGCGGGCGATGACGTCGATCAGCTCGCTGACCGTGTCCAGGCCCTCGGAGGAGAGGCCGACCGCGCGCAGCGCCAGGCTGCGCACGCCCGCGTCGCGCAGCGCGCCGAGCAGCGCGAGCTCCTTGGCGATCTCCGCGCCCTGCCGCTCGTCGAAGAAGTACGCGGGCGGGACCTGGAAGAACTGGGCGAGCGCCTCCAGGTGGCGCTTGGTCGGGTTGTCCCGGCGCCCGGTGCGCAGCTGCCACAGGTAGGTGGTGGAGAACGACTCCCCGGTCGCCTCGCGGCAGGCCCGGGCCACCTCTTCGTTGGTGTACTGCTCGCGGTCGGGTCTGCGGACGGTGTGGAACAGCGCCTCGATCCTGGCCGCGAGCCCGGACAGTTCCACCGGTCCGTCCTCCCGGTTCGATTCCGCCATGGCCCGCCCTCCTCACCGGGGCCCCGCACGTCTCCTCCTGGCGGGCGGGCAGGGCCGGCCAGGTCACGATAACCCAACGGCATCAGCTGGCGTGGATCACAAGATACCGCCGATCAACGTCAGTTGACCCCTCCGTCGGCGGCTGACATCCTGGACCGCGGGCGAACCGGTCGAACTGACTGACCATCAAGTCCGTTCGTGTTAAAGACATTTGACGTTTCCCCCGGATCGGCCGAACGATCTCGGCAGGCCGGTAGTGTGACCGACTCCCCTGGGACCGCCAGGCATCGACGCCCGAGACGGGACCGGCCGGACCGGCCGGCCCCACCGACGGCACGACGTGGGAAGGGGGCGCCCGTGAACACGGCGCCGCGACACCAGACGGTGCGGCTGGGCTTCCTGTGGCGAGCCGCCGGCGCCCCCGTCGGCTGCGTGCTCGCCCTGGCGATGGGCGTCGCGCTCGCCGACAGCGGGGACGCAGGCCGGATGGGAGCCGTCCCCGCGCTGCTGCTGTCGAGCGCGGCCGTCCTGGGCGTGGCCCTGCCCGTCCCGTACGGCTTCTGGCTGCGCGCCGACGACCACGGCCTCACCCTCGTACGGGCGTTCGTCCCGCGCCGCTACCGGTGGCGGGACATCCAGGGGCTCACGATGGACGCCGGGCAGGACGCCGACTCCGGCGCCCACCGGCTCGTCCTGCTGCTGCGCCTGACCCCGGCACCCCGCCGGACCGCCCGCGCCGCCCGCATCGCCCGCGCCGCACACCTGCACGGGCCGGTCCTCGGCATCCTGGGCACCACCCGCGACGGGCTGCCGCGCGGCACCGAACCCCGCCGCCTCGCCGAACTGTTCGACCTGCTCCGGCGCCACGGCGTCCCCTTCGACGACCGCCGCTACGCCGACCTCGTCCTCACCGCGCACGGCTACCCGGCGCTCGCCCACACCGCCCCCGGCGCGTCCCTCTCCGCTCGGCCCGCCGCCCGCCCCGACGCCGCCTGAGCCGGGACCGAACCGGGCCCGCGCAGCCCGCCCCGGCCGGCCCGGCCCTTTGAGCCGTCCACCGCTGAGCGCCCACCGCTGAGCCGCCCACCGCCCCGCAGCCGTTGACCCCGACGGAAGCGCGCCCGCCCGGACGGCGCGCCAGGACGTCAGGAGAGCGGCGATGCTCAGGTTCCACGGCGCATGGCGGATCACCGTGGTCGGCAAGAACGCCAGCTTCGACCAGCGCGCGGTGGTGCGCGGCCCCTACGGCACCCGGACGCTGCCCGGCCGGGTCGGCGCCACCCTGGAAGTCGACGAGGACAGCTGGACGCTGACCCTGGAACACCACCTGTGGGGCCGCAGCTGGCAGCCGAACCTGCGCGTCACCCCCGGGCCCGTCACCGAACGCGACGGCGTCCGCAGCCGCCTGCTGACCAGCAACGACTGCCACTGGCCCGACAAGCCCCTGGACTACGTCAACTTCGTCGTCCGCCTCGACCAGAGCCTCGCCCCGGCCCCCGTCCTCGCCCCCGTCCGGGCCGTGCGCCCCGCCGACTCCCTGCAGCCCTCCGCGCCCCGGGCCATCCGCACCTCCTCCGGCGACGTCGGCGACTTCGGCGCGCCCGCCCCCCGGCCCGCGGCCACTCCCGCGCCCAGGCCGGCGCAGGCCCCGGGCACCAACGCCCGGCCCGCCGCGACCCCCTGGTAGCCCGCCCCCGGGCCCGGGGGACAACCCCCGGGCCCGGCGGCCCGCTGCCCGGATGGCCCGGACGGGCGCCGCAGGGTTGGCTGGACGCATCCGAACCAACCGATCCGAAAGGCCGTCACCCGTGCTCCTGCGCAAGACCGTCCGCCGCCGCGCCGCCCGCGCCACCGCCGTCGCCGCCCTCGCCGCCGCCCTGGGCACCACCGCCATGACCGGCAGCGCCCAGGCGATCGTCAACGGCCACGACTCCACCGAGCGCTACCCGTTCATGGCCACGATCCCGATGAGCGCCAAGCAGATAGCCGACGGCACCTGCGGCGCCACCCTGATCGACCCCCAGTGGGTCCTCACCGCCGCCCACTGCGTCCAGGGCTACCCGGGCAGCGAGCTGACGCTCGACGGCACCGTGCGCATCGGCAGCGCGCACCGCAAGAGCGGCGGCACCGTCCGGGCCATCACCCGCACCGTGGTCCACCCCGGCTTCAGCTTCGGCGACGGCCAGACCCGCCCCAACTACGACGACCTCGCCCTGGTGCGCCTGGACCGCCCCGTCGCCCAGCGGCCCCTCCCCGTCGCCCAGCGCCCCGGCCCGCCCGGCACCCCGACCCGGCTGCTCGGCTTCGGCACCGTCGTCGACACCCCCAAGTTCGAGGAGATGGTCTTCCCCGACCGCCTCCAGGAACTCGACACCCGCCGCGGCGCCGTGGCCGACTGCGCCCCCGGCTACGCCGGCCCCACCCGCCTGTGCACGACCAGCCCCACCCCGAAGGCCATGGCCTGCTTCGGTGACTCCGGCGGCCCGCAGATCCAGCGCGGCCGCGGCGGCCGCTGGGAGCTCATCGGCACCACCTCCGGCCCCGGCGCCCCGGGCGTGCCCTGCTCCGAAGGCCCGGGCCTGTACACCGACGTGCGCGCCTACGCCGACTGGATCCGGGCCACCATCGCCGCCGGCTGACCCGGCTGACCCGGCTGACCCGGCTGACCCGGCTGACCTGCCTTCGCCTGACTGACTGACCGGCCGATCCGGCCGATCCGGCCGATCCGGCCGACCGCCTGACCCCGGTGGCCGGATACGCCGGCCGACCCGACGGTAAAGTCCCAGGTGAGCACCGTCGCGCCCGAGGAGACCCCGCCATGCCGACCGACCCCGCCACCGGAGCCGCCGCCGACCGCCCGCCGATCGCGCGGTACGGCCTGGGCACCGCAGCCGTCGGCCGGCCCGGCTACATCACCCTCGGGCGTGACGGCGACCTGCCCGCCGAACGCACCGTCGAGGCGCTGCGCGACCGCACCCACGCCCTGCTCGACGCCGCCTACACCGCGGGCGTGCGCTACCTCGACACCGCCCGCTCCTACGGCCGCGCCGAGGAGTTCGTCGCCCAGTGGCTCGCCGAACACCCCGCGGCCGCGGCCGAGATGACGGTCGGCAGCAAGTGGGGCTACACCTACACGGCGGGCTGGCAGACCACCGGGGTGGCCGCGCACGAGGTCAAGGAGCACTCCACGGCGGTGTTCGACCGCCAGCTCCACGAGACCCGCTCCCTGCTGGGCCCGCACCTGGACGTCTACCTGGTCCACTCCGTCACCCCCGACAGCCCCGCCCTGACCGACACCGCCCTGCACGCCCGCCTGGCCGACCTGGCCGGGCAGGGCGTGCGGGTCGGCCTGTCCACCAGCGGCCCGGCCCAGGCGGACACCATCCGCGCCGCCCTGGCCGCCACCGTGGACGGCCGCCCGCTGTTCACCGCCGTCCAGGCCACCTGGAACCTCCTCGAACCCTCCGCCGCCCCCGCCCTGGCCGACGCCCACGCCGCCGGCTGGCTGGTCGTCGTCAAGGAGGGCATGGCCAACGGCCGCCTCGCCGGGCGCAACGCCACCGGGGACGACACCGCCGCACTGCGCGCCCTCGCCGCCCGCACCGGCGCGCCCCTCGACGCCCTCGCCCTGGCCGCGGCCGCCGCCCAGCCCTGGGCCGACCTCGTCCTGTCCGGCGCGGCGACCGTCGACCAGCTCGCCTCCAACCTCACCGCCGCCACCCTGTACCCCGACCCCGACGACCTGGCCGCGCTCGCCACCCTGGCCGAACCCGCCCCGGAGTACTGGCGCACCCGCGCCGCCCTGCCCTGGTCCTGAACCGCCCCCGCCGCACCGCGGGCCCGAACCCCGCCGCCCGAACCCCCGTGTCAGTGACCGCCCCTACGGTGGCCGCATGACCTCGGACCTGTCCCGTCTCCTGCCCGCCACCCTCCCGCCCGGCCGCCTGGTCGGCGGCGAGGACGGGCCGGAGCCGCTGCTGTGGATCAGCGACGCCCCCGCCCCCGCCGGCCTGTGGCAGCAACTCCACCGCGCCCACCCGCAGTCCGGCCTGTGGCCGTTGCTGCTCGTCCCCCTCGGCGACGGCGCCGACTACCGCCCCTGGCTGTCCGGCGAACTCTTCCCGGCCTCCGCCTCCGACCCCACCCTCTACGACCCCGACGCCCTGCTGCGCCGCTGGTGGCAGCAACTCGGCGGCACCGACGAGGACGCGCCCGAGAGCCCGCCCGAGAGCCCGCCCGAGGGCCCGTTCGAAGCCGAGGACGCCGCCGAACTCCACGCCGCCCTGGCCCCCTTCGGCCCCGCCTGGCCCGGCACCGCCCCCGCCGCCGCCGTCCCCGACGGAGCCCCCGGCATCGAAGCCCGCGGCCTGGCCGACGTGCTGCTGTCCGTACGGGACGCGCGCCTGGGCCTGGTCGAGGCGGGCAGCGGCGCCGAGGCGCTGGCCGCCTGCGGCTGGAGCGGCCCGCTCAACCACGAGGACGACACCGCCAAGATCGCCGCCGTGCTCGCCGACTGGGAACGCCGCTTCGGCGCCCAGGTCGTCCAAGTCGGTTTCGACACGCTGGAGTTGAGCGTCGCCGTCCCGCCCGCCACGCTCGCCGAGGCCCTTCCGCTGGCCGCCGAGCACACCGCCTTCTGCCCCGACCTCGTCTTCCAGGGCGCCGGCACTCTGGCCGCCTACGCCGAACGCCTCGTCGCCGCCCACCAGTGGTCGTTCTGGTGGGACTGACCCGGCACCCGTTCCCGCCACCGAGTCCGGATCCACCGGACCAGTACGGCTGAAGGGGCTGGACTATCCGTTGTGCGCTTCGAGCTCGGTCGTCGGCGCCCGTCGGGTGGCCGCCCACGACGCCAGGAGCGCCAGATTGTCAGCGGTCGGTGTGCCCGCGGGTGCGGTGTAGACGTTGAGGTGCAGGCCGGGTTCGGCGGGCAGTCCCAGGGACTCGACGTCCAAGTCGAGCCGGCCCGCGATCGGATGGCGCACACGCTTGCGGCCGGACCGGTGCAGCCGCACGTCCTGAGATGCCCACCGTTGCCGGAACAGCTCACTGGACGTCGACAGTTCGCCGACCAGGGTGATCAGCTCCTCGTCGTGCGGATCGCGGCCGGCTTCCATGCGCAGCTTCGCGGCCACGCCACCGGCAATGTGGTCGTAGTCGACAAAGAAATCCCTGGCCGCCTCGGGGTTCAGATAGACGAACCGCGCGGTGTTCGCGGGCCGTCGCGCGTCGGCCAGCACCGGTGAATACAGCGCGCGAGCGAGTTGGTTCGTGGCGAGCACGTCGTAACGGCCGTTACCGATCCAGGCCGGCGCATCGGAGATCGCGTCGAGCACCTGCTGCAGCGTCGAGCGCACCGTCACGGCAGGCCTGCGCCGGCGTGGGCCGCTGGGCGCCGTGGACTGGCGCGCGAGGTGGAACAGGTGGTCGCGCTCGGCCTCGTCGAGTTGCAGGGCGGAGGCCAGCGCGCCGAGCACGCCATCGGAGGCACCGGCGAGGCGGCCGCGCTCCATGCGCACGTAGTAGTCGACCGATACCCCCGCCAGTAGCGCCACCTCCTCGCGGCGCAGACCCTTGACCCGACGGTTGCCGCCGTAAGCGGGCAGGCCCGCCTGCGCGGGTGCGATGCGGGCGCGACGCGAGCTGAGGAACTCCCGGATCTCGGTGCGCAGATCCATCGCGGCCATCCCCTCACCGTAAGCCGGTCCCGCAGTCTAAGGGGTGCCCGATGCGGTCGTCGCGATGCCGCCGTCCACCGGGATGACGGTGCCCGTGAGGTAGGACCCGGCCCGGCTGGCGAGAAACACGGCGACACCCGCCATGTCGTCGTCGCGGCCGATCCGGCGCAGAGGGGCCGCCGCCGCGATCGTGTCACCGACGGCATCGAGCGTGGACGCCGTCATCCGCGACGGGAACACTCCCGGTGCTACCGCGTTCACCGTGACGTGCTGTGGGCCCAGTTCCCTGGCAAGCACCCTGGTGAGTTGATGGAGTGCCGCTTTGCTGCTGGCGTACGAGTAGTTGGGCGACTGGGCGACGTGGATGGCGGCGATACTGCCGATGTTGATGATCCGCGCGGGATCATCGGCGGTGCCCGCCCTGCGAAGTGCGGGGAGCAGCGCCTGCACCAGCCAGAACGGCGACTTGAGGTTGAGGTCGATCACCGCGTCCCAGGCCTCGTCCGGGAACGTCGCCAGCGGCTCGCGCCACATCGCTCCCGCGTTGTTGACAAGGATGTCCAGGCGTTCCGAGCCGACCTGGACAAGATCGGCGAGGCGCTGACACTCGTCGTGCCTGGACAGGTCGGCGGGGATTGCTCGAACGTCGCCGAATTCGGACAGCAGATGCTGTGCCTCCGCGCACGCGTCTGCCTTGCGCGAGCTGATGACGACGCGGGCGCCCGCCTGGAGAAGGCCGCGCGCTATCATCAGCCCGATTCCCCTGGTGCCGCCGGTGACAAGGGCGTACTTCCCACTCAGATCGAAAAGTTCCGCGTGAGTGGTGAATTGGTTGTCCGCCATTGGTCTCCGTCTGTTCTGTCGTGGAAGAATTCGCCGACACGGTCGCGCATTCGGGGCAGCTGAATTGAACCGATGGGGTTGAAGCTGCGGTGTGTGTCCATGGTGACAGGCGTTTTGAACGTCTGGGAGACCCTGGTGATACAGGTACTGTGAGAGCCCCCCTCGCCTGATGCGCTGACCCCGGCACCCGCTCCCACCGCCGAGTTCGGGGCCGTCGAGGGCATCGAGCCACCGCAGGCCGTGCCCCGCCAGGCTCGCCCACCGTCTGGGCAGAGGTGGCTCAGCGTCGGCTCGTCATCCAGAGCGACACCGTCAGGCGCCGCCGCCCCGGCCCGGGTCGGCGGCGCCATCGAGCGGCATCAGTTGGTGCCGAATTCTCCCGTGCGGACGGCGGTGACGAAGGCCTGCCAGGCGGCGGAGGGGAAGACGAGGGCCGGGCCGTGGGGGTCCTTGGAGTCACGCACGGGCATGACGCTCGGGAAGCCGGGCGCGATCTCGATGCACTGACCCCCGTCGGTGCTGTGGGAGGACTTGACCCAGTGGGCAGAGGACAGATCGGGGCGGAAGCTCATGGTGCCAGTTCCTTCCGGATGCTCGGGGTCCCGGGTTGTGCGGCGCAGCCATCGCGGATGGCTGCGCCGCGCAGGTGGATCAGTTGGTGCTGAACTCCCCGGCTCGGATGGCGGTGATGAATGCCTGCCAAGCGGCTGGTGGGAAGTTAAGGCGGGGGCCGTCGGGGTCCTTGCTGTCCCGAACCCGACCAGGGTGCGCGTCATCCACTTCGACGCAGGCGCCACCATCGTTATTGCTATGGCTGCTCTTTCGCCAGCTCTCGTGATGGTTCGCTCGCACGGCCGTACTCCTTTGAGATGCGCCTGATCATCGCCCGGGAGTCCCGGGGCGACGGGGCCAGGGCCCTCAGCAGATCGTATGACCTCCGGCGGGCGGCCACACCCTCGACATCTTCGATGAGTTCGCCACTACGGGCCCCCTCTTCCCAAGCCACCATCGGACGGCCCGGTACCGAATAGAGAAAGAGCGACCCTCCCATCTCGGCATGGACTCCTGCTGCGAATGGCAGAACCTGCACGGTGATGTGCGATCTCTGGTCTGACGCGATGGCATCGAGTTGTCGTCTCATCACCGTTGCGTCCCCGACCGGCCGTCGGAGAGTCGACTCATCGAGGATGAACCAGCAATGCGGATGAGTCGGCGAGACCAACCGTTTCTGGCGGTTGAGGCGTGCTGACACCAGTGCGTCGAGTTCCTGCGGGGTGGCATACGGATGACCCGCGAGAAGTGAGAGTCGTGCGACCTCAGGGGTCTGTAGGAGCCCTGGAATGGTGGCAGCAGAGAACTCTTCGATGGTTTCCGCCTTGGTCTCGATCTCGGACCAACGGCGGTACTTGCCGGGAAAATTCTCCTTCTTGGCGAGTATGTAGATGCGGCCGAAGAGTCCGTTGGTGCCGAACGCGGCATCGAGTTTGGCCGGAAGGTCCGGCGGTGGCATCGACTCGGCGCGCTCGATCCTGGCCAGGTGCCCCTTCGAGAAGCAGCCGAGGATCTCGGTCAGTTGATCAAGCGACATGGAGCCGGCGAGCTCTCGGTGATTGCGCATCTCCCAGCCGAACAGGTCGCGGGCCGAGCGCCCCGGATCCAACTTATTGGGTTTGAAGGCCATGGAGCCCCTCCAATGTGTCCAACCACAACGTGGCACACGTCCACGCTGGTCAGCCTAGCTGCGGCGAGTAACGATTGAGGTGCAGAAAGTGAAGTCGATCGTGAATCGGCTCGCGGGACTGCAGATTCGCGTGGAAGGCGATCAGTCATGACCATGAAGTCACCCCAGCCTGCCAAGCTCCACGGCTACGGCGTGCGCTGGGACACCGAGACCCGCCTCTACCGGGTCCGGCACGAGCTCACCGGGGATTGGCTGCGCCAACCGGACGGTGAGCTCGGCGGGTTCGGCTCCTTCTCCGAGGCCTGGAGTGCCTGGCGCGTCTTCGAGGTCCACAAGCGGCCGGGGGAGTGAGCGTGTCCTCGATGCTCTCCCGCGTGACCGCCGACCAGCGGCGGCAGGCGGCCGACGTCCTGGACGACCTGACGGCCGTCCTCGCCCTGAGTGGCGTCACGTTGCCGTCCATCGAGGTGGATTGGGAGCACGGCCGCAGGACCGGCTGCTACCTGATCAGCCTGGGCTGCGCCCGCCCGTTCGAACTCCTGCGGGTCGTGGACCTGTTGCGCAAGGGCCTGCGCTACGAGCGCCTGACGCGTGACGGCTGAACTCCTGGTCCGCCTGCTGTGGTGGGCGGGCTTCTCCCTCGTATTCCTCGCCGCCCTCAGGAAGTGAACCCCCGATGCGTGACCCCCGTCTGCTCGCCAAGCCGCCGGTGTGCCGGCTCGGCTGCCTCGTCCTCGTGCGCAACCCGCGCGGCGACGTGCTGCTCGTCGACCCGGACTACATGGACGGCCTCCTCCTCCCGGGCGGCGCAGCCCAGCCCAACGAGCCTCCCAACCTCGCCGCCGCGCGTCACCTCCACGCCGAGACCGGCCTCAACTTGCGCCTCGCCGACGTCCTGGCCGTCGACTTCACCCCGGCCGACCGCCACCTGGAGCGCCTCAACCTGGTCTTCGACGGCGGCACCGTGCGCGACGACGTCCGCCTCACCGTCCCGCCGCAGCACCGCAGCGGCCTGCTCGGCGCCCGCTTCGTCCCCGTCCGCCGGCTCCCCGACGTCATGGCGCCCTCCCAGGCCGCCCGCGTCAGCGAGGCGTTGGCGGGCCGAGCGCTGCCCGTCCTCCTCCACGGACAGCGCGCGACCTGATCGGCACCGCCGGGTTGGGGTCGGCGCCCACATCGGCCCAGTCGGTGACGCGTTGGGCGCTTCGGCAGCGAGAAGGGGCGGGCGCCAGGCGCCCGCCCCTTCTCGTTCAGCTGCGGTCAGCTCCAGGGGTTGGCCGGCTGGTCGGTGATGGCGGTCCAGAAGCGGGTGCCGGCGGGCAGGGTGCCGTTGGCCCACAGGCCCCAGCCGTTGGCGTCGTGGAACTCGGCCATCCGGAAGCCGGTGCCGAAGTAGCCGGCGCAGAGCTGGTCGGCGGCGGCCCGGCTGGTGAGCTGGCTGCCGGAGGTGGGGACGGTGGCCTTCACCTCGCCGCCGGCCCAGCTGTGGAAGCCGCTGGTGGGCACGCCGGCGGGGGCGGGGCGGCCGTCCTGCTTGAGGCACAGTACGGGCAGCTGCGCGGTGGCGGGGGTGTCGCCGCTGTACGCGTTGCTGCTGTTGTCGTTGCCGACGTGCACGACGTTGTCGGCGCGCTGCTCAAGGGTGGCCCAGGTCATGCCGTTGTGGGTGGCGACGCCGCCGAACAGGGCCTCGTAGGTGTTGCGGGCGATGTCCCACTCCTGGTACCCGCCCTGGTTGCAGTCGAACATGTAGAGCCGCCAGCCGCCGCCGATCCGGTGCTCGGTGTTGTCGAGGCACTGGGAGGTGGAGATGTTCTGCAGCCGGATCCCGAGCAGGCCGTAGCGCGGCGTGCTGTCGGCCGCGGTCCACGGCGTGACCCGCCACATCTGCGAGGTGTTGTTGGCGTAGCACTGGACGCCGGAGGGGGTGCTGTCGACGGTCAGGCAGGAGCGCTGGTCGGCGGCGTTGTTGACGGTGTAGACGCTCGGCAGGCCCGGGACGGGCTTGAACACCCACTGGCCCGGGTTGTCGGACGGCGCGCAGGGGTGCAGACCCTGCCCGCCCCATATCGCGCCGTTGGGACAGCGCTCGGACTTCTGGTTGAACAGGACCGTCGAGGGGGTGTCGGCCGAGGCCGAGCCGCCCGGGACCAGCACCAGGCCGGTCAGGGCGAGCGCGATGCCGAGGACGATACGCCGGACTAGCGAACGCACAGTGCTCTCCAAGGAGGGGAGACGACGAGGGGCGGCGGCCGGTCCGGAGGGCCCCCGGGCCACCCGGTCCGTCCGCCGCGGTCAGCTTGTCAGCGCGCGATCAATCGCCGGTATCCCAGTTTCCTGGGGGTCGTTCGACACCCGACTGGTCAGGGGCGCGGCCAGGGGCGCCCGTCGAGGTGCTCGATGTCGGTGTTGAAGCGGCGCAGGTAGGCGGCGAAGGTGGTGACGTCCTGGGCGGACCAGCCGGCCATCACCCGGTCCAGGGCCTCCACGTGGGCCTCGCGCTCCTCGTCGAGGCGGCGGTCGCCCTCGTCGGTGAGGCGGAACTTGCGGGCCATCCCGCCGTCGGGGTCGGCGATCCGCTCGACCAGGCCGGCCCGGGTCATGGCGGCGGTCTGCCGGTTGAGGGTGGAGGCGTCGAGGTTGAAGGCCTCGCTCAGCTCGCCGATGGACATCGGGCCCTGGATGCGGATGCGGCTGAGCAGGATGTACGCGCTGCGCTCCAGGGTGCTGCCGCGCGGGCGGGCGGCGGACTGGCTCAGGTAGTGGTGGCGGCCGAGCACCATGTACTCGAACTCGACCAGGTCCGTACGTTCTCCCATGCCGTCGTCCTTCGCCCTTCACCCTCATCGCCGCACCGCTGACCTGCGGGTTTCGCGGGCCTTGTCCAGTATGGCAAAGGGGTGTGACGGCGCGGCCCGGCCATGTAGTGTGCTCGATGCACATAATATGCACGATACACATTCTGTTTCCGAGGAGCCCGCCATGGACGGCCCCCAGCCCGGCGGCACGACCGCCCCCACCACCGGCACCGCCCCGACCGCCGGCACCGCCCCGGCCGCCGGTACCACCCCCACCACCGGCATCGTCGCCACCCTCGCCTTCACCGGCACCGTGGCCGCGATCATGCAGACCCTGGTCACCCCGCTGATCGGCGAACTGCCCCGACTGCTGCACACCGCGCCGTCCAACGCCTCCTGGGCGATCACCGCGACCCTGCTCGCCGGCGCCGTCTTCGTCCCGATCAGCGGACGCCTGGGCGACCTGCTGGGCAAACGCCGCATGCTCCTGGCCTGCTGCGTACCGCTGTTCATCGGATCGGTCCTGTGCGCGCTCGCCTCCGCGGCCGTACCGATGATCATCGGCCGCGGCCTCCAGGGCATGGGCATGGGCGTCGTCCCGCTCGGCATCAGCCTGCTGCGCGAAGTCCTGCCGCCCGAACGGCTCGGCTCCGCCATCGCCCTGGTCAGCGCCTCGATGGGGATCGGCGGCGGCCTCGGCCTGCCGATCGCCGCCGCCGTCGCCCAGTACGCCAGCTGGCGGGCCCTGTTCTGGGGCGCCGCCGCCCTCACCCTCGTCGTCGCCGCGATGATCCGCTTCCTCGTCCCCGCCCCCGCCCGGCGCCCCGCCGGCGGCCGCTTCGACCCCGTCGGCGCGGCCGGCCTGGGCGCCGGACTGGTCTGCCTCCTGCTGCCCGTCTCCAAGGGCGCCGACTGGGGCTGGACCGACCCCCTCACCCTCGGCCTGTTCGCCGCCGCCGCCGTCCTGCTCCTCGCCTGGGGCCGGTGGGAACTGCGCTGCCCCGAACCGCTGGTGGACCTGCGGGTCACGGCCCGCCCCCGGGTCCTGCTGACCAATGCCGCATCCGTCCTGGTCGGCTTCGGCATGTACGCGCAGGCGCTGATCATCCCCCAGCTGCTCCAACTCCCCGAGGCCACCGGCTACGGCCTGGGCCGGTCGATGCTGGCCATGGGCCTGTGGATGGCGCCCTCCGGCCTGATGATGATGGCCGTCTCACCACTGGGCGCACGCCTGTCGGCCGCGCGCGGCCCCAAGTTCACCCTGGTCGCCGGCTCCCTCGCGATCGCCGCCGGATACGGACTCTCGATGGTGCTCATCGGCTCCACCTGGGGCGTCCTGGTCGTGACACTGGTGTGCAACAGCGGCGTCGGCCTGGCCTACGGCGCGATGCCCGCACTGATCATGAGCGCCGTGCCGCTGTCCGAGACGGCGTCGGCGAACAGCTTCAACACCCTGATGCGCTCGCTCGGCACCTCCGTCTCCGCCGCCGTGGTCGGCGTGGTCCTCGCTCAGCTGACCACCACCCTCGGCGGCCACACCCTGCCCTCGGAGAGCGGCTTCAGGGTCGGCCTGCTGATCGGCTGCGGCGTGGCCCTGGCCGCCGCCGCGGTCGCCGCCACCATCCCCGCCCCGCCCGCCGGGGCCGCACCCGCCACCACCCACCCGGCACCCGCCGCCAAGGACACCGCCACGACCTGACCACCCGACCCGGCGTGACCTGACCACCCACCAGACCCGCCCCCGGCAACCCGCCGGGGGCGGCCGCGCTACGTACCCCCTACCGATCCGCGACGGATGCGCCCCCACCGCCACCACCGCACCGTCGCCTCCACCTGCTCCTCCAGCGCGGTCGCGCGCACCGCGAAAGCGGCCTCGTAGGCGGAGGCGTCCACCACGAACGGGCGGTCGAACTGCTGACGGACCTCCCGCAGTTCACGCAGCACCGGGGAGGGCGGCAAATACTTGGTATGGCAACCGTAAAAGACGATCTATGCTGGCGGGCGTTCACAATCTCTCCGCACAACGCAAGGTACTGAATGAAGCTGCCCCGGGTGTCCGCCGTCGTCGCGGCCGCCGTCCTGGCCCCCACCGTCCTCTTCCCGTCGATGGCCTCCGCCGCCGACAACCCCCAGCCGGCCGGTGTCTCCGGACCTGACACCGCGTCCAAGGGTGCCGAGGACCAGGGGACGGGCCAGGAAGAGCACGACCGCGCCGAGGTGCGGCGCATCCTCGCCGACAAGGAGAGCGGCCCGGGCGTGCGCGAGGCGGCCCAGAAGGCGCTGAACGGCACCGCCGCCGACCTGCGGCACTTCCTGGACGTCGAGCTCCACGACCAGCGCGTGATCGACAACCGGGTGAGGGCCTACCAGGTCCTCGCCGTCGGCGGGCCGGCCGTCAAGAAGGCCGCCACGGCCGCCCTGCGGGGCGGCACCGCCGAGGACGTCGCGAAGTTCCTCAAGGAGGGCCAGTTCATCGCCCGCGCCGAGGACGAGGACCGCGCCAAGGTCCAGAGCATCCTCGACGACAAGGAGACCGGCCCGGCCGTGCGCGCGGCGGGGGAGAAGGCCCTCGCGGGTACCGCCGCCGACGTGCGGCACTTCCTGGACGTCGAACTCGAGGAGCGGCGTCAGACCGACAACCGGCTGAAGGTCGCCCGGATCTTCGACGGCGCCGGGCCGGCACTGAAGAAGGCCGCCGGGAAGGCGATATCCGGCAGCAACGAGGAAATCCTGGCCTTCCTCAAGGAGGGCCAGTTCATCGCCCGCGCCGAGGACGAGGACCGCGCCAAGGTGCAGGGCATCCTCGACGACAAGGAGACCGGCCCGGGCGTGCGCGAGGCGGGGGAGAAGGCCCTCGCGGGTACCGCCGCCGACGTGCGGCACTTCCTGGAGGTCGAGCTCCGCAAGCAGCGGGCCGACGACAACCGGGTGAAGCTCGCCCAGATCATGGCGGTCGGCGGGCGGGCCGTGTGCGAGGCCGCCAGCCGGGCGCTGGACGGCGGTACCGACGAGGACGTCGTGAAGTTCCTGAAGGAAGGCCAGTTCACGGCCCGTGCCGAGGACGAGGCCCGTGCGAAGGTGCAGGGCATCCTGGACGACAAGGAGACCGGCCCGGGCGTGCGCGAGGCGGGGGAGAAGGCCCTCGCGGGCACCGTCGCCGACGTGCGGCACTTCCTGGACGTCGAGCTTCCCAAGCAGCGGGCCGACGACAACCGGGTGAAGCTCGCCCAGATCATGGCGGCCGGTGGGCGGGCCGTGCGCGAGGCCGCCAGCCGGGCGCTGGACGGCGGCACCGACGAGGACGTCGTGAAGTTCCTGAAGGAGGGCCAGTTCACGGCCCGCGCCGAGGACGAGGCCGCGAACAAGCCTGCCCCGCAGCCGGCCCGGCCCGCCGAGCAGCCGCAGACCGCCACCGGCGTCCAGTCGGCCGTCCAGCCCGCCGCCCTGACCACCACGACGGGCACGACCACGGGCACGACCGCGGCGGGCACCACCGCCGGGACGGCCACGGCCACCACGGGCACCACCCGCCCCGGCCAGCTCGCCGCCACCGGCACCGAGGGCCTCGGCTGGGAGGCCGGCGGCGCCGCCGCGGCCCTGGCCGCGGGTGCTGCGCTCGTCGTCGCCTCCCGCCGCCGCTCCACCGAGAGCTGACGCCCCCGAGCGTCCCCGGCCGCCCACGCGTCCGGGGACGCCCGGACGTCCGGGGACGCACGTTCAGCCGCGGGGGCTGCGCTCGGCGATCGCCCGGGCGAGGTCCGCGTGCCAGCGGGCCGCGTTGCTGCCGTCCAGCTGGCCCGCGAAGGCGCGCCGCGCGGCCTGCACCAGCCCGGCCGAAGCGTGCGGGTACGCCTCCCAGACCGCCCAGAGCGCGTTCTCGGTGTCCTCGTCCAGGCCCGTGCAGGTGAGCGGTCCGGTCCCGGACAGGGTCTTGGCCAGCACCGCCTCGAAGACCCGCCGCAGCCGCTCGTCGTCTTCGCGCCCGCGGGCGGGGCGCTCAGCCACCATCGCCGCCGCCACCGCCGCCACCGCTGCCACCGCTGCCACCACCGCCATCGCCACCGTCGCCGCTGTCACCGCCGCTCAGGCTCCGGTTCCGGCGCCGGCTGCGCGAGGAGCGGCGCAGCAGGGACCCCGAGGCGAGCGTCACGGACGCCACGGCGCGCACCCAGCGGGGGCCGCCGCGTTCGGCCCACACCACGCACACGCACCCGCCGACCACGATCACCAGGACACCGACCAGCACGGCACCGACCACGTCTCACCCCTCTCCCGTCCATCCCGTTTCCGGGCCGATCCTCTCAAGCCGAGCCCCCCGCCCGCGCCCCCGACCCACCCGAAACCGGGCCGATCCGCCATACAAGTGGACACCAGGCCTGTCCTACAGGGAAGTTGGCGCCGCGCGGGATCCGCTCGACCCGCGCCCCGACCCACCCCCCTGACCTGCGCCCCGCCCCTGCGCCGAGTGCGGTGGCGAGCCCGCCGTGTGCCAGGATGCCGACACCGATCCCCTCGACCGGAGACCTTTCTTGACGATTCGCCGCACCACCGCCCTGGCCGCCGCCGCGACCGTGCTCTCCCTCACCGCGCTGACGGGCTGCAACGACGACGCCGCCCCCTCGGCGGCCCAGACCCCCGCCGCCCCGCCGTCCGCTCCGGCATCGGCATCGGCCCCGGCGTCCGCACCTGCCTCGGCCCCGGCCGAGGCGCCCGCCGGCGGGGTGATCGACCCCGAGCAGGCCCTCGCCCAGGCCGCCCGCACGCCCTACGCGGCCTCCCAGGACTTCCGCACCGAGGGCGGCCCGCTGGTCGCGACCACCACCGGCCGGATCAACCTCAACGGCAAGGTACGCACCGGCCGCCTCACCGAGTCCCTCGGCGCCGGCGGCGATTCGGCGGGCGACCCGGTCGTCGTCACCGAGGACGCGGCGTACATCAAGTCCGGCAGCGGCTGGCGCAAGTCCCCCCTCGCCGACCGGATCGCCGACTACCACGGCTACGCGAAGGCCCTGCTGGCGCTCGGCCCCGCCGCCCGCAAGGGCATGGAGGAGCAGAACGGCGCGCCCGCCTTCCACCTGTCCGGCACGCTCGGCGTGGAGCAGATGCGCGCCGTGGACGCCGAGCGCTACCTCAACCTCAAGCGCATGGGGGTGGCGTCCTTCCAGCTCGACCAGTGGATCGACGCCCAGGGCCGCACCGTGCGCTTCGACCAGCGCGTCGAGATCAGGGGCACCCCGACGCGCACCTACGGCACCTTCCGCGACTTCGGCCCCGTCGAGCCGGTCCCCGCCCCCAACTGACCACCCGAGCAAAGGAGTCCGCCATGGCCAAGGGCCTGTTCGCGACCCTGCACACCACCCTGGGCCCGATCCGGCTGGAGCTGTTCCAGTTCCACGCGCCGAAGACGGTCCGCAACTTCGTCGAACTCGCCGAGGGCGCCCGGGAGTACACCGACCCGCGCACCGGCGGGCCCGGCAGCGGCCCGTACTACGACGGCACGCTCTTCCACCGCGTGGTGGCCGGCTTCATGGTCCAGGGCGGCGACCCCACCGGCAGCGGCACCGGCGGCCCGGGCTACGCCTTCGCCGACGAGTTCCACCCCGAACTGCACTTCACCAGGCCCTACCTGCTCGCCATGGCCAATTCCGGCCCGGGCACCAACGGCTCGCAGTTCTTCATCACCGTCGGCACGCCCGCCCACCTGAACCGCCGGCACACCATCTTCGGCCAGGTCGCCGACGCCGACTCCCGGTCCGTCGTCGACGCCCTCGCGGCCGTCCCCACGGACGGTGAGCGCCCCGTGGAGGACGTCGTGATCACCCAGGTCACCGTCGAGCGGCTCTGACGCCTGCCCCGCCAGCCCGGCAGTCCGGCAGCCCTGCGCCCGTCGTCCGGCGGTGTCACAGCCAGCCGCGGTCGTCGGCGGTGCGCAGGGCCTCGGTGCGGTTGCGGCTGGCGGTCTTGGCGATGGCGGAGGAGAAGTAGTTGCGCACCGTGCCCTCCGAGAGGTAGAGCTTGCCGGCGATCTCGGCGACGCCGGCCCCGGAGCGGGAGGCGTTCAGCACGTCGCGTTCCCGGGCGGTGAGCGGGGAGGCGCCGGCCGCCAGGGTGGCCGCGGCCAGTTCCGGGTCCACCACGCGTTCGCCCGCCGCGACCCGGCGGATGGCGTCGGCGAGCACTTCGGCCGGCGCGTCCTTGACGACGAAGCCGACCGCGCCCGCTTCCATCGCCCGGCGCAGGTAGCCGGCGCGTCCGAAGGTGGTGAGGATGACGACCCGGCAGTCGGGCACCTGCTGGGCCAGGACGGCGGCGGCGGCCAGGCCGTCGAGGCCGGGCATCTCGATGTCCAGGAGGGCCACGTGGGGCCGGTGTTCGCGGGCCGCGTCGACGACCTGGTCGCCGCGCCCGACGGCGGCGACCACCTCGAAGTCGTCCTCCAGGTCGAGCAGGGCGCACAGCGCGGTGCGGACCAGTTCCTGGTCCTCGGCGAGCAGCAGGCGGATCGTCATGTCGTCCCTTTCCGGGCGGGGGCGCGCCCGTGGCGGGCGCTCGGCGGGACGGTGACCAGCAGCCGCCACCCGCGCGGGCTCAGCGGGCCGGCTTCGACGGTACCGCCGGCCGCCGCGACCCGTTCCCGCAGCCCCCTCAGGCCCTTCCCGACCCCGCTGCCCTTCCCGACCCCGCTGCCCTTCCCGACCCCGCTGCCCTCGCCGGTCCCGCCGGTCCCGCCGGTCCCGCCGGTCCCGCCGTCCGCGCCCGTCCCGTCGTCGCGGATCTCCACGGAGGAGCCGGTGACGGTGACGGTGCAGCGGTCGGCCCGGGCGTGCCGGACCACGTTGGTCAGGCCCTCGCGCACCACCCAGCCGAACAGTTCCCCGTCCCGCGTGGCGACGGGGTCGGTGGACGTCGGCAGGTCGGCGACCACCCCGGCGGCGCGCAGCAGCTCGCGCCCGCGCGCGAGTTCGCCGGCCAGCGTGACGTCGCGGTAGCCGGTGACCGCGGCCCGGACGTCGGCCAGCGCCTGCCGGGACAGCGACTCCACCGCGGCCATCTCCGCCAGTGACTGGTCGGGGTCCTTGGCGGCGAGGCGCTGGGCCAGGCGGGACTTGACGGTGATCGCGGTGAGCGAGTGCCCGAGCAGGTCGTGCAGGTCGCGCGCGATCCGGTTGCGTTCGGCCTCCGAGGCCAGCCGCGCCACCTCGGCCCGGGCGGCCACCAGGGCCTGGTTGGTGGTGGCGATCTCCGCGAACGCCCCCGTGGTGAGCACGGTGAACAGCAGTGCCAGCGCCTGGAAGGTGCCGGGCCCGGCGTGCCAGGCGGGCACCGCCCACGGCACCAGCAGGGCGGCCAGGGTGGCGGTGACGGTCACCAGGGTGGCGTGGCGGCGCCGCAGCACGGCGACGAAGGAGACGACGACGATGGCGAGGTAGAACGCGTTCTCGTGGGCGAACGGCAGCGCGGCCAGGAACAGCGCGCTCATCACCGCCAGCAGCAGGAGCACCTGCCGTCGCCGGCGGTGGATCATCGCGGTGGCGGTGAGGACGAAGCAGAGGCAGAACGCGCCGACGACCGCGTACCCGGCGACCAGGGCCGCCCCGGACACGTTGCCGCTCACGGCGACGGCGGTCAGGCACGGGTAGACCAGCATCCCGGCGCTCAGCATGATCCGCCGCCAGCCCTGTACCCACCGCTGCGGGGCGCGCTCCCCTGTGGCGCGCTCCGCGGCGGCGTGCCCGGGGAGGGTCGCCTGCGTGTCCTCGTCCACCCTCGCCCGCCTCACGTCGCGTCGGATCGCGCGAACAGGGTACGCAGGTGGCGTCCGTTGATCACGGCGGCCACCCCCGCCAGCACCAGCCCGCACAGGGCCTGCTCGGCCTTCATCCAGAACGGGAAGGTCCCCGGCACGCAGATGATCACGACGATCGCGGCGATCATGACGGCCGAGATGATCCGCAGCCGCCGGTACGCCGCGTGCGATCCGCGGGCGGCCCGGGTGGTGAACAGGTACGTGACCACGGCGCTGGCCACGACGAGGGTGCCGCGGATCCACACGGCCGGGTTCACCAGGTCGGGGTGGTTGCGCAGGACGTAGGCGGCTGCCAGGGTGACGACGCTCAGGCCCAGGTAGGCGGACACCAGCCGCCTGACGGTGCGGAAGGCCCGAACGGTGTCGGGGTGGTTCACGTCGGTGGAGGTCATGCCCCCATGCTGTCCGCGCCGCGCCCCCGCCCGGCAGTGTGCTGCCGCACCGGCCGACCGTGACAATTGTCAGCAGGTCAGGGCAGGTGAGGTTGGGGGGAGGGCCGGGGAAGGGCCGGGGGAAAACGGGGCCGCCGCCCGGCGGGGCCGGGCGGCGGCTGGCTGTCGGTCGTGCGGTGGGGCTCAGGTGCAGCTGGTGAAGGTGGGGCTGGTGTTGGCGATGTAGAGGGTGGCGCCGCCGCTGGGGTCGGAGGTGAGCGGGACGGTGACGGTGTCCTCGGCGGTCCAGGGGAAGCCGCGGGCGTCGAACGTCCAGTTGCCGGTGACCTTGCGGGCGAGCTCGGCCAGCGTCACCCAGCCGTACTGCTGGGGCGGGACGTTGACGGTGACGGCGTTGTTGACGGTGGTCGAGCCCTGCCAGACGTTGCTGTAGTTGACGGCGGTCTTGACCGCGGTGGTGAAGACGCCGCCGGGGGCGCCGCCGGAGATCTCCGCCCCGATCTCCCCGCCGAGGGTGCTGGACCAGCCGGTCATGTTGGTGACCGCGAAGTTCTGCTGGGCGGCGCTGCTGGTGTTGTTGAACCAGATCGAGGAGACGCAGATCTTGGGCAGCGGCGCCGCGGGGGCCTCGCTCTTGACGGCCCAGGAGCAGGAGGAGACGTCCTTCTGGCACTGCTTGGCGGCGTGGTCGACGGCGAGGCTGCGGGCGGCCTGCGGGAAGCCGGTGGACCACTGCTGGTTGGCGGTGCCGTTGCAGGTGTACTGGTCGGTCCAGGCGTCGTCGTACTGGGCGCCGAGCAGCAGGTCCAGGCAGGTGTTGTCGCCCAGGTGGCGGATCATGAACGCGTCGGCGGCCCCGGCGACCGGCTGCAGGAACCACCGCTGGCTGGCCTGCCCGGCGCAGGTCTGCTGGCGCAGGGCCGGGGTGAAGAAGGCCAGGTCGATGCACTTGCCGGTGTCGTTGTTGACGATGGTGAAGGAGAAGTCGGAGGGGTCGACGCTCAGCCGCCAGGACTGGTGGTAGCCGGGCGCCGAGTTGGTGACGATGTAGGCGCCGTCGCCCATGGTGCCGTTCTGGACGTCGAGTTGGCGCCCGTTGCTGAGGGACTTGATGGTCAGGCACTGCTGCGGGGAGGCGCAGGCGGCGGCCGGCGCCGTGGCGGCGTGGGCCCGCGCGGTCGCGAGCGGGGAGGCGGTGAAGCCCAGGGCGGCGCAACAGGCCACCAGGACGGCCGCGATCAGGCGCAGCCAGGGAGCCGGTCGGCTCGGGGTCGTGGCGGAGAGCACGGGGTCGGGTCCTTTCGTCGGGAACGGGGAGAGGGAGAGGGGAGAGAAGTCGGAAAGAAGGGGAGGGCGGGCCGGTCAGGCGGCGGCGAAGGCCGCTTCCAGGCGCGGGACGTAGTCCACGAGGTCCTGCGCCCAGCAGCCCGCGCTGTGGCCGCCGTTGCAGGCGGTGCCCCAGCCGGCGCCGTTGCCGTAGTCGACGTAGTGGTAGCGGTAACCGAGGGCGTCCAGGCGGTCCTTGAGGCGCTTGGCGGTGCCCTCGGCCCAGAACTCCATGTCGGAGGCGCTGCCGTTGCCGTTGCCGGTGTAGACCGCGATGCCGGTGTCGGCGAGCGCGCCCACCCGGGAGACCGGGTCCGCGGCGTTCCAGCGCCAGTCGGCGTTGAACACCGGGTACGGCGAGCCGAAGATCGCGTCGCTGGAGACCGTGGGGCCGAAGTCGAGGCCGCAGGGCTTGCCGTCGCTGGGCCCGCACAGCACGGTGCCGGCGTTGGTCAGGGTGGCGACCACGGCCCCGCGGATGATCATCTCGTTCACGGAGAGGTCGTTCGCGCCGGACATGGTGAGGACCTGGCCGAACAGCTGGGGCCGGTCCTGCGCGTAGTGCAGCGCGCCGAAGCCGCCCATCGACAGGCCGCCGACGGCCCGGCTCCTGCGGCCCGTCAGGGTGCGCAGGTTGGCGTCGATGAACGGGACGACCTGGTCGAGGTGGAAGGTCTCCCAGTTCTGCGCCCCAGCGGCGGTGTTCTGGTCGAGCCAGTCGGTGTACCAGCCGCGCAGGCCGCCGTCCGGGATGACGGTGATCATCGACTGCGCGGCGGTGAGGGCGGGGTAGGCCAGGGCCGGGTCGCTCGGGTTGTCCGAGGCGCCGTGCAGGAAGTACAGGACCGGGTAGCGCTTGGCCGGGCTGGCCGCGTAGTCGGCGGGCAGCAGGATCCGGATGGTGTGCTCCCCGGCGACCTGGGGTGTGGTGACGGTGAGCACGAAGTTGGTGGCGCTGCCGGTGGGGGCGCCGACCTGGGTGAGCCCGAAGCCGTCCTTCATCGGCGGCGGGGCGGGGGCCTCGGCGTGCGCGGCGGGCACGCCCAGCAGCAGGAGGCAGGCGGTCAGGGCGGCGACGGCCGTCCTGGCGTACCGGAGCCGGGCGCGCGGGGGCCGCACGGGCGGGCGCCGGGCGGGCTGGGCTGGTGTCATGGGTCGTCCTTGGCCGTGAGGGTGCCGCCGTTCCCGGGGGGAACCGCCGGAACTGTCTGAGCACCGACAACTCTTGCGAGATCACCTCGCGGTCCGCCAGAGCGCCCTGCGGCGCACCTGGGCCACTGGCGCATGTGCGCCACCGGCGTGGGTAGCCTCCGACGGCCCGTCCGGGCGACACCGGCACAACGACAAGCCGACGAACCGACGAGCGGACGGGCCGACACAACGGCACAGCGCCGAGCTGACGAGCCGACACACCGACACACCGACACACCGATACACCGACACGATGACGGGGGACGTCGTGCACGACGTGCTGGATCCAGACTCCGAACGCGGCCGGATCTACCGCTGCCTGGTCGGCCGTCCGCAGGCGCGGGCGGCGGAGCTGGCGGCCGGGGTCGGCCTCGGCGAGGGCGCCGTCCTGGCCGTGCTCAGGGAACTCGCCGACGAGGGAGTCGTCGTGGCCTGCAACGGCGACGGCCCGCGCGACGACGGTCACCGCGACGACGGCCACTGCGACGACGGCCCGCGCGACGACCGTCACCGCGACGACGGTCACCGCGACCGCGCCTGGGAGGCGCTGCCGCCCGGCCGGGTGGTCGAGGCGGTGCTGCAGAGCGACGCCGTCCGGCAGGCCGCGGCGCGCCGGGCCGGGGCGGAACTGGAACGCCTCTACCGCTTCGCCCGGCGCGACGCCGGCACCTACGGCGCCCTGGAGGTGGTCGAGGACGCCGCCCAGGTGCTGGCGGCCAGCCGGCGCCTCCAACTGGCCGCCCGCCACCAGGTGCGGGTCATCGACGTGCCGCCCTACTCCGGCAGTTCGGCCTACTACCTCGACCAGGAGGTGCTGCAGCGCCAGCGGATGGCCGCCGGGGTCGTCTACCGCTCGATCTACCACGGCTGCGCCTTCGACGACCCGGTCGCGGGCCCCAACATGGCGCGCATGATGGAGGCGGGGGAGCAGGCCCGCACGCTGGACGAGCCGCCGCTCAAGCTGGCCCTGGGCGACGACGACCTGGCGATCGTCACGCTGGCGGCCGACGGGCGCCCGGGCGTCGTCTCGCTGCTGATCCGGCCCTCGGGCCTGCTGCGGGCGCTGGCCGCGGTGTTCGAGACGCTCTGGCGGCTGGCCGTCCCGGCGTCGGTGTCCGCCGTCGACCTGCAGATCGGCGAGCGGGACCGCCGCATCCTGACCCTGATGGCCAGTGGTGCCACGGACGACGCCATCGCCCGGCGGCTGGGGCTGGGGCGGCGCACGGTGGTGCGCCGGGTCTCGGCGCTGCTGGCCCAGCTGGGGGCCACCACGCGGTTCCAGGCGGGCGTGCAGGCGGCCCGGCGCGGTTGGCTGTGAGCCGTCCGTGCCGGGCCGGACCCTTGGGGGGTGGGGGTCAGGGAAAGGCGGTCAGCAGGTGCCCGCCGCGCGGTCGCGCACGACCAGGTCGGTGCGGCCGGGGGTGGAGTCCAGCCAGACCACCCGGGTGCCCTGGTCGGCGGCGGGCTGGTCCTGGCCGCCCCGGTCGCAGGAGAGGCGCTGCGGGGTGCCGCCGCCGGTCGGGAGCTGCCAGAGCTTGGGCAGTGCGGCATTGGTCCAGCCGCCGGCGGGCTTGGTGCCGTCGACCCTGTAGGTGACGGCCTGGTCGGAGGCGGCGAGGCTGCCGCCGCGCGTCGGGGCGTTCGGCGAGTCGGCGGCCAGCACCTCGGTCACGCCGGAGCCGTCCAGGGCGCCGGAGCGGATGGAGGAGCGGGCGGTCGCGCCGGCGGGGGTGTCCAGCCACAGCAGCCGTCCGCCGGCGAGCCGGGCGGAGGAGGCGGTGGTCGTGGCGGCGCCGGGGGCGGCGTGCGCGGTGTACTGCGCGGTGACCTTGCCGGCGGCGATCGAGTAGACGGTCGGCGCGGTGACGTACTGCTGTCCGTCCTGCCAGGACTCGGTCCAGGCGAGGTAGCCGTCCTTGAGGGTGAGGTCGTCCGGGTGGTGCCCGTCGGCCAGCGGCAGTTCGACCGCGGGGGCCCCGTCGTGGGACAGCCGGATGCTGGTGCGGTGGGTGGTGAAGTCGTTCACGGTGAAGGCGATGTCGCCGCCGGAGACCTGGGGGCTGCCGGGCTCCGTCCCGTCGGCGAGGAACAGGCTGCGGACCGGGCCGGCGCCGGACAGCGGTGCGGCCAGCAGTTCGCGGCTGTGGTTCTGGGCGGTGGTGCCGATGGCCTTCCACACGGCGGTGGTGCCGTCGGTGGCGGGCCAGCTGTGGTAGCGGCCGTCGTCGGGGCTGAGCCGGACGGGGGCGCCGCGCCCGGTGGTGGAGCCGGTGTACAGCGCGGTGGTGTCGGGGCGGGTGCCGCCCGTGCCCTTGACCGGGTCGGGGGCGGGGGCCATCGCCACCCAGTGCCCGCCGCCGGCGGCCGGGGGCGCCATCGAGTAGGAGAGGTTGCGCGCCAGCGTGCGGCTGTCCATGCCGATCCGGTTCTCCCAGCCGGGCTTGATCCCGTGCGCGTCGAACGCGGCTGCCACGGTGCGCAGTTGGGCGTGGCTGAGGCCGAGGTCGCGGCCGGCCGCCAGGGCCGCGTTGCGCCCGGCCACGAAGTCGTCGAGCGGGGTGAGGTAGGCGGTGAGCGCCCGGTAGACCACCCGGTCGGCGGTGAGCGGGTCGAGGGTGCGCCGGACGTCCCACAGGGCGCCGCTGAAGATGGTGGCGTTGAGGTGCTGTCCGCCGTTGTCGACCGTGCCGCCGAGGTAGTCGTCCACGGTGGTGCGGTGGTCGTCCATCCGGCGGTCCGCGCAGGCCTGCGGGGTGCCGGTGCGGCACTTGCTCTCGCCGAGCAGCGCGGCCGCCGGGTCGTTCATGGACATGCCGCGGGCGGTGACCTCGATGGCGTTGCCGAAGTAGTCGGCGATGCCCTCGTTCATCGCGCCGGCCTGGCCCATGCCGGCCAGGTCGGCGGTGTTCGATATGACGCCGTGGGTCATCTCGTGCCCGGCGATGTCGAGGGCGGCGGAGAACGGGTAGTAGTTGGGGCCCCCGCTGCCGTAGACCATCTTCTTCCCGTCCCAGTACGCGTTGGCGTAGGGGGCGCCGTCCTGGGTCACGTTGACGACGGAGGTGATCGCGCCGCCCTTGCCGTCCAGGCCGTTGCGGCCGAACCGGTCGTGGTAGAAGTCGTACACGATACCGGCGTTGACGCTGGCGTCGGTGGCGCCGCTGGTGCCGGCGGAGGCCGGGAAGTCCGGGCCGGGGGAGTGGGCCGGGGGGAGGTCGGCGGGGATGCCGCCGCCGAAGTCCATCTCGTCCCGGCCGCCCGCGTCGTAGGTGGTGATGGCGGCGGGCCGGGTGAGGTCGGTGAGCTGGTAACTGCCGTCCGGCAGGCGGGCGATGTTCACCTTGGCGGAGTTGCCGTGGGCGTCCGGCGCGGTCCCGGTGGCGGGTTCGAGGCCGGCCGCGGTGCTTCCGGCGGCGGTGCTCCCGGCATTGCCGCCCGTCGGGAGCGGGGCGCGGGTGTCGTAGGCGAGGGCGACCACGCCGACGGTGGCGTCCACGAAGACCTCGCGGGCCGCCGGCGCCCCGGTCGCCGGGTCGGCGGCGTGCACGGTGAAGCGCTGGGCGAGCCGGCCGGCGCCGTCCGGCAGGACGACCAGGCCGTGGTCCTCGGCGGTGGCCGCGGCCCGGGCCTTCGGGTCCTGGACGGAGCCGAGCGCCAGATCCCGCAGGGCGGCGGCCGGGACGGTGGCGGTGGTCGGCACGGTCAGGCCGGTGAAGTACTTGCCGCCGACCGACTCGACGCGCTGCCCGGCGCCCTCGCCCGTCAGATGCACCAGGTACTGCGCGCCGAACACGGGCACGCCGTCGTGGCGCTGCTCGAACCTGACGGTGCGCCGGCCGTCGGCGGTGCTCTCGGATCCGACCTCGGCCAGCTCGCCGGGGTCGACGTGGTAGCGGTCGGCGTGGGCCGCGAGGTGGGCGCGGGCGGCGTCGGCGGGGCTGCCGACGGCCGGCTCGGCCAGGCCGGTGACCAGCTGCGGGGCGGCGGTGTCCTGACCGGCCACCAGGGAGGGCACCGGGTCGGGGGCGGCCGCGGGCCCGGCCAGGGCGGGCGGCGCGGCCAGGGCCAGCGCCACCACGGCGGTGGCGCCGATGCCGAGTGCTGTGGACGTGCGGGAACGACGGGGCACGGAGGTCCTCTCGCAGGGCCGAACGGTGGTCGCGGCGGGCCGGCCGCGCCGGACCACCGCGACGATCACGATAAGTCATCCAACGTCATATGTCGATAGACTTTCTATGTGCCCTCGGAGGGCCGGAACCCGACCCCCGCAACCGACCCCCGCAACCGGCCCGGAAACCCCAACCCGCCCCGCCCGGCGAGCGATTCGTTCAAGACGCCACCACACCCCCCGGCCGACACTGACCCCCATGACCGATCGCGCCTTCACCCCCGCCGCCGGCCGCCTCGGCCCCGTACGCCTCTACGACCCCATCGTCTCCCTCACCCGCGAACGCCTGTGGCGCAGCCTGCTCGCCATGCACGTGGCCCCCCGCCCCGACGACGTGATCCTCGACGTCGGCTGCGGCACCGGCTCACTGGCCGTCCTCCTCGGCCGCGTCGAACCCCGCGCCCGCGTCATCGGCGTCGACCCCGACCCCACCACCCTCGAAGTGGCCCGCCGCAAGGCCGCCGCCGCCGGAGTGACCCCCGAATGGCACATCGGCATGGGCGACGCCGTCGCCGACCTCGTGGGCGCCGAAACGGCCGACACCGTCGTCTCCAGCCTCGTCCTCCACCAGTGCCCCATCCCCATGAAACAGGCCGTCCTCGCCTCCATGCACACGGCGCTGCGCCCCGGCGGCAAGCTCGTCATCGCCGACTTCGGGCGCCAGCGCACGGCCGCCATGCGCCTGGCGTTCCGCATCGTGCAACTGGCGGACGGCAAGGAGGACACCCAGCCCAACGCCGACGGCATCCTGCCCCGGCTGATCACCGAGGCCGGCTTCCACGGCGTGCGCGAGACCGAGACCGTCGCCACGCTCACCGGCTCGCTGTCGTTCTACGTCGCCCGCCGCGCGTAGGCCGCCCGTCGGGTCCCCCGTGCGACCGGTGACCACGGGTACGCCGGCGGGCCCGCGCCTCCTGCTCAGCCGGGCGTCGTGTACTTCACCCGCTCCTGGAGTGGGGTCAAACGCTCCGTCAGCCGGCGTGTCTCGATGCTCTCCACGCGGTCGGGCGGTTCGTCCTCGTCCCCGGCCCAGCACATGTATATGTCGACCCTCCCGTGCGGGAGGGCCGCGGACACCAGCGCCGCCAGGAATTCCCGGGAGTGCTTCTGAGCGAGGAACTCCTCGCGCTCCTCGTCCCGCATCGCGTCGACGAGCGCCATCGCGTCGGCCGTGTCGGTGAACCCCTCCCACTCGAACCGGGAGCTGTTGAATCCGCAGCCGCAGCCCTCGTGCGAGCCGACGTAGGTCACGTGCGGTGAAGTGAAGCGGGCTCGAACGGGCGCGTCGGCGGCGATCTCGCGAACCCCGCAGTAGCAGGTCCCGAGTTGGGGACCGGCGGTGCAGGGGATCGGCAGCACGGGCTGTTCGGTTCCGATCCACACCATCAGACACATGCGGACGAGGCTACGCCGGGTCCGAGGCGCCCGCCCGGCCCGAGGCGCGCAGCACCGGGAGCACCGCGGACGGCGTCAGCCCCGTCATCTCCCGCATCTGCCGGCTGAAGTGCGCCTGGTCCGCGAAGCCGCCCGCCAGCGCCGCCTCGGCGAGCGTGCGCCCCTCGCCCAGCGCGTCGGCGGCGCGGGCCAGCCGCCGCCAGATCCGCCAGCGCGCCAGCGGCACCCCCAACTGCCGCCGCGCCAGCGCCCGCAGGCGCTGCGGCGACAGCCCCACCCGCGCCGCCAGCCCCGGCAGCGCGACCCGGTGGTCCGTCAGCGCCTCCATCGCCGCCCACAGCCGCACGTCCACCTCGGCCGACGGCAGCACCCCGGACGGACACAGGTCCTCCTCCACCAGGTCCCGCCACTGGGGTGCCACGGTGACACCGTCACCGCACCCCGCCCGCAGCCGGTCCGCGAACGCGCAGTGCGGATCGACGAAGAACGCCGACACCTCCCGGACCGGCGCCATCCGGTGCCACACCATCGGCGCCACCACCACCGCCGCGCCCCGGTGGCGGACCCCGGCCCCGTCCACGATCGTCACCTCGCCGCCCGCCGGCGCGACGGCAACCTGGAACGCGGCGTGCCGATGTGACGTACTGTCCGCCAACGGCCCCCGGTACAGCGCGTACCCCGCGCCCACCACGAAGCGCCGCCCGATCCCCTCCCGCTGCCCCATCCGCCCGATGCTGCCAGAGCGCCGCGCCCGCCACCCCGGATTCCGGCCACCCCCTAGCGCCGCAGGCCCACCTCGCGGGCCTTCCAGGCCAGGGCCATCGCGAACCGGACCGTGCCCACCAGCCCGGCCAGGGCGAGCGCGATCCACAGCGGGATCCCGAGCAGGCTCGGCCGGCCCGTGATCATCCGCTCGCCGGCGAGCCACACCCTGGTCTCGTGGCCGTCCGGATACAGCTTCCCGGTGGGCCGCTCCTCGCTGAACTCCCGGCCGCCGGCGCTCCAGTGGTACGTGCAGCCGTAGACGTCGTGGCCCTGGTTCTGGTCGTCCAGCTCCCGGCCCGTCGTCCGGCAGCCCGTCACGGTGGCCGTGACGCCGGGCGGCTCGTGCAGCCTGGTCCGGACGGCGTAGGCGGCCTGCGCCGCCGCGAACACCGTGCCCAGGGCGAGTGCGAGCAGCACCACCAGCGCCACGAACGCGGCGGCGTACTCGACGGCGGCGACCTGACGCAGCAGCGGCAGCGAGGCACCGACGGCCGCCACCAGGGCGACCCCGCACACCACCAGCCACCACCGCCGATCGCCCGGCAGGTCCTGCGACCCCGCCCACACCACCGGCCCGGCCGCGCCCCCCAGCACCGCCACCCCCGCCACCACACCCACCGCACACCGCCGGTGCAGCGCCCCCCACTCCACGGAAGCCTCGCGTCCCACCCCGCCCCCCTCTCCCCGTTCACCCGCCCACCCTCGCCACCCCCGAGGACGCCCCCACCCGACGCCACGGTTTCGGCCCGCGCCCGGTCCGCCTCTTGTCAGCCGAGCGGCACGCGGGCGGCGGCCTCCCACTCGTACATCCGCCGGTCACGGCCGAGGACGATGAGTTCGGCGGAAGCGATGCGGGCGGTCGCGGGGTAGGTGGTGACGCCGGCAAGGGCGTCGGCGGCGGGCTGGGCCGGTCCGTCGGCGTTGGAGTAGGCGACGGAGACGTGGGGGCGGAAGCCGTCGGCCTGTTCGGGGACTTCGGGCCAGACGTCGGCGATGGCGGCGCGGATGGCCGAGCGGACGGCGCGCACGGGCTCTGCGGGGTCGACGGTGAGGAGCAGGGCCTCGGGGGCGACGATCGCGGGCCCCAGTGCGAGGTCGAAGGCGGGGATCTTCGCAAGGCGGCTGGTGGCGGCGTCGACGATGGCGCGGGCGTCGGCCGCGCTCACCTCGTCGGTGGAACCGAGGCCCTGCATGGTGAGGTGGAGCCAGCGGTCGGGGACGAGGTCGAGGCCGGGGACGTCGGCCAAGGCGTGGCGGTAGTCGGCGGCGAGGCCGTGGAGGTCGTCGGCGCCGTCGAAGACCAGGTGCCAGGTGTACCAGCGGGTACCCGTGGTCCAGCCGGGCCGCCACCACCAGTGGTCGGCCATACGTGAGGGAGTGTCAGTCATGGTCGCCGATCCAAGCACCAGCCGGCGCCACGGGGGAGAGGGCGCGTGCGGCTTCCCGGACGGCGGTCGGCCGTTTCCAGGGGCCCTTCCCCCCTCGCAGGACGGGAGGATTCCATGATGGATTGATTACGGTGCGACACGGCTCGGCGCAGGGCTGGGCCAGGTTTATACGGGCAGATTCCATCCGGGCCCGTCCTCGGTGCCGAGCCAGACCCGCTGTCCGGCCGCCGACACGGTGATCCCGAAGCGATCCTGGTGCGGCTCACCGGCCGCCTGCCAGGTCTCAACCGCTTGCTCGACCTGGTCCCACAGGGCGACGGGCCCGCGCTGAGTCACGGCCCACCCGCCGGTGGGGTTGGGCGCCGTCCGGGCCTGCGATCCGGTGGCCAGGTCCCAGAGGATCTGTTGAGCCCCCACACCCATGCGGATTGCCCCGGGTGCGGCAAGTTGGGCTACCCAACCGCCCGTCCAACTGTCCAGCTTCGCCGGGTCGATGCGGGTCGGACGTTCCTTGCCGGGCAGGAGGTCCAGCGTCGGGCGGGGCGGTCGGTCGTGCGGGCGGGCGATCATGAAACTGGTTTGGCCGGTCAGGAACCGGCCGGTGGCCTCGCCAGGTCCGGTCACGTCGAGCAGCACGAGGGCGTTCGCGTAGCTCCACCCGGAGAGGGTGACCAGGATTCGGCCGCCGGGCTTGACCTGGTGGAGCCAAGAGAGGGGGATGTACCGGACAGAACAGGTGGCGATGATCCGGTCGTACTGCCCGCCGTCCGGGTCGCCGCGCAGCCCGTCACCGATGATCAACCGGGGGGAGAATCCCGCAGTCTTGATCGCCGTTGCCGCTGCCGCGCCGACTGTGGGGTCGTACTCGATGCTGGTGAGGTTGGCGTCCCCGAGGCGGTGTGCGCCGAGGGCGGTCGAGTACCCGGTGCCCGTGCCGATCTCCAGTACCCGGTGCCCGGCCTCGGCGCCCAACTGCTGCCACATGCGCAGTACGACGGACGGGAGGGTGGACGACGATGACGGGATGCCTGTCACGGTCTCCCCAGCGGTGTCCTCGGGCCCGATGCGGCCGTCGAGTTGGGTCACCAGTGTCTGGTCATCGTAGATCCCCACCAGCCACCCGGGCTCGCCCGGACGGACGGGTCGGTAGACAGTCGGAACGCTGCCGGCGACCGGAGCGAAGTAGGTTCCGACGAAGAGCTCTCGGGGAACGGCCCTCACCGCGCTGTCCCACTCGCGTTCGGTCAGCATGCCGTCCTCGGTGAGCCTGTCGGCCAGAGCGGTGCGGAGTTCAGCCGGTGTGCTCATGCGTCACGGCCTTTCTGTAGCTGGTCGGCGAGGGCGTGGGCAATCGCCTCGGTGGTCTCGGCCGGTTGCCATGCCCACTGGCCGTTCGGGTTGCATTCGAGGAAGTACCAGTCGCCCGAGGCGGTCACGGCGAAGTCGAACGCGCCGTAGGCCAAACGAAGTTCTCCGAGGTAGGCGGCGACCGAACGTGCGACCGGCTCGGGTACGTCGATCGGGGTGCACGTCATCCGGTCCTGGCGGCGCCGCCAGTCGAGGTCGGGACTGTCGATCCGGACGCCGAACAGGCGGTTGTCGACGGCCGTCACCCTTGCGTCGAACAGCTTCGGCACCTTCGCCTGGAAGAGGTGCGGGCAGGCGGACACGGCGTCGGTGATGTCGGCCGGATCGACCTCGCGTACCCACACGGCGTGAGGCTGCCCGCCGATCGAGTAGGGGATGTTCCACAACGGCTTGTACACCGCCCCGGCGGCCCGGGCCGCCACGAACTCCCGCGCCTCGTTCGCGCTGTTCGTGATCACCGTGTCGGGGACCGGGAACCCGCAGCGCTGCGCGGCCGCCAGTTGTGCTGGCTTGTGCTCGGCCGCACGGTTGGCCCAGGGGTGGTTCACGTAGTGTGCGGCGGGGAGCGAGGCGAGGATGCCGCCCGCACCCCACAGGGATTGCGCGGCGGCGAACCGGCGGTCCTGGCCGTCCAGTTCGGAGGGCCCTTCGTAGGGTGAGGCCCGGCGCACCCAGACGGACCGGACGGCGGAGAGGTCGAGGTCCCGGCTGGCGGTGCGCAGAGTGCCCTGCTGCTGGCCTGTGCGGTACGTGGCGATCAGCGAGGCACCCGTGTGCAGGTCGGTGCCGGGATCGAGCCGGACCACCGGAACTCGGCGCTCGGCGAGCACCCGCAGTACCGCATCCGCGGTCACGTCAAGGGGATTGGTCAGCACCAGCACCGACCCGCTTCGGTCGTTCATCAGCCGTTGCTCTGGTCCTGATCGTAGGACTCGGTGCTGTCGGCGTCGGTCGGCCCGCCCGGGTTTCCGTCGGGCGTGGTCGTGGTGGGCGTCAGGCCGCTCGTGCTGGTGCCATGCCCGCCCAACTCGACCGTGCGTCCGTGCTCGTCCACGATCACCGCAATCTGCGTCTCGGGGTCGATGACGGGCGTGTACTGCGGGACCGGGACGGTAGCCGTGAACGGCCCCATCCGGGTGGTACCCCACGGTGCGGTTGTCATCTGTGCTGCGCCTCCATTTCGTGGTGGTGCTGACGGGATCAACAACTCGGCCGGTTGGCCGAGTTGTTGATCCCGCCCGGTCGGAACGGACCTCAAGTCCGCAACCAGTTCGCCGACCTGCGGGCGGTATCGCGGCCCAGGGGACACGGGGGTGCGTTTGCGCGTCACGACAGCGACTCCGTTCCGTAGTCCGACGACTACTGGGGGCGCCAACTGTCCTCTAGGCTGCGGAGCTGTTCAACTTGTCCCACAGTGTCAGATTGGTAGGACGAACAGCCTTGAACAAGCGGGAACTTGACCCCCCGACATCCCCAGCCGCCGAGTTCGGCGTACTACTTCGCACGTCGCGCGAGCAGCGAGGCTGGACTCAGGAGCACCTTGCCGAGCTGATCGGCTGTACATCGTCGTACATCTCCGCGCTCGAACACGGCCGAAGGAAACCAAGTCAACAGATCTCAACGGCACTTGATCGAGTGTTCGGGTCGGGAGAGAGGTTCCTCAGGGAGTGGAGTACGTCCGGTCGGCGGGTCTTGTTCGAAGGCTTCGATGAGTACCTGCGCAATGAAGCGAAAGCCATCGCCCTGAGACTGTTCGAGATCAACCTGGTTCCGAGTTTGCTCCAAACGCCCGAGTACAGCCGAGTTTTTCAGGAGGCGCCTGTCCTGAGGGGGATCGCAACTCAGCAGCAGGCCGACGAACGAACCGAGAAGGTGCTGCTCCGACAGCAGTCCCTCGCCCGAGATCCGGCGCCGCACGTCCAGGTGGTGATAGATGAGGGGGCGCTACGGCGGCCGATCGGTGGTCGGGACGTCATGGTGGCGCAACTCAGGCACCTGGAAGCACTCGCTGCACGTCCCCGTTTTCTGGTGCAGGTGTGCCCTACCGCAGCAGGCGAGAACCGCCCGTTCGGGCATCCAATTACGTTGCTGACCATGCCGAACAGGTCCATCGTGGGGTACGGCGAGACGCAGCGGCGCGGCTACCTCGAACGCGATCCGGAGACGCTGGCCGAGTGGGCCAGTGAGTACGATCATCTCCAGGCCGAGGCGCTGTCCCGAGCAGCGAGCATCGAGTTCATTCGAAACGTGCGGAAAGGCTTTGAGCATGGATGATCGCAATGTCACCTGGTACAAGAGTTCATACAGCACCCAGGGAGGGAACTGCGTCGAGGTCGATGCGAATGTAGTCCACACTGTCCCGGTCCGTGACTCCAAGGATCCCCACGGTCCTGCGCTGGTCTTCCCGGCCGACGCCTGGTCGAGCTTCGTCGCCGCCGTCCGCTCCGGAGAGTTCGGCGACGTCTGACGTACGCGTGCCGCCCATCACCGCACTCGTCGTCGCCATCCTCGACGGCACCGTCACCACCGACCGCGCCGTCGACCTGCTCATGGCCCGCACGCCCAGAGCCGAATGGTAGGCAGGCGGCATCGCCACCCCCGAGGACGCCCCCACCCGATGTCACGGTTTCGGGCCGCGCCCGGTCTTCATCGGTGAACAGGGCGCGGCAGACACCCGCGCCCCCCGCTGCAGGAGAGGGACGAGCCATGGAAACCGTGACCGTGCGACGGGTCATCGCGGCGCCGATCGCCGAGGTGTTCGACTGGTGCGCCACGAGCACCAACTACACCCGCTCCCCGTTCGTGCTCAGGGCGCGCCTGGCCCGGCCCGGCGAGGGCGCGCCCTACGGGGTGGGCGCCGTGCGGCTGCACACCTGGCTGATCGGCTGGTTCAACGAGCGGATCACCGCCTACAACGCCCCGCACGGCTTCGACTACACCGTCGACCGCAGCTTCCCGCCGGCCCGGCACGAGTTCGGCCGGATGACCTTCGAGGAGGTCCCCGAGGGCACCCTGGTCGTCTGGACGACCGGCTTCGCGCTCCCCATCCCCCTCGTCGGCGCGGCCTTCGCCCGCCGGGTCGGCAAGCCCGTCATCGCCCACGTCTTCGGCGCCATCCTGGCCGCCGCCGCCACCGACCTCGAAGCCGCCCCGAAGAAGCGCCCCTGACGCCGCGCCCCCCGCGGCAGGAGCGGGACGGCTCAGGCCGGCGGGTTCGGCCGGTTCAGGCCGCGGTCGTAGGCGAAGATCACGGCCTGCACCCGGTCCCGGGCGCCGATCTTCGACAGCACCCGGCTGACGTGCGTCTTGACGGTCGACTCCGCGAGCACCAGGCGCTGCGCGATCTCGCCGTTGGTCCAGCCCCGGCCGACCGCGACCAGGATCTCGCGCTCGCGCTCGGTCAGGGCGTTCAGCCGCGGATCGTCCTCGGCGGCCGCGCCGGGCGGGCGCACGGGCAGGTGGTGGGCGTAGGCGTCCAGGAGGCGCCGGGTGATGGCGGGGGCGACGACGGCGTCGCCCTCGGAGACGGCGCGGATCCCGGCCAGGAGGTCCTCCGGGCGGGCGTCCTTGAGGAGGAAGCCGCTGGCGCCGGCGCGCAGCGCGGCGTGGGCGTACTCGTCGAGGTCGAAGGTGGTCAGGACGAGGATGCGCGAGCGCCCGCCGGTGGCGACGATGCGCCGGGTGGCCTCGATGCCGTCCATGCCGGGCATCCGGATGTCCATCAGGACGACGTCGGGCCGCAGGTCGGCCGCCAGGCGCACGGCCTCGGCGCCGTGCGCGGCCTCGCCGACGACCTCCGTGCCGGGCTGGCTCTCCAGCAGCATCCGGAAGCCGTACCGCTGGAGCGGCTGGTCGTCGACGATGAGGACCGTGGTCACGTCAGGCCGCCTGTCGGGTCGGGGTCGGGATCGGGAGTGAAGGCGCCGGGGCCGTCGGGTCCGTCGGGTCCGCCAGGTCCGTCGGGTCCGTCGGGGGTGAGGTCGAGGACGGCCTCCACGGTCCATCCTGCCCCGGGCCCGGGCCCGGCGGTGACGGTGCCCCCGTACAGGGCCGCGCGCTCGCGCATGCCCGTGAGCCCGTGCCCCTCCTCGCCCGCCGCACCGCCGCGCACCGCCCCGCCGGGCGGACCGCCGTCCCGCACCCGCACCCGCAGGCGGCCGCCCTCGGCGGCCAGCGTCACGTGCGCCCGGGTGTCGGGCCCGGCGTGCTTGAGGGTGTTGGTGAGCGCCTCCTGGACGATCCGGTACGCCATCAGCTGCACCCCGCGGTCCAGCCGCTCCACCTCGCCGCGCGCGGTGTACACGACCTGCGGCCCGGCGGCCCGGATGCGCGCGCACAGCCCGTCGAGATCGGCGATGCCCGGCTGCGGCGTGAACTCGGGGCCCTGCTCGCCCTGGTCGCGCAGGACACCGAGCATGCGCCGCAGCTCGCCCAGCGCCTGGCGGCTGGTCTCCCCGATCAGCAGCAGCGCCTCCCGGCCCCGCTCGGGGGAGGCCTCGGTCGCGTACGCGCCGCCGTCCGCCAGGGTGATGATCACGGACAGGTTGTGGCCGATGATGTCGTGCATCTCCCGGGCCACCCGGGTGCGCTCGGTGGCGGTGGCCAGCCGGCTGCGCTGGTCGCGCTCGACCTCCAGCCGCGCCGCCCGCTCGCGCAGCCCGGCGAGCTGGGCCCGGCGGATGCGCACGGCGATGCCGACGGCCACCGCCGCCGTCGCCGCGCTGAACAGGAAGAACAGCGCGTCCCCGACCGGCAGCCCGCCGGACAGCTCCACCGCGACCAGGGCCGACGCGCCGGTCATCGCCGCGCACGCCCACGCCAGGTGCCGCAGGCTCCCGTGCAGGGCCAGGCTGTAGAGGGCGACGAGCAGCGCGACGTCCGCGCGCAGCGCCACCCCCAGCGACCACTGCAGGACGAACACGGCCGCGACCGCCGCGAACGCCGCCGCCGGTCGCCGCCGGCGCCACAGCAGCGGTAGCAGCAGCCCCGCCTGCAAGGCCAGCAGCGCCGCCAGCGGCGGGCGGGCGAAGACGATCCGGTGCTCGCGCGCCCGCTCCCCGCCGTCGTGGAAGGGCAGCAGGTCCGGCAGGCAGAACAGCAGGAAGACCGCGGCCACCACCGCGGTGTCCAGCACCCACGGGTGGTCGCGGTCCGCCTGCCGCGCCCGCTGCCCCAGCCGGGCCAGGCGCGCGAACACCGGGTACCCCGACAGCGGGTCGCCCCCCGCCCCCACGGCGGTGTCGTGCTCGCTCACGGTGTCACCTTCGTCCAGCTCGTCCGGAACGGTCGTCACCTTCGTCCAGCCCATCCGCAAACGGTCGTCACCTTCGTCCAGCTCACCCGCAAACGGTCGTCACCTTCGTCCAGCTCACCCGGAACGGACGTCACCTTCGTCCAGCTCACCCCGGAACGGATACGAAACGGGCCCGGTGCGGCACCCGACTCGAACGGGCACCGCACCGGGACGTCCACGCAGTCTCCCAGCCCTCAGGCGTCGCTGCGCACCAGGCGCACGGCCGCGCCCGCCAGGGCGAGCACCGTCCACAGCAGGAAGACCGCCAGCCCCGCGGCGGGCGACAGCGTGGTCGCGTCGTGGTGCAGGGCGAACATCGCCTGGCCCGCGTTGCTGGGCAGGTACGGGCTGATGTGGTCCTGCCAGGACGAGGGCAGCAGCGAGATCAGGCCGGGGACCAGCATCAGCGAGGCCACCAGCACCGAGATGCCGCCCGCCACCGACCGCAGCAGCGCGCCCAGCGCGACACCGATCACGCCCACCAGGGCGAGGTAGAGCCCGGCCCCCAGCAGGCCGCGCAGGACGCCGGCGTCGGAGAACGTCATCGCCGCGCGGGTACCGGAGAGGATGCCGCTGTCGGCCGCGAAGGCGACGAACACCCCGACGGTGCCCAGCAGCACCACCACCACGCCGTACACCGCCGCCTTGGACCACAGCACCGGCAGCCGGCGCGGCACCGCGGCCAGGGTGGAGCGGATCATGCCGGTGGAGTACTCGCCCGCGGCGACCAGCACGCCCAGGACGCCGAACGCCAGCTGCGCGAAGTTGGTGCCGAACAGCGACAGGCTCAGGGCACTGGCGTCGGCGAAGTCCCCCCGATCCATCGGGCGCCCCGAGGTGATCCTCGACTTGAACTGGAACGCGGCGATCAACCCGAACGCGACCAGGAACAGCAGGCCCAGGCCCAGCGTGATCCAGGTCGAGCGCAGCGACCACAGCTTGGCCCACTCCGAGCGCAGCACGCGCACGGGCGTCACCCGGTAGGCGGGGCGCGCGGGCCGCCGGTCGGCGGCCGCGGACGGCTGGCTCGGTGCGATGGTGCTCATGCCGCGCTCCTCGGGGACTCGGCGCCGGCACCCGCACTGGCGGCGGGCCCGGTCGCGGTGGTGGTGCCGTGGTACTCCACGGCGTCCCTGGTCAGCTCCATGAACGCCTCCTCCAGGGAGACCGTGCGGGTGGTGAGCTCGAACAGCGCGATGCCCTGCTCGGCGGCCCGCAGGCCGATCTCCCGCGCGGCCAGGCCGGTGACGAGGAGCTCCTCCGAACCGGAACGGCCGGTGACCTCCACCCCGGGCCCGGCCAGCGCCGTGCGCAGCCGGGCCGGATCGGCGCTGGCCACCTTCACCACGTCGCCACCGGCCTGGCGGACCAGGTCCTGCACGGTGGTGTCGGCCAGCAGCCGGCCCCGCCCGACGATGATCAGGTGGTCGGCGACCAGCGCGACCTCACTCATCAGGTGCGAGGACACGAAGACGGTGCGGCCCTCGGCGGCCAGCGAGGTGAGGAGGTTGCGGATCCACAGCACGCCCTCCGGGTCGAGACCGTTGACCGGCTCGTCCAGCATCACCGTCGCCGGGTCGCCCAGCAGCGCCGCCGCGATCCCCAGCCGCTGGCCCATGCCCAGCGAGAACGCCCCGGCACGCTTCCTGGCCACCGACTGCAGCCCCGTCAGCTCGACGACCTCCTCCACCCGCGAGCGCGGGATGCCGTGGGTGTGCGCCTGGGCCATGAGGTGGTTGAACGCGGAGCGCCCCGGGTGGATCGACTTGGCCTCCAGCAGCGCCCCGACCTCCTGCAACGGCGCCGCGTGCGCGGCGTAACGGCGCCCGTTGACGCGCACCGAGCCGCTGGTGGGCGCGTCCAGCCCGACGATCATCCGCATGGTGGTGGACTTCCCGGCGCCGTTGGGCCCGAGGAAGCCGGTGACCGTGCCGGGCTTGACCATGAAGTCGAGCCGGTCGACGGCGGTCTTCTCCCCGTACCGCTTCGTCAGCTGGTGCGCCTCGATCATCGCTCACCCCTACGCTCCGGGGCCGGACCGTCCCGGCCTCCCTCACACTCCACGCTAGGCGCGGCGCCGGCGCGATCCGTGGTACCCCGGACCGATCATCGGAGGGGGCACGGTACCCCGGTACCACGCCAGGACCGCCTGTTGCGGTTACATCACGACGTGTCCGATTCATCGAGTATTGGACCGGAGTGCGGCGATTAACTTTGTTGGCAGCGATGCGAACGGTCTCTCATAATGCCTGCTGAGACGCGTGATGGACGGTCCGGAGAACCGCCGGGGGAGCGGTTTGCGAGGAAGTCCGCGCGCGAGATCCCACATTTTCCCGGGGGAGTTCCTTGTCCGCGCCCGAAAACGAAACAGCCGCCGTTCCGGAGCAGCCCGACGCCGCGCCGGAACCGGCCGCCGTGCCGCAGCACCCCGCTGCGCCACAGCACCCCGCCGTACCGCAGCCCGACGCTGCGCCGCAGCACGCCGCCGCACCCGAACCGGCCGCGCGCCGGCTGCCGCGCGCCGTCGGCGTCGCGCTGGCCACCGCCGGCCTGCTTGCCGTCACGGCGACCAGCGCCGCGGTGACCGTCGCCGTCGGCAGGCCGGACACCCGCCCGGCCGCCGCCGCCGCACCCGCGCCGGCCACCACCACCGCCTCCAGTCCGAGCCCGACGGCCTCCGCCACCCCGCTACCGGTGCCGACGCCCACCGCCGCCCCGACCACCCCCAAGCCGGCCAGCACCGTCAAGGGGACCGTCAACGGCGGCAAGCACGAGGGCGACCTGCGCTACTTCCTGCTCCCGATCCCGGACGGCGGCGAGTCGTACGGGCCCGCGGACGGGATGACCATGACCAACGACGACGTCGCCGACCTGTTCGGCAAGCAGGACGGCATCATGGACATCCTCGGCTCGTACGGCTACCAGTCGGGCGCCACCCGGATGTACCGGACGGCCGACGGCAAGGCCGAGGTCACCGTCACCCTGCTGCGCTTCGGCTCCACCTCGATGGCGCGCGAGTTCGTCCAGGGATACACCCTCAAGTCGCAGGACCCGATCGACATCGACGGCGACCCGAACGCCCACGGCTACCTGCACAAGCCCAAGCAGCAGGCGTACACCGGCTCGATGACCGGCATCTCCAGCCAGGGCGACGTCCAGTACACGATCGACGTCGAGGTGAAGGGGACACCGGACAAGGCGCTGCTGAGCGGGCTGATGAAGCGCCAGCGCGAGTGGCTCGCCTCCGGCGGCTGAACGCAGCTGAACGCGGTTGAACGCGGCTGAACCCGCGCCGCCGCCCGTCCCGACGCCGTCCTTCCCACCCTCCTCTGGAGCCACCCCGTGACCACCGAACCCGCGCTGCCCCCGCCCGGCACCGCGCCGGCGCCCGCCGCCCCGCCGCGGCCCCACACCGCGCCCACCGAACCGCCCGCCACCGAACCGCCCGCCACCGAACCACCCGCCGCTGAACTGCCTTTCACCGCACCGCAGTTCACCACCGAACCGCCGCCCTCCGCCGAGGCGTTCCCGTCCGACGCGCCGGCCTCCGAGCTCCTGCCGCCCGCCCCCGAGCGGGCGCCCCGCGCCCCGCGCCGCCCGCGCCCGGTGCTGCTGGCGGTGTCCGGCCTGGTGCTGGGCACCCTGGCCGGCGGCGGCGTCGGCTACGCCGTCCAGGCCCAGCGCCCGCCGACGCCGCTGCCGCCGATCCAGGTCGCGCGCCCGTCCTACCCGGCCGTGGCGGTCGACCCGACCGCCTTCGCCGCCCAGCAGCCCAAGCCGCTGGCCATCGACGGCGACCTGCTCAAACTGCTGATCGGTGCCCCGGACGGCAGCGCCGCCTGGGGAGAATTCCCGGACAAGCCGAGCTGGGTGTCGGTCGGCGAGCTCGCCGAGCACAACGACAGCGCGGTCCGCGACTTCAAGGACCTGAACTCCCGGGGCTTCCGGCGCGCGGCCGAGGTGGACTGGAAGAAGGGCGACACCAGGTACCGCGTGTCGCTGGTCCAGTACGCGCCGGACCGCGCCAACGAAGCCGCCACGCACGCCGTCGGCACCACCCGCAACCTGAAGCCGTTCGCCGACGGCGCCAACGGCGGCTACCGGGTGGACGAGGCACCCAGGTACTGGGCCGACAGCGCCGATCGGTACTACTACGGCCAGGCCGTAGCCCAGCGCGGCACGGTGGCGATGGTGGTGGAGGTCTTCGACCCCAAGCCGGTGAACCCCGATGTCGTGAAGGACCTCGCCAAGCAGCAATGGGAGCGGCTGGTATGACCGACAACAGCATGACCGGGACCCCGGCCGCCACGCCGGCGCCGACCGCCCCCGAGGCGGCCCCGGACGCCGTCGAACAGTCCGCCGCCGAGCAGCAGTTCGCCGCCGATCCCGCCGCGCCGACCGCCGCCGATCCCGCCGCCCCGCGCCCCGCCTCCCGCCGCCTGCTGCGCGCGGGCGCCGCGACGGCAGCGGCGGCGCTGGCCGGGGTGGCCATCGGCGTCGGCATCATCAAGACCCAGTACGACGACCCCGCCCCGGCCGTCGCCGCCGGGCCGTCCGCCGCGCCCGTCCCGACCGCGACCGCCACGCCGTTCGGCGCCAAGTCCAACGGCAACCACTTCGGTTCGCTGCGCGACCTGCTGCTGCCCGTCCCGGCCGGCTACGAACCCGGCCCGGACGAGGGCGGCTACGGCAACGACACCGAACTCGGCGCCGAGTTCCTGTCCGCCGAACTGGACGACGAACTCCAGCAGATCCCCAAGGACAAGCGCGACAAGCTCCGCTCCTACTGGGAGGGCCTGCACGTCAAGGCCACTGGCGTGCGGACGTACCGGACCAGCGAGGACGACCTGGTGGTCGGCCTGAAGCTGCGCCAGTTCAACCAGCAGGAAGTGCAGAAGCTCAACGAGTACACCGCGGTCTTCACCGGCGACACCGGCCTGTTCCGGATCGGCCCGGAGATCCCGGGCCACCCCGAGGCGCACTGCTACCTGATGCCGGCGCCGCCGTCCGCGCCGATCGACTACCTGGAGTGCTCGGCCGCCGAGGGCGACCTCCTGGTGGTCATGAACGTCGAGGGCGTGGCACCGCTGCCCAAGGACCGGATCGTCGCCCTCTTCACCCTGCAGCTCGACCGCCTCGCCCGCCCGGGAGCGTCCGCATGACCGACCACGCAATCCCGCACGAGCCCGCCGCCCCCGCCGAGACCCCCGCTGAGGCCGCCGTCGAGACCCCCGCGGGCACCTTCGCCGAGTTCCCCGCCGCTCCCGCCGCGGAGACCCCCGAGGAGCACGAGGCCCGCCTCGCCCGGCGCAGCGCCCGCCGCAGGGCGGCCGCGCGCTGGGCCACCGCCACCCTGGTGTTCGCCCTCGCGGGCACCGGCGCCGCGCTGGCCGTCACCGCCCCCGAGCGCACCGACCTGCCCGGCCTGGCCACCCCGGGCGACGGCCGCTACACCTTCCCGCCGCTGACGCTGCCGCCGCTGCCCTCCGGCAGCAGCACGCCGGACCGTACGGGCGGCAAGAACGCCCTGCACGCCGCGGACCTGCGCTACCTGCTGCTGCCCGCCCCCAAGGAGGCCGGCGGCAGCCTCACCCCGGCGCTCTACCCGGTTCCCACCGCCTCGGCCACCGGCACCCCGTCGGCGAGCGCGACCCCGAGCCCGACCGCCTCCGCCTCCACGTCGGCCTCGGCCTCGGCGGGCGCGAGCCCGTCCACGGCCCCCGCCGGCCAGGCTCCGGCCGACTGGGTCACCTGCGACGCGATCCTCGCCGAGCAGCGCGACCCGGCCGAGCTCCGCGCGCTGCTCCTGCAGGACGCCTGCCGGGCGGCCACCGTCCGGGAGTGGACGGCCTCCGACGGCACCCGCACCCAGATCCGGCTGCTGCGCTTCGGCGCCTCCTTCGAGTCCTGGAACGTCTTCTCCTCCCTGCGCTCCGACGCCAAGCCCAATGCCCTGCCCGGCGCGAAGAGCACCTCCCACAGCGCCTGGGACACCGTCGAGGGCGTCCACCTGGACGCCCAGGAGAGCTCGGCGAAGGGCGCCAAGGGCACCCCGAACGCCCGCATCGCCTACCTCTGCGCCTCCGACCTCGTCGCCGTCGTCACCATGACCAACCCCGACGGCGTCCCGGACGCGGCCTTCCGCCAGGTGGTCACCCTCCAGTCCGACCTCCTCGCCTGACACCGGCCCCCGGGCCCGCCGCCCCCGCGCCCGCCGCCCGCACGCCCCTCACACCGTCAGCCGGGCGGCGGCGGGCAGGTGGTCGCTGGAGGTGGCGGGCAGGGTCCAGGCGGCGGTGGCGGGCAGGCCCCGGGTCATGACGTGATCGATCCGGGCCAGCGGGAAGACCGCCGGCCAGGTGAACCCGAAGCCGCCGCCCGCGCTGTCCTGCGCGGAGCTCAGCCGGCTGGTGACCGGGGTGAGCGCGTGGTCCCCGGCGGCGGTGTTGAGGTCGCCCAGCAGCAGCACCCGGCGCAGCGGCTCCTCGTCCAGCGCGGCGCCGAGCGCGGCGAGGTTGCGGTCGCGGTGAGCGGTGGCGAAGCCGGTGACGTTGAGCCGGACGGAGGCGAGATGGACCACGTACACGGCCAACGGCCCACCAGGGGCCTGGACTTCGGCCCGCAGTGAGCGGCTCCAGCCCGGGTCGATGGTCAGCCGCCGTGCGTCGGTCACCGGGTAGCGGCTCCACAGCGCGACGGTGCCGATCCGCGTGCGGTGCGGCAGTTCGGCGTCCAGCACGCGCTGGTAGACGGGCAGCGCGGCGTCGGTGACCTCCTCCAGGGCGACCAGGTCGGGGCGGGCGGCGAGCAGCGCCCGGGCCGTGCCGGCGGGGTCCGGGTTCTGCGCGCTCACGTTGTGGGTGACCACGGTCAGGCCCGCACCGCCGGTCAGGCCCGCACCGCCGGTCGGGCCCGCACCGCCCCCCGGCGGCGGGCCGCCGCCGGCGAGCACCGGCCCGAGCACGACGGCCCACACCGCGGCCAGCACCACCGCGGCGCACGCCGGCACCGGCGCTCGCCGCAGCGCGGCGGCGAGCAGGACGGCGGGCACCACGACGCCGGCCCAGGGCAGGGCGCTCTCCCACAGGCTCCCCAACTGGACGCCCAGGCTCGGCACCCGCCGGTGACCGGCCAGGGCGAGAGCGGTCAGCAGGGCCACGGCGGCGGCCACACGGCCGCGCCGCCAGCGCCCGACCGGCTCGCGCCGCTGCCGCCGCCGACGGCATCGACGGCCGCCCGGGCGGGAGACACCCGCCGAGGCGCCCCCCACCGTCCCCTGTCCCGCCCCCGCCACCGCTCCCGGCCTTGAGACCGCCCCCGCCCCCGGCGCGAGCCCCTCCTGCGATCGGATCATGAACGCCCCCTACCCGGCCGCGTCGGGCAACAGCGCCGGGCAGGTCCCGCCAGGGCTGGTCAGCAGCTCGAAGTGCCAGATCTCGTTGGCGTACACCTGGCAGAGGCCGTACCGCGCGCCGTGCTGGATCAGCCAGTAGTCGGCATTGGTCGGACCGATGTCGATCGCCTTGCCCGAGACGTGCGCCGACTTCTCCGGCGTGTTCACGAACTGCCTGGCCCGCTCCAGACTCCCGTACCTGGCCACCCCCTTGTCGAGCAGCCGCTGCTGGTACTCCGTGCTGCGCCAGCCCGAGGTGACGGTCATCTCGATGCCCTGGGCGCGCGCGTCCCGGGCGGCCTGCTGGACGGCTGCCAGCAGCGGCCCGTCCAGGTTGCCCACCGCCGGCGCCCCGGTGTCGAACGGGGTCAGCGTCGTGCCGTCGGGAATGTCGCCGTCCGCCCCTGCCGAGGAACCGGACCCCGGAGCGAGGGAGGAGGAGAACGGCGCGACGGTGGCCGCCAGGGTCCGCAGCGCCGCCTCGGTCGCCGGCGGATCGGCGGCCGCGCAGGCGCCGGCCAGCGCCAGCACCACCACCGCCCCGGTGCCCACGGCCACCGCCCGCCGACCGCCCCCCACCGGCCGCCACCGCGTCGCCTCCTGGCGCGTCGTCCCGTCCATCCCTGCCTCCCGGCGCTCGTCACTTTCGCCGCGACGGGGAAACCCGGCGGCCACACCATGGGAGGAAAAGCGGTGTTACCAGGACGTCTGCACTAGCCGATACGTTTTCGATAGGCCCGTTCGTGTCCAATGGACGGCAACGGCAACGGCAACGGCAACGACAGCAAGAGCGGGACGGGAGAACAGCGCGTGCGGGTCCTGGTGGTGGAGGACGAGATCTACCTCGCCGAGGCGGTCCAGGCGGGCCTGCGCCTGGAGGCGATCGCCTGCGACATCGTCACGGACGGCGACGCCGCCCTCGAACGCCTCGCCGTCCACACCTACGACGTCGTCGTCCTGGACCGCGACATCCCCGGCACCCACGGCGACGACGTCTGCCGCACCATCGTCGAGCACCGCCTGGGCTGCCGCGTCCTCATGCTCACCGCCGCCGCCCGCCTCAACGAGAAGGTCGCCGGCTTCGAACTCGGCGCCGACGACTACCTGACTAAACCCTTCGACCTCGCCGAACTCGTCGTCCGGCTGCGCTCCCTGGCCCGCCGCCCCGCCCAGGCCGCGCCCCCCGTCCTCGAATACGCCGGACTGCGCCTGGACCCCTTCCGCCGCGAGGTCTACCGCGACGGCCGCTACGTCGCCCTCTCCCGCAAGCAGTTCGCCGTCCTGGAGGTCCTGATGACCGCACGCGGCGGCGTCATCAGCGCCGAGAACCTCCTCGAACGCGCCTGGGACGAGAACGCCGACCCGTTCACCAACGCCGTCCGCATCACCATCTCCGGCCTGCGCAAACGACTCGGCGAACCCTGGGTGATCCAGACCGTGCCCGGCGTCGGCTACCGCCTCACCGACGGCACCCCCACGTGAGCGCCCCGCCCCGCACCCGCCCCGCGCCGCGACCGCGCCGCCTGACCGCCCGCCTGCGGCTCACCCTCAGCTACACCCTCTTCGCCGTCATCACCGGCACCCTCTGCCTGGCCGTCGTCTACGTCGGCATGCGCTACATCCCCAACTACCCGCTCACCTCCTCCAACCCCCGCGACCGCCTCTCCGCCCCCTCCCGCCAGGAGATCCTCCGCTCCCTGCTCACCATCTCCGGCTACGCCCTGGCCCTGCTCACCGCCGTCGGCACGATCGGCGGCTGGTTCATCGCCGGCCGCGTCCTGCGGCCCCTCCAGGACATCACCAGGGCCGCCCACCGCGCCGCGAGCGGAGCACTCGAACACCGCATCGCCCTCGCCGGCCCCCGCGACGAGTTCACCGACCTCTCCGACGCCTTCGACGAGATGCTCGAACGCCTCCAGCGTTCCTTCGACGCCCAGCAGCGCTTCGCCGCCAACGCCTCCCACGAACTGCGCACCCCCCTGGCCATCACCCGCACCATGCTCCAGGTCGCCGCCGCCGACCCGGCCCGCCAGGACTGGACCACCCTCGTCGCCCGCCTCCAGGACACCAACCAGCGCGGCATCGAGATCAGCGAAGCCCTCCTCCAACTCGCCGACCTCGGCCACACCGCCCCCGAACTCGAACCCCTCGACCTGGCCCGCACCACCCGCGACGCCCTCGCCGCCGTCCAGGAGGAGGCCGCCGCCCTGGGCGTCACCGTCACCACCGACTGCCGGCCCGCCCCCGCCACCGGCAACCCGGTCCTGCTGCGCCAGGCCGCCGTCAACCTGCTGCAGAACGCGCTGCGCCACAACCTGCCGACCGGGGGATCCGTCACCGTCACCACCGGGGCCGATCCGGACCGCCCCGGCCGGGTCCGGCTCGCCGTCACCAACACCGGCCCCCGCCTGGCCCCCGAGACCGTCCCCACCCTCACCGAGCCCTTCCTGCGGGGTCGCGGCCGCACCGCCCAGTCCGACCCCGCCCGCCGCGGTCACGGCCTCGGCCTGGCCATCGTCGTGGCCGTCACCGACGCCCACCACGGCGACCTCGGCCTCGCCCCCGCCCCCGGCGGCGGCCTGCACGCCACCCTCAGCCTCCCCGCCCGCTGAGCCCGGCCGCCGTCCCGCCGAGCCCCGGCCTCACCCCGTCGGCTGCCCGGGCCGGCCCGGCACCCACAGCGGCGCCGGGCCGCCGAGCGCCATGTACCGGGCCGCGTCCTCCTCCAGCCACCCGTCCACCCGGCCCGGATCGCCGCCGCACGACTCCACCAGCGCGGCGGCCGCGATCCGGGCACAGGCCAGCATCAGCGCCAGGGTGTCCCGGCGGCGGTGCCGCTCCCGGACGTACGCCTCGCCCCGCTCGTCGATACGCCGGCCGTGCGCCTCCCGGCCCTCAGCCTCCTGGCCCTGGGCCTCCCGACCGTGCGCCTCCCGGCCGTGCGCCGAAGCGTCCCCGCCCCCGCCCCCGCCCCCGTCCCCGTCCCCGGCGGTGACCGCCTGGACGCCGTGCCACACCAGGGCGAGCGCGGCCGGTTCGGCCGGGTGCGTCACCTCCGCCCGGCCCGCCTGCTCACGGGCCTCCGCCGACCGCCGGCCCAGCCACTCCAGCACCGCCGGCACGTCCCCCTCGCGGGCCTGGAGCACCAGCTCCGCCGCCCGGTACGCGAGCGCCCGCAGGACCTCCCCGGCCGGCACCCGCAGCCCCGGCACCGGCGGCTCGCCGAACGCCAGCCAGGCGTCCGCGAACGACGCCGCCCGCATCCGCCCCAGCCACGCCGGAGCCCCGGCCGCGTCGCCCACCCACTCCTGCGCACCCAGCCGGACCAGGCCCGCCGCGGCAAGCCGCGCCGCGTCCCCGTCCAGCCCGCACAGCCGTCCACCCCTCACCGCGCACCCCCGTCAGCGCCCTCAATCCCGTGACGGGCACATCCCACCACACCAGGACGCAAGCGAACTAGACAGGGACCCGACAAAAATTTCCGACGCCGCCCAGCCGCCGATCAGCCCAGGACCAGCGGCAACCGCCCCGCCAGAGCGCCCGGTGCGCCCGCTGCGCACCGGTGGGGGCGCGCCGTCCCGTCCCGACCAGCAGCGCGTCCCGGTCGGAGAACGACGCGGGGAACGCGGCCCCGGCGATCCCCGCCAGCAGCGCGCGCGAGCGCCGCAGCCCCTGCGCCGGCGGCCCCGGCACCCGGGGCAGGAACGCGACCGGGCCGAGATGGTGCAGCGTCCACTCCAGGACGTACGCGTCGAGGTAGTCGCCCGCCGTGAGCCCCCGGCCGCCCGTACCGGGGCGCCGCTACGCGAGGTGGTACTGCACGGGGGTGGAGACCCGGGCGCCGAGTTCGGCGGCGGCGCGGCGCGCCCAGTACGGGTCGCGCAGCAGCTCGCGGCCGAGCAGGACGGCGTCGGCCCTGCCGGCGGCGAGGATGTCCTGGGCCTGGACGGGGTCGGTGATCAGGCCCACGGCCGCCACGGGCATGCCGGCCCCGCTGCGCACGGCCTCGGCGAAGGGCACCTGGTAGCCGGGTCCGGCGTGGATCGTGGCGTCGGGGACGAGGCCTCCGGTGGAGACGTCCATCAGGTCCACGCCGTGGGCCAGGAGTTCCTTGGCGAGGCGGACGGTGTCCTGCGAGGTCCACCCGGTGCGGCCGTCCTGCGGGTTCTCGGTGAGCCAGTCGGTCGCGGAGACGCGGAAGAGGACGGGCAGGTCCTCGGGCCACGCCGAGCGGACGGCGTCGACGACCTCCAGGGCGAAGCGGATGCGGCCCTCGAAGGAGCCGCCGTAGGCGTCGGTGCGGTGGTTGCTGTGGGGGGAGAGGAACTGGTGGATCAGGTAGCCGTGGGCGCCGTGGATCTCGACGGCCCGGAAGCCGGCGTCGAGCGCGCGCCGGGCGGCGTCGGCGAACTGCCGGACGATCCCGCGGATCTGCTCCTCGGTGAGTTCGTCGGGCCTGGTCCGGGTGGGGGCGAAGGGGAGGGCGCTGGGGGCGAGCGGCGTCCATCCGTGGGCTTCGTCCGGGGCGAGGGCGCGGCCGCGGTCGATCCAGGTGCGCTCGGTGGACGCCTTGCGGCCGGCGTGGGCGAGCTGGAGGGCCGGCACGGTGCCCTGTGCCGTCAGGAAGGAGGTGATCCGCCGGAAGGCCGCGACCTGGGTGTCGTTCCAGATCCCGAGGTCGTAGGGGGTGATGCGGCCTTCGGGGCTGACGGCGGTGGCCTCCATGATGATCATCCCCGTGCCGCCGGTGGCGCGGGCCGCGACGTGGGCGAAGTGCCAGTCCGTCGGGGCGCCGGCCGCGTCGCCGTCCGGAGCGGCGCTGTACTGGCACATCGCCGCCATCCAGACGCGGTTGGGGACGGTCAGGGTCCTCAGGGTGTAGGGGGTGAAGAGGGTGGTGCTCATGGGCGGACTCCTGTCGGCGGAGGCGGGGCCGGGGGAAACCTTCTCGAATGATTGCAAGTGCACTTTGTGTGACACCACAATAGTTGTGCACGCTGATTGCTTGCAAGCGCTGGCCATTTTATCCGGTGTCGCCACCTGCCGGCGGACCCGCTCCCACGCGATCCTGGTCCCCACGGCCCCCGGGCCCGCCGCCCGCGTCCACCGTCCGGGCGGCGCATCCGACCACGCGACACCAGGAGGTCCGATGAAGATCCCCGGTCCAGACCCCCGGCCGGACGGCGGGGTCGGCGCCATCGCGCGGGCCGGCGGGCTGCACGCCTACCAGCTGTGGCTGCACGCCGAGTACGGCCCCGTGGCGCGGTTCCAGCTGCCCGGCGCCGAGACGGCCGTGTCGGTCGCCGACCCGGTGCTGCTGGAGGCCACCGCGCACCTGGACCGCCGCCCCGAGCGCCTGTTCTCCTTCCTGGACCCGCTGTTCGAGGCCGGCAACCTGCAAGTGCTCCCGGCGGACGAACACGCCCCGTGGCGCCGCACCCTGCTCTCGGTCCTGGCCGGCCGCCCCTCGCACGAGCAGGCCTTCGACCGCTTCACCGCGCTCGCCACCGGCCTCGCGGACCGCTGGGCCGCGCGGGGCGCGCGGGGCGAGGCCGTCGCGCTGCAGCAGGACCTGACCGCCCTGTCCCTGCGGATGATCTGCGCGTACGCGCTGGGCGGCGAGGTGGAGGGCCCGGACGTCGTCGCCGCCGCCTTCGAGGAGGTGCTCGCCGACTACCTGGAACGGCTCTACCAGGTGCCCCCCGCCGTCGACCCGCAGGAGCGCGCCGAGCGGACCGCGCGGGCGCTCGCCCTCCTGCGCGCGACGGTCGACCGGGTGATCGCGGCCCACCACGACGGCGGCCGCGCCGACCGCAGCGACCTGGTCGGCGCACTGGTCGAGGCCGGCGAGCGCCCCGCCCGGATCCGCGACACCGTCCTCGCGGCGATGCTCGCCGCCCACCACACCACCGGCGTGGCCGTCTCCTGGACCCTGCACCTGCTGGGCCGCCACCCCGGGGCGGCCGAACGCGTCACCGGGGAACTGGACCGCGTGCTCGGCGACCGCGCGGCCCCCGGGTACGCCGACCTGCGGCGCCTGCCGTACCTGCGGACGGTCCTCCAGGAGTCGATGCGCCTCTACCCACCCGGCCCGTACGGCGCGCGCCAGACCACCCAGGCGCTCACCCTCGGCGCGTACGAGGTCCCCGCCGGGGCGGTGGTCTTCTACCCGTTCTGGGCCGTCCACCTGAACCCCGACCACTGGCCCGAGCCCGAACGGTTCCGCCCCGAGCGCTTCACCCCGGAGCAGGCGGCCGGACGCGCGCGGCTGGCCTGGGTCCCCTTCGGGTTCGGCCCGCGCAGCTGCGAGGGCGCCGCCCTGGCCATGGTCGAGTGCGAACTGCTGCTGGCCGTCCTCCTCAAGCGCCTGCGCTTTCGGCCCGTGCCGGGCCACCGGGTGGTCCCGGCCGAACGGTTCGTCCTCTGGGCGGCCGACGACATCCGCATGCTCGTCAGCCCGCGCCGGGCGGGGTGAGCGCCGCGCACCCGCCGGCGCGCCCCGCGCGGCCCGGCCCCGGGCGTGCGGGTGCCCCGGGACGAACCGTCCCGGGGCACCCGGCATGGGGGAGCGGCGGGGATCAGCCCCCGATGCCGATGCCGGTCTCGGTGGCGTAGCCGGCGACGCCGTTGGGGCCCACCGCGACGGCGGCGTCGAGGAACGAGGCGCCGTCAGGACCGAACTGGACGTCGGTGATGTGCAGGGCACTGCCGTTCGGGCCGACGGAGAACGCCCCGTGGTCGTAGTTCAGGGAGGGGATGTTGTCGGGCGTGGCGGCGGAGGCGATGGTCGCCCCGCCGAGCACGAGCGGGAGGCAGAGGGCGGAGACGGTCAGGACACGGCGCGCAGTACGCATGGGGGAAGAGCCCTTCCAGATAAGGGTGGTGATGGTCGATCGGACCGCCACGAAATGGCGGCCTGTCACCATCCACACACATTCGTATGCGGAGCGCGACCGGGGATGGCTGTCCGGGGCTACCGGTTCACCCGGGCCCCCCATCGCCGCCCCGAGAACGTGACGGGCGGCCCGCCGGAGCCCGGGGAGCGCGCCGCCCGCGCGCGGTGTCGCGGCCATCGGTGGCGGGCTGCCCGGCGGCCGGGGAGGCCGTCGGTCCGGCCGGGTCGCTGTCTCGGTGGCTGCTCACGGCTGGGGTGGGCGCGTGGGTGCCGGCCGGCGACTTGACGATCGAACCGGTGGTGCTGCGATAGTGACCCGGTGCGCGTCGGCCTGCTCGGACCCCTGGTACTGGACGCCGGAGCGGGCCCGCTGCCGATCGGCGGCGCGCGGCTACGGGCGCTGCTGGCCTACCTCGCGTTGGACGCCGGCCGCGCTGTCCGGCCGCAGGCCCTGGCGGACGCGTTGTGGGCCGAGGCGCCACCGGCCGACCAGAGGAACGCCCTGCAGTCACTGGTGTCCCGCCTGCGGGGCGTCCTGGGCGACCCCGCGTTGCTCACCTTCGGACCGGCCGGGTACCGGCTGGCCGTCGAGGCCGGCGCGGTGGACACCGCCCGGTTCGATCAACTGGCCCGCTCCGGAAGGCACTTGCACGCGCAGGGCCGGCCGGCCCAGGCCGCCGCCGCGCTGCGGGAGGCTCTGGCCCTGTGGCGCGGCCCCGCGTTGGCGGACGTGCGCGAGGCGCCGTTCGCCGACGCCGAGGCCCGGCGGCTGGAGCGGGCGCGGCTGGTCGCCCTGGAGGACCGGATCGAGGCCGACCTCGCGCTGGGCGCCGGACCGGAGCTGATCGCCGAACTCGAATCGCTGACCGCGCGGCACCCGCTGCACGAACGGCTGCACGCCCAGCTGATCCGGGCCCTGGCCGCCGGCGGCCGGGGCGCCGAGGCGCTGGCCGCCTACCAGCGGCTGCGCGCCCGGCTGGCCGACACCTTCGGCAGCGACCCCGGACCGCAGCTGCGGTCGGCCCATCTCGCGGTCCTGCGCGGCGAGCTCCCGGCGCCCCCCGGTCACCGCACGCCCCCTGACCGCCAGCAGTTTCCCGGCCACTGCACGCCCCCTGACCGCCAGCAGTTTCCCGGCCACTGCACGCCCCCTGACCGCCAGCAGTTTCCCGGTCACCGCACGCCCGCCGACCAGCCGCCACTCCAACGGCCGGAGCCTCAACGGCCGCCACCTCAACGGTCGGAACCCCGCCGAGCACGGCCGCCCGGCAACCTGGACGCGCCGCTGACCAGTTTCGTGGGCCGCGAGGACGACATCCGTCGGGTGGCCGAGCTGCTCGGCCGGGCCCGCCTGGTCACCCTGGTCGGACCCGGGGGGTCCGGCAAGACCCGGCTGGCCACCACCGTCGGCCGCCGGCTCACACCGTCCGGCGGGGTGTGGTTCGCCGCCCTGGCCCCGGCCGGCCCGGCGGACGTGCCCCGCGCGGTGCTCGACGCCCTGCGGACCCGCGAGGCCGACCTGCCCAAGAGCGTCGCGGCCCCGGCCCGCCGCCCCGGCACCCCCGAGGAGGTCCTGGACCGCCTGACCGAGGTGCTCACGCGCGACGACCCGGTCCTGGTGCTGGACAACTGCGAACACGTGATCGAGGCGGCGGCCGCGCTGGCCGGGACCCTGCTCGGCCGGTGCCCCGGGCTGCGGGTACTGGCCACCAGCCGGGAGCCACTGCGGATCGACGGCGAGAACCTGCACCCGGTGCTCCCCCTGGAACTGCCCGAACCCGGCGCGACACCCGAACAGGCCCGCGCCTGCGCGGCGGTCCGGCTGTTCCACGACCGGGCCGCCGCCGTGTGCCCCGGCTTCGCCGAGGAGGACGGCTCGCCGGCGGCGGCGGTCGAGATCTGCCGCCGCCTGGACGGCCTGCCACTGGCGATCGAACTGGCCGCCGCCCAGCTGCGCACCCTGCCCGCCGAGGTGGTCGCCGCCCGGCTGGACGACCGGTTCCGGTTGCTCACCCGGGGCAGCCGCACCGCCCTGCCCCGCCACCAGACGCTGCGCGCCGTGGTGGCCTGGAGCTGGAAGCTGCTGGCCGCCGACGAACGGGCGCTGCTGGAACGGCTGTCGGTGGCGCCCGGCAGCTTCACCGAGGACGCGGCGCAGGCGGTCGGCGGGCTCGGCGCCCCGCACGCCGACCACCACCACCCCGGCGACCACGACGCCCCCACCCGCGACGTCCGGGAGCTGTTGGCGGCGCTGGTCGACAAGTCGCTGCTGCACCCGCTCGGAGCCGCCGCCACGGGAGAGCCGCGCTACCGGATGCTGGAGACCATCCGGGAGTACGGCCTGGAGCAGCTCACCCGCCGCGGGCAGGACGGTGCCGCCCGCGAACGCCACTGCGGGTTCTTCCTCGCCCTGGCCGAGACGGCGGAGCCGCGGCTGCGTACCCGCGACCAGTTGCGCTGGCTGGCCCGGCTGTCGGCCGAGTGGGACGACCTGCTGGCGGCGATCCGCTGGGCGGTGGAGTCCGGGGACGCCGCGACGGCGGTCCGGTTCGGCGCCGCGCTGTGCTGGTTCTGGTCCATGCGGGGCTATCCGCCGGAGTCGCTGGACCTGCTGGAACGGGTGCTGGAGGTCCCCGGGCCGGCCGATCCGGCGGCCCGTGCGCTGGTGGTCGCGACGTACGAGGTCGGCACCGAGTCCATCGGCCGGCCGGAGGACAGGGCGGCCGCCTTCGGCCGGATCGAGGCGGCGATGGTGGGCGTTGACCCTGGTGTCCATCCCCTGCTGGAGCTGGCCCGGCTGGCCGCGGCCATCGCCGGCCCGCAGCCGCCGCCGCGCCCGTCCGACTCCCCGTGTCCGTCTGACTTCCCGTGTCCGTCTGACCCGCCGTGTCCGTCTGACTTCCCGTGCCCGTCCGACTTCCCGGTCCTCTCGGGTTCCTCGGGTTTCCCGGACGGCGAGTGTAAGGACCCCTCCAGCGGTCCGTTCACCCTGCTCGTGCGGGGCCTGCTGACCCTGCACACCGGGGACGTCACCGAGGCGAGGGGCTTCCTCGCCCACGCGTTGGCCGGTTTCGAGGCGCTCGGCGAGCGGTGGGGCATGGCGACCGCGCTGAGCACCCTCGGTTCGCTGCGGCGGCGCTGCGGCGACCTGGCCGACGCGCTGGCGATGAACGAGCGGGCCACCCGGTACTTCCAGGAACTCGGGATGCGGGAGGACACGGTCGACAGCGATGTCCAGGCCGCCCTGATGCGTGCCCAGGCCGGGGACGCGGACGGCGCGCGGCGGCAGCTGGCGGGCCTGCTCGAGGAGGTGGCGCGGGCCGGATGGGCCGAGCCCCGGGCCGTGGTGTGCCTGGGCCTGGCCCAGCTGGAGTGGCGGGCCGGGCGGCGGGAGCCGGCCCGCGCGCACGCCCTGGCCGCTCTGGACCAGGCCCCCGGCGGCCAGCCGGTGCCTTCACACCTCACCGCCCTGCTGCTGGGCGTGCTCGCGCAGCTGGACGCGGCGGACGGCCTGCCCGGCGCGGCGGTGCGCCGGCTCGACCATCCGGCGGTGCACCTGGTGCTGACCTGGAACTCGGCGGTCGCGGCCCGGATCGCGGTGGCGGCCGCCGACATCGAGCTGTGCCGCGGCCGGCCGGGGGAGGCGGCGCTCCTGCTCGGCGCCGCCGACCTGCTGCGGGGCTCGGACGACCTCGGTGACACCGACGTGCGCAGGATCGCGGGACGGGCCACGGCGGACCTGGGAGCCGCCGGGTTCACGTCCGCGCACGCCGCGGGTGCGGCGATGGCGCGGACCGAGGCCAGGGACCTGCTGTCCGCGATCATCACCTCACCCTCGCCCGCGGCCGGGCCCTCGCCCGCGGCCGGGCCCTCGCCCGCGGCCGGGCCCTCGCCCGCGGCCGGGCCCTCGCCCGCGGCCGGGCCGCCCGGTCAGTGAGCCGGAGCAGGGGCCGGAGCCGGAGCAGGGGCAGGGGCAGGGGCAGGGGCCGGTTTGCCGAACATCGCGCAGGTCACCGCACTCTGCAGGGCCTGGCCGGCCGCGGTGAGCTCCGCGTCGGCTCCGAACTCGAACAGGAACTCGGTCGAGATCAGGACGGTGGCGGTACGGCTGCCGGTGCCGTCGGTGAGGTTGGTGCTGGAGTAGCCGGTGATCCCCCCGTCGTGGGCCCAGACGGTGCCGCAGGGGGTGCGGACCGTCCCGATGCCCAGGCCGGAGCCGGGCCCGTCCACCGGGTTCTGCGGGTCCATCGGCACGGTGGCGCGCAGCTGCGCCAGCTGGGCCGCGGGCAGCAGCCTGCCGGACATCAGCGCGTTGTAGAAGCGGGACCAGTCCTGCGCGGTGGACACCACGGCCCCGGCCGCCCCGCCCCAGCCCGGGTCGTTGCCGGAGACGTCCACCCGGCCGTCGCGGTGCACCCCGGCCACGTCCCGGAACGCCGAGGGCACTCCCGCCGGCATGTGGGCGGAGTCCGGCTCGTAGCCGCGGACGTGCCGGCCGTGCCAGTTGCCGTCCGTGGCGAGGTAGGTGTGTTCCAGGTCCAGGGGACGGGCGATCCGGTCCCGGATCAGGTCGGCGAGGCTCGCTCCGGTGATCCGTTCCAGGACGGCGCCGACCGCCGCGTAGTCGGTGTTGCTGTAGGACCACCGGGTGCCCGGCGGGAACAGCGCCGGGCGCTTGACGCCCACGGCGAGCAGTTCGGCGGAGGTCCACCGGTGCGGGTCCTTGCCGAGGATCGACGGCAGGACGGCGGGGTCCTCGGTGTAGTCGGGCAGGCCGCTGGTGTGGTTCAGCAGCATCCGTAGCGTGATCGCCCGGCCGTCGGGCACCTGGCCCGGCAGCCACGCCTCCACCGGGTCGGTCAGCGCGAGGCGTCCCTCGGCGGCCAGTTGCAGGGCGATCACGGCCATCATGGTCTTGGTGTTGGAGCCCATCCGGAACTCGTCCCCCGCCGCGAGCCGCTGGTCCGCCGCGGCCCAGGGGGCCTGCTCGGCGATCTCGACGGGCCGGCCCCGGCCGTCGTCCACCCGCACCACCACGCCCGGCGCCCCGGCGGCCACCAACTGCCGTGCCAGCTTATCGAGTTGGACCCGCTGTGCCTCGGCTCCGCCCCGGGTCGCGGAGGGCGTGGATCCCGTGGCGGCGGGGAGGGGGGCTGGGAGCGCCGGTCCGGCGGCCAGTCCCGTGGTGAGGGCCGACGCCGTCAGCACGAGCGGCGCCAGCCGCAGGCGGCGCGACCACCCCGGGCGGGAGGGCGAAGGGGCAACTGAAGAAGGAGTAGCCGAAGAAGGAGTGGAAGAAGGAGAAGTAGCTGACGGCATGGATGCGGTTCCCTCTGGTTGCCGGGTGATCTGGACGGGCCCAGCCTGTGGCCCGCCGCTGGCAGACCGCGCACGGCGCGCTGGCAGGCGCCCGGTGTCCGCCCCGGATCGGGTGCTCGCCTCGCTGTCCGCCCTGGTGTCCGCCCCGGATCGGGTGTCCGCCTCGCTGTCCGCCCTGGTGTCCGCCCCGGATCGGGTGTCCGCCTCGCTGTCCGCCCTGGTGTCCGCCCCGGATCGGGTGTCCGCCTCGCTGTCC
>NZ_JBIUYQ010000022.1:117887-132820 GCF_044744605.1 Kitasatospora sp. NPDC087271
TCCGCCGCGGTGTCCGCCGGCACCGGGGTGGACGGCGTTGCCGTGCTCGGATCAGCAGGACCCGGCCGGGCGGTCGCGGACCACGAGGTCGTTGCGCCCGGCGGTGGCGTCCAGCCAGGCCACCCGGGTGCCCTGGTCGGCGGCGGCGTGGAACTGGCTGCCCCGGTTGCAGGAGACCCGTACGGGGGTGCCGCCGCTGACCGGCAGCTGGTACAGCTTGGGCAGGGCGGCGTTCGACCAGCCGCTGTTCGGCTGGGCGCTGCGGTGTGTGAAGGTGACGGCCTGGTCGGTGGCGGTGAGTTCCATGTCCGCCGGGGTGTACGGCGAGTCGGTGGAGAGCAGGTCGCGCACGTCGGAGCCGTCCAGGGCGCCGGAGCGCAGGGCGGTCGGGCGGGTGCGGTCGGCCGGGGTGGCCAGCCAGAGCAGCCGGCCGCCCGCGAGCAGCGGGGAGGCGAGGTACGGCGGGTCGGTGCCGTTCGGGGTGCTCACCGGGTACTGGGCGGTGACCTTGGCGGTGGCGGTCGAGAAGGCCGTCGGCGCCTGGACGGTGGCCCCGTCGGCCGTCCAGGACTCGATCCAGCCGAGCAGGCCGTCTTTGAACGCGAGGGACGTGAGGTCGTGGCCCTCGGGCAGCGGGAGTTCCACGGGCGGGGCGCCGTCGGGGGAGAGGCGGACCCGGGTGCGGCCGGTGTCGTTGTCGGTCACCGTGAAGGCGATGTCCCCGCCGGATACCTGGACGCTGCCGGGCGACTGGTCGAAGGAGTGGAACACGCTGCGCACCGGGCCGGCGGACAGCGGGCGGGTCAGCACCTCCGTTCCCCAGGTGCCGGTGGTGTCGGGACCGATCGCCAGCCAGACGGCGGACTTGCCGTCGGTGGCGGCCCAGCCGTGGATCCGCCCGTCGTCCGGGCTGAGCCGGGTCGGGGTGGCGGTGGTGGTGGTGGAGCCGGTGTACAGGGCGGTCGCGCCCTTGCCGTTCGGGTCGGTGTTGCCCATCACCCAGTGGCCTGCGCCCGCGGCCGGTCCGACCGGGGCGGAGGTGCCGGGCAGCAGCGGGCGGGTGTCCGTCCCGAGCCGGCTCTGCCAGCCGGCTTTGATCCCGTGTGCGTCGAACGCGGCCGCGACCTTGCGCAGCTGGGCTCCGCTGAGTTTGAGGGCCCGGCCGGCGGCGAGTACCGCGTTGCGTCCGTCGACGAAGTCGTCCAGCGGGGTGAGGTATTCGGCCAGCGCCCGGTAGACGAGGCGGTCGGCGGTGAGCGGGTCGAGGGTGCGCCGGATGTCCCACAGGGCGCCGCTGAAGATGGTGGAGTTGAGGTGCGCGCCGCCGTTGTCCAGGTCGGGCCCGGCGCCGAGGTAGTCGTCCACGGTGGTGCGGTGGTCGTCCAGGCGGCGGTTCGCGCAGTCCTGCGGGGTGCCGGTGCGGCACAGGTTCTCGCCCATCAGCGGGGCTGCCGGGTCGTTCATGGACGTGCCGCGGGCGGTGACCTCGACGGCGTTGCCGAAGTAGTCGGCGATGCCCTCGTTCATCGCGCCGGACTGGCCGTCGCCGGCCAGGTTGGCGGTGTGTTGGATGACGCCGTGGGTCATCTCGTGCCCGGCCACGTCGAGGGCGGCGGAGAACGGCAGGAACCTGGCGTTGCCGTTGCCGTAGAGCATTTTCTGCCCGTCCCAGGCGGCGTTGGGGAAGGGCTTGCCGCGGTTGCTCACGTTCACCACGGAGGTGATCGCGCCGCCCTTGCCGTCCAGGCCGTCGCGGCCGAGCCGGTCGTGGTAGAAGCCGTACACGGCGGCGGCGTCGAGGTGGGCGTCGGTGGCGCCGCTGGTGCCGGTGGAGGCGGGGAAGTCCGGGTCCGGGGAGCCGACGGGCAGGCTGCCGTCGGGCAGCCGGCCGCTGAACTCGTTGTAGTCCCGTCCGGTCGCGTCGTAGGTGGTGATGGTGACGGGCCGGGTGAGGTCGACGAGTTGGTAGCTTCCGTCCGGCTGGCGGGAGATGTTCACCGGCACGGTACGGCCCAGGAGGTCGGGGGCGGTCCCGGTGGCGGGCTGGGCGGCGGCCGCGCCACGGGCGGCGCCGGCCCCGGTGTCGCCGGCGCCGGTGTCGTCGCCGCCGGTGTCGTCGGCGCCGCTGACCTGGTAGGGGGCCGAGGAGTCGTGGGCGAGGGCGACCACGCCGAGCGTGGCGTCCGCGTAGACCTCGCGGACCAGTGGCTCGCCGTTCCCCGGGTCGGCGGTGTGCACGGTGAAGTGGCGGGCGAGCCGGCCGGTGCCGCCCGGCAGGACGACCAGGCCGCTCTCGATGACGAGCCCGTGCGGTACTACGAGCTCGCTGCGGCCGACGCCGCCGCTGCGCCCGGTTCCGTTGACACGAGTCCGGCACGGCGGGGGCGGTCGGTGCGGTCAGGCCGGTGAAGTACTTGCCGCCGGCCGATTACACTCGCTGGCCGGTTCCCTCGCCGGTGAGGCGGACGAGGTACTGTCCGCCGAGTACCGGTATGCCGCCGTGGTACTGCTGGAACCTGACGGTGTGCCGGTCGGCGGCCGTGCGCTCGGCCGCGAGTTCGGCCAGCTGTCCCGGATCGACCCGGTACCGGTCCAGGTGGGCGGCGAGATGGGCCCGGGCCGCCTCGGCCGGAGCGCCGGGCGCCGCTTCGGACAGTCCGGTCACCAGTTGCGGGGCGGCGGTGCCCTCGCCGGCCACCAGGCCGGGGACGGGATCGGACTCGGCGGTGGGGCCCGGCGGCGCGGCCAGGGCGGGGGAGGCGGTCACGGTGAGCGCCAGCGCCAGGCTCAAGGCGGCGCCCGAGCCGAGCGCCCTGGCCACTGAACGGGAACGGTGGTGCACTGCGGTCCTCCGCGGAAGTCGGCAGTGACGGCAGCTCGACAGAGCTGCCTTTCACGGAGGAACGGGGCACCGGACAGGCCCGGTTCAGCCGTTTGCCGTCCTCCGGTCGCCCCCGCGGGTCCGCCCTCATCGCCGAGTCCGTCGCCCCCCGCTCGGCACACCCGCCGCGGACGAGTGCTTTCCCGGGGCCTCTGGGGTGTCGCGAGCATGCCTCCTCAGTGGATCGGGGCGGTGTGACCGTCTCGGGCGAACCAGGTGAAGGGGCATTCTCATGGGGGACACATCGGTCGAGCGGCGCCGCGTCCTGCAGTCGCCTCCGCCCGAACTCGTCGCGGAGGCGGTCGGGCGTCCGGGCGGGTCGGTCGCGATGATCGACCCCGATCTCATCGGCGACCCCGACGGCTACGTCCCGGGCGAAGCCGTCCAGGGCGTCTGGCGGGTCGGCGCGGACGGGAAGCTGACGGGGGAGTTCGTGGAGAATCCGGACTACGGCCCGCCCAAGGACGATTTCACCAAGCTCACGGAGTCCGGGCACTGGCTGGACAGGCCCGGTTCAGCCGTTTGCCGTTCTCCGGCCGCCCCCGTGGTGCGCGGTTCCATTGTGGAGATTGTGGATGGGTAGGTGTCGGGTGGGGTCGTGGGGTGGTTCGGGGTCGTCGGTGTTCCGTGTTACCTCACCGCGGGTCGTCCGGAGCGGGACGGCCCGGGCCGTCTGGTCGTGGCTCGGGCCGGTATCGCTCTGCCCTTTCGCTCTGTCCGTGGCTGCTCCCGGGCGTCGGTGCGATGTCCTCCGGTGCGATGTCCTCCGGGGTGTGTCCTCCGGGGTGTGTTCTCCTGGGTCGCGGCGGGTCGTGGTGGGTCGGGTGTGTGCAAGGGCCGGGTCTGGTTCGGCCTGTGTGTCGATCTGGGTTGGGCGGAGACGCGACTCCGTACCCGGCTCTGCCCCGTCGGTCGGTCCCGGGCTTCCGGCCCTGTGGTTTGAACCAGCTCCTGCCGGGCTGCCGGGCTGCCGGGCTGCCGGACGTGCCGGGGGTCCTTGTGTCGTTCGGCCGGGTCCGGGGGTGTGCACTCACATGCGGACCACGACCGTGCCCCGCTGGTTGTTCATCAGCATCGACAGCAGCGCGACTCCGAGGCCGGCTGCCGCCGGTCCCCCCACCGCGAGCGGCATCGTGCTCTCCCGGCGGCGGCGTTCCTCTTCCAGTTCGGTGGCGGTGTGGTCCTGGGCGGTGGCCTCCTGTGCCGTCGTCATCTGAACGTGGGTGCTCATCGATCGGTCCTTCCTCGGTCCGTTCAGTGGTGCGCGGAGGGGTTGCCGTGCTGCTGGGCCTGGGCGGGCCGGTTGGGGGCCTGGCCGCCGGCCGGACCGGTGGACTGGTCGGGGTTGTACGGCGGCGGCACGTACCGGCCGGTGATCGTGCTCCGCCGTCCCTCCGGTGCCTGGAAGATCGACGCCGTGGCCGTCACCAGCGTTGTCGCGGTCGAGATCGTCATCAGCTGACGGGTGCTGAGCCTCGACAGCGCGAAGTCCTCCGGTCGTTTGCGCGTGCCCGCCATCGCCGTCCGTCCCGTCCGCGGCGGCCCCCCGCCGGCACGCCCGGCCGCCGGCACGCCCGGGGGGGCTGCCGGTCCACCGCGACCGCCTTGTCGAAGACCGGCCGCGGATCCGCGGATACGGCACCCGGTCGGGTGCGGAGCCCACCCGCCCGGACCCTTGCGCATCCCACCCGCCCGGACCCTTGCGCATCTCACCCGGCCGCCCGGCAGGGGGTGCCCGGGATCAGCCGGTTCGCGGTCCGGGCCGGCTGTCCTCCCGCCACTGCCGCACGGAGCGCACGATGTCCTGGCCGATCCGGTCCAGGAGGGCCGCGGCGTCGTCCATCCGGGCGCCGGCCGGTGTGCCGGGGCCGAGGGTTTCGGCGCCCTGGCGGGTGACGCCGGCGAGCGTCGTGTTCCGTTCGGCGCTGGCCAGCAGCGCCCGGTACCAGACGTCGTCGTCGATGACGTACCGCTCCCGGCGTTGCTGTTCGCCGCGTTCGCGGCGGATCAGCGCCTGGCCCTCCAGGTAGCCGACGGCCTTGGAGACGGCGGCCGGGCTGACCTGCAGCCGTTGTACCAGTTCGCCCGCGGTGAGGCTGCCGTCGTCGGTGACGTACAGGCACGCGAGGACCCGGGCGGCCATTCTGGGCAGGCCGCTGTGCACCAGCAGCTCGGCCAGTTCGTCGGCGAATTCGCGGACCGCCTGCGGGTCGCGGCCCTGGGCCGGCGGCGTGGCGGCGGCGGCCCGTCGGGCGGTCGTGCCGCTGCGGCGGGAGCGCTGCGCGGTGGCACGTTGGGCGTGTTCGGCCCGGTAGTCGCAGGGCCCGCCGTTGCGGGCGATCTCGCGGGTGACGGTCGAGGTCGGCCGTTCGATCTGCCGGGCGATCTCGCCGTAGCCCAGCCCTTCGGCCAGTCCGGCGGCGATCCGGTGGCGGTCCTGCGGGGTCAGCCTGGCTCCGGGCATCCGTCCTCGTCTCCTTCCGTCGCGTGAACAGTATCCGTCCGGCTCACCCACTGTTGCAATGGGACCGCGACGTTCTGTTGCATTTACCGGGAGGATCATTGCAAGAATATTGCGGGCATCTACCTGCGAATACATCCACCATTGGCGGGTTTCGCATTGACCATTATGTGAATTTGCTCGTAGCTTCCTTCCCGAACCGCGACACCACATCGAGGGGGAACACGCCATGGGAACCACCACGCGCGCTGCCGTCGCCGCCCTGCTCGCCGGGGCCGTGCCAGCCGGTGCCGCCGCCGCACCGGCGTTCGCCGCGCCCGCGCCGGACGGCGGGGGCGGGGGCGGGCATCCGGGGGTCCAGCGGGTGCTGGACCGGGCGGTGGCCACGGGCGGTCTGCCCGGCGCCGTCGCCGAGGTCCGTCCGGCCAACTGCGCGCCGCGTACCCCGGAGAACAGCGGGGTGTCGGCGACGTCGCCACCGGGCGGGCCCGTCTCGCGCAGGACCGGTTCCGCATCGGCAGCACCACCAAGACCTTCGTCGCCACCGTCGTCCTCCAGCTCGCCGCCGAGGGGCGGCTGAGCCTCGACGACAGCGTGGAGCGCTGGCTGCCCGGCCTCCTCGGCGCCCCCGGCTACGACGGCGGCCGGACCACCGTGCGCCAACTCCTCAACCACACCAGCGGCATCTACAACTACGCGATGGACGAGAAGGTCCGCCAGGAGGCGGGCGGCCTGCCCTTCCTTTGGCACTGCTTCGACGGCTACACCCCCGAACAGCTCGCCCCGATCGCGGTCGCCCACCGGCCCGACTTCGCGCCCGGCACCGGCTGGACCTACTCCGACACCAACTACGTCCTCGCCGGCCTGGTCGTCGAACGGGCCTCCGGCGCCACCCTGGCCGCGCAGATCAAGCAGCGGATCACCGCCCCGCTGGGCCTCACCGGTGGTTCCAGGAAGCGATCGTCCACAACTGGCGAGGCGCGGAGAAGCTCGTGCCGCAAGGGTGGTACGCAACCGGCGAGAGCGAACCCAGCTGACGTGTGCTGGCAGCGCTGTCCAAGGGGACAGCCCCGCTGTTTCGACCTCAACCGTCCACGGGCCGCACGGGCGCGAGTACTCGCGCCCGGGGCTCACCGGGGCGAACGCCACCGTCTACGACGTGACGGAGCTGAGCCCGTCCTGGGGCTGGGCCGCCGGCGACATGATCTCCGACGTTCGCGACCTGAACACCTTCTTCGCCGCCCAGCAGCGGGAGATGTTCACGATGGTCCCGACCGGGCACCAGTGGATCGACCAGGCGGACTACGCTCTGGGCGTCGCCGGCATCAGGCTCGACTGCGGCCCCACCGTCTGGGGCATGGGCGGCGCCATCAACGGCTCGTGGTCCTACGCGCTCGGCACCCGCGACGGCCGGCACCTGCTCGCCACCAACGTCAACGGCGACTGGGTCGAGGGGAGTCGGCCGATCGCGGTGTTCACCTCCGAGCTGGAGGCGGAGTCCTGTCCCCGCTCGTGACGGCCGGGTTGGTGGTGGCCGGGTTGGTGATGGCCGTCAGGTCGGGGCGTCACGGCAACGCGGCCGCCTTGCGCAGCGGCACCGACCGTCCGCGGGCGTTGCGGCCCGGCCGGGCGGCGAGTTCCAGCTCGGCCCGGGCCTCGGTGGTGCGGCCGAGCCGGGTCAGCAGTTCGCCGCGTACGCCCGGGAGCAGGTGCGACCCCGAGAGCCGGCCGGAGGCGGCCAGTTCGTCGACCATGTGCAGCGCCTGCCGGGGTCCGTTCGCCATGGCGACGGCCACGGTCGGGTTGAGCTCGACGACGGGGGAGGGGGGCCACACGGCTGAGTGCCTCGTGGAGGAGCACGACGCGTTCCCCCTTCGACGCGGCGTCGATCACGTGGAGGCCGCCGAACGGTTCCTTCGTCTCGCCGTACGGGCCGTCGGTGACCACCGGGGTCTGTCCGCTGAAGTCGACCGCCACGCCCTGGGTGGGGTCGTCCAGTCCCTCGGCGGTGACGAGCGCGCCCGCCTGGATCAGTTCCTCGTTGAAGCGGCCCACCGTCTCGAGCATCTCCTCGAAGGGCGTCTCCATCATCTTCGCGATGCTCTCGTCCGTGCCCCGCATGATCAGCATGTACGTCGGCATCGTCACTCTCCCTTGCCCGTGGCACGGTGCCCGCCCCCGCTCTCCGTCCCAGGTCGAACGGCGTGGTCGCGGATCGACACGGCGGGCGGACCGGGACCACTTTTTTCGACGGACGCCGCGGGGCGCCGTCCCCTCCCGTCTGGCGGTGCTCCCGTCTGGCGGTGCTCCCGTCTGGCGGTGTTCAGGCCTGGCGGTTCAGGCCTGGCGGTTCAGGCCTGGCGGTGTTCACGTCTGGCGGTACGCGGCCGTCGCGATCTCGGCGAACGAGCGGACCAGCGGGTTGGTGTCGCCGTCATTCCACACCGCGACCACCGGGCTGGGCGCCATGTCGGCCAGCGGGACCGTGGTGAGGTTCTCGGGCAGGTCGTGTCCGAGCAACGGGGCCAGGCCGACGGTGCTGTTCCAGAGCACGGCCTGGAGGCATTCCTGGACGCCGCGCACCACGGGGCCCTCGCGTGGGGTGCCGCCGTTCCAGTACGACTGCCACCGGGGGTCGGTTCCCGGGGGGAACTGGAACCAGCGGCGGTCGGCCAGGTCGGCCAGTTCCAGGCGGCCGCGCCGGGCCAGCGGGTCGTCGGCGCGCAGGACCGCGCCGACCGGGTCGGCGCGCAGGACGCGCACCGCCAGGGCGGTGTCGTCGAACGGCGCGCGGGTCAGGGCGACGTCGACCAGTGCGGCGCGCAGTCCGCAGGTCGGGTCGGTCAGGTCGGTGTCGCGTACACGGATCTCGACGCCGGGGTGGCCGCGGCGGAAGGCGGCCGCCAGCCTGGTGATGCCGGGGTCGCTGCCGTCGCCCAGGATGCCGACGGTCAGGGTCGCGCCGCCGGCCGCCGCGGCCACGCGCGCGCGCAGCCGCTCGGCCCGGTCGAGCAGGTCCCGCGCCTCGTCGAGCAGCACGGCCCCCGCCGGGGTGAGGGTGACACCGGCGGGGGAGCGGACGAACAGCAGGGCGCCGCTCTCCTTCTCCAACTGCTTGACCGCCCGGCTCAGCGGCGGCTGGCTCATGTGCAGGCGGGTGGCGGCCCGGCCGAAGTGGAGTTCCTCGGCGACCGCCACGAAGTAGCGCAGGGTACGTAGCTCCACGCTGCGACGATACCCCCCGGGTATCGGCGTGGCGCAACGGGTCTTGGACACCGGCAGGGCCCCGGCGGTGGACTCGGAACATGACCGACACAGCGAAGACCAGCGAACCGCAGACCGGCCCCACCGTATCGGTGGTCGCCCCCGGCGACGGCGAGACGATCGTCCTGGGCACCACGCGCATGCGCGTCCTGGAGGACGGCAGCCGCACCGGGCACCGCCTGGCGATGACCGAGTCCCTCCTCGCCCCGCACACCCCCGGACCGCCGCAGCACCGCCACGCCCGCCACGACGAAGGCTTCTACGTCATCTCCGGCACGGTGCGCTTCACCGCCGGGGACCGGCACCACGACGCGAGCGCGGGCACGTTCGTGATGGTCCCGCCCGGCGCCCCGCACACCTTCGCCAACGTGACCGACCACAGCGCCGTCATGCTCAGCGTGTTCACCCCCGACCTGTACGTGCAGTACTTCCGGGACCTGCGGGACACGACCGCCGACGGCAGGCCGCCGACCCCCGAGGCCGGCCTGCGCACGATGAGCCGCTACGCCACCGAGCCCGCCACCGACGTGGCCTGAAGCCCACGGTCACCCACCGGTGACCGTGAAAGGACGTCATGACCATCGCCTACTGGTTCCTCGCCGCACCGCTCGCCGCCTTCTACCTCTACGCGGGCGCGCTCAAAGCGACCCGCGACCGCGACCGGCTGCGCCCGATGATGGCCTGGGTGGACCGCGTGCCGCCGCCCGCGGTCAGGGCACTGGGGGCGGTCGAACTCCTGGGCGCCGCCGCTCTGCTGCTGCCGCCGGCGGCCGGTGTCGCGCCGGGTCTGGCCGTGGCCGCGGCCGTCGGGTTTGTGCTCCTGCAGACCGGCGCGATCGCCGTGCACCTGACCGGCGGGGACCGCCGCGTTGCGCTCAACGCCGGGCTCCTCGCCGCCGCGGCGGCGGTCACCTGGCCGGCCGCCGCCGGGATGTGACCGGGAGTCGCCCCAGCCCCCCGCCCGGCCCCTCCGTTCCTTCCCCGCCCCGCCCCGCCCCCGCCCCGTCCGCGGGCCGCCCGGCGACGTCCGCCGCCGGGCGGCCGGGACGACCCTGGAGACCATCCAGCAGGCCCTGCACCGGGCCCGCCCGGGAGGGCGAGCGCGCCGCCGACCCGTACGCCGGCGCCGGAGACGGGACCGCCTTCGCCACCGCGGCCGACATCTGCGCCCAGTGGCGGCGCGTACGCGACCACGACGCCGAGACCAGGACCGAGCGCTACGACCCCGACCACGACGCCGGAGATCCTCGACCGAACCAATGGGACGGGCTCTGACACCGTCTCCGTTCTGGCGCTGCCCGTAGCCCGACGGGCAAATCCTCATTGCCCTTCCGGACAAACAGTCCCCACAGGCCGGGCGGCGCACACCACATCCGCAAGCCCCTGGGACCACCCCCTCACACAGGCCGTTCAAAGCGATGGCCGAGGCTCTGGCCCCGGCCTCCAAGGGAGCCACCGCTCCCCGGCCATGGAAATATCCTCAGCAGCCGTACGCCCTGACTCCTGTAACCATCGTGTGAGCGCACTCGTCGGCCCGAGGTGAAAGAAAATGATCTCGCCGAAGGGAAACCCGGCATGACATGTGATGCCCCATGGACCGAGAAGCGGCGTCATGAGTACGCCGGCGCCCGCAACGCAGGCCGCGCAAACCGCGGCGGGGAACTTGTGCACTGCCCGCAGGTCTCACCATCTACAGCCGAGCGACGTGCACTTTGAGTTCAACGACGACAACATCTGCCCAGACCGCAGTCCACGACGCTGATCAAAGCCACGGAACCGTCCGGTCGGCGACAGGACGCAGTGTGTGATCTGTGCACCTCGGAGGGGCGAAGGAAGACATCTCTTCCGAAGAAGGGCGTCATGGCGCCCGTCCAGCTCGTTCTGCAACTCCTCGCCGGGGTCGTCGCCGACCCGACCGGCTCGCAGGCCGACCAGCTCACCCACGCCGTCCGCAACGCCGTCTCCGTCATCTCCGTCGTCCCGGACACCCCGGCCGCCGCGAACGCCGTGGGCACCGCTCGCGAGCTGCGCACCTTCAGAGCCCGGCCGCCCTGCCCGTCCCGGACCGCTGCGGGGCGGGCCCGGTCCACCGCCCGGGGGCCGGCACCGAGCAAGGCCGCGAAGCAGTGCGGCCCGGCCACCGCGGTGACCGGGCCACACCGTGCGGCGTGCACGATCCCGACGGTACGGTTCGGCGAGCCGGACCACCCCGCGCCCAGCCCTGACGTTCGGCGAGGGCCGGCTGTCGGCCTCCTGTGACGACCCACGGGCCGAGGGCGCGCGAGCATCTCGACAGTGGCCGGGTTCTCTTCTCGCCGGCCAGCCGCAGGTCCGCCACCGCCGAGCGGACCCCGACGGCCACCGTGCCGACCAGCGCTCGCAGGTCGGACCCGGGACCCCCAGGGCGAGGGCGCTCCGGGATACCGCCAGGGCGCGCCCGTCCAAGCCACCCGCGCCGCGCCGGACCTGCACGTCAACACGCTGCTCACCCCATCACTCAAAAGCAGCGACCCCACCCATTTCTGATGGAAAATACCCATCAAAAATGGGTACGATGCCCCCATGACGTTGAGCACGTTGGAAACGCTGCGACTCACCATCGCCGCGATCAAGCAGCACACCGGCGAGAGCCAGCGCCAACTCGCCACCGCCCTCGACCTAACCCAAGACAAGATCAGCCGCCGTCAGTCCGGCGCACAACCCTGGTCCCTGGACGAGATCGACGCCCTGGCCCGCCACTGGGGCATGCGCCCACTCGATCTACTCGCCGGCCCCACCCACGCCGCCCAGCACCTGACCTGGCCCCCCGACACCACCGCACCAGCACCACAGCCGGACACCGCACCAGTGCCGACGACCTTCGCCGCTCCCACCCCGGTCCCGACACCCACCGCCACCCCGGCACCCAGGCCGAACCCGCCACGGCGCGAGACACCCCGCCGACCCACAGAGCCCTACACCCCCCTGACACCCATCCCGGACGGCTGGATCCGCCCCGGCGAGCGGGCCACCGTCCCGGACGAGCAGCAGCCGTTGCTCGCCGCTGACGCCGCTCCGGCCACCGAACAGCAGGCCGCAGCCCCAGTCGCTGCCCCCGTCCCGGTAGCGCCGATCGCCTCAGCTGCCCCCGAGGCCGCGCCCACCGCGCCGCCCGCCCCGGCGGCACCGACCTTCCCGGCCGTCTCCGAGGCCTCGCCCACCGAACTGCCCGCCGAGCAGCAGCCCACTGCCTGGGCCACTCCGGTCGCTGCCACGGCCGTCCAAGGCGAGGAACTGCTCGTCGACCCGGCCCCGGCCGCCGGGGCCAGCGCCGATTACGACCGAGGCCCGGACGGCGAAATCCTCACCCACCCCGCCACACCGTGCGAACAGTGCGAACGCCCGATCACCCACCGCATCAGAGGCCGCGCGCTCCACCCCGGCGGCTGGTGCACCCCCGCCAGCGCCGCTCCCCCGGCCACCGCGCCCGCCCAGGCAGCCCCGACCCCCGCACCCGCAGGCCCGACCACCACCACCGACCAGACCCCGCTCGTCCCGAGTGACCAAAACACCCCGACCACCTCAGCTGCCCCGACCACGATGCCCACCCCAGCCCGAACCGCCCCCATACCCGCCACACCCACCCAAACCGCCGACATCGCCAACCAAGACACCCAGCCCACCCCAGCCCGCACCAACTCCCCATCCGCTACGCCCGACCCGGTCACCACCTCGGCGCCGTCCGCGAAGTTCCGCGAGTACGCCAGCACCGGCCGCGAGCTCGGCTACTACCTCGACACGATCACCTCGGCGGTCGAGCAGGCCCTGGAGGAACACGACGGCGACATCGAAGCCGCGTCCGCAACGCTGGAGAAGAAAGCGATCCCGAACGGAATGGCCCTCTTCGACGCGACCCGGGTCGGCGCCGCGTACGAGCACACCGCCTACCCGGAACGCCTGGAATTCCTCTCCAAGAAATCCCGGAACGGCGCCGACGAAATCTGGGAAGGACGCCACAAATGGGAGAACACCCCGCTGACGGCCTCCCTCAAGGCGGGCGCCGACCCAGTGACGGTGGACGTCCTGGACACCAACGCCGCCTACTGCTCCGCCCTCAAAACCCACCTGCCGATCGGCGCCCTCCAACACCGCCCCGACGGCGGCTGGGACCCCAAACGCTCCGGCATCTACCTGCTCCCCGCCCGCCCCGTCTGGGAACACCCGCACCTGCCCGACCCGATCGGCAACCGCCACGAAGCCGGCCCAGTACTCCTGGACGAGGCCACCATGCGCCTGCTGATCCGCTGCCACAAGCTCGGCCTCGCCGACGCCCCACACATCACCGAGGCCTGGACGAGCGGCGCCACCGAAGGAATGCTGGAGAAATTCCGACGCATCCTCACCATCGCCCGCGAGAACGCGATCCGCGACGGCGACCAGGTGACCGAGAAGTACATCAAGGCCATCTACGCAAAATTCGCATCGACCATCGGCGAATCCACCTACAACCGCGACATCCGCCGCCCCGACTGGATGCACATCATCCGCTCCCAGGCATTCGCGAACCTCTGGTACAAGTCCCAGCGCGCCCACAAAGCCGGACTGACGATTGTCGCGCTGCGCGGAACCGACGAACTCCACGTCACCGGCGGCGAATGGCGAAAGGCCAACGGCGGCGTATTCGAAGAAGGCCGCCTGACCACGCAACTGAAACTCAAAGACCAGTACACCCTGCCCCGCACCCGCACCCGGAGCACCTGAAAATGTCGACCGACGGATGGAAAAACTTCGGCCGCTACGGCGCCGACCGCGACCAGGGAAACGTCCACGGAAAAATCGCCCTCGGCCGCGCCCTCGAAGACGCCCTGGAACGCATGATCATCGAAGGCGGCATCAAGTCCCCACCGACCACCCGCCGCGGCCTCACCGCCCGCATGCGCTACCTGACGAGCCACAAGGGCGGCCCCGCCACCCTCGCCCAGGCCCTCGCCGACGCCGGCAGCACCGCCAACGCCGCCACCCTCCGGGCCTGGACCAAGGGCACCCGCACCCCCCGCCGCGTCAACATCGAAGCCATCGACACCGCCTACTGGACGCTGCGCGCCCGCAACATCCTGAACAACCCCCAGATCTTCAAGGACCACCTGAACAACAGCGGCCGCGGCACCAAGGTGGAGATCCACCCCATCAACCAGCAGGTGGTAGACGAACCCCGCCGCCGAGACAACCTGCGCATCCGCCCCCTCCAGGTCCGCTACGTCTGGGACGACGCCGTCGACGCCCTCACCACCGGCGACGCCGACGCCCTGGACGGCATCTGGGACGACATCATCGCCGACCTCGACTCCGACTGGGGCGCCTACACCTACGTCTCCCACATCGGCCTCGGAGCCTGACCACCCGCCACCACACCTCGGCGCCACACCCACCCCACCGGGCGCGGCACCAACCCCATCCCCCAGCTCAGACCCCACACAGTGACGTCGGCGACGGTCGTGGGTGTGGGGTCGGCCTGGTCCTGGTGGTGCTACGCCGGGCCGCCGACGGGGGCGAGGGGCGGGCGCTGTGTGGCCCAGTGCCCGCTCGTCGCTGTCCGGGCTCGCCCGCCCGCCCGCTGTGCTGCGCCGGGCCGCCGTCCGGGGCGGGTCGGTTTTTATGGGGGTTTTCCATGGGTGGGGGTGGCGGTTTCGGCAGGGTTTTCTGACGGGGGTTTTCTGATACGGGGTCGGGTGGTCGGGTTGGTGGTTGTAGCGGGATTTCACGTTACATCGTCAACGGTGTGGAGGGGCCTGCTCGGTGGGCATTCTCCGGGGGTATGTGGGCTGCGGCGGGATTTTCTGACGCGGTGTTTCTGATACGGCGTCGGATGCATTGTTCGGGCGTTCCCGGGTCGATCCTTAGACATATGGGTCTAGACCATCGCGAGAGGCCTAGACCACTCACTGATTGTGTCGGTCATGGTGGGGAGAGGTTGCGCTGTTGGGCGTGTTGGCGACAGAATGCGATGGCGAGCGGGGAAGGCCGGCGGATCGGCGACCAGTTGACCAGGGGAAGCCGAGGCAGGACCCCGACCCCCCTCCTCCCAGTCAGCCCAGCGCACGGAGTGCGCCAAACCCCAACTGAACAGCAGAAAATACCCGCCAAGACCGACCAGGGACGGGCCCGTAGGGCCAGGCGCGGAGCGCCGGCCACCCACTCAGCAGCACTTCACCGCCAAGTCCAGGCCCCCGCAGACCCACGGCGCGGATGCGCCGAAACAGCACTTTCCGTAACTGCGCCCCGGAGGGGCGCCGCAACGCTCCGTCACGCTAGTGACGGCGCGTCATGTCTGCGGAGCAGACGGCGCGC
>NZ_JBIUYQ010000023.1:0-127393 GCF_044744605.1 Kitasatospora sp. NPDC087271
CGCTCCCGCAACCCAGCAAGATCACTACGCCTAACGCCCACGGTCCTCGCAACTCCCACAGATCGCGGGTGTTGCGAGGACCGTTAGAACCTAAGGAACGGTCCGGGCCGTTTGTCGCGTTCTTGGGACTTCTAGAGGAAGTCCTTGGTGTCCGACTCGAACTCGAACGGGGCGGGGAGGGCGAGCGGTTCGCCGAAGGCTGCCAGGTGCACCTCGGTGTACTCGTCGCGGTGGGGATCGCTGAAGAGGCTGACCTGGGCCCGCTCGCGGTCGATTGGTTGGACGCGCCAACAGAATAGGTGAGCTCGGAGTGGCACGTCGGGTGGATGGACGACGATCGCTCAATGGGGTGAGGCGGAACCCCGGATTAGGATCGAGGCAGCGTGAACTGAGCTTTTGGCGGGAGGAGTTGGGGATGCTGAAGGAGTTCGCAGGGTTGTCGACGCCGTTGGTGGCGGATGCGTGTGTGCGGTTGGGGGTGGGGCTCAGGGCGGCGCCGGTGGGGGTGGCGGCGGTGGCGGCCGGGGGGAGGGTCGCGGGGCGGGTGCTTCCGGTGCGGCACTACGGGAGCGTGGACGTGTTCCTGGAGGCGTACGGGGCGGCCCGGGACGGTGACGTGCTGGTGATCGACAACGGTGGGCGCACGGACGAGGCCTGCATCGGGGACCTCGCGGTGCTGGAGGCGCGGGCCGCCGGGATCGCCGGGATCGTGGTGTGGGGGCTGCACCGGGACACTCCCGAACTGGTGGAGATCGGGCTGCCGGTGTTCAGCTACGGCGCGCTGCCGCTGGGGCCGGTGCGGCTGGACGGGCGGGAGCCGGAGGCGCTGGTGACGGCGCGGGTCGGGCTGCACCTGGTGAGCGCCGGGGACGTGGTGTTCGGCGACGCGGACGGGGTGCTGTTCGTGCCGGCCGACCGGGCCGGGGAGGTGCTGGATACGGCCGCCGGGATCGCCGGGACCGAGCGCGCGCAGGCCGGGCGGATCGCCTCCGGCGACACGCTGCGCCGGCAGACCGCCTTCGACGAGTACCTGGAGCGCCGCGCCGCCGACCCGTCGTACAGCTTCCGGCAGCACCTGCGGCGGGTCGGCGGGGCGATCGAGGAGTAGCGAACTCCCTTACAGTGCCCGGTGCATGACGTGCAGGCCGACGTAGCCGTCGACGGGGTGGTGGAAGGCCTCGGGGACGGTGCCGACGATGTCGAAGCCGAGGGACCGGTAGAGCTTCACGGCGTGGTGGTTGTTGGCGACCACGGCGTTGAACTGCATGGCGCGGTAGCCGTTGGCGCGAGCCCAGTCGAGGGTGTACTCGACCAGGGCCCGCCCGATGCCGCGGCCGTGGTGCGCCGGGTCGACCAGGTAGCTGGCGCTGGCCACGTGCGCGCCGTTGCCGGGGCGGTTACGGGTCATGTTGGCGGTGCCGACGACCGTGCCGGCCTCGTCCACCGCGACCACCGTGCGATGGGGTGCGGCGAGCATCCACCACTCCCGGCCGAGGTCGGAGGAGAGGTCGAGGGGGTAGGGGAACGTCTCACCGGCGGCGATGACGGTGTGGAAGAAGGGCCAGACGGCAGGCCAGTCCTCGGGGGCGGCTTCGCGGATGAGCATCCGCTCAGCATGATCCGCGACGGGAGGGCCTGCCACTGGTTTTCGATCGGTTCTCGATGCGCGGGCGTTTCCGGCGCGGCTGTTTCCGGTTCGGCCGCTTCCGGGTACGGCCGCTCCGGTGCGGCCGGTCAGTTCAGGACGGCGTCCTCGACCAGGGCGGCCGCGTGGGCCTGGCCCTTGGCGTTCGGGTGCACCAGGGCGTAACGCAGCGGGATGATGCTGGTCAGCACGCCGTCCAGCCAGTGGTCCTGGTCGCACACGCTGTGGCCGGTGGTGGAGGGGTAGAGGTCGACGAAGGTGTCGCCGCGGGCGGCGGTCCGCTGGGCGATGATCGCGTTGAGCGGCTCCAGGACGGCCGTCCGCGCCCAGGCGAGGTCGCCGGTGGTGAAGGTGGCGAACTGCTCCAGGTTGCCGTAGGTGCAGCGGGTGGCGTCCTCGGGGACGAGGTGGGGGTAGCCGACGGCCAGCAGTCGCGCGGACGGGGCCTTGGCGTGCAGGGCGCCGAGCATCTGGTCGAAGTCGCCGCGCAGTTGGTCGAAGCGGTCGGGCAGGCTCGCGTCGAACTTGTCCTTGCAGGGCGTGCCCTGGCCGAGGACCGCGGCGCCGAGTTCGATGCAGCCCTTGAGGATCTCGGCGAAGCCGAGGGTGTTGCCGCCGATCTCGACGGTGATCACGTCGGCGCTCGGGGAGACGGCGTCGATCTGCGACGGGACCGGTGGGAAGGGGGCGCCGGGGTTGGTCCCGAGCGGCGGGAGCGGGCGGCCGGGCGGGGCCTCCTTGGTCTGGTAGACGTCCTTGACGGTGGCGCCGGAACAGCTGGCGTTGCGCAGTTCGACCAGGGGGCCGAGGCCGCGGCGGATCAGCTCGGGGTAGGAGCCGGTGGTGCGGGCGCAGCCGTCGCGGGGTTCGGTCTCGTCGCCGGCGGCCTCGACGAAGCCGGCCGTGTAGGAGTCGCCGAGCGCGGCCCAGGCGAGCGTCCGGACGCGGCCGGACGGCTCGGCGGCGGCCTGGGCGGCGGACGGGGTGATCAGGCCGGCGGTGAGCGCGACGGCGGTGCCGGCGACGGCGAGGCGGGACAGGAAGCGTGGCACGGTCTCTCCCTCAACGAGTGCGCGGGAGAGCGCGATTCACCCCCCTAGAGGTAAATCGAGTCGGCGGGTGGACGACTTGATCCCTCAGGAGGGTGAATTCGCGTGTGAGGCCATGACATTGGGCCGATCGGCCCTGGGCGTCAGGGCGGGTCGGTGAGGGGTGGGGCGGAGCGGTTCAGAGCAGGGCGGCGGACGGATCGACCATCGCCCGGGCGGTCTTGGCGTCGACGTACTCGCCGAGCGCGGTCATCACCCACTCGCCGGACGATTGCCGGACCAGCTTGCACATCACCACGCCCGTGTGCGGCTCGGAGTGGGTGAGGTCGAAGCGGACCAGCTCCTCCTCCGTCCGGGCGTCCAGCAGGCGGCAGTAGGCGTTCTTGACCTCGGTGAACCGCTGGCCGGAGAAGGAGTTGACGACGAAGACCAGGCCGGTGACCTCGGCCGGCAGGCCGTCCAGATGGACGGTGATCGACTCGTCGTCGCCGGCTCCGCCGCCGGTGAGGTTGTCGCCGGAGTGGGCGATCGCGCCCTTGAAGACGGTCAGCTTCATGAACCAGGCCGTCTCCAGCTTCTTGCGCCGGGCGTCGAAGGCGAGGCAGGAGGCGTCCAGGTCGACGCTGCGGCCGCGGCCGGCGGGCTCCCAGCCGAGCGCCATCCGGACCGAGGAGAGGAACGGGCGGCCGTTCTTCACCAGGGAGACCGAACTGCCCTTGACCAGGTTGACCCGGCCCTTGTCCAGGGTGACCTTGGCGGGGGCGGCCGGGGCCGGCGGGGCGACCGGGGGCACGGGGGGCGCGGGCGGGGTGGCGGCGAGGGCGATCCGCGGGTCGACGGGGGGAGCAGGGGGAGCCGGGGGCGCGGCCGGAGGGGTGGGCGGGGCCGCGGGGGGAGTGGCGGGGGCCGGGGCCTGGGCGGCCGGGGCCGCGGCCGGAGAGTCGTCGACGGAGACGCCGAAGTCGGTGGCGATGCCCGCCAGGCCGTTGGCGTAGCCCTGGCCGACCGCGCGCACCTTCCAGGCGCCGCCGCGCTGGTAGACCTCGACCACGATGAGCGCGGTCTCCTGGCCCAGCTGCGGCGGGGTGAAGGTGACCAGGGCCTGCCCGGTGTCGGCGTCGCGGACGGTGGCGGTCGGCTCCATCCCGGCGAAGGTGGAGGACTGGTCGGCGGGGCTGGCGGTCACCACGATCTTGGTGATGCCGGCCGGGACGGCCAGGGTGTCGACGGTGATCGCGTCCGGCGCTCCGGCGGCGGCCGGGCGGTGGCTGACGCCGGGGCCGTGCGGGGCGTTGAAGAAGACGAAGTCGTCGTCCGAGCGCACCTTTCCGGCGTCGGTCAGCAGCAGGCCGGAGACGTCCAGCGCCTTGGGCGCGGTGACCTCGACAGTCACCCGCGCGGCGGTCAGCGGGGCGTTGCCGCCTTGGGTCAGGACGGTGGACACGGACTCCTCCTCGGATGCGGAACGGCGGCCGGCCGGGGCCGCTGGGACCGCCGGGCCGGGTGCTGCCCACAGTAACGAACGGGCGCGTCGGGATGAGCCCGTCCGGGGCGGTGACCTGTCGGATCGTCGGACGGTACGGCCGGACGACGGGGTCGGGCGGCAGATCCCGGCGAGGTGGCGAGGCTGCGAGGTGGCGAGCCTGCGGGACGGCGCGGCCGGAGAGGTCAGCGGGGCGTGAAGGCCGTCGGCGTGCCGGGGCGCGGCGGGAGCCCGGGTGCCTCGGGCGCGGCGGGCCGCGGCGTGACCGGCTGGGGCGCGGCCGGCTCTGGTGCGACCGGGCCGAAGGCGCCGAGCGCGGCGACCGCCCGGGGCCGGTCGATGCCGAAGGCGGCGGCGCTCCAGCTCTCCGCCGCGGCGGCCTTGCGGACCGGGCCGGACGAAGCGGGCCAACCGGATGAAGCGGGCCAACCGGACGGGAGGGATGGGCCGGACGGGAGGGATGGGCCGGTCGGGAGCGAGGGGCCGGACGGGCCGGTGGGTCCCGAGGGTTCGGCGGCGGGGCGGGTGCCGCGCACGCCGAAGGCGTAGTGGCCGGGCGGGACGTCGATGCCGGCCGGGGTGGTGAAGCGGTAGACGAGGGTGCCGCGCTCCTGTTGGGCGGTGACGACCGCGCCGGGCAGGTCGGTCCAGGCGGCGCCGCTTCCGGGGGCCAACTCGCCCGGGGTGAGGCGGAATTCGGCCTGAAATGCGGTGAGCGGCTCGGTGGCGGTGAGGTCGAGCTGGTGCCGGAGGCCGTCCCGGCCGAGCGGTGTGACCGTGGCGACGCCGGTCAGGGCCTGGTCGGTGCCCGGGTCAGGGGTGTCGGTGTCCGGGTCAGGGGTGCCGGCGCCCGGGGCAACCGCGCCGGGCGGCGGCGGTGCGGGCTGCGCCGGGGCGGCCGGGCGGGGTCCGGGCGCGTGCGGCGTGGTCGGCGAGGGGGAGGGCGAAGAGGGGTCGGCCGGCTGCTCGGCGGCGGGCGCGACGGGCTGGGCCGACGGCGAGGGCGCGGCGGCGTCGGCCGGCGTGGCGGGCTCGCCGGTGCCGGCCGGCCGGGTGCCGGGGCCGTGGTCGGTCATGGGTTCGGCCGCGGCCTGTCCGCCGGCGGGTTCCGGGGGTGCCGACCGGGTGCCGGGCACGCTGGGCGAGGCGCTGGGCGAGGCAGCTCCGGCGGCCGTGCCCTCCGCCGCCCCCGGGCGGTGCGCCGAGGGGCTCGGTGCGGGCGGTCGGCCGGTGGCCGGGAGGTCGGTGGGGTTCGGCGCGGTGGGGTTCGGCGCGGTCGGGGCCCGGTCGGCGGCGGCCTCGGCCTGGTCGCCCGCGGCGGGGGTGGGCGGCGGGGTGGTGCCGACGCGCGCGACCCCGGCCCGCCGGCCCACACCCTGCTGCTCGTTGAGCAGGAGGGTGGTGGCGATGCTGATGCCGACGACCGTGGACATCGCCATCGCGGCACCGGAGAAGCGCAGGGTGGGCAACCGGAACCGGCCGCCGAACGGGCGTGGCCGCCCGTGCCGGCCGTGCCGTTCGGGTTCGTGCCGAACGTCCCGCGCAGTGTCCTCGCGCGCAGCCACCGGACCCCTCCCTCCCCGAAGTCGCCGTCGCGGTCGCGGTATTCTCCCATGCGCTGCCACCGGGCCGGCATCGGCCGCCCGGGGTCGGTCGGCCGGGGTCCGGGTGGGGCCCGCGCCGGGAGGGGGAGAGCGTACCAGCGGCTCGTCGCGGCCTGGACGGTTTTGATCCGTTTCGTGGACACCCGTTCGACAGAAGGAAGTTGATGATCCGTCTGATAAGTCGGTGAGGACGGCCGGGCCCGCCCGGACGGGGATCGATGCAACCTCCTTGCAACCCTTGCCCGGCCGGCCGGAAGTGGCTCAGGCTGAGGTCATCCCACGCCGTCCCGGAGAGACCGTCATGCCGCCCGACCCGCTGTCCGCAGCCTCCAGTGCACCCCTCGCCGCCACCCCCACGGGCGGCGATGGGGACGGCTCCACCGCCGCTCCGGCGGCGGTGGAGGAGGTGCTGATGCTGCGGATCTCGCTGGGCGAGGAGGTGGTCGGCGAGGTGCGCACCCGGTTCCGGTTCGAGGCCGCGCGCCCGTACGAGGTGCTGCTGACCTTCCATCTGGGGCGGCCGGACGAGGCCGACTGGGTGTTCTCGCGCGAGCTGCTGCGCGACGGTCTCCAGGCGCTGAGCGGCCAGGGCGACGTCAAGCTGTGGCCGGCGTACTGCCCGTGCCACGGCTCGACGCTGCACCTGGCGCTCGAATCACCGCACGGCAGCGCCCTGCTGGAGGCCTCCAAGCCCCGGGTGCAGGCGTGGCTGGACCGTACCTACGCGCTGGTCTCCGCCGAGGCGGAGCGCGCCTGCGGCCCGACCGACGCCCAGCTGGCCGCGCTGCTCGCCGGCGGCTGAGGCCCGGCCGGGGCACCGGTGGGCCCGCGCGGCGGCGGGACGGGCACCGTACCTGGCAGCCGGACCGTCCCCGTGGCCAGCCCGGCCCGCAGCCGCCGGACGGCCGGGGCCGAGGAGGCCGGCAGCAGGTCGTACGGGTCGTCCGGCCCGTCCACCGTGACCAGCACCGACTCGGCGATGCGGTACGGCCGGTGGGCCAGCAGGCCGCCCAGGTAGCGGCGCAGCCGGGACAGCTCGGCGCGGACCGTCACCGTCCGGCCCGGGTCGCCGAACAGCGCCTCCGCGAGCTGCGCGGCCGTGCTGCCCTCGCGTCCGGTGGCGAGCAGGAGCAGCAGTTCGGCGTGGCGCGGGCTGAGCGGGTGCGACCAGCTGCCGGCCGCGCCCCGGACGGTCAGCTCCGGGCGGTCCTGGCGGCGCAGGTCGAGCCGGAGCCGGGCGCCCTCGGCCTGCTCGGCCTGTTCGGCCGTCACCGTGCCGGAGCCGTCCGCCTCGGGTGGCCGGACCGGTCGCACCAGCCAGCCGTCCGCGAGCGGTTCCAGGGCGCACTCGCCGAGGCCCGGCACCCAGTGCACGGCGGCGGTCCCCCAGCCGCCGACCGGCACCCGCAGCCGGCCGGGCGGCGGCAGCCCGGCCGCGGCGGCGGTCCACCCGGCGGAGTCCACCACCAGGGCCGGGCCGGCCACCCGGGCGAGCATCGGCGCGGCCAGGGTGCGCAGTTGGTGCAGCGCCTCCAGCCGGTGGGCGCGCAGCTCGGTCTCGGCGAGCCGGGCGGCGGTGGCGGTGAGCTGCAGCAGGTACGGGCGGACGTTGCGGGCCGGGCCGCTGAGGTTGATCGCGCCGACCAGCCGCCCGGTGCCCGGGTCGTGCACGGGAGCGGCCACGCAGGTCCAGGAGTGGTGGCTGCGCAGGTAGTGCTCGGCGGAGTGGACGTGCATCGGGCGCTGGGCGCGCAGTGCGACGGCGATGCCGTTGGTGCCGACGCTCTCCTCGATCCAGCGGGCGCCGGTGAGGAAGCCGATCCGGTCGGCGCTGCGGCGCAGGGCGCGCTCGCCCTCCTGCCAGAGCACGTGGCCGTCGGCGTCGGCGATGGCGAGGATCAGCGGACTCTGGCCGACCGGCTGGAGCAGGGTGTCGCGCAGCACCGGCAGGACCGCGTCCAGGCCGCTGGTGCGGCGGCGCTGCTCGATCTCGGCGGGGCCGAGGTGGACGGCGGCGGCACCGGCGTCGGGGTCGAGCCCGAGGCGGCGCAGCCGGGCCCAGGAGTCGCCGATCTCGGGGCGGGGTTCGAGCAGGCCGGGGGAGCCGGGGTCGGGGTAGGGGGGCTGGGCGAGTTCGCGGGCGGCGGCTTCGGCGAGGGTGCGGTCGTGGACCCTGGCCAGCTCGGCCGTGCTCGGCGCGGTGCGGCGTTCTGGTCGTCGGGACTGCCGTCCGGTCTGCCGCACTCGCGTTGCTCCTCGCCGCCGTTCGAGGCCGCGCCGGGGTCGACGCGCTGACGAAAGCGTACGGGGGCGGTGAGTGTCTGGGGACGGGGTCTGCCAACTCGGCATACCGGACGGTATGACCGTGGACATGCCGGGGTGTGATGACTAGCGGGGGTCCTGGGGTGGGCCTGCTGTGAGCCCGACGCGGGCCTGGTGCGAGGCCTGGTGCGGGACCTGATGAGGGCCTTGCGTGGGCCTGGTGCGGGCTCGGTGGATCGTGCCGCGGTCAGCGGTCAGCGGTCAGCGGTCAGCGGTCAGCGTTCCGCGCCGGTGCCGCGCTGGGCCGCCTCGACGGTGTGGTGCAGGTCGGCGGTGGCCTCCAGGGAGGCGGCGGTGCTCAGCGCCAGGCAGGCGGCCAGCGCGATCGCCACCGCGCGCAGGCGGGTGCCGGTGGCGGTGGCCGCCGGGCGGGGCTGGAGCAGGGCGGCGACCCGGCGCGGGACCGGCCCGGAGTGGGCGGCGGGGACGAGCCGGGGCCGGGCCGGCCAGGGGGAGCGGCTGGCGGCCAGGGCGGCCCGGCCGACCGCGCGGGCGGTCACGGCGCGGTCGCCGACCCGGGCGGCCGCCACCTCGTCGGCCCAGCGCTCCAGGTGGTACCCGAGGGGCGCGCGCAGCGGACGCAGCGCCGGGTGGAGGTCGGCGGCGTGCTCGGCGAGGGCGAGGAAGACGTGGTGGCGGGCAGTCAGGTGGGCGCGCTCGTGGGCGAGCAGGGCGGCCCGCTCGGGCCCGGTGAGGATGCGCAGCATGCCGGAGGTGACCACGATCCGGCCGGGCTCGCCGGGCCGGCCGGGGAGGGGCAGGCGCCCCGGCAGGGCGAAGGCGTCGGCGCGCTCGTCGTCGAGGACGGCGAGCGGGTGCTCGCTCGGCTGGAGCAGGGCGCGGGCGCCGGCCAGGACGGCCTGCGGGGTGCGTGCCCGGCGCGTGGTGACGTGCCCGGGGCGTGCGTCCGGATGCCGGCCCTCGGTCGGCGTGGGGCAGTCCGGCGTGGGGCCGGTCGGCGCGGGGCAGGCCGGGAGGGTGGCCCGGGCCTCGCGCAGTTCCAGCCGGTGGCGGCGGGCGGTGCGGACGGCCCGGGCGGTCAGCGCGGCGAGCACCAGACCGGCCGCGGCGGCCGCCACCGGCGCGTCGGGTGCGGCGGCGGTGAGCCAGGGGAGCGACAGGTGGCCGATCGCGGCGACCGGCGGTAGCTGGAGCAGCCCGGCGGCGGCGAGCAGGCCGAGCGAGCAGAGGGTGCCGCCGGCCAGCACGGCGGACGTCCCGGCGAGCATCCAGGCGGCGGCCCGGGGCGGCAGCGCGTCGGCGAGGCGGCGGGCCAGCGGGGCGGCCAGGAACGGCAGCAGCAGCGGGGCCCAGACGGCGATCATCACGACCCGGCCGCCCCGGGGGTGCCGTGGCCGGAGGTTCGGTGGCCGGGGGCGGGGGCGATCCCCGGGGTGGAGTCGAGACCCGGGGCGCCGTCGCCGAGCAGGTCGCGCAGCAGCTGCTCGTCCTCGGCGGAGAGGTCGGAGACGAAGCGGGCGAGCACGGTGGAGCGGTCGGCCTCGCGGCCGAGCTCGGTGTGCATCCGGCGGGCGGCGAGGCCCGCGGTGTCCTGGACGGTCGGGGTGTAGGCGTAGGCGCGGCCGGCCCGGGTGCGCTCCACGGTGCCCTTGTCGTGGAGGCGGGCGAGGATCGTGGCGATGGTGGTGCGGGCGAGGTCCCCGCCGAGTGCCGACTGGACGTCCTGCGGGGTCATCGGCTGCCGGGCCGACCAGAGCGCGGCCAGCACCTCGGCCTCCAGCTCCCCGGCGGGCCGGCGGGCGGACGGTACGTCGGACATGGCGGCGCTTCCTCCAGGTTTCGTCTACAGTCATGTAGACCGTCTACGTCACTGTAGACGGTCGGGGCGGGTTCCGCTGTGAACCGCCCCCCAACGTACGGGAGGTCCGCCAGCCTTGCTTCAGTTCCTCGCCGATCCGGCCGCTCACCTCGCGGTGAACCCGTTGGACGCGTCCTCGCTGCTCGCCGCCTTCGGCGCACTCGGCATCGCCGTCGTGCTCTTCGCCGAGACCGGCCTGCTGGTGGGCTTCTTCCTGCCCGGAGACTCGCTGCTGTTCACCGCGGGCCTGCTGTGCGTGCCCGGCGCCACCAAGGGCCCGCAGCTGGAGCTCTACCAGGTGCTGCCCGCCGCCCTGGTCGGCGCGCTGGCAGGCGCCCAGGTCGGCTACCTGATCGGCAAGCGCGGCGGCCGCGCGCTGCTGCGCCGCACCGAGCGCAAGAGCCTGCTGGAGGGCGTCGAGCGGGCCGAGGAACTGCTGGGCAAGTACGGCCACGGCAAGGCGATCGTGCTCGCCCGCTTCATCCCGGTGGTCCGAACGGTGCTGAACCCGCTCTGCGGCGTGCTCGAAGTGCCGGCCCGCTCGTTCACGTTCTGGCAGGTGACCGGCGGCGCAGTCTGGACCGTCGGCGTCGTGCTCGCCGGGTACGGGCTCGGATCGTCGATCCCCAGCATCGACAGATATCTGCTCCCGATCATCGGTCTGGTAGTAGTTGTCTCCGTGCTCCCCATTGTTCTCGAACTGTTCCGCGCCCGTAAGGCGCACCGTCACGGAGGTGACAAGTGACGTCTTCCCGGGCTCTCGCCGTCTACGACGGCAGCGGCATCGACGGCAGCCTCTACACCCGGGTGAACGGGTGGGCGCAAGCCGCCCCGCACTGGCTCGACGAGCTGATCAAGGTCTGGTCGGCGCTCGGCCTCGGCCTGTTCGCGGTCTTCATGCTCTACGCCTGGTGGCGGGCGCGCGGCGCCGACTCGGCCGTGATGGCCAAGGTGCTCGCCTCGCCGGTGATCGTCGTCGTCGCGTACGGCGTCAACTCGGTGCTCAAGGGCATGGTCGAAGAAGTCCGGCCGTGCGCCCAGATCCCCGGCAGCGTCTCGCTGGAGACCTGCCCCGGCGCCGGTGACTGGTCCTTCCCCAGCAACCACACCGTGATCGCCTTCGCCGCCGCCACCGCACTCTGGTTCGCCGACCGGCGGCTCGGCTGGATCGCCGGGATCTTCGCGGTGCTGATGGGCGCCTCCCGGGTCTGGGTCGGCGTGCACTACCCGCACGACGTGGCCGTCGGCGCGCTGGTCGGCCTCCTGGTCGCGGTGGTGCTGGCGCCGCTCGCCGGCCGCTGCGGGCCGCTGGTGGACCGGATGCGGACGGGTGCGCTGCGCCCGCTGCTCGGCCCGGGCGCGGTGCCGGTGACGGCCGGCCGCCACGCCGCGTACGGGACTCGGCAGCACTGAACGGCGGGTGCCGGGGGCACTGTCGGCGGGTGCCGACGGCACTGACGACGAGACCCGACAGCGCTGATTCCGTAGCCTCCCCGTAGCCCGTCCGACCCTTGTCTGGCCGGGGTGGCGGGTAGAGCATGTGAGCCGGGCGTGGGGCCCCTTCGCGGGGAACCCGCCCGGCTCAGTCGTGCCGGGGCGCGGGAGCGCCGGGCGTGCCAGCGGAGGGAGTGCCAATGCCGTACCGACTCGACATCACGCAGGGGGACTGGCCGGGCGAGTCGCCGCACAAGGGCGTCGAGGGCCTGCTCGCCGAGGCCATGGTGCTCACCCTCGCCACCGCCGGCCACGAGCACGGCCCGCACGCCAACCTGGCCTTCTTCGCGTACGACGACGACCTCGTCCTGTACTTCGTCAGCGAGCGCTCCACCCGGCACAGCCACCACCTCGCCGAGGAGGCCCGGGCCGCCGCCACCGTCTTCCTGCCGCCGCCGGTCTTCGGCGAGCAGCTGCGCGGCCTGCAGCTGGCCGGCGGCGCGAGCGAGGCCTGGGGGCGGCAGGCCGAGGCGGCGCTGGCCGCCTACCAGGGGCGGTACCCGTCCTTCGCGCAGGACGAGCAGGTGCGGCGGCAGTTCCTCACCGGGGGCGGGGCGGCGGCGCTGTACCGGTTCCAGGTGGAGGAGCTGACGGCGGTGGACGAGCCGAACTTCGGGCGGCGCAACTACCTGCGGGCGCGGGTGCTGCGGCCGTAGGCCCTGTCCGGCCCCCAGGGTTGTCTGTACAACTTTTCGGGTGATTCATCTGCGGGACGCTGCCGGGACGCCCCCAGGACACCTGGGCGCACCAGCCTGGCCGCATGAGAGTCATCGTCGTAGGAGCAGGCGTGCTCGGCACCATGCACGCCTGGCATGCCGTCGAACGCGGCCACGAGGTCGTCCACCTGGAGCGCGAGACCGAGGCGCGCGGCGCCTCGGTGCGCAACTTCGGCCTGGTCTGGGTCAGCGGCCGCGCGCAGGGCGAGGAACTGGACACCGCGCTGCGCGCCCGCGAACTGTGGGAAGGCATCGGCGCCCGGGTCCCCGACCTCGGCTTCCGCGCCAACGGATCGCTCACCGCGATCCGTACCCAGGCCGAACTCGCCGTCGCCGAACAGGCACTCACCCTGCCCGACGCCACCGCCCGCGGCTACCGGCTGCTCGACGCCGACCAGACCAGGGCCGCCAACCCCGCCCTGCGCGGCGAACTCCTCGGCGCCCTGTGGTGCGAGCGCGACGCCGCCGTCGAACCCCGCACCGCCCAGCCCGCGCTGCGCGCCGCCCTCCAGGCCACCGGCCGCTACACCTTCCTGCCCGGCCGCGAGGTCCGCGACGTGATCGGCGAGAACGCCGTCCGCGACGACCACGGCGACATCCACACCGGTGACCTCGTCATTCTCTGCACCGGCGCCTGGCTCGGCGGCCTCGTCCGCGAACTCGCCCCCTCGCTGCCCGTACGCAGGGTCCGGCTGCAGATGATGCAGACCGACCCGCTCGGTGAGACCCTCACCACCTCCGTCGCCGACGGCGACAGCTTCCGCTACTACCCGGCCTTCGCCGGCACCGCCCTGGACCGCCTCCGCGACACCCAGCCGCAGCCCGACGTCGCCGCCGAACACAAGATGCAGCTGCTCATGGTCCAGCGGCGCGACGGCGGCCTCACCATCGGCGACACCCACGAGTACGACCAGCCGTTCGGCTTCGACGTCGTCGAGGACCCGTACGACCACCTGGTCGCCGTGGCCGAGGACCTGCTCGGCCGCCCCCTGCCGCGCGTCCGCCGCCGCTGGGCCGGGGTGTACGCGCAGTGCGTCGACACCACCCGGGTCGTCCACCGCGAACGACTCCGCGACGGCGTCTGGCTCGTCACCGGCCCCGGCGGCCGCGGCATGACCTGCTCCCCGGCCATCGCCGAAACCACCGCCGAACTCGCAAACCTGTAAGGGTAGTTGACATGTCCTTTGATATCCGCCTGGTCGTCCTCGACATGGCCGGCACCACCGTGGCCGACGACGGCCTCGTCGAACAGGCCTTCACCGCCGCCGCCCGGACGCTCGGTGTCGAGGCCGGCAGCCCGGGCTTCGGCCCCATGCTGGAACACGTCCGCGCCACCATGGGCGAATCCAAGATCTCCGTCTTCCGGCACCTCTTCGGGGACGAGGACGAGGCCCGGCGGGCCAACACCGCCTTCGAGGCCGCCTACCACGACCTCGTCGACGCCGGGCACTGCGCCGCCCTGCCCGGCGCCGCCGAAGCCATCGCCGAACTGCGCGGCCAGGGCCGGAAGGTCGCCCTCACCACCGGCTTCTCCCGGGCCACCCAGGACCGCATCCTCACCGCCCTCGGCTGGCAGTCCGTCGCCGACCTCACCCTCAGCCCCGCCGAGGCCGGCCGCGGCCGCCCCTACCCGGACCTCGCGCTCACCGCGCTGCTGCGGACCGGAGTCGAGTCGGTTCGGCAGATCGCCGTCGCCGGCGACACCGGCTACGACATGCTGACCGGCGTACGGGCCGGAGCGTCCGTCGTCGCCGGCGTGCTCACCGGTGCCCACGACGAGGCCCGGCTGCGCGCCGACGGAGCGACGCACGTGCTGGGCTCGGTCGCGGAACTGCCCGCTCTGCTGGGCTGATCGATCCTTTTCCCGGAGCAGGAAGTCGGCCCGGCCGACTTCCTGCTCCCCGGGGTCGGATCAGGACACCGGCCCGGCCGCTCCGCCGCCTCGCCGCCGGGCCGACTCGCGGCACAGCCAGGTGACGGCGAGCATCAGGGCGGCCGTCAGCCCGACGGCGAGCCCGAGATCCCGGGGAAGGCTGATGTCCCCCGGGCGCTGCGGGTCGGCGCGGCCGGCCGGATCGAAACGGACCGTCACCCGGTCACCGACCGCGAGCGCGCGCAGCCCCGTCGACAACTCGCCGCCGGGCAACGCGGTGCCGTCCTCGGCCGCGAGGTCGTACATCGAGGACGGGTGCTTCCCGGCGAGGCGGTCCGTCTCCCCGGTGACCCGGGCCGTCACCGTCTCGCCGGACAGCCGCAGGATCACGTCGTCCCGCGCCATGGCCACGGCCCCCGTCGCCACGCCCGCGAGGACGACGGCGAACAGCGCCACCCAACAGCCCACCCACCGCCCCAGCAGCCGCACCAAACCCACCACCCAGGCCACCACCAGCACCAGCCCGAGCAGCGACGCGGCAGCCCCACCGAGGTAGGTGCCCGCGAGCACCAGCCCGAACGTCCCCACGGGGACGCCCAGGATCAGGACAGTGCTCAGCGCGGTGGCCCGGCTGCGGTCCCTGGTCGTACCCATGACTCTCCCCGCGTGCGTCCGATCGGGCTGGAAGAGTACGACGCGTCCCCTCGCCCCCGGACACGGGGGCTGGTCGGGCGGGAGGGGGAACTTCCTCGGCACCGAGGAGGAGGCGGCACGCGTGGGCCTTCGTCAGGCAGGCCTACATGCCGTCGGCGGTCTCGACATTGAGGCAGACGGTGAGGATTCCCACGAGGTGGAGCCCATGGGCGGCTGGGCTCAGGCGTCGTCGAGAGCGTCCAGGGCAGCCGAGTCGAGGGTGACGACGGGGATCGGTGAGAGGTGGTCGGACAGCTGCCCCTGCGGGACGGCGGCGCCGTCGAGGTCGATCATTTCTTCGACGTAGAAGCCGCCGCCGCGCTCGAACATCAGCAGCAGCGGCTCGTAGGGGTCGGGCAGGTCAGGGAGAGCGAAGCTCGTCCCTTGACGGAAGGCGGGCCAGTGCACGGCGCCCCGGCAGGTTTCCTCCAGGGTGCGCCGGCCGATGGTGTTGTCGACGAAATCATCGAGGGCGGCGGTGACTTCGGGGGCGGCACGGACCTCCGGGTCGATGTGCCGACCGATGTCGAAGAACGGCCAGAGCTTCTCGGCACCGAAGGCGTCAGCCCAGCAGGCGGAGCGGCGCAGGTACTCGCGCATCAGCTGGACCCGGGACCCGGCATGACCGTACGCGAGGTCCCAGTCGCCCCACGGGACGTCCCGCAGGCGCTCAAGCACGACACGTGACGGATCCTCTGTCACTTGACCTTCACCCCGTTCCTGCGTAGCTGCTGCTTGATCTCGGAGACCACGCTATCAATGTTCGAAAGGTCGCTCGCGAGGCCGGAGGGCGGCTCCAGACCGAGCGTCTTCCAGTGCTTGAAGTGACCCTCGTCGGAGTGCGGGGCCAAGTCGTGGGCACCGGCCTTGTCGAGTGTTTTGGGGAACTTCTTCCAGCCCGTCGCGTCCCAGAGGTCCGGATCCTTCGAGACGTAGGGCAGGCCGCCCTTCATGAGTTCGCTCTCGATGTATTCGTGGGCCAGCAACGCCTTGAATTTCTCCAGGTTCTTGGGCTTGATCGTGCCCGCCTGGGCGTCCAGCCAGTTCTGGGCGATGTCGTCGCGGGGCGTGAAGAGACCTTTCTTCGTTTCGCTCGGACCGGTCGTGACTTCGTGCTGCGAGCGGAAGAGGTGGGCCTTGACCTGGCGCAGCACGCTCTCGTCCACGCCGGTGGTCTTGGCGATCTTCGGCAGGTCGACCTTGTTGTCGGTCGCGCGGATCTGCTCGTATGCCTTGCCTGCGAACTCCGAGGGTTTCAAGACCCAACCCGCGCCGCTCCAGCCCTCGGCCTCGTAGTGGGGGTTCTTCGACCCCCCGGAAGCCGCCGCGCTGCCGATGGCGCCGAGGATGAGGTCGAGGGGCATGACCGGGCCGGTTTTGAAGGTGGCGTCGTAGCCGTAGGTGAGGCCGGCGCCGGTGAGCATGCGGCCGGGGAGGGTGTCGGCGGCGCCCGCGGCCTTGGCGAGGCCGGCGAGGGCGACGGAGGCGTTCTCGGCGCCCTCGGCGGTGTTGGCGACGACGCGGCCGCCGGCGACGACGCGGCCGCCGGCGACGACGCGGCCGCCGGCGCCGAGGCCGCCTCCGGCGCCGCCCATCACGCCGCCGGTCTCGGCGGAGTCGACGGCCTCCTGGAGGCTGTAGCCGCCGTCGTCGAAGAACTCGACGCGGATCGGCTGGGCGACGGCGAGGTCGACGGCGATGGCCTCGACGGCGCCGAAGACGACGCCGGTGAGGATGGTGGCGGCGATGGTGGCGATGGCTTCGGAGACGGCGACGCCGAGGCTCGCGGCGGTGGCGATGATGCCCGCGGCGGCGGTGCCGGCGGCGGCTTCGGAGATGCCGGCGGTGAAGATGGCGAGGGCGGTGCCGGCGACCAGGGTCGCGCCGACGATCGCGGCCTCCTCCTTCAGCTTCTTGAGCGCCTTGTCGACCTCGTCGGCGAAGGCGCGCAGGGCCTTGGCGAGGTTGCGGCAGGCGGCGGCGACATCGGGGAGCCAGCCCTTGCCCTTGCCTCCGTAGTACTGGCCCCAGAACTTGCCGAAGGCGTCGATGGCGGGGCCGTGGTTGTTGGCGACGATGGCGGCGGCGGCCTGGTGGGTGGGCGCGGTGACGTTGTCGATGGCGGTGGCCATCGTGTCCCAGGCGGCGGCGACCGTGCGGAGCTGGTCCGGGTCGGCGTCGGGCCACCACAGGCCGGTGACCTTGCGGACGATCTTCTCGGCCGCGGACTCACCCACGCGCCGGCTCCCTCCGCGGTGGGCGGCCGATCACGGCGTCAGGTCCTTGCGGACGTGGTTGTCGGCGTCGGTGTGGTTGTCGGCGTGGGCGTTCAGCCCGTCGTGAATGCTGGTGAGGCCTTTAACCAGGGTGTCCAGCGCGGAGAGCACGTGGTCGTGCGGGCCGTTGTAGGCCTGGGCGAACTCCTTGCCCTGCTTGTCGTCGCCCCACGGGCCGCCGGCGCCGGCGAGGCTGTGCCTGAGCGTGTCGAGGGCGTCCTTGAGTGCCTTGCTCTGAGCCTGGAAGGTCGGCGCGGCCGCCTTCAGGTCCCCCGGCCGGATCTTGAACTCCGGGCCGCCGGCTTTCGCCCCGTCATCCGCCATGGCGTCATCCCCCGTACTGTCCGTGTGTCATGAGCAGCGAGGAGTGAGATGCCCGTTCGGAGCGACAGGGTTGCCGATACTTCGTGTGACGGGCGTCACGCCGTGGCGGGCTGGTCGGCTCGGCCGCGCGTCACCGGACGGTGATCACGTCGCCGGGCTTGAGCCGGGCGGAACTCTGTTCCCGGCCCCTGCCGGGGACCTCGTCGGCCAACTCGGCCCTGTGTGCCCCGGCCGAACCGGGCGGTCATCGTCCGAATGCCTTCCGTACCGTCCCGACTCCTTCCGCCGGCGCGTGCCGGGTCGTCGGTCAGAGGAACAGGGCGAGCGCGGTGAAGACGAGACCGACCGCGAGGAGGACCAGGCCCTGGGGTTGCTTCCGGTCCTCGTCGCGAACGAGCGAGCCGAAGGCCGCCAACCCGGCGAGGGGATAGGGGATCGCGACCATCAGGGCCAAGCCGAGACGGTTCTGGACGAGCAGGAAGCACAGGAGCCAGGGCACCGAGACCGCCGTCGCCGCCGCGGTGAGCGGCAGCCCGTCGAGTCGGCGCATGCGCTCGCGCCACGGTCCGGCCGGGCGCGGGTCCCGGGGCGGCTTGCTGCTGTCGTAGGCGAACCACAGCAGGAACAGGGCGATGACCGCGTTGATTCCGATCGCGCTCCACAGGGATGCCGGGGAATCGGCCTCCCCGGGCAGCTTGGGGGCGACCCGGCCGGCCGGGTCCATCCGGACGGTGACGTGGTCGCCGGGGTTGAAGCGCCGACTGTCCGGCTCCAGGGGTCCGCCGGGGACCTTCTCGCCCTGCGTGGAGAGGTCGTACGTCCGCTTCGTGCCGTGGATCGACTTGTCGACGTGCTCGGCGATGACCACCGCCTTGACGTCCCGCCCCGAACCCAGCAGCTGGTTGTGCCAGGCGTCGGCGCCCGCACCGGTGGCGATGAGTACGGCGAAGAAGACGAGGACCAGCCCGGCGCTGACGTCCTTGCCATCGGGGTCGTTCCCCGGTCCTCCGAGCTTCGCCAGTCCGACGCCCGTCGCGACCATGTAGAGCGCACCCAGGCCGAAAGCCAGGAGGGTGCCGACGTACACGAACGCGAGGACGGTGCCGACGGACAGGCAGGTCAGGACGGCGACCAGGACGGCGCCACGGCGGAGCCAGCGCGCCTTGCTTCCCGTCTCTGGGGCGGACTGGGCGAGTGTCACCCGAAGGCCTTTCGGATGGTGTCCCGCCGCTCCGGCGACAGGGCGTTCTGTGCTTCGTCGAGCGGAGGGTGGAAGGAGATCCCACTGATGGCGGCGCCCACCAGGACCGACCACCCGTCCCAGTAGTCCAGGTGCTGGGTGGTGAAGACGACGGCGAGCACGTGAGGGCTCCACGGATGAGGGAACAGGGCTTCCAGCTGGCGGACGGTGACGACGCCCGATCCCGGCAGGCCGTAGACCGCCCCGGACACGGGTACGGCCAGGTCGCGGACGGTCACGGTGGCACGGCCGAGCCGGAAGTCGAGGACGTCGACGTCGGCGTCCGGCCAGGCGGCCGCGAGCTCCTCGGCGACGCGCTGGGGGTAGGTGCCCGGGGCGCCTTGCTCCTGCTCGCGGAGGAACAGGCTGAACATGCCCTGGACGATCGTGCCTTCCTCGGTCTGTACCAGGCAGTTGGAGACGTGGACCGCACCCTCGCGCAGCTGCGCCTGGAGGGCGAGCTCGGCGGAGACAGTGATACCGAGCTTCTGTTCCGGACCGGCATCGGTGAGCGCGTCGAGTCCGTCCACGATCCGACTCATGCGGTCGCCCGGATCCTCGGACAGGTCGATGCTCGTGAACCCTTCGGGCAGGGAGAGCCAGAACGACGGGGCGGTCGTGTCAGCCATGGCCGACTCCCCACACACCGGTGACGATCGCACTGCCGCCACCGAGCAGTCCGGCTACGATCCGGCTCTTGCCGCTGCCGCCGATGGCGGATCCGGCACCGTTGAGCGCCGTCCCGCCTCCGGTGGTGTAGTTCACCGCGGCGCTCAGCCCCGGGCTCGGGTTGTCCTGGGTGAGGCCCCAGGCGGTAGGGGCCGTCAGCGCGACGCCACTGGCTGCCTGCACGCCGTCGGAGACGTTCATCGCAGCGGCCTTGGATAGCCCGAGTTTGACGGCGGGCTTCTCGATCGCCGTCGTGAAGATCGGGCTGGCCGGGTCCATCGCCCTGGCGGCGGTGCGGATCTCGGTGGTGCCGGCGCTCACGGCCTTGACCCCGGTGCCGGTCGCGCGGGCACCCCTGAACGCGGTGATTCCGCCTTTGAGGAGGGCTCCTCCGGGGAGCGCCCCGAGGAGATCACCGGCCAGGGTGAGGTCGTTGCCGAGGTTCGCCATGCTGGTCGGCATCAGTCCCTTGATGCCGTACTGCTTCACGTGAGCGCCTGCCGCGGCGGCGCTCAGCAGGAGGGCCGGCAGCGCGAAGGCGGGGAAGAAGATCGCCGCGACGCCGCAGATGCCGGCGGCGACGGTGAGCATGTCGGCGCCGTGGTTCTTGAGCCAGTTGCCGACCTTGCTGAGCCAGCCGGGTTCCGGCGGGGCCTTGCTGTCGGCGGCCTTGCGGATGGCGGCCGCGGTCTTGTGGGCGTCGGACTTGTGGCCCCCGGCGAGTTCGTGGGCCTGCTTCTGGAGCTGGGTGAGGTCGTTGGCGGCGCTGCTGACGAGCGCGGCGGCCGCGTCCAGGTGGTCCTTCGCCTTGGTGTAGCGCTGTTCGGCGGCGGCGAGGCCGGCGTCGTCGGGGAAGGTCTGGCCGGCGAGCTTGAGGTCGGGGGCGGCGGCCGCGGCGGTGTGCGCCTGTTCGGCCTGCTCCTTCTGCTGCTTGGCGGCGACCGCGGAGCGGGCCAACTCGGCGGCCTTGGGCTGGTGTTCGGTCAGCGCCTGGTACCAGACGTCGAGGGCCTGGTAGGCGGCGGTGATCGAGTCGGCGGCGTCCTGGAGGTACGCGGGGAGCTTGCCGAACTGGCCGGCGAAGGCCTTGGCGGCCTCGCCGGTCCACTGGCCCTGGTCGGCGGAGAGCTGCGAGAGCGTGGTGTGGACGTCGGTCAGGTGCTGGCCCACCCGGCGCAGGCTTCCGCTGAGGCCGGTGACGGCGGCGGTGTCGCCGGGGGTCGGGTTGAAGCCGAGGCCGGACCAGTCGGGCGTGGGGTCGGTCATGAGCGCCCCTGGGGGGTGAGGGCCTTGGTGGTGTCCTGTTCGGTGCTGTCGTAGCCCTGCTGCACCTTCTCCAGGCCGTCGTCAAGGATCTTGACGCATTCCCGGACCTTCTTCAGCCCGTACTCCCACGTGCCCTGGAAGTGTCCGCAGGCCTCGTCGAGGAAGTCGTAGCCCAGTCCGCTGCGACTCGCTTCCTTGAGCGCCTTGAGTCCCTGGTCGAGTTCGTCGCCGCAGCCTTTGAGGTCCTTGGCCAGCTTGGCGAGGAACTCGGTGCTGACCGTGAAGTCGGCCACTGCTCCCCCGATGTGTCGATGGCGTGACCGGCCGAGCATAGCCGCAGTCGGTGCGCGGGCGATCCGTTGTGACGGGTGCTTCGCGGTGCGATGACGGGACCTTGACGATGCGTCGGCGCGCGGCCGCGTCGGGGTCAGCGGCGCCAGAAACCGCGCTTCTTCGGGGTGACGAGCTTCGCCACCGCGGCGACGAACAGCTCGGCGACGGGGGAGGGGCCCTCGCCGTGGTTGAGGTGGCCTTCGGACGACCACTCGCCGAGGACGGTGCCGGGGCTGCCGTCGAAGGGGTTGAGCGCGTGCTCCAGGGTCACGTAGCGGACGGTCTTGGTGCCCTGGGGGTGGACGGCGGCGACGAAGTGGGCCTCGGTGGCGCTGGTCGGGGTGGGGAGGGTGACGAGCAGCAGGGGGTGGCCGTCGGCCCGCAGGTGCTGGCAGTCCAGACCGTGGCTGGGCAGCCGGTCCTCGGGCGGGAGGGTCTGGCCGAGGTTGTCCCAGATGCCGGTGAGGACGGGCAGGAGGCTGCCGCCGGCGTCCGGGACGGTCAGCCGCGGGCCGAATTCGAGGACCTGGCGGGCGAGCTCGCGGTGGACGAAGCGGTAGTGGTGGGGTCGTGGGTCGCTCATGGGGCCCACGGTAGCGAACCACTCGGAGCGGGCGGTCGGCACATCCGACTTCCCGCTCCGAAAGGGTAGTTGACCAGCACCGCAGGCCGGGGGCGGCCCGTCAGTGACTGTTCTTGAGGTTGAGCACGACCACTCCGACGATCACCAGGGCGATCCCCAGCCACTGGAGGCGTCCCAGCGATTCGCCGAAGGCGACCACGCCTATTCCGGCGACCGCCGCCGTCCCGGCCCCGGACCAGACGGCGTAGGCGACCGAGACCGGGATGTGCTTGAGCGCGCGCCCGAGCAGCACGAAGGACAGCACGTAGCCGACCGCCACCCCCACGCTCGGCCAGAGACGGGTGAACCCCTCGGTGAGCTTGAGGCAGCTGGTCGCGCAGACCTCGCTCAGGATGGCGAGGGAGAGCAGGAGATAGGGCATGCCGGTCAAACGGCCCGGGCGGCGCCGAGCTTCCCCAGCAGGGCGAGGTCGGCCTGTTCCAGGCTGGCGAGCAGGGTGATCCGGCCGCCGTCGGGCATCGGCGTCGCGGTGGACGGCACGGCGAGCACGGCGCAGCCGGCCGCGGCGGCGGAGGCGACTCCGGTCGGGGTGTCCTCGACGGCGACGCAGGTGGCCGGGTCCAGGCCGAGCCGTTCGGCGGCGGCGAGGTAAGGGTCCGGTGCGGGCTTGGTGCGCGGGGTGTCCTCGGCGGCCAGGGTGACGGCGAACCAGTCCCGGCCGATGGCGGCGAGGACCAGGTCGACGACCTGGCGCGGGGAGGCGGAGACCAGCGCGGTGGGCACCCGCGCGTCCCGCAGGGAGGCCAGCAGGGCGAGCGCGCCGGGGCGCGGGACGGTCTCGGCGGCGACCTTGGCGGCGAAGGACTCGCCGAGCCGGGCGGCGAGTTCGGCCTCGGTGAGGGTGGTGCCGCTGACCCTGTGCAGGTGGGCGGCGGTGTGCTCGACGGCCTGGCCGAGCACTTCGGGGGCGTCCTGGTCGGTGAGCGCGTGGTGGAGTTCGTCGGCGAGTTCGGCGGCGGCCTGCCACCAGAGCTGCTCGGTGTCGACCAGGGTGCCGTCCATGTCGAACAGGACGGCGGCGGGGCGGGGGGCCTCGGTCGTCGAGGGGCCGGGCGTCGGGGCGCCGGGCGTGGGGGAGGAGGGCGTCGGGGCTTCAGGCATGGCGGTACCTTCGGTGGTTCATCAGATGGTGCTACGCAGATGGGGTTCGAGGCTCTCAGACGGTGCGGCGGTCCACCAGCACCGGACGCTCCGGCAGCAGGAGTTCGGCGCGCGAGCCGGCCGGCAGCGCGGCGGCGGCCTCGGTCGGCAGGTCGGCCTTGACCTCGGTGCCGTCGTCGAGGCGGACGGTGAGCCGGGTGACGGCGCCCAGGAAGGACGCGGTGATCACCAGGGCCGGGCCGGCCTCGGACGGGGTCAGGGTGACGTTCTCCGGGCGGACCAGCACCTGGAGCTCGCCGTCGGCGGGCAGGTCGCCGTCCACCGCGTGCCGGCGGCCGAGCACCTCGACGCCGTCGGACGTGCGGGTGCACGGGATGCGGCTCATGGTGCCGACGAACTCGGCGACGAACGCGGTGGCCGGGCGGCCGTACAGCTCGGACGGGGTGGCGCACTGCTCCAGCCGGCCCGCGCGCAGCACCGCGACCCGGTCGGCCATCGACAGCGCCTCCTCCTGGTCGTGGGTGACGAACAGGGTGGTGATCCCCAGTTCCTGCTGGAGCCGGCGGATCTCCTCGCGCAGTTGGAGGCGGACCTTGGCGTCCAGCGCGGACAGCGGCTCGTCGAGCAGCAGCACGCGCGGCTGCAGGGCGAGCGCCCGGGCGAGCGCGATGCGCTGCTGCTGGCCGCCGGACATCTGGTGCGGGTAGTGCTCGGCGCGGTGCGGCAGGCCGACCAGCTCCAGCAGTTCCTGGGCGCGCTTGCGGCGCTCGGCCTTGCCGGCGCCGCGCATCCGCAGCCCGAAGGCGACGTTGTCCAGCGCGGTCAGGTGCGGGAAGAGGCTGTACGACTGGAACACCATGCCCGCGTCGCGCTTGTGGGCGGGGATCGCGGTGATGTCCTGCCCGTCGACCAGGACCTCGCCGGAGTCGTGCTGCTCGAAGCCGGCCAGGATGCGCAGCGCGGTGGTCTTGCCGCAGCCGGACGGGCCGAGCAGGGCGAGCAGTTCGCCCGGGTGGACGGTCAGGTCCAGGCCGTCGAGGGCGGTGGTGGCGCCGAACGAGCGGCGCAGCGAGCGGAACTCGACGGTGGCGCCGCCGGGGGCGAGCGCGACACCGGTGACGGGGGCGGAAACCGTGGTCATGGCTGGTAACTCCTGGAAAGCGTGGGGTGGTTCAGGACCGTGCGGCCGGAGCGCGGGATGGCCGTGCGGCGGGGCGCCTCAGGCCCGCGCGCCCTTGCGGCCGCGGCCGGCGGCGGACATCAGCAGCAGGACGAGCCAGACGATCAGCAGGCTGAGCATCGAGACGGCGACGGACATCTGGCCGTCGCTCTTGCCGTTGGAGTTGATCCACACCGAGAAGGGGGCGAAGCCGAGGATGGAGGCGGTGGTGAACTCGCCGAGCACCAGGGCGACGGTGAGGACGGCCGCGTTCAGCAGCGCGCTGCGCAGGTTCGGCAGGACGACGGTGAACACCGCGCGCAGCCAGCCGGCCCCGCAGTTGCGGGCGGCCTCGACCAGGGTGGCGACGTCCACGCCGCGCAGCCCGGCGTCCAGCGCCCGGTAGGCGAACGGCAGCGCCATCAGCACGTAGGCGATGACCAGGACGATCGGGAACTTCGGGTCCTGGATGGCCACGATGGTCTGGAACAGCGGGGTGTCCTGGAGGTAGTCCGGGCCCCAGCGCAGCACGCCGATGATGCCGGTGGTGAGCGCGACCACGGGGACGACCAGCGGCATCGAGCACATCACCTCGATCACCGGGCGTAGCTTCGGCGCACCGAGCCGGGCGGCGAGCATCGCCGGGACCAGCAGGAGCAGCAGCACCGCCACCGTGACGCCGGCCAGCTCCAGGCTCAGCACCAGGCTGTCCAGGAAGCCGGGCGCGTTCAGCAACTCGGTGTAGGCCCGGAAGGTGGTGCCGCCCTTGTTGTCGTCGACGCTGAAGATCACCGAGGAGGCCAGCGGTACGGCGAAGTAGACGCCGCAGAGCAGCAGGACGAGGCCGCGGCCGAAACGGATGCGATTGATCAGGCGAGCCACTTGGCACTCCGGCGCTGAAGGGGCAGGTACACGGCCATCACCAGGCAGGCGACCACGATCATGTCGAGGCCGAGGGCGAGGGCGAGGTTGCCCTGGCCGACCAGGACGTTGCCGGACAGCGCGTCGCCGATCTGCATCGAGATGAGCGGCACCGAACTGCCCACCATGGCCTCGGCGGTGGCGTACGCGGCGAAGGAGGCGCCGAACAGCAGCACGAAGCCGCCGAGCAGCGAGGGCACCAGGACCGGCAGGGCCACGTGCCGCCAGTACTGCACGACGGTGGCGCCGTTGTTGTACGCGGCCTCGCGCCACTGGGTGCGCAGGCCCTCCAGGGCCGGGGTGATGGTGATGACCATCAGCGGCACCAGGAAGTACAGGTAGACCACGGAGAGGCCGGTGAAGGTGTAGAGGTTCCAGCCGTGGCTGGTGAGGCCGAACTTCTTGGTGACCTCGCCGGCGTTGCCGAGGGTGGCGACGAACATGAAGGCGAGCGGCACGCCGCCGAAGTTGGCGAGCACGCCGGAGGCGGAGAGCACCGCCTCGCGGAACACCCGGAACCGGGAGGTGGCCACGGCCTGGGCCAGCGGCAGGCCGACCACGGCGGCGATCAGCGCGGTCAGCAGGGAGAGCTTGACGCTGCCCCACAGGGCGGTCCAGTAGGCGCCCTGCAGCGAGCCGGTGAGGTTGTCGGTGGTGAAGGTGCCGCCGCCGTCGGGGGCGTCGGGCGAGGTGGTGAACGCGCCGATGGCGATCGCGACGGCGGGCAGGCCGAAGCCGACCAGGAAGAACAGGAGCAGGGGGAGGGCGGCCATCCAGGCGCGACCGCGGCCGGCCCGGGGCTTGCCGGGGCGGGGGGCCCTGGCGGTCTCGGTGCTCTTGGCCGCGGCGGTCTCGGCCGCGGTGTCGGTGGCCTCGGCCGTGGTGGCGTCGGCGGTGGCGGGGGTGGTTGCTGCGGGGCCGGGGGCGCCCCCGCCGCTCTGGGCGGCGGAGGCGGGGGCCGGCACCGGGGTGGGAGCCGTGGTCATCGTCAGGTCAGCCCGCGATCGCCTTGGCCCAGTTCTCGGTCACGGTCTTCTTGGCCGTGTCCGTCTGCTCCTGGGTCGGGAAGGTGGTGAAGGGCTTCTCGACCGGGGGGAGCTTCGCGGCGCCCGCGGCGTCCAGGGTGCCGGCCGTCTTCATGGCGTCGAACAGGGCCGGGGTGGCGTAGCCGCCCAGGAAGCCGTTCTGGCCCTCGGCGCTGTACAGGTACTCCTCCCACAGGCGGGCGGCGGCCGGGTGCGGCGCGTCCTTGTTGATCGCCTGGTTGTAGTACTGCGCGTAGGAGCCGTCCGAGGGGATGGCCACCTGCCAGTCGATGCCCTTGCTCCTGAACTTGTCGGCGTAGCCGGCGTTCAGGTACGACCAGTCGATGCTGATCGGGGTCTCGCCCTTCTCGATGGTCGCCGGGGTGACCTCGACCGGGTTGAAGTTGCCGGCCTGCTTGACCTTGGCGAAGAAGTCGATGCCGGGCTGGATGTTGTCCAGCGAGCCGCCGTTGGCGAGCGCCGCCGCGTAGACGGCGCCGAACGCGGCACCGGCCTTGGTCGGGTTGCCGTTCAGGGCGACCATGCCCTTGTACTCGGGCTTCAGCAGGTCGGCGAAGGTCTTCGGGCAGGCGGACACCTTCTTGGCGTCGCACGCGATCGACATGTAGCCGCCGTAGTCGTTGTAGTGCAGGCCGTCGGCGTTCTTCATGGTGGCCGGGATCTTGTCGAAGTCGGTGACCTTGTACGGGGCCAGCAGGCCCTGCTTGGCGGCGCTGAGCGCGAAGGCCGAGCCGAGGTCGACGACGTCGGGGGCGCGGTCCTGGCCCTTGCGGGAGGTGATCGCGTTGATCTCGTCCTGGCTGGCGCCGTCGGGGTTCTCGTCCTCGATCTCGATGCCGTACTTCGCCTTGAAGTCGTCCATCAGCTTGCCGTAGTTCGCCCAGTCGCGAGGCAGCGTGATGACGTGCAGCTTCCCCTCCTTCTTGGCGGCGGCGATCAGGCCGTCCATCCCGCCGAAGTCGGCGACCGAGGTGGCGGTCTTGGCGCTCTTGCCGCCCGCGGCGTCGCCGGACTTCGCGGTGGAGGAGCCGGCGGAGCCGCAGGCGGTGAGGGACAGCGCGGCGGCGGTCAGGACCGCTGCGAAGGCGGCGGAACGGGCGCGGTGCACGGACACGGGTCAGTCTCCTGATCGGGTGTACTGCAAGGGGGTGAGCTGCGGTGGGGTTGTCTGATCGGGGGATCGTGCGAGTGGCCGTTCGGAGCCGTTCTGAGGTGCCCGGTGCCGTTCGGAGCCGCCCGGAGCCGTTCGAGGCCGTCCGAGTTGACTAGCCAACTTCGCTGACGGAGGTAAGTACGCCGGAGTCCGATGACGGGAAGGTGAACGGACGGCCCAGAACCGGGGTCGGCTGCGGGAACGGTCGAATCCGGCCATCGGAGCGTGATCCGTTCGGTGCGATGCTTCAAAGGCGCAGCGGGATAAGGTCGGGCTGTCCGTGCCGGTACGGCTGCGCAGGACACCGCCCCAGGAGGGACATTGACTGACGTGGCACTTGAGCCCGGGCGCCCCGCCGAGCGCGCTCCCGGCGCCCTGTACCGGAAGGTCGCCGCCGACCTGCGCGAGGCCATCACCACCGGCGCGTACGGCGAGGCCGGCCGGCTGCCCGCCGAGGGCGCGCTCGCCGAGCAGTACGGCGTCTCCCGGGGCACCGTCCGCCAGGCGCTCGCCGTCCTCCGCTCCGACGGGCTGGTCACCTCCCGCCGCGGCACCCGGCGCGTCGTGCTCGGGGGCGCCCGGGTGCAGAGCTTCTCCGAACTGCTCAGCTTCACGCACTGGGCGTACTCGATGGGCGAGGAGCCCGGCGGCATCCTGGACTCGCTGGTCCGCCGCCCCGCCGACACCGCCGAACGCGAGCAACTGCGCCTGGAGCCGGGCGCCGAGGTGTACGTGACCGTCCGGCTGCGCACCCTCTCCGGCGCGCCCGTGATGGTCGAGCGGACCGTCTACCCGCCGCGGGTCGGCGAGATCGTCGCCGAGCTGCCGGCGGACGTCGTCTCGCACACCGAAGTCCTGCGCGAGCACGGCATCCTGTTCACCGACGCCGACCACACCATCGACATCGTGGCCGCCAACGCCGAGGACGCCCGGCTCCTCGGCTGCCGCCGCGGCGGCCCGCTGCTGCGCGAACGGCGGCGCACGACGGACCCGACCGGCACTCCGGTGGAGTGGTCCCAGGACCGCTACCTGCCCGGGACGGTGGCGTTCAGCATCCACAACTCGCTGGCCGCGTCGGCGCTTTCGCGGCACGCCCGGGAGGGGGACTGAGCCCGTTCCGCCTCCCGGGCGCCGCCGGTCACTTCATCAGTGCGGCGAGCAGCGGGCGGTAGTGCTCGAAGCCGGGTGTCGGCGCCCCGGCCGTCTTCGCCTGCTCGTCCCAGCGGCGGACGGCCACCGCGTCGGCGGCGCCAGGGAGTTCGGCGAACGCGGCGGCCTGCCGCTCGTCCATCGGGCCGCCCTGGACGGTGAGGGTGTACTCCGAGGCCTCGGACAGCCGCTGCCGGTAGTCCGGCTCCACCGCGCACAGGTAGCGCTTGGCGGCCACGTGCAGCCGGACCGGCTCGGTCACCTCCGGGCCGAACCACCGTGCCAGCCAGTCGGCGCCGGTGTCGCTGTGCCGATTGTCCTGACCCTCCATCAAGTCCCTTCCGTGCAGCGCTCCCTGGAGGTGGCCGACGTCGTGCAGCAGCGCGGCGGCGACGAGGTGGTCCGGCGCCCCGGCCGCCTCGGCGGCAGCGGCGGCCTGGAGCATGTGCTCGGCCATGGTGACCTCCTCGCCCAGGTACTCCCCGGCGCCCTCGCCCGCGAACAGCCCGGCGACCGCGTCCAGCGCGGTGGCGCGCCGGTGCAGCACGGCGAGGGTGCTGCCCAGCGTGTCCAGGTCGGCGTAGCAGCCCTGGAGGTGGCGGTGGCCGTCCTGCTGGAAGGCCGTACGGGCGTGCAGCAGCCGGGTGTTGTCGAAGATCAGGCAGTCGCCGCGGTCGAGGCGGAAGGTGAGCTGGAGCTCGGGGCGCAGGGTGATCGCGGCGAAGCGGCGGTACGCGGCGTAGAAGGCCGTCAGTTCGGCGGAACTCCCGCGCAGGGTGCCGATCGAGCGGTTGTTGAACCGCACCTCGCGGATCCGGCCCAGGGCGTCCACCTCGATCAGCGGGCGGTCGGCGCGCAGTTCGGTGCGGCGGTCGCGGAAGACGAACGGGACGGGTGTGCGGGTGAGCGTCTCGAAGTCCGCCGGCGCCTCCTCCCGGAGGACCGCCGCCGCCCGGAACCCGTCCACCAGGCCGGAGTCGCCGCCGGTCGCGGAGTTCTCCAGGCAGTGCAGGAGCTGGAGCGTCGGCACCGGGTCCCGGTACGGGTTGTCGGTGTGCGGCGCGATCGCGACGCTGGTGAACGCCAGGTTGTTCGGATCCGGCTCGACCCGGACGTCGAACAGCTCCCCGTAGTTGGTGACCCGGACGTAGCCGAAGCTCTCGGCCACCGCGAGGACCTGCCGCTCCACCGCCGGCACCCCGCGCAGCACCGCGAAGCCGCTGCTGCGCACGGCGGTGAGGACGGCGGCCTGCTCGGCGGGGTCGGACAGGTACGCCTCCCACCGCGCCTCGGGGATCCCGCGCGCGAAGTCCGCCGCCACCCAGAGCCGCTTGCCCTCCTCCGTCCGCCCGTCGCCGTCCCGCTCGGCGCCCAGCCACTCCAGCGGGTACCGCGAGCGGTGCCCGTCCGACCAGAGCACCTCCAGGCCCCCGTCGGTCTCGGTGCTCGCGGCGACCGCCAGGTCCTGCGGCAGGTCGTCGATCTGGAACAGTTTCTGCCCGTTCCGGGGGTCCCGGCACTCGGCGCACGGGCAGTTGTCGCGCAGCCAGTACGGCGGCAGCTCGGTCACGGTGGTCTCCTCCTCGGCGGCGTCTCGGGTGAAGTTGTATAGCCAACTTCACCCCTGGCCGGAGCCTGCCGGTCCCCGGTGAGATCGGCGTGCCGCGCAGATGAACGCTGCGGGAACTGTGCCGGGAGCCCGTGGCCGAAACCCGCCGTGCCGTGTGCGGCCAGGCCCTGTCCGGGGGAGGGACGGAGCGGCCCCCGGGACCGAGTGTCCCGGGGGCCGCTCCGCGTGCTCGGGCCTTGACGGCGCCGTGGTGTCAGCCCTGGACAGTGGCCGTCCAGGCGGCTTCGGCGGCGGCCAGGGCCGGGGCCGGGTCCGCGTCCGTCGCGGTGGCGAGGGCGGTGAGGCAGGCGTGGACGGTGGGCAGGGCGGCGGCGGGGCCGTAGTGGTTGACGCGGAGCATCGAGGCGGCGAGGGGGCCGCCGCCGGGCTGGACGGGGAGGGCGGGGTCGAGGCGGGCGGCGAGCTCGGCCGCGTGCACGCCGGCCGGGGTGCGCAGGGTGGTGGCGACCGGGGCGGCGTGGGCGTCCTCGGTGACGAACGGGGCGAGGGTGCCGAGCGCGCGGGCGCCCGCGCGGGTGGCGGCGGAGGCGGCGCGGTGGCGGGCGATGACGGCGGGCAGGCCGTCGGCGGCGATCCGGTCGAGGCAGGCGCCGAGGGCCAGCATCTCCAACTGGGCGGGGGCGTGCGGGAGCACGGTGCGCCCGGCGTCCGTCCAGCGCTCCTTCCAGTCGAGCAGGGACAGGTAGGAGCGGCGCGGGGCGGCCGGGTTGGCGGCGATCCGTTCCCAGGCGCGCTGGGAGACGGAGACGGCGGAGACCCCGGCAGGGCCGCCCATGGCCTTCTGGCCCCCGATGACGCACAGGTCGACGCCCCACTCGTCGGTGAGCAGCGGCTCGGCGGCGACGGAGGCGACCGCGTCGAGCATCAGCAGGGCGCCGTGCTCGCGGACGGCGGCGGCGATCCCGGCGACGGGGTTGGTGTTGCCGGTGGCGGCCTCGGCGTGGACGAGGGAGACGAAGTCGACGGCCGGACGGGCGGCGAGGGCGTCGGCGACCTGCTGCGCGCTGACCGCGCTGTCGAAGGGGACGGCCAGGTCCACGACCTCGACCCCGCAGGAGCGCAGCCAGTTGCCGAAGGTCTGCCCGTACGGGCCGGTGACGACGTTGAGCGCGGTGGAGCCGGGGTGCGCGGCGCCGCGGATCGCGGCCTCCAGCGGCAGCAGCGCCTCACCCTGGGTGACGATGACGTCCGCGGTGGTGTGCAGCAGTGCGGCCACCTGGTCCTCGATCGCCGCGAACTCGGCGGCGCTGAGCGGGGGGAGGTCGAGGAAGGGACTCACGGTAGCGGCCTTTCGGGCGTGGGGTGGTGGGTGCCGGAACGAGTCTGCCGCATCTTTGCTGCTTACAGGGAACACCCCCGTCGGTAGAGTGCGGGCCATGAGCGATGGCGCGGTGCTGCACGTCCGGGGTCGGGTGCTGGTCGGTCCGGAGGACGTCCGGGACGAACTCTGGGTCGTGGACGGCCGGGTGAGCTTCACCCGCCCGCCCGGCGCCGAGGACGTACGGACGGTGACCGGCTGGGTGCTGCCCGGCCTGGTGGACGCGCACTGCCACGTCGGCCTGGACGCGCACGGCGCCGTCGACGCGGAGACCAGCGAGAAGCAGGCGCTCACCGACCGTGACGCCGGCACCCTGCTGATCCGCGACGCCGGCTCGGCCGCCGACACCCGGTGGATCGACGAGCGCGAGGACCTGCCCCGGATCATCCGCGCCGGGCGGCACATCGCCCGCACCCGCCGCTACATCCGCAACTACGCGCACGAGATCGAGCCCGGCGACCTCGCCGCGTACGTCCGCGCGGAGGCCCGGCGCGGCGACGGCTGGGTGAAGCTGGTCGGCGACTGGATCGACCGTGAGCGCGGCGACCTCGCCGCCTGCTGGCCCGGCGACGCGCTGGCCGAGGCGATCGCGGCGGCGCACGAGGAAGGCGCGCGGGTCACCGCGCACTGCTTCGCCGCCGAGTCGCTGCCGGACCTGCTGGCGGCCGGCATCGACTGCATCGAGCACGCCACCGGACTGACCGAGGAACTGATCCCGGCCTTCGCCGAGCGCGGCGTGGCGATCGTCCCGACGCTGGTCAACATCGCCACCTTCCCGGGCCTGGCGGCCGGCGGCGAGGGCAGGTTCCCGGCCTGGGCGGCCCACATGCGGCGGCTGCACGAGCGCCGCTACGCCACCGTCGGCGCCGCGCACGACGCCGGCATCCCGGTGTTCGTCGGCACGGACGCGGGCGGCTCGCTGGCGCACGGGCTGGTCGCGGAGGAGGTGGCGGAGCTGGTGAAGGCGGGGCTGAGCCCGGCGCAGGCGCTGTCGGCGGCCAGTTGGGGTGCGCGGGAGTGGCTGGGGCGGCCGGGGCTGGAGGAGGGGGAGTCGGCCGACTTCGTGGTGTACGGGGAGGACCCGCGGGCGGACGTCCGGGTGCTCGCCGACCCGCGGCTGGTGGTGCTGCGCGGCCGGCCGGTGGGGTGAGCGGGTGACCCGTCGTGGTCGGCCGCCGGGCCGGACGGCTCCGGGCTCGTGTGCATGATCATCCGCTGAACGCGCTGTCGGTGTAGGCCGATAGGGTGGCCACCATGGCACCGCGTCCACTGAACGAGATCGTCGAGCCCGGTTGGGCCACCGCCCTGGAGCCCGTCGGCGGGCGGGTCGCCGCCATGGGCGACTTCCTGCGCGCCGAACTGGCCGCCGGCCGTACCTACCTGCCGTCCGGGCCGAACGTGCTGCGGGCCTTCCAGCAGCCCTTCGCCGACGTGCGGGTGCTGATCGTCGGCCAGGACCCGTACCCGACGCCTGGCCACGCCGTCGGGCTCAGCTTCTCGGTGGCGCCGGAGACCCGGCCGATCCCGGCCAGCCTGATCAACATCTTCCAGGAGTACGGCAGCGACCTCGGCCTGCCCCAGCCGTCCAACGGCGACCTCACCCCGTGGACGCGGCAGGGCGTCCTGCTGCTCAACCGCGCGCTGACCACCGCGCCGCGCAAGCCCGCCGCGCACCGGGGCAAGGGCTGGGAGGAGGTCACCGAGCAGGCGATCCGGGCGCTGGTGGCGCGCGGCGGCCCGCTGGTGGCGATCCTGTGGGGGCGCGACGCCCGCAACCTGCGGCCGCTGCTCGGGGACGTCCCGGCGATCGAGTCGGCGCACCCGAGCCCGTACTCGGCGAGCGGCGGCTTCTTCGGCTCGCGGCCGTTCAGCCGGGCGAACGAGCTGCTGGCGCGGCAGGGGGCGCAGCCGGTGGACTGGCGGCTGCCGTAGCAGACCGGAGTCAGTAGCAGACGTCAATCTCACTCCAACGAGTGAAATGACGTTCTGTGTGACTCCTGTGACGGACTGTTCGAGAAGACTGGCGGCTCACCGTTCGGAACGCCGGCCCCTCCCCGCCTGTCGCGGGTGACGTCTGGGCGCGCTCCGGATCAACAGCACCTGTGGGGGTACCGCCATGTCTTCTCGTTCCACCGGCTCCGCCCGTTCCGTCCGCCGAACCGCTTCCGCCGCCGCCGTGGTCGCGGCCTGCACGCTGCTCACCGTCCCGCCCGCGTACGCCGCCCCGGCGGCCACCGCGTCGCCCTCTCCGTCGTCCGCCGCCTCGCCCGGCAAGGCGCGCGCCGTCACCGCCGAACTCGCCCTGGACGTCAGCCTGTTGAACAAGGCGGTCGACGTCCCGGTCGACCTCGCGCTCAACAAGGTGGAGACGCCGGCCCAGCGCGAGGGCTCGCTCCTCACCGCCAAGGTCGACGGCGTCGACCAGCAGGGCCCGGTCACCCTGGTCAAGGCCGACATCGGCACGGCCGTGACCCGCATCGACGCCAAGGGCACCGCCGCCTCCGTCAAGCTGGTCAACGCCGACGTGCACGCCCCAGGCCTGCCCGCCACCACGCTGATCGGCCTGGAGGCGATGAGCGCCGAGGCGACCTGCCCCGTCGACGGGCAGCCGACCGCCGACGTCGTCGCGCCCGCCAGGCTGACGGTGCTCGGCAAGCCCGTCACCATCGGCCTGTACGGGCCGACCAAGGTGGACGTGCCGCTGATCGGCAGCGTGTCGGTGGAGCTCTCCAAGAAGAGCACCACCTCGACCACCGCCGCCGCCTCCGCCCTGGAGGTCCAGGTGGAGGTGAACCCGCTGAACCTGAACGTCGCCAAGGTCACCGGCAAGATCACCGTGGCCTCGGTGAGCTGCGAGAAGCCCTCCGCGCCGGCTGCCGTCGCGACCCCGACCCAGGCCCCGACGTCGCCCGCGCCGACCGGCACCGCCGCCACCGCCCAGCCGGTCGCGGACACCACCACCCGCGCCGTCGTCCCGCAGGCCGCCACCGAGAAGCCCGGCCCGTCGGAGAAGCCGGCCGCCGGCCTCGCCGCGACCGGCGGCAGCAGCGCCACCGGCCCGCTGGCCGCCGGGGCCGCCGCCCTCGTCGCCGGCGGGGCCGGCGCCCTGTGGGCCACCCGGCGCCGCCGGGCCGCGCACGCCCGCCGGCACTGAGCCCCGGCCCCTCGCGGTGCGGGAGCGCCACCCGGGGTGCCACCTCGGCACCCCGGGTGCCACCCCGCCACTCCGGGTGTCGCCCTGGCACTCCCGCACCGTCACCGTGCCATCACGGAGGGTTGGTTCACATCCGCGTTACACGAGAGGAACAACCGGGAAACGGCGGCTTGCGACGCTACGCGGGCACCCACCACCCAGCAATGCGAGGTACACCGCCGTGGCAATCAAGGCCGAGTACATCTGGATCGACGGCACCAAGCCGACCGCGAAGCTCCGTTCCAAGACTCGGGTCCTGCCCAACGCGGACAAGATCCCGACCTGGGGTTTCGACGGCTCCTCGACCAACCAGGCGGAGGGCCACGCCTCGGACCGCGTGCTGGACCCGGTGAAGGTCGTGCCGGACCCGATCCGCGGCGGTGACAACATCCTCGTCCTGTGCGAGGTGCTGGAGACCGACGGCACCCCGCACAAGTCCAACACCCGCGCCCTGCTGCGCGAGGTCGACGAGAAGTACGCGGCCCAGGAGTCGATCTTCGGCATCGAGCAGGAGTACACCTTCTTCAAGGGCTCCCGCCCGCTCGGCTTCCCGGAGGGCGGCTTCCCGGCCCCGCAGGGCGGCTACTACTGCGGCATCGGCGCCGAGGAGGTCTTCGGCCGCGAGATCGTCGAGCTGCACCTGGACCGCTGCATCGACGCCGGCCTGGCGATCTGCGGCATCAACGCCGAGGTCATGCCCGGCCAGTGGGAGTTCCAGATCGGCCCGGTCTCCTCGCTGACCGTCTCGGACGACCTGTGGATCGCCCGCTACCTGCTGTACCGCACCGCCGAGGAGTTCGGCATCGACGCCACCCTGGACGCCAAGCCGGTCAGGGGCGACTGGAACGGCGCGGGCGCGCACACCAACTTCTCCACCAAGGCGATGCGCGAGGGCTACGACGCCATCATCACCGCCTGCGAGTCCCTCGGCGCCTCCCAGGACAAGGTGCTGGAGCACGTCAGCCAGTACGGCGACGACATCCAGTCCCGCCTGACCGGCAAGCACGAGACCGCCCCGTGGAACGTCTACAGCTACGGCGTCTCCAACCGCGGCGCCTCGGTCCGCATCCCGTGGCAGGTCGAGGTGGAGCAGAAGGGCTACATCGAGGACCGTCGCCCGAACGCCAACATCGACCCGTACGTCGTCACCCGCCTCATGATCAACACCTGCTGCGAGGCCCTGGAGAAGGCCGGCCAGGTCTGATCCGCCCCCGCTCCGCACCGGCCGCCGGTCCTCCCGTACGAGGGAGGGCCGGCGGCCGTCGTCGTCGGGCATAATCGCTCGCATGACCGCTTCCGCCCGCCGTGTCCTCGTGCGACGTCTGCACGTGGACCTGGTGCGGGTGTGCGCGGCCGCGTGTTGCCGGTGAGTGTCTCCGTCCTCATCCCGCAGGCAACCCGGCGTAGGAGTGTGTCCGTTCATGTCGCTCGTGTTCCACTGGTTCCTTCCCACCAACGGTGACAGCCGGCAGATCGTCGGGGGTGGTCACGGGTCCACGCCGGGGGTGGCGGGGGCGGACCGGCCGCCGAGCCTGGGGTACCTGGGGCAGGTCGCCCGCAGCGCGGAGCAGTTGGGGTTCGAGGGGGTGCTGACGCCGACCGGGGCGTGGTGCGAGGACGCCTGGCTGACGACGGCGATGCTGACGCAGGTGACGGAGCGGCTGAAGTACCTGGTGGCGTTCCGGCCCGGGCAGATCAGCCCGACGCTGGCCGCGCAGATGGCCGCGACGTACCAACGGCAGTCCGGCGGAAGGCTGCTGCTGAACGTGGTGACCGGCGGGGAGTCCGCCGAGCAGCGCGCCTACGGGGACTTCCTGGACAAGGAGGCCCGGTACGCGCGGACCGGGGAGTTCCTGGACATCGTCCGGCGGCTGTGGGCGGGCGGGACGGTCGACCACCACGGGCCCCATCTGCGGGTCGAGCGGGCCCGGCTGAACCGGCTGCCGGAGCCGGTGCCGACGGTGTACTTCGGCGGCTCGTCCCCGGCGGCCGGCGAGGTCGCGGCGCAGTCCGCGGACGTCTACCTGACCTGGGGCGAACCGCCCGCCCAGGTGCGGGAGAAGGTCCGCTGGATCCGCGAACTCGCCGCCGCCCGCGGGCGGGTGGTGCGGTTCGGGATCCGGCTGCACGTGATCACCCGGGACACCGCCGCGCAGGCCTGGGCGGAGACCGAGCGGCTGCTCGCCGGAATGGATCCGGGGCACGTGCGCCGGACCCAGCGGGCGCTCGCCGAGAGCGAGTCGGAGGGCCAGCGGCGGATGCTCGCGCTGCACGGCGGATCGGCCGAGCGGCTGGAGGTGTACCCGGGGCTGTGGGCCGGGATCGGCCTGCTGCGCGGCGGCGCCGGGACGGCCCTGGTGGGCAGCCACCGGGAGGTCGCGGACCTGATCACCGAGTACCACGAGCTGGGGATCGACGAGTTCGTGCTGTCGGGCATGCCGCACCTGGAGGAGGCGTACTGGTTCGGCGAGGGCGTGCTGCCGCTGCTGGCCGCCCGCAACCTGTGGCACCGGCCGTGAACCCGCAAACCGCTGGTCAATCCGCCGGGGCGGCCGGAGAATTCACGGCATGACGCTGCCCCTGCTCCTCCTCGACGTGGACGGACCGCTCAACCCCTACGCCGCGCCGACGACCCGGCGGCCGGAGGGGTACGACACCCACCGCCTGCTCCCGACCTGGTGGGCGGACCGGCAGGCGCACTACTCCCACGCGCGGGCGAAGCCGCTGCGGGTGTGGCTGAACCCGGCGCACGGGCCGGAACTGCTCGGCCTGCCGTACGAACTGGTGTGGGCCACCGGCTGGATGGGCGAGGCGAACACCCACATCGGCCCGAACCTCGGACTGCCCGAACTCCCCTACATCCAGTGGACGGACCTGTTCGGGGAGGACCCGGACGGCCTGCACTGGAAGACCCGGGACGTGGTCGCCTGGGCGGACGGCCGCCCGTTCGCCTGGGTGGACGACGAACTGGGCCCGCAGGACACCGCCTGGATAGCCGCCCACCACCCCGCCCCGGCACTCACGTTCCACGTCAACCCCCGAATCGGCCTGCTGGCCGCCGACTTCGCGGCCCTGCGCGAATGGGCGGTCGCGGCATGAGGATCGGGACGGTCGAACGGCTGCGGCGCTACCCGGTGAAGTCGCTGCTGGGGGAGGAGCTGGCGGCGGTCGGGGTGGACGGGCGCGGCCTGGAGCGGGACCGCGGCCGCGCGCTGCTCGACCTCGACACCGGGAAGGTCGCCAGCGCCAAGAACCCGCGGCTGTGGGCGGGCCTGCTCGGTTACACGGCGGCGACCACGGCGGGCGGCGTGGTGATCACCGGACCGGACGGGCGGTGCGTGGACGAGGAGGAGCTGTCGGCGGCGCTCGGCCGCAAGGTCGCCCTGATCGCCGAGCGCCCGCCCGGGGCGACGATCGAGCGGGCCGTGCCGGAGGAGGTGCTGGCGCACGGAATCGAGGCCGAAGTCGACGTCACCGTCAACGAGTTGGGCCGGGCCGCGCCGGACGGCGGCTTCTTCGACTTCGCCCCGCTGCACCTGGTCACCACCTCGACGCTGGCCGCGACCGGCGCCGAGGCGGAGCGCTACCGGCCGAACCTGGTGATCCGCACCGAGGGCGAGGGATACGTCGAGAACGCCTGGGTGGGGCGGGAGTTGGCGATCGGGCCGGTGCTGCGGCTGCGCGTCGTGGTGCCCACGCCGCGCTGCGCCGTCCCGACCCTGCGGCACGGCCCGCTGCCCCGGAGCACGTCCGCCCTGCGCGTCCCGGCCGAGCGGAACCGCCTGGTCCCGTTGGAGGGCATGCCCGCGCTGCCCTGCGCGGGGGTGTACGCGCAGGTGCTGGTGCCCGGCCGGGTCGCGGTGGGGGATGCGATCAGGCTGGACTGAGGCGGGGTCGGGGCGGCGGTCAGGCGGGGTCGGGGCGGGGACGGTGGCGGGGGTCAGGCTGGGCCGAGGACGGCGGCGAGGGCGTCCAGGAAGCGGTCGGTGGTGGCCTCGTCCCGGACGGCGATCCGCAGCCACTCCTCGCCCAGCCCCGGGAAGGTGTCCCCGCGCCGGACGGCGAAGCCGCGCCCGCGCAGCCGCTCCCGGACGGCCGCCGCCTCCGGCAGCCGTACCAGGACGAAGGACGCGGCCGGCTCGCCGTACACCCGAAGAGTCGGGAAGGCGGCCAGGCCCTTCAGCAAGTACGTCCGCCACAAGGCCAGTTCGGCGGCGGCTGCCTCCGCCTCGGCCAGCGCGGCCGGGCCGCTGCACGCCTCGGCGGCGGCCAGCGCGGGGGTGGAGACCGGCCAGAGCGGCTGGGCGGCGCCGAGTGCGGCGATCAGTGGCGCGGGCCCGAGGACGTAGCCGATCCGCAGCCCGGCCAGGCCCCAGGTCTTGGTGAGGCTGCGCAGGACGACGACCTGGCCGGGCAGGTCCCGGACCGGGGCGAGGGACTCGCGTTCGCCGGGCACGGTGTCCATGAACGCCTCGTCGACCACCAGGGTGCGTCCGGGGCGGGCGAGTGCGGCGACGGCGTCGGCGGGGTGCAGGACGGAGGTCGGGTTGGTGGGGTTGCCGAGGACGACCAGGTCGGCCTCCTCCGGGACGGCCCCCAGCCGGAACCCGTCCTCGGGGGACAGCAGCACCCGGTGCACCTGGTGTCCGGCGTCCCGCAGGGCCGCCTCCGGTTCGGTGAACTGTGGGTGCACGACGACGATGTGACGTGCCGTCAGGACACGGGCCAGCAGGACGAAGGCCTCCGCCGCCCCCGAGGTGAGCAGCACCTCGTCGGCCGGCCGCCGGTGCCGGGCGGCCACCGCGGCGCGGGCGGCGCCCTGGTCGGGGTAGGCGGCGAGGTCACCGAGGGTGGCCGCGAGCCGGTCGCGCAGCCAGGCCGGGGGTGTGCCGGTGCGGACGTTGACGGCGAGGTCGACCAGGCCGGACCCGTCGGCGCGCACCTCGGCGTCGCCGTGGTGGCGCAGGTCGGGTTCGGGGGCGGTCACGCGGGGTCTCCTTGCGGGTGGGCGGGCACATCGGGGGCGAGCGGATGCAGGGGCAGCCCCGGGACGCGGTGGATGTCGTACGGGCCCGGCGGCACGCTCAGCGCCGCGCCGTCGCCGAGGGCGACCAGTGCGACGGCGTGCCCGTGCGCGGCCAGGTCGGCGGCCAGGTCAACGGCCGCGTCGGCGGCCAGGTCAACAGCCGGGTCAACGGCCGCCCCGGCGCCGTCGTCCGTCGCGATCCGCCTGGTCCCGGGCCGCAGCAGCTCGGCGACCGCCTCGACCGCGCCCGGCGCGCCCACGACCGCCGACGCGCGCCGCAGTTCCGCCAGCGCGCGCGGTACCAGCAGGTCGTGCGCGCCGGGCCCGAGCCCGACGACGGTGAGGCGTCCGCGGACCGCCGCCCGGGCGATCGCGACCGTCGCCGCGGCGGACTTCCGTTTGGTGGCGACGAGTTCGCCGCCCGGGGCGCTCGCCAGGGCGGCCGCCTCGGCGACGCTCGCGGTGCCGACGGCGGCGCCGACCAGGTCCGACGGGTTCGGCACCGCCACCGCGGCCAGGGCCGCCGCCGGGTGCTCGTCCACCGGCACCCCGCCGAGGCAGAACGCGGCCCAGCGCACCTCCGGGTGGTCCGCCTTGCCGGCCACCGTCGCCAGCCGGGCGATCGAGGCCCGGGCCAGGCCGTGTTCGGCCAGGGTGTCCGTGATCAGCCGCATCAGCTCGGAGTCCGTGGCGCCGCCGCCCGCGCCGACCCCGACGACCAGGGTTCGCGGGTGCACGAGGAGCACGTCCTCCTCGGGGTGGGTGCGGTCGGTGACCCTCAGGACGGGGGCGTCGGCGGGCGCGTCGGGACGGGCGGAGGACGGCAGGGCGGGCAGCGGGTACGCCAGGTCGCTCTCCAGCCGGACCGGTCGGCCCTCGGCGAGCGCCTGCGCGGCCGCCGAGCCGCGCGGCCCGCGGGTGGACGTCGACGCGTGCCCGGCCAGGTGCGCGAAGGGCGGGGCGGTGGCCGGGGGAGGGCCGCTGGACAGGACGGCCCGGACACCGAGCAGGGCGGCGAGTTCCTCGGCCAGCTCGTCGGCGCCGCTGTCGCGCCCGGTCAGCGGGACGGCGTAGCGCAGGTTCAGGTCCAGGCTGACCAGGCCGGGCCCGCCGGGGCGCAGGTGCGAGCCGTCGATCAACAGCCGCACGGTGGCCGCGACCGGCGCGAGGCAGACCACCAGGTCGTCCCAGCCGAGGGCGTAGTCCAGGGCCTCGGCCGGACCGAAGCAGGCACTGACCACCGCGGTGTGGACGCGGGTGGTCTCGGGCCAGGCGGCGTGGATCTCGTCGGCCAGCAGGCGGCCCGTCCCGTTGAGGGCGACCAGTCCGATCACGTCCCGCTCCTTCACCCAAAGCCCCGCGATCCCCGCGCACGAGCATCCGCGATCCCGCCACAAGGGCCCCCGTGATCCCACCACGCCCGGTCGGAACGGGTCAATCGGGGCGGCTGTGACGTGGACCGCCGACGGGTGGCAGCTGTTCGTCTGTTCTTCACTTGTCTTGTGCGGTACACGACACGGCGCGATCCTACTGTTCTCGGCGCTCCAACCAGGCAGCCCCGACGCACGGAGGACCCGATGGCCTTCGCACGACTCCGCACCCCCGGAACCACGTCCCCCCGCCGCCCCTCCCGCCGCCCGCTCCGCCGACCCCTCACCACCCTCGCCGCCGGGCTCGGCCTCGTCGGCGGCTCGCTCGGCCTGTGGGCCGCCGGCGGCAGCGCGGCCGCCGACACCACGGGCGGGCTGCCCTCGCCCGACCACGTGATCGTCGTGATGATGGAGAACCACGCCTACTCGCAGGTCATCGGCAGCAGCTCCAGCGCGCCGTACATCAACAACACGCTGGTCGCCGGCGGTGCCGTGCTCACCCAGTCCTTCGCGCTCACCCACCCCAGCCAGCCCAACTACTACATGCTGTTCTCCGGCAGCGCGCAGGGCGTCACCGACGACAGCTGCGTCGACGTCGGCGCCCTCCAGCAGCCCAACCTGGGCTCCGAACTGCTCGCCGCCGGCCGGACCTGGGCCAGCTACAACGAGGGCCTGCCCGCCCAGGGCGCCACCGACTGCCGCGTCGACAACTACGCGCAGAAGCACAACCCGTGGTTCGGCTTCGGCAACGTGCCCGCCTCCAGCGCCTACGGCATGGACGCCTTCCCGACCGACTACACCACCCTGCCCAAGGTCTCCTTCGTCATCCCGGACCTGTGCAACGACATGCACGACTGTTCCGTCGGCACCGGTGACACCTGGCTGCAGACCAACCTCGCCGCCTACGCGGACTGGGCCAAGAGCCACAACAGCCTGCTCGTGGTCACCTTCGACGAGGACAACCGCCTCGCCGGCAACCGCATCCCGACCGTCGTCTACGGCGCCCACGTCACCCCCGGCAGCAGCACCGGCACCACCTACAACCACTACAACGTGCTGCGCACCCTGGAGGACCTCGCCGGGCTGACCACCCACGCGGGCAACGCCGCCAACGCCACCGACATCACCGGCATCTGGAACTGACGCCCGTGTACGTCGCGGACTCCCGCAGCTCCAAGGCCCCCGCCGCCCCGGCCTCCGCAACGGAGCCGCCGGGGCGGCGGGGCGCCGCCCTGCGCGCCGTACCCGGGACGGTGCTCGCCCTCGGCGCCGTCAGCCTGGTCACCGACATCTCCTCCGAGATGGTCACCGCCGTCCTGCCGCTCTACCTGCTCACCGGCCTCGGCCTCTCCCCGCTCGGGTTCGGACTGCTGGACGGCATCCAGAACGGGTTCAGCGCGCTCGTGCGCCTCGCCGGGGGCCACCTCGCCGACCGCCGCGGCCGTGACGGCGCCGCCCGCCACAAGGCCGTCGCGGCCGTCGGCTACGGCCTGTCCGCGCTCTGCAAACCGCTGCTGCTGCTCGTCCACACCGTGCCGCTGATCGGCGCCGTGATCGCCGTCGACCGCACCGGCAAGGGCCTGCGCACCGCGCCCCGGGACGCGATGATCTCGCTCTCCACCGAACCCGCCCACCGCGGACGGGCGTTCGGCGTGCACCGGGCGATGGACACCGCCGGGGCCCTGCTCGGCCCGCTCACCGCCTTCCTCGTGCTGCGCCTGGCGGGCGGGCCGATGCTCGCCGACGGGGGAGAACGGCACGGCTACAACGCGGTGTTCACGGTCAGCGCGTGCGTCGCCGCCCTCGGCGTGCTGGTCCTGCTGCTGTTCGTGCCGAACCGGCCGTCGACTGACGAACCGTCAACTACTGCTCCCACGCTGCGCGAAAGCCTCACCCTGCTGCGGCTGCCCGGGCTGCGACGGCTCACGCTCTGCGCCGTCCTGCTCGGACTCACCACCGTCAGCGACTCCTTCCTCTACCTCCTCGTCCAGCGCCGGCTCGGCCTCTCCGTCGACCTGTTCCCGCTGCTGCCGCTGGGCACCGCCGCCGCCTTCCTGCTGCTCGCCGTCCCGCTCGGCGCCCTCGCCGACCGGATCGGCCGCCGCCGGCTCTTCCTCGGCGGGCACGTGCTGCTGCTGCTCGCGTACGGGCTGCTGCTCTCGCCGGCCGGCGGCCCGGCGGTGGCCGTCTGCGTCCTCGTGCTGCACGGCGCCTTCTACGCGGCCACCGACGGCGTGCTCGCCGCCGCCGCGGCCGACGCCGTCCCGGCCGGGCAGCGCGGCGCCGGGCTGGCCCTGGTCGGCACCGGGCAGGCGCTCGCCCGGTTCGCCTGCTCGCTGCTGTTCGGCGCGCTGTGGAGCGCGGTCGGCGGCACCGGCGCGCTGGGCTGGTCGGCGGGGGCGCTCGCGCTCTGCGTGCTCGGCGCGGCCGCCGTCCTGCGTGAACCCGCCACCACCACCGTCGAGGAGAGCCCGTGAACCGACTCCAGAACCGGACCAGGGTGATCATCCTCCTGGTCGCCGTCCTGCTGCTCGGCGCCGTCGGCACCGGGGCCGTCCTCCACGCCGCCGACCGCACCGCCCGGCGCGACCAGGCCCAGCCCGGCGGCCCCGCCGTCACCGAGGGCGCCGTCACCCTGCAGAAGCCCTCCGAGGGGCGGAAACTGGTCTTCCGCAACATGGCCTGGGGCCCGCACCGCGACGAACTCACCGCCGTCCCCGCCGACCGCCCGGACGGTCCGCGCACCGCCTCCGGCGTCCAGTGCCTGCGCTTCTACGCCGCCGCCGGCACCGGCATCTGCCTCCAGGCCCAGCACGGCGCCCTGGAGGACACCTACCGCGCCGTCGTCCTCGACGACCACCTGCGCGAACGGCGCTCCTACCCGGCGGCCGGCATCCCCACCCGCTCCCGGGTCTCCCCGTCCGGGCACCTCGCCGCCTGGACGGTCTTCGTCAGCGGCGACTCCTACGCGGGCACCGACTTCTCCACCCGCACCTCCATCGTCGACGTCCGCGACTGGAACCTCCGGGACAACCTGGAGACCTTCGACGTGATCAAGGACGGCCACCCCTACCAGGCCCACGACATCAACATCTGGGGCGTGACCTTCGCCGACGACAACACCTTCTACGCGACCCTCGCCACCGGCGGCCACACCCACCTCGTCCGCGGCGACCTCGCCGCCCACACCCTCACCACCCTGCACGAGAACGTCGAGTGCCCCTCGCTCTCCCCGGACGGCACCCGCATCGCGTACAAGAAGCGCGTCCCGGGCCTGTCCCCCGACGCCCCCTGGCGCCTGTACGTCCTCGACCTCGCCACCATGACCGAGACGGCCACCGCCGAACAGCGCAACATCGACGACCAGGCCGTCTGGTCGGACAGCGGTACCCTCCTCTACGCTCTGCCCGGCGACTACGGCGCCGACCTGTGGACCGTCCCCGCCGACGGCGGCGGCGCCCCCCGGCGGGTCACCCAGGCCGCGGTCGCCCCCGCCTACCTGGGCTGAGGAACTCTCGGCTACGGTCCCTCGTCGAGCACAATGACGTCCTGATCGAACGGGGGAACGACAATCGTGGACGGCATCCCGCCCGAGCGCGCGGTCACCGACTCCTGGCCGGCCCTGCACGGCCGACCCGTCCTGCGGCGCACCGTCGCCGTCGGACTGGTCCTCTGCGTGTCCGTCGCGGCCGCCCTCGTGGTGCGCGGCGTCAACTCGCTCACCGCCGGCCGCGTCGGCCGCGAGACCGACCGCGACCGCGCCGAACTCCTCGCCGGCCTCCACCCCTCCCAGCACCCCGGCGTCGGCCGCTCCTACGTCCCCGTCGGCGCCGTCTACACCCACACCCCCGACGGCGCCCCCATCGCCTACCTGCACTACCGCGTCGCGGGCAAGGACGTCGGCCTCGGCGACTTCCTCCGCGCCTACGACCTCCCGGCCCCCGGCCCCACCGCACCCCTCCCGGCCGACCTCACCGCCGCCCTCGGCGGCGACGGCCCGGCCGAGGCCCCCGAACTCCTCCCGGACCCTGAGCCCACCTCCACCCCGTCACCCACCCCCGACGCCACCACCGCGGACCCGGCGCCCCCGGCACCCGCGGCACCCCCTGGCCTCCAGGCCGCCGACCCCGACGCCGAACCGGACGCCGACGCCGACCCCACCCCGGACCTCGACGACGAAACCCCCGAGCCCACCCCCTCCGTCACCCTCCCCCCGACCCCGACCCCGACCCCCTCCGTCACCCTCCCCCCGACCCCGACCCCGACCCCCTCCCTCACCCCCACCCCGCCCCCCGGCCACCCCCAGACCACCCGCCGCATCTACGTCGCCACCATCCCCGGCGCCGCCCCCGGCGCCGCCGACATCTACATCCGCGCCACCGGCTGAGCGCGCGCCCGGCGTCTGCGCCTGAACCGCCGCGCGGTCCGGCGCTTCGGCGTACGTTGGGGGGCCGGGGCGGCCCCGCGGTGACGGTCGGTACGGACGTGCGCGGGCGGCAGCGGCAGACGGCCGTAGTGGTCGGGCAGTTCGCGTGTCCGTGGCCTCCCCGGTGGCGTTAACCCGGCGGGAACCGCACCGGAGGAGGAGCCCATGAAGGACAAGACCCCCAGGGACATCGCCGTCGACGACCAGCTGCGGGCGGCAGGGGCGGAGGGCGCCCAGTGGCTCAGTGCCGCCGGGTGGGGGCCGCCGGTGACGGTCCCGGTGCAGAAGGCCGCCAGGTGGCAGCAGGAGACCAGGGCCCGGATGCTGGCGGCGCAGGCGGACGAGTCCTGCACGTGGTGCGTCCACCTGCTCAACGGCGGCCCCCAGCCCGTGGTCGTCCACGCCGAGCACCCGACCCACCTGGTCTGCCGCGCCTGCTCCATCGCCGCCCGCCCCCGCCGCGCCTGCCTGGACTGCGGCGGGCCGGCCGCCTCCGCCTCCCCGGCGGACGGCCGCGAGGACGTCTTCATGGGCCCGGTGGCGATCTACACCCGCCTCCGCTGCGCCACCTGCCACCGCGCCGACCGCCCCGACCGCCCCGACCCCCTGACCGGCACCTTCGGCAACGGCCCGTCCTGAGACGGGCAGGGCCCGAGGGGGGTCACGGTGACGCGGGGTTCCCCGGGGTCGCCTGGTAGGTGGCTGCGGCGGAGGTGAGGGAGGTGGCCAGGGACGGGGCTCCGGCCCAGTGCAGGTGCAGGTAGGAGGCGTGGACGTGGCTGCCCGCGAAGCCCTCGGTGCGGGGGCCGGTGGGCAGGCGCCAGCCCCAGGCGGGGTGTTCGCCCGCGCCCGGTTCGCAGACCGTCCGGTGGAACTCGTGGCCGCGCACCCGGGTGCCGGTCCGGGCGAGCGGGGAGTCGTGCAGGGCGACGGCCTCCCGGTAGCCGAGGGTGAGCCGTTCGGTCATCCGGGCGCCGGTGTCCAGCACGCCGCACATCGGCAGGCCGTCCAACTCGCGCCCCAGGTAGAGGAGTCCGGCGCATTCGGCGGCGATCGGGCCGCCGCCGGCGGCGAACGCCGCGATGGCCCCGCGCAGCGCCGTGTTGCCGCTCAGCTCCCGGACGTACAGTTCGGGGAAGCCGCCGCCGATCACCAGGCCGGCCGTGCCGTCGGGCAGCGCCGAGGCGTGCAGCGGGTCGAAGGGGACGACCTCGGCGCCCGCGGCGGTGAGGAGTTCGGCGTTCTCGGCGTACGAGAAGGAGAACGCGGCGCCGCCCGCCACCGCGATCCGCGGTGTGCCGGCCACCGGGTCGACCTCGGCCGACGGGTTCCACGGTTCGGCGGTCAACTCCGGGGCTGTCCGGGCGAGTTCGAGCAGGGCGTCCAAGCCGACCGAGGCGGCGACGAGTTCACCCATGTCGGCGACGGCGCGCAGGGCCTCCGCCGAGCGCTCCACGGCCGGGATCAGCCCGAGGTGGCGGGACGGCGTGGCGACCGCCGTGGAGCGGCGCAGCGCGCCCAGCACGGGCACGCCCGAGCCCTCCTCCAGGGCCTCGCGCAGGAGGTGCTCGTGCCGGTCGGAGGCGACCCGGTTGAGGATCACCCCGGCGAGGCGCACCTCCGGGTCCCAGGAGGCGAAGCCGTGCACCAGCGCGGCCACCGACCGGGACTGCGAGGAGCCGTCCACCACCAGGACCACGGGCGCCCGCAGCAGCTTGGCGACGTGCGCGGTGGAGGCCAGCTCCCCCCGCCCGGAGGCCCCGTCGAACAGGCCCATGACCCCCTCGACCACCGCGACGTCCGCCCCCGTCGCGCCGTGCAGGAAGAGCGGGGCGATCCGCTCCGGGCCGCACAGGAAGGCGTCCAGGTTGCGGCCCGGGCGCCCGGCGGCGAGCGCGTGGTAGCCCGGGTCGATGTAGTCGGGGCCGACCTTGTGCGGGGACACCGCCAGCCCGCGCGCGGTGAGCGCCGCGATCAGGCCGGTGGCGACGGTGGTCTTGCCGGCGCCCGAGGAGGGCGCGGCGATGACGAGGCGGGGGATGGCGGCCAACGGCCTGCCGGCAGTGCTCAACGGTCTACCACTCGATACCGCGCTGGCCCTTGCGGCCGGCGTCCATGGGGTGCTTGACCTTGGTCATCTCGGTGACCAGGTCGGCGAATTCGGTCAGCGGCTCGGGCGCGTACCGGCCGGTGACGACGACGTGCTGGCTGCCGGGGCGGTCCTTGAGCACCGACACGACCTCCTCCGGGTCGACCCAGCCCCAGTGCATCGGGTAGGTGAACTCGTCCAGCACGTAGAAGCGGTAGGTCTCGGCCGCCAGGTCGCGCTTGACCTGTTCCCAGCCCTCCTTGGCGGCGGCCTCGCTGTCCATCTCCATCTCGCTGGAGCGCTGGATCCACGACCAGCCGGAGCCCATCTTGTGCCAGTCGACCGTCCCGCCCTCGCCGGAGGCGCCTAGCACGCGCAGCGCGTTCTCCTCGCCGACCTTCCACTTGGCGGACTTCACGAACTGGAACACCCCGACGGGCCAGCCCTGGTTCCAGGCCCGCAGCGCCATGCCGAACGCGGCCGTGGACTTGCCCTTGCCGGGGCCGGTGTGCACGGCGGTGATCGGCTGCGTGCGACGCTGACGGGTCGTCAGGCCGTCGTCGGGGACGCTCTCGGGGACACCCTTGGGCATGTCGGCTCAGGCCGCCTTTCGCATGGTGGTGGCACGGTTCTCGCGACGGTTCTCGCGCCGGCTGTCCTGCCGGTTCTCGCGGACGAGCGAGGCGACGCCCTCGGGGCGCAGCTCGTCCAGGCTGACGGCGGTGCCGCCGAGCAGCCCGGCCAGGGTGCGGGCGAGGCCGAGTCGGACGGGGCCGGACTCGCAGTCCAGCACCACGCTGGCGGTGCCCTGCGCGGCGAACAGCGCGGCCGCGCGCTGCGACCGGGCGAGCGCGTCCCGCCCGCCGGTGGCCCGGCCGTCGGTCACCACGACCAGCAGCGGGCGGCGGCTCGGGTCGCGCAGCCGCTCCACCCGCAGCACCTCGTGCGCGCGCAGCAGGCCGGCGGCCAGCGGGGTGCGACCGCCGGTGGGCAGCGACTCCAGCCGGGCCGCGCCGACCTCCACGGACGACGTCGGCGGCAGCGCCAGTTCGGCGTCCGCGCCTCGGAAGGTGATCATGCCGATCTTGTCGCGCCGCTGGTAGGCGTCCATCAGCAGGGACAGCACGGCGCCCTTGACGGCGGTCATCCGCTGCCGGGCGGCCATCGAGCCGGAGGCGTCGACGACGAACAGCACCAGGTTGGACTCCCGCCCCTGGCGGACCTGTTCGCGGAAGTCGTCCTTGCGCAGCACCAGCGCCCGGCCGGTCCGCCCGCGTGCCGCCTGGTGCGGTGCGGCGGCCTGCAAGGTGGCGGTCAGGTGCAGCCGGCTGAGCGCACCCCGGGGGCGCCGGGCGCGCACGGTGTGCCCGCCGGTGGTCTCGGCGGGGGAGCGGCGGCCCTGGGCGCCGTGGCCGGTGCCCTGCACGGTGAACAGCTTGGTCCGGTACGGGTCGCCGGCTGCGGCCGGCGCCGACTCCCGTGCGGGGGCGGGGTGTTGGGCCGGTACGGGCTGCTGGAGCGGCTCGTCCGGCTCGGCGGCCGATGCCTCCGGACCAGAGGCGGGCTCGGGGGCCCCGCCGCCGTCCGGGCCGCCGCCGGGGCCGCCGTCCGGGCCCGGACCGTCGTCCTCGGGGCCGTCGCCCTCGCCGTCGCCCTCAGCCTCTCCCGAGCCCCCGGGCTCCTCGGGCTCCGATGGCTCCGACGACTCCGAGGTCTCCTGCGGCTGCGCGTGCTCCTCCAGCGTCCGGTCGAGCTGTTCCTCGTCCAGCCCCGGCGCGTCGAAGGGGTTGCGGCGGCGCCGGTGCGGCAGCGCCAGCTGGGCGGCCTTGCGGACGTCCTCCTCCAGCACCTCGGTCCGCCCGTCCCAGGCGGCGAGCGCGACGGCGGTGCGGGCCATCACGATGTCGGCGCGCAGCCCGTCCACCTCGAACGCGGCGCACACGGCGGTGATCTGACGCAGTGCCACATCCGTCAGCTCCACCTTGGGCAGCAACTCCCGCGCGGCGGTGATGCGTTCGGCGAGCGCCTGCTCGTCCGCGGCGAACCGCGCGGCGAAGCCGGCCGGGTCGGCGTCGTAGCCGAGCCGGCGGCGGACCACCTCGGCGCGCTCGGCCGGGTCCCGGGTGGCGGCGATCTCGACGGTCAGGCCGAACCGGTCGAGCAGCTGCGGCCGGAGCTCGCCCTCCTCCGGGTTCATCGTGCCGACCAGCAGGAAGCGGGCGGCGTGCCGCACCGACACGCCCTCGCGCTCGACGTACGAGCGGCCCATCGCGGCGGCGTCCAGCAGCAGGTCCACGACGTGGTCCTGGAGCAGGTTCACCTCGTCGATGTAGAGCACGCCGCGGTGCGCCTTGGCGAGCAGCCCCGGCTCGTACGCCTTGACGCCCTCGGCGAGCGCCCGTTCCAGGTCGAGCGAGCCGACGATCCGGTCCTCGGCCACGCCGACCGGCAACTCGACCAGCTGGGCGGGGCGTTCGGACGCCGAAGGGCGGTCGTGCGGCCCGTCCGGGCACTGCGGGTCCGGAGCGGCCGGGTCGCAGGCGAACCGGCAGCCGTCGACGGCCGCGAGGGTCGGCAGCAGGCCGGCCAGCGCGCGCACCATGGTCGACTTCGCGGTGCCCTTCTCGCCGCGCACCAGCACGCCGCCCACGGCCGGCGAGACCGCGTTGAGCAGTAGTCCGAGCCGCAGGTCGGGCATGCCGACGATCGCGGTGAACGGATAGCGGACGTCACTCATGCATACTCCCCAGGTGCCCCGGGCGCCAGGAACGGCAGCGATCCGGCCGCCGGCACCCCGCCCTCGATCAGCTTCCACAGCGCGTCGGTGTCCGCGTGCTCCTCGATCAGGTCGCCCAGCCGGTCCAGCCGGGCCTCGCGCGCCTCGGCGAACGAGGTGTCCGGCGCCGGCACGAACGCCCGGCCCGCCAGCGCGGCGACCTCGCGCAGGAGTTCACGGCGGAAGCCGTCGTTCTCCAGCGCGCCGTGCCAGGTGGTGCCCCACACCGGGCCGACCCGGCAGCCGTCCAGGCCGTGCCCGTCGTCATCGGAGAAGAACGGCTCGCCCCCCTCCACGGCCACCACTCCGTGGTGGATCTCGTACCCCTCGACCCGCTTCCCGTACGCCGTGCCGACCGGCCGCGCCAGCACCTTCTCGGCGCCGAACCGCACGTGCGCCGGCAGCAGGCCCAGGCCCTCGACCGAGCCGGCCCCGGACTCCACCTCGTCCTCGATCCCGCGCGCCAGCATCTGGTAGCCGCCGCACACCCCGAGGACCGGCAGCCCGGCCGCCGCCCGCGCCTTCAGCGCCGGCTCCAGGCCGCGTTCGCGCAGCCAGGCCAGGTCGGCCACGGTGGCCCGGGTGCCGGGCAGCACCACCAGGTCGGCGTCGGCCAGTTCCTCCGGCCGGGTCACCCAGCGCACCAGCACGCCGGGCTCCTGCGCCAGCGCGTCCAGGTCGGTGAAGTTCGACAGCCGGGGGAAGCGCACCACGGCCACCCGCAGCACGTCCGCCCCGAGCGGGCCGCGGCCGTCCACCCGGTCCACCACCGTGGACAGGTCCAGCGAGTCCTCGGCGTCCAGCCACAGGCCCGGCAGCATCGGCAGGGTGCCCAGCACCGGACGGCCGGTCAGCCCGTGCAGCATGTCCAGGCCGGGCGCCAGCAGCCGCGCGTCGCCGCGGAACTTGTTGACGAACCAGCCCGCCACGTGCCGCTGGTCCTCCGCCGACAGCAGTGCCAGCGTGCCGTACATCGCCGCGAAGACGCCGCCGCGGTCGATGTCCCCGACCACCACCACCGGCAGCCCGGCGGCCGTCGCCAGGCCCATGTTGGCGATGTCCCGGTCCCGCAGGTTGATCTCGGCGGGCGAACCGGCGCCCTCGCAGACCACCACCTCGTAGCGGCGGCGCAGATCCGCCAGGCACTCCAGCGACCGTTCCAGCAGGACGGGCTTGCGTTCGCGGTAGTCCAGCGCGCCCACCTCGGCGACCGGCCGGCCCAGCAGCACCACCTGGCTGCGGCCGTCCGCCCCCGGCTTCAGCAGCACCGGGTTCATCGCCGCCTCCGGCTCCACCCTGGCCGCCTGCGCCTGCATCGCCTGCGCCCGGCCGATCTCGGCGCCGTCGGCGGTGACGAAGGAGTTCAGCGACATGTTCTGCGCCTTGAACGGCGCGACCCGCACCCCCTGCCGGGCCAGCCAGCGGCAGATGCCCGCGGTCACCACGCTCTTGCCCGCGTCCGAGGTCGTCCCGGCGACCAGCAGTGCGTTGCTCATGCCCTTCCCCTCCACCGTGTCGTCAGCAAGCGCAGCGCGACGTGCCCCGCGACCGTCGTACCCAGGGCCAGCGCGCCCACCCGCCGGGAGAGCACGCAGGCCCGCTCGATGTCGTCCACCGTCACCGGCCGCAACTCCGCGCCCAGCACCGGCCGGTGTTCCACCCGCTCCCCGTACTGGAGGGTCCCGCCCAGCCGGACGCCCACCGCGCCCGCGAAGGCCGCCTCCGCCTGGCCCGCGTTCGGGCTCGGGTGCGCCGAACCGTCCCGCCGCCAGACCCGCCAGGCCGTTTTCGGCTGCGGCGCGGCGGCCACCGTGAGCAGAGCCGTCAGCCGGGCGCCCGGCCAGCCCGCCACGTCGTCCAGCCGCGCCGAGGCCCAGCCGAACCGGGCGTACCGCGGCGAGCGGTGGCCGACCATCGCGTCCAGCGTGTTCACCGCGCGGAACGCCAGCAGTCCCGGGGTGCCCGCCAGCGTGCCCCAGACCAGCGCGTTCACCACGGCGTCCGCCGTGTTCTCGGCCACCGACTCGACCACCGCGCGGGCGATCTGAGGCCCGTCCAGCGCGCTCGGGTCCCGCCCGCACAGGTGCGGCAGCCGCTCCCGCGCGGCCGCCAGGTCGCCCGTGGCCAGCGACCGGCCGATGGTGCGCGCCTCCCGGGTCAGCGAGGTGCCGCCCAGCACCGTCCAGGTCGCGGCGGCCGCCAGCGCGGCCCGGCCCAGCGGACGCCGGCCCACCGTACGCTCCAGGGCCACCGCGCCGGCCGCGACCGCGCCCACGCACAGCGCCGTGTACCCGGCGCCGGCCACCCGGTCGTCCTGCCACACCCGCCGCTCCAGCCGGGTCGCCGCACCGCCGAAGACGGCCACCGGGTGGCCGCGCCGGGGGTCGGCGAAGCGGGCGTCCGCGGCGAAGCCCGCGGCGGCGCCGAGCGCGAACGCGGCGGCGCGGGTCAGCGGGCGCACGGCGGGTTCGGCGGAAGGCCGCGTGGGGTCCGGCGGGGCGGGGCAGCCTGCATCGCGTGCGTGTCCTCACTCAGGGTCCGCGCCCTGGATCGACGTACCGGGGGCGAGAGTCTCCTGGCTTCCGGGTCGGACGCACCCCCGGGCCTTCCAGCGGCTTCTGACGGTCCGCCGTGGCAATGTTCCGAGCGTGCTCCCCGGTGACAGTGGCGGGACCGCGCCGGACTCGCACCGGCTTCCTCTGCATGCCTCCGTTTGGCCCCAGGATCCCATCACGCGGCCGAACCGGGAGTCAACCGAGGTCACGGAGGGGTTGGTCACACCTCGGAGCCCCGTCGCCACCTCCGATCCGCCCGCCCCGCCCTGCCTGACGCCCGCCCAGCCCGAGGCCCCGCCGTGCCCCGGACGGCCCAGCCCGGTGGCCGCCCGCGCGGCCCCCCGGTGAACTGGTGCCCGGACACCGCCCGGACACCGTCCGGTCCAAGACCAGCAGAGCGGGGAGCGATATGCGTTGGGGAACCGCGGCCGTCGTGGCGGCCGCCGTCGTCGGCGCCGGGGCCGCCGTCCTGGTGATCGGCCGCCGGGCCTCCGAACGGCTGGTCCACCCGGCGAGCGCCGCCCGGGAGTCCGGCCCCGTCCTGGTGCGGAGCCTCGCCGCGGGCCGGATCACCTTCAACCGCCGCCCCGAGAGCCTGCGCCCCGGCCGCTGGGCCGTGGAATGGGACGACCACGGCCACGCCGTCGTCGAGGACGTCCTGCACAGCGACGAGAACGGCGTCACCCGCCGCCTCGTCCGCGCGGACCGGGGCACCCTCACCCCCGGCACCGAGGTCCGCTTCACCCCCCGCGTCCACCTCGGCGACCCCACCGAGGCGCTCGGCCTCCCCTTCACCGACACCGCCGCCGACGGCGAACTCGGCGCCCTCCCCGCCTGGCGCCTCGACGGCAAACGCGGCACCTGGGTGATCCTCGTCCACGGCCCCGGCGCCGACCGGCAGCAGACCCTCCCGGTCCTCCCCGTCCTCGACCGCCTGGCCCTGCCCGCCCTCGCCGTCACCTACCGCGGTGACCAGGGCGCCCCGGCCTCGCCGGACGGGCTCGGCCACTTCGGCGAGACCGAGTGGCGCGACGTCGAGTCGGCGGTACGGCTCGCCCTCGACAGCGGCGCCGGCCGGGTCATCCTGTACGGCTGGTCCCTCGGAGCCACCATGGCCCTCCAGACGGCCTCCCGCTCCGCCTGGGCCCATGCCATCAGCGGCCTCGTCCTGGACTCGCCGGTCCTCGACCTGCCCGCCACCGCCCGCCGCGGCGCCGCCCGGGCCGGCTACACCGGCGCCGCCGCCGAGCTCGGCGCACTCGCCGCCGAGGGCCGCACCGGCGTCGACCTCGCCGACTTCAGCCGCATCGCCGAGGGCGCCGACCTGCGCGTCCCCACCCTCGTCCTGCACAGCCCCGACGACCAGGTCGCCCCCTTCCGCGCCGCCGAGCGCCTCGCCGCCGCCCGCCCCGGTGTGGTCAGCCTCCGCCCTTTCCCGGGCGCCGACCACGCCACCCTCTGGAACTCCGCCCCCACCCACTACACCGAACTCCTCCGCCGCTGGCTCACCCCCCTTCTCTGAACCCAGCCCCCCCCCGCGCGAGAAGTCACACCCGCGGGGCCTCCGTACGGAACCCGGACCTCACCTGTCGGCCACGGAGTGTGACCGGCCGGGCGGGTAGCGCGACCGCCGCCGCAAGGGTCGAGCCGTGATGGCATGACCCCGCCATCTGTTTCCGGCCAGGCGGTTTGCGTCTGTTGCCCGATTGTTGCCCGATCTTGGGGAGGTGCCGTCGACGGCCGCCCGTCCGTACAGCCAACCGGATGTGACAGAAGGCCGGTACAAGGGGAAGACTGCTCGACGTGACGTCTCGGAATCCGCGCGACCGTGATGCCCCGCTCCCTCCGACGATCGGTACTGGTGCGACGGTGACCCGTCTCCCCGGTACGGCCCACCGGCCCGCCGCCGGCAAGCCGGGCGGGGCCGGGGTACCCCGCCGACGAGGGCCCGCTGCGGCGCCCGGTCGGGGGAGGGTTCCCGTACCGGAGGGCTTCCCCGCGCCGGCCGAGCTGGCGCCGCTGGCCCGCCGGATGCTGGTGGACGCCGTCCGGATCGCCCGCTGGGCGGGGGACCTGGAAGAGGTCGACAAGCGGGGCGAGCTGCTGCCCGATGACGCCCGTGCGGCGGGTCGGGCGCTGGCCATGACGGTCGGCGCCGCCGCCAAGGCGTGGGGGCAGGCGCTGCTGGTCGGCCTGGTGGAGGCCAGGGACGGCGGTGCGGTCCCGGGTTGGCGCCTGCACGCCTGGGAGCACGACGACGAGGCGGTCGTCCGCGGCTGGTCGGCGCTGTTCGACGCCTGGACGCTGCTCGCCCCGGTGCCGCCCGCCGCCCTGCGGGGCGTGTTCGCGGTGCTGGCCGGCCAGGCGGTGGACCAGGCGCCGCAGCTGCTGTCGTTCCTGCACCTGGTGGCCGGTCCGGTGTCGGACGGCGAACTGCTGGAGCTGCTGCGCCGGGGGCTGGACGAGCGCCGGGTGGGTGGCACGGACGGTTCGGGCCTGTCGCCCGTGCCGCACGCCGCCTCGGCGGTCTCGGCGGTCCGCGGCACGTGCCGGGAGCCGCAGATCGACACCCCGCCGTCGCCGGCGGACGTGGCCGCGGTCCTGGACTGGATGCTGGACGGCCTGGCGGCCGTCGGGGCCGTGGTCCGCAGGGACGAGGCCGCCGAGCTGTCGCCGCTGGGCCACTGGGCGGTGCGGGCGAAGCTGGAGGAGATCTGCACGGTCGCGCAGACCGCGGCCGGGCACATCGAGCAGAGCGCCTTCGAGCTGCTGAACGCCTGCGCGGACTACTCGCCGGGCCCGGCGCGGGCCGAGTTCCGCGCCTGGGTGGCGGCCCGTCCGGCCGATCGGGCGGTGGCGGAGCTGCTGGACGCGGCGCAGGGGGACGACGCGCTGGTGCGCGGGCTGGCCTTCGAGGCGCTGCGGGTGGCCGGCGGCCCGGCCGAGCAGGCGGTGCGGGCCTCGGTGGACGAGCCGGTGCTGCGCCCGTACGCGCTGTTGTGGCTGGCGGAACGCTCGGACGAGGGCGTTTCGCCGGCGGACGTGCTGGGGGCGGAGGACGCGGCCTGGCTGTGGGTGGACACGGCTGCGGCGGTGCTGGACCACGGCGAGACGGAGCTGCTGGTGGGCCACGTCGAGGGCGCCGCGGCGGGCGACCCGGTGCGGTTGTTCGCCCGGGCCCGGCAGTCGGGGCACCCGCGGGCGGCCTCGGTGCTGACGGCGGTCTCGGGCGTGCACCCGGATCCGGGCGTGGCACGGGCGGCCCGCCGCTCGGCGTTCAGCGTGCACACCGGCGGCGCGTAGCAGCGCCCGTCGAAGAACGAGCGCGACGAGGAGAAGAGCGGGCACGACGAAGAGGGGCCCGGATCCGACTGGATCCGGGCCCCTCTCGCGTACGGGAACGACTCAGCCGAGGCGGGACTCCGCCCGCCTGGCGCGGACGTCGCCGACCTTCTGTCCGACCTTGCGCCGGATGACCAGCAGCGGGGCCATCGCGGCGAGCGTGATCTGGGCGAAGGCGCCGACGTGCATCAGGGCGTCGCCGCCGGGCAGGCCGGTCGCCCAGGCCGCGAGGCAGCCGATCGAGACGACGATCCAGCACAGCGTGGCGGTGGCCAGCAGCCCCTGGGGCTTGGGGTACTCGATCCGGCTGACCATGAGGTACGCGGCGCCGAAGATGGCGAGCAGACCGGGCAGGAACGGCGGGTCGAGCAGCACGATGGCGATGACCGTCATCGCGCCCATCGGGCAGGGCATGCCCTGGAACACCCCGGGCCGCATCTTGACGGCGGAGAAGCGGGCGAGCCGCAGGACGACCGCGAGCAGGACGGTGATCGCGATGAGCGCCGAGAGCTTGCTGTTGGAGCCCTGCGAGACCATGCCCCAGACGGCGACGAAGTAGGCCGGCGCGATGCCGAAGCTGATCAGGTCGGCCAGGTTGTCCAGTTCCGCTCCGAGGGCGGAGGAGCGGAGCTTGCGCGCCACCAGCCCGTCGAAGAGGTCGCACATGGAGCCGATGAGCAGCAGCGTGACCGCGGTGGCGGCGCTGTGCCGGTCGGGTGCGGCGTCCGGGTTGGTGATGTGCGGGACCAGGACCCCGGTGGTGATCGAGTAGATCGCCAGGAAGCCGCAGACGGCGTTCCCCAGGGTCAGGAAGTCGGCGGTGGACAGGTGCTGGGGAGAGCGCGGGGCGCGCAGCTCGCGGTCGCGGGCCCAGCGGCGACGGCGCAGGGCCGTCTCCTCGTCGTCCAGGCCGACGATTGTCTCAGGATCAGTCACGGTCAAGGCGCGTCACCCCGGCTGTGGTCTTCTGGCCGACCTCGACGCCGACCTCGACGCCGGCCGGCAGGTAGGTGTCGACCCGGGAGCCGAACCGGATCAGACCGATCCGGTCGCCCTGCTCGACCTTGGTACCGGCGGCGACGTACGGCACGATGCGACGGGCCACGGCCCCCGCGATCTGCACCATCTCGATGTCGCCGAGCTCGGTGTCGAAGTGCCAGACGACCCGCTCGTTCTGGTCGCTGTCCTTGTTGAACGCGGGGACGAAGCCGCCCGCGACGTGCTCGACCGACGTCACCGTGCCGGGCAGGGGCGCGCGGTTGACATGGACGTTGAGCGGGCTCATGAAGATCGCGACCCGGGTGCGGCCGTCCGGCCAGGCGTCGATGCTCTGCACCACGCCGTCGGCGGGGGAGATCACTCTGCCCGCGCCGATCTCACGCTCGGGGTCGCGGAAGAACCACAGCATGCCCGCGCCGAGCGCACAGGCGGGTACCGCTGCCAGGGCCCACTTGCCGCTGCGCCGGGTGAGGGCGGTGGTCACGGCGGCCGTGGCGAGGGTGGGGACGAACCAGGGGGTGGCTCCGCGCGCGATGGTCACGCGGGGTCGCCGACCGGCCGTCGTGGCTGCGAGGGCATCGCGGTCCGTGACGGAGGTGTGAGGGGACGGGCTGATGGGCATCGAAGACCTTTGTCGCGGGGGATCATGGCCGCTGGACGGGGGCCACCGCGGGATCGGGTAATAGAGGGACGGCTTGCTGTCCCGGTGGATGCTATCGGGAGCACACGGTGGGTGGGCAACCCGCCTGCTCGTTCACGTGTCCGGTGGAAGCGCGTGTGCGCGTCCCACCTCTACGACCGTAGCTCGCCCCGGTCCGGTTCCCAAGGGACCGGACGGGGCTGGTGACACTTGTCTCAACAGGCCTGTCGGCGGAACCCGGTGGGCGGAACGGGCCGTTCGCGGTCCGCCGGGGTGCGGGACACGGCCCGTCGAGGGTGTGCGGAAGCGGCCGCGGGGCGTGTCGCCGCAGCTGTACGCCCTGCGGCCGCTTCCGGAGGGCCGTGCCGGACCCAGGCGGACCAGGCCGGGGCCGTGATGGCACGGCGGGTGGCCGGGACGGGCCCGCACGCCCGTCGACCGGCGGTTCGGAAGGGGTCGTCCAGCCGGCCCGGAGCGCCCCGGGGGCCGCTCGTCGAGCCGGGGTGACCCGGTGCTCACTCCGCGATCCGGTACTCCTCCAGGAGCCGGCGTCCGACGATCATCTTCTGGATCTCCGCAGTTCCTTCACCGATGAGCAGCATCGGGGCCTCGCGGTAGAGCCGCTCGATCTCGTACTCCTTGGAGAAGCCGTAGCCGCCGTGGATGCGGAACGCGTCCTCGACGACCTCCTTGCAGTACTCGGAGGCGAGGTACTTGGCCATGCCGGCCTCGAGGTCGTTGCGCTCGCCGCCGTCCTTCTTGCGGGCGGCCAAGACCATCATCTGGTGGGCGGCCTCGACCTTGGTGGCCATCTCGGCGAGCTTGAACTGGATGGCCTGGTGCTCGGCGATCTTCTTGCCGAAGGTGGAGCGCTGCTGGGCGTAGGAGATGCCGAGTTCGAAGGCGCGGCGGGCGACGCCGCAGCCTCGGGCGGCGACGTTGACGCGGCCGACCTCGACGCCGTCCATCATCTGGTAGAAGCCGCGCCCGGGGACGCCGCCGAGGACGCGGTCGGCCGGGATCCGGACGTCCTGGAGGACCAGTTCGGTGGTGTCGACGCCCTTGTAGCCCATCTTCTCGATCTTCCCGGGCACGGTGAGGCCGGGGACGGTCGGGTTCGGGCCGAATCCGGGGGTCTTCTCGATCAGGAAGGTGGTCATGTTCTTGTACGGGGTGCTGCCGCCCTCGTCGGTCTTGCACAGGACCGCGACGAGGGTGGAGGTGCCGCCGTTGGTGAGCCACATCTTCTGGCCGTTGAGGACGTAGGACTCCCCGTCCTTGACGCCCTTGGTGGAGATGGCCGAAACGTCGGAGCCGAGGCCGGGCTCGGACATCGAGAACGCGCCGCGGATTTCCCCGGCGGCCATCCTCGGCAGGAAGTGGTCCTTCTGCTCCTGGGTGCCGTGGGCGTTGATCATGTGCGCCACGATGAAGTGGGTGTTGACGATGCCGGACACGCTCATCCAGCCGCGGGCGATCTCCTCGACCACCAGGGCGTAGGTGAGCAGCGACTCGCCGAGGCCGCCGTACTCCTCGGGGATGGTGAGGCCGAAGAGGCCGAGCTGCTTCATCCCCTCGACGATGGCGGTCGGGTACTCGTCCTGGTGTTCCAGCTCGGTCGCGACCGGAATGATCTCCTTGTCGACGAAATCCCGCACGGTGGCGAGGATGTCCCGCTGGATCTCGGTGAGGCCGTCGGTCTGTGCCAGGCGTCCCATCGTGCGGCTCCGAAAGGTTTAAGGGGGCGGGGGGGGGGATTGCCGGGGGCCCTGCCGGCGTGGCTGCGGCGGCAGGGCCCCCGTTCCGGGTGGGGGCCGGCCGATGACGGCGGCCGGCCCCTCCGGGGTCTCAGGGGATTCGGGGCCCCTAGGAGAGGGGAGTCGGGCGGCCGGGCTGCTCGCCGCCGCGCTCCTTGACGTACGTCTCGGTCGGCACCATCACCTTGCGGCGGAAGATGCAGACGACCGTGCCGTCCTGCTTGTACCCCTTGGTCTCGACGTACACGATGCCGCGGTCGTCCCTGGACTTGGACGGCCACTTGTCGAGGACGGTGGTCTCGCCGTAGAGGGTGTCGCCGTGGAAGGTCGGCGCGACGTGCCGCAGCGACTCGATCTCCAGGTTGGCGATGGCCTTGCCGGAGACGTCCGGGACGGACATGCCCAGCAGCAGGGAGTAGACGTAGTTGCCCACCACCACGTTCCTGCCGAAGTCCGTCGTCCGCTCGGCGTAGTTGGTGTCCAGGTGGAGCGGGTGGTGGTTCATGGTGAGCAGGCAGAAGAGGTGGTCGTCGTACTCGGTGACGGTCTTGCCGGGCCAGTGCTTGTAGACCGCGCCGACCTCGAACTCCTCGTAGGTGCGTCCGAACTGCATCGCGTCGGCCTCAGCTTTCCGGGATCTCGAACTTGGCGGTGCGCTCCAGGCCGGCGGCCCGGCCCTTACCGGCGATGACCAGGGCCATCTTGCGGCTGGCCTCGTCGATCATCTCGTCGCCGAGCATCGCGGAGCCCTTGGCGCCGCCCGCCTCGGAGGTGCACCAGTCGTAGGCGTCGAGGATCAGCTCGGCGTGGTCGTAGTCCTCCTGGGAGGGCGAGAAGATCTCGTTCGCGGCGCCGACCTGGTCGGGGTGGAGCACCCACTTGCCGTCGAAGCCGAGGGCTGCGGCGCGCCGGGCGACCTCGCGGTAGCCCTCCTGGTTGCGGATCTGCAGGTACGGGCCGTCGATCGCCTGGAGGTCGTTGGCGCGGGCGGCCATCAGGATGCGCATCAGGATGTAGTGGTAGGCGTCGGCCGGGTAGCCGGCCGGCTGCTCGCCGACCACCAGGGACTTCATGTTGATGGAGGCCATGAAGTCGGCGGGGCCGAAGATGATGGTCTCCAGCCGGGGCGAGGCCTCGGCGATGGCGTCGACGTTGACCAGGCCCTTGGCGTTCTCGATCTGCGCCTCGATGCCGATCCGGCCGACCTCGAAGCCCATGGTCTTCTCGATCTGGGTGAGCAGCAGGTCGAGCGCCTTGACCTGTTCGGCGTCCTGGACCTTGGGCAGCATGATGCAGTCGAGGTTGGGGCCGGCGCCCTCGACGACGGTGATCACGTCGCGGTAGGTCCAGTGGGTGGTCCAGTCGTTGACCCGGACGACGCGGGTCTTGCCGCCCCAGTCGCCGTTGTTGAGCGCGTCGACGATGTGGTGGCGGGCGCTCTCCTTGACGAGGGGGGCGCAGGCGTCCTCCAGGTCGAGGAAGACCTGGTCGGCGGGGAGGCCCTGGGCCTTCTCCAGGAAGCGCGGGTTGCTGCCGGGCACGGCGAGGCAGGAGCGGCGCGGGCGCAGACGGTTGAAGGTGGCGGCGGGCGACGGGTGGGCAGACATGAGGGTGGGTCGGTTCCTTCCCAGTGGTCAGCTGGTGGGCGCGGGTGCGGGCGTCCAGGGCTGGAGCTTGTTGGCGAGCCGGATCTCGTCCACGATCCGGCCGATGATGGTGGTGATGCCGAAGTCCTTCGGGGTGAACACGGCGGCGACGCCGGCGGCCTTGAGGGCCTCGCCGTCCGCTGCCGGGATGATGCCACCCACGATCACCGGGACATCCTGCACCCCGGCCCGGCGCAGCCGGCGCAGGACGTCGGGCACCAGCTCGCAGTGGGCGCCGGAGAGGATCGACAGGCCCACGCAGTGCACGTCCTCCGCGACGGCGGCGGAGACGATCTGCTCGGGGGTCAGCCGGATGCCCTGGTAGACCACCTCGAACCCGGCGTCGCGGGCCCGGACGGCGATCTGCTCGGCGCCGTTGGAGTGCCCGTCCAGGCCGGGCTTGCCGACCAGCAGGCGCAGCTTGCCGGAGCCCAGCTCCTCGGCGGTGGCGGCGACGGCGGCGCGCACCGCGGCCAGTTCCCCGCCGGGTTCGGCGGCCACCGCGACCGGGGCGCCGCCGACGCCGGTGGGCGCGCGGTACTCGCCGAAGACCTCGCGCAGGGCGAAGGCCCACTCGCCGGTGGTGACGCCGGCCCGGGCACAGGCGAGCGTGGCCGGCACCAGGTTGGCGTCGGTGGCCGCGGTGGCCTTGAGCTCGGCCAGCGCGGTCTGGACGGCGGCCTCGTCGCGCTGCCCGCGCCAGGCCTCCAGGGCGGCGAGCACGGACTGCTCGGAGGCCGGGTCGACGACCATGATGGCGGTGTCGAGGTCGGCCGTGAGCGGGCTCTCCTCGGTGGTGTCGAAGCAGTTGACGCCGACGATCCTGTCCTCGCCGGACTCGATCCGGGCCCGCCGGGCGGCGTGCGAGGAGACCAGGTTGGACTTCAGGTAGCCGGACTCCACGGCCGGAATCACCCCGCCCATGGCCAGCACCTTGGCGATCTCCGCCTCGGCGCCGGCCAGCAGGTCGGCGGTCTTGGCCTCGACCACCTCGGAGCCGTTGAAGAGGTCGCCGTACTCCAGCAGGTCCGACTCGTAGGCCAGCACCTGCTGGATCCGCAGCGACCACTGCTGGTCCCAGGGCCGGGGCAGGCCCAGCGCCTCGTTCCAGGCGGGCAGTTGGACGGCGCGGGCGCGGGCGTCCTTGGAGAGGGTGACGGCCAGCATCTCCAGGACGATCCGCTGGACGTTGTTCTCCGGCTGGGCCTCGGTCAGGCCGAGCGAGTTGACCTGGACGCCGTAGCGGAAGCGGCGCTGCTTCGGGTCCTGGACGCCGTAGCGCTCCAGCGTGACCTTCTCCCACAGCTGGGCGAAGGCGCGCATCTTGCACATCTCCTCGACGAAGCGCACGCCGGCGTTGACGAAGAAGGAGATCCGGGCGACCACCTCGCCCATCCGCTCGGCCGGCACCTGGCCGGAGTCGCGGACGGCGTCGAGCACCGAGATGGCGGTGCACATCGCGTAGGCGATCTCCTGGACGGGGGTGGCCCCGGCCTCCTGCAGGTGGTAGCTGCAGATGTTGATCGGGTTCCACTTGGGGATGCGGCCGACGGTGTAGGCGATCATGTCGGTGATCAGGCGCACCGAGGGGCCGGGCGGGAAGACGTGCGTCCCGCGCGAGAGGTACTCCTTGACGATGTCGTTCTGGGTGGTGCCGGTGAGCTTGGCGATGTCGGCGCCCTGCTCCTCGGCGACCACCTGGTAGAGCGCCAGCAGCCACATCGCGGTGGCGTTGATCGTCATGGAGGTGTTGGTCTGTTCGAGCGGGATGCCGTCGAACAGGGTGCGCATGTCGCCGACGTGGCCGACCGGGACGCCGACCCGGCCCACCTCGCCGCGGGCGAGGAGGTGGTCGGAGTCGTAGCCGGTCTGGGTCGGCAGGTCGAAGGCGACGGAGAGGCCCGTCTGGCCCTTCGCCAGGTTCCGCCGGTAGAGCGCGTTGGAGTCGCTCGCGGTGGAGTGCCCGGCGTAGGTGCGCATCAGCCAGGGGCGGTCGCGCTTGTGCTGATCGGTCATCGGGTCGGCCTCAGACGTTCCGGAAGCGGTTGATCGCCGGCAGGTGCTGCTCGCGCAGCGCGTGGTCGCGCACGCCCAGGCCCTCCTCCGGCGCCAGGCAGAGCACGCCGACCTTGCCCTGGTGCTTGTTGTGGTGCACGTCGAGGGCGGCCTGACCGGTCTCCTCCAGGGAGTAGACCTTGGACAGGGTCGGGTGGATCCGGCCCTTGGCGACCAGGCGGTTGGCCTCGAAGGCCTCGCGGTAGTTGGCGAAGTGCGAGCCGACGATGCGCTTGAGCGACATCCACAGGTAGCGGTTGTCGTACTGGTGCATGAAGCCGGAGGTGGAGGCGCAGGTGACGATGGTGCCGCCCTTGCGGGTGACGTACACCGAGGCGCCGAAGGTCTCCCGGCCCGGGTGCTCGAAGACGATGTCGACGTCCTCGCCGCCGGTGAACTCGCGGATCTTCGCGCCCAGGCGCTTCCACTCGCGCGGGTCCTGGGTGTGCTCGTCCTTCCAGAACCGGTAGCCCTCGGCGGAGCGGTCGATGATCGCCTCGGCGCCCATGGCGCGGCAGATGGCGGCCTTCTGGTCGTTGGAGACCACGCAGATCGGGGTGGCGCCGCCGGCCAGCGCGTACTGGGTGGCGTACGAGCCGAGGCCGCCGCTGGCTCCCCAGATCAGCACGTTGTCGCCCTGCTTCATGCCGGCGCCGTTGCGCGAGACCAGCTGGCGGTACGCGGTGGAGTTGACCAGACCGGGGGAGGCGGCCTCCTCCCAGGTGAGGTGCTTGGGCTTGGGCAGCAGCTGGTTGGTCTTCACCAGGGCGATCTGGGCCAGCCCGCCGAAGTTGGTCTCGAAGCCCCAGATGCGCTGCTCCGGGTCCATCATCGTGTCGTTGTGGCCGTCCGGGGACTCCAGCTCGACGGAGAGGCAGTGCGCGACGACCTCGTCGCCGGGCTTCCAGGCGTTGACGCCGGCGCCGGTGCGCAGCACCACGCCCGCGAGGTCGGAGCCGAGGACGTGGTACGGCAGGTCGTGGCGCTTGGTGAGCGGCGACAGCCGGCCGTAGCGCTCCAGGAAGGAGAAGGTGGAGACCGGCTCGAAGATCGAGCTCCAGACGGTGTTGTAGTTCACCGCGCTGGCCATGACGGCGACCAGCGCCTCGCCGGGGCCCAGCTCGGGCAGGGCGACCTCGTCGAGGTGAAGGGACTTGCGGGGGTCCTTGTCGCGGCTGTCGAGGCCCGCGAACAGCTGCTCCTCGTCCTTGTGGAGCGTCACCGCTCGGTAGGACTCGGGAAGCTTGACGGCGGCGAAGTCCTCCGACGTGGCGTCGTTGCTGAGGATCGCGTCGAGGATTTCCTGCATGGCTGCCTCCGAAGGCGTACCTGTGTGAGGGCACAGGGCGTCTGGGGTAGCCGGGAGCGGACACCGGCTTCGCTGAGGTGGGTGGTGGGTGGTCGGGCTGGGCGCCCGGGGTGGACCGGGCCGAACGCGCACTGCTCCCGGGGTGTGGGAACGCCGGACGACGGCGCGCCGAGGTGGGGAGCCGCGGCGCCGCGACTGGTGAGTAACAAGGTAGTGGCACCCTGTGCCACTCGTAAAGACACCGGGTGTCACGAATTCCGGCGCGCTGGAGCGGCCCCTGAACGCGCTGCGGCGGATGTCGAAAGGGCCCGCATCGACTGCTCGACGCGGGCCCTCGATATCGCTCTGACCTGGCTAGATGATGGGCTCAGGACTCCCTGGCGCCACTCAGCGCGGCCCGGATGCTGTCCACCACCACGTCCAGCGGAGCGTCCGTCCGGGCGACTGTGATGAGCACCTCACCTCCAGGACTGGCACTCAGTGCGCTCTCGGCCAGCACGTCACCGGGAGCCCCATTGGCACCCGGTGCCACCAGGGAGCCGCGGCGTCTGGCACCCGGCGTGCTGGAGGCCCAGAAGGTCCGCCGGATCACCTCGAAGGAGTGGTCCAGCTGCGCCTCCACGTCCCCGCGCCCGCCGGCCCGCAGCCAGCGCCGCAGCACGTGGTTGTGCGCCGCGACGACCGCCGCCGCCGACACCTCGGCCAGCATCGAGTCGTCCTCGCCGCCGCGCTGCCAGCCCGACGGGATGGACTCCCCGGTGTCGAAGCGGCCCAGCAGGTACCGGGTGAACAGCCGCTCGTACCGGGCCACCACGGCGATCTCCCGCTCGCGCAGCGCCGGGACCTGACGGATCAGCTGGTACCGCGCGACCGACACCCCCGGCGTCGAGGCGTACATCCGCAGCACCTCCTTGATGCCGCGGCAGACCACGTCCAGCGGGTGCTCCTCCGGCTCGGCGCTGGCCAGCAGGTCGGCCACCCGGACGAGGGTGTCGTCGTGGTCCGGGAAGATCGCCTCCTCCTTCGACCGGAAGTACCGGAAGAAGGTCCGCCGGGCCACCCCGGCGGCGGCCGCGATCTGGTCGACCGTGGTCTCCTCGTAGCCCTGCGAGGAGAACAGCTCCATCGCGGCCGTGGCCAGGTCCTGACGCATCTGCTGGCGCTGCGCCGCCGCCCGGCGGCTGCCCGGCCCCCCTTCCGGCCCGGTGCCCCCGGTCGAGGAGGCCGTCCGGTCGGCGCCGCGCGGTCCGGCGGAGTGCTGCGGGGTGGCTGACTGAACCCGATCCATGTCCGGAACGCTACACGGCCCCGGCGGTTCGGCCGCGGCCCTTCCCCGACGGACCGGTGCGACCGGGCCGGTGACGGCCGGTCTGGGCCAGCGCGCGGACACCGTCCCCGGGCTCCAGCCCGGTCTGGCCGGGCCCGACCCGGTCCCGGGCGGCGCCGCCTCGCGCGCGGCGGCGCCCCCGGCAGCCGGCGTGGTCACCGGCGCGCGTGGTCGCGGAAGCCGCGGCCGGTCTTGCGGCCCAGGCAGCCGGCGGCGACCAGGTGCTCCAGCAGCGGCGCGGCGGCCAGGCCCGGTTCGCGGAACTCCTGGTGCAGCACCTGCTCGATGGTCAGCGAGACGTCCAGGCCGACCACGTCCAACAGCTCGAACGGGCCCATCGGGTAGCCGCAGCCCAGCTTCATCGCGGTGTCGATGTCGTCCACCGTCGCGTAGTGCTCCTGGAGCATCCGCACCGCGTCGTTCAGGTAGGGGAAGAGCAGCGCGTTGACGATGAAGCCGGCCCGGTCGCCGCACTCCACCGGGTGCTTGCGGACCTCGGCGGTCAGCTCCAGCACGGTCGCGGTGACGTCCGGCGCGGTCAGCACGGTGGAGACCACCTCGACCAGCTTCATGGCCGGCGCCGGGTTGAAGAAGTGCATGCCGATCACGTCCTGCGGCCGCGAGGTGGCCGTCGCGCAGCTGATCACCGGCAGCGAGGAGGTGGTGGTGGCGAGCACCGCTCCCGGCCTGACGATCTTGTCCAGGGTGGCGAACAGCTCGCGCTTGACCGCCAGGTCCTCGGCCACCGCCTCGATCACCAGGTCCACCTCGGCCAGCTCGGCGTACTGGCCGACCGGGGTGACCAGCGCCAGCGCGGCGTCCCGCGCCTGCGCGCTCAGCCGGCCCCGGTCGACCGCGCGCGCCAGCGACTTCGCCAGCTGCGCCTTGGCCCGGTCGGCCTTCTCCTGGCTGCGGGCGGCCAGCAGCACCGGGCGGCCGGCCTTGGCGAAGACCTCGGCGATGCCGGTCGCCATGGTGCCCGAGCCGCAGACGCCGACCGTGCGGACCTCCCGGCCCGCCACCGCGGCCCGCGCCGGGCCGGCCGCCGCGTCGACGGCCCTGGACGAGCCGGGCGCCTCGTAGGTGTAGAAGCCGCGGCCGGACTTGCGGCCCAGCAGCCCGGCCGCGACCAGCTGGCCGAGGATCGGGGCGGGTGCGTGCAGGCGGTCCCGGGACTGCTCGTACATCGCCTCCAGGACGGTCCGTGCGGTGTCCACGCCGATCAGGTCGAGCAGCGCCAGCGGGCCCATCGGCAGGCCGCAGCCGAGCCGCATAGCGGCGTCGATGTCCTCCCGGGAGGCGTACTTGGACTCGTACATCGCGGCGGCCTGGTTCAGGTACGCGAACAGCAGGCCGTTGACGACGAAGCCGGCCCGGTCGCCGGCCGCCACCGGCTCCTTGCCGAGGTCCCGGGCGAACGCGGCGGCGTCCTCGGCGACCTGCGGGGAGGTCAGCACCGTGCGGACCACCTCGACCAGCTTCATGCTGTGCACCGGGTTGAAGAAGTGCAGGCCCAGCACCCGCTCCGGGCGGGCGGTCGCGGCGGCGATCCGGGTCACCGAGAGCGCGGTGGTGCCGGTGGCCAGCACCGTCCCCGCCGGGCAGATCCGGTCCAGCTCGGCGAAGAGCTCCCGCTTCAGCTCCAGCTGCTCGGGCACCTCCTCGATCACCAGCTCGGCCCCGGCGGCGGCCGACAGCTCGTGGCCGACCGAGATCAGCGCCAGCAGCGCGGTGCGCTCCCCGGCGGTGATCCGCTCCCGGTCGACCGCGTGCGCGGTCGCCTCCTCGATCCGGGCCAGCGCCCGGGCGGCCGAGTCCTCGGTGGCCTCGATGCCGATCACCCGGCGGCCGCTCCTGGCGACGGCCACCGCGACACCGGCACCCATCGTGCCGAGGCCGACGACGGCGACCGTGGAAAAGGGACGCTCCATCTGTCCTGACTCCTAGTCCTGAAGGGCCCGCGCACGCTCCGGCGGCCGGGCCGCCGCGCCCGCGCGTGCGGCGGGGGCGGCCGCCGCCGGGGGAGGGTCCGCGCGCGGGGCTGGGGAGATGACGGGTTCCGGCACACCGCCGCGGCGGCCGGTCCGCTCCGGCCGAACTGAGGGGTGTGCCGTGGTGCTCAGGCGCTCAGGGGTGAAAGGAAGCGGCTCTGATACGAGGAAGGAGACCCGGCCCGCCGCGGTTCGCGGCGCCGGCCGGTGAATGACGCACCGCGCGCCCGCCGTGGACACGGCGACCGCAGGCCCCCGCCGGTGCGGCTCCCGTAGCCCGGCGGTGGTGCGTCCGGCCACTGTAGCGAAGCTACCCGCGAGTAGGAAGGGGTGCGGGCGTCACAAAAGGCATCGGGACGGCGGGGCGGGGGCCGGCGGCGGCCCGAACGGGTGAACGGACGGACGGACGTCCACGGGGACCACTCGATAGGGGAGTTACCCGGCCGCGACGGGCGGGGCAACATGGGGGCATGACCCTCGGAACCGCCGCCGGCCCCGCCGCGTCCGCCACCGGCTCCACCGGCCCGGCCGGAGGCCTCGGTGGGCACCTCGCCGCCGTCACGCTGCCCCCGTGCGCCGCGCGCGTCGAACAGGCCGAGGCCGCCGTCGACCGGCTGCGCACCGCCGCCGTCGACGCGGTGGCCGTCACCTGGGTGGACAACGCGGGCATCACCCGGGTCAAGGCCGTCCCGCTGGGCGCCCTGGTGCACGCCGCGCAGTGGGGCGTCGGCGCCGCACCCTGCTTCGACGTCTTCCTCGCCGACGACGGCATCACCACCAGCCCGAGCGCCGGCGGCCCCACCGGGGACCTGCGGCTCTACCCCGACCTCGACCGGGTCGTCCCGCTGGCCGCCCAGCCCGGCTGGGCCTGGGCCCCGGGGGACCGGCACACCCAGGCCGGCACCCCGCACCCCGGCTGCCAGCGGCTGTTCGCCCGCCGGATGGAGGCCGCCGCCGCCGAGCGCGGGCTGACCCTGCGGGCCGGCATCGAGGTCGAGTGGGTGGTCGCCCTCGCCGGCGGCCCGCAGGACGAGCCGCAGTACCCGACGCACGGCCCCGCGTACGGGATGCACCGGCTCACCGACCTCACCGACTACCTGCGGGACGTCCTGCGCGCCCTCGGCGAGCAGGGGCTGACCGTCCTGCAGATCCACCCCGAGTACGCCCCGGGCCAGTTCGAGGTCTCGGTGGCCCCCGAGGGCCCGGTCGGCGCCGCCGACACCTCCGTCCTGGTCCGGCACACCGTGCGGGCCGTCTCCGCCCGGCACGGCCTGCGGGTCTCCTTCGCCCCCGTGGTCGAGCCCGGCGCGGTCGGCAACGGCGGGCACCTGCACCTGAGCCTCTGGCGGGACGGCCACAACCTCGGCCACGGCGGCCCCGGCCCGCACGGCCTGACCGCCGAGGCCGAGGGCTTCCTCGCCGGGGTGCTCGGCGCGCTGCCCGAACTCCTGGTGCTCGGCTGCTCCAGCCCGGCCGGCTACCTGCGGCTGGTGCCCTCGCACTGGGCCGGCGCCTACCAGTGCTGGGGCCTGGAGAACCGCGAGGCCGCGCTGCGCCTGGTGACGGGCTCCACGGGGGAGCGGGCCGCCGCCGCCAACGCCGAGGTCAAGTGCTTCGACGCCAGCGCCAATCCGTACCTGGCGGTCGGCGCGGTGCTCGCCGCCGGTCTCGCCGGTCTCGACCGACACCTGTCGCTGCCTCCGGAGTTCACCGGGGACCCGGCCGCCGCCGAGCCCGGCGCGGTGCCCCGGCTGCCGACCGGCCCGGTGGAGGCGCTGGCCGCGTACGAGCGGTCGGCGGTGCTGCGCGAGGCGCTCGGCGGGCCGCTGTACGAGGCGGTGCTGGCGGTGCGCCGGGCCGAGGGCGAGCAGTACGCCGTCGCCACCCCCGAGCAGCTGGTCGCCGCCACCCGCTGGCGGTACTGACCGGTGCCCGCCGGGGCCCTGGCGGTGCCCGCGCTGGTCGACCACCACTGCCACAGCGTGGTGGCGGCCGACCTCGCCGACGACGCCCTGGCCGGGCTGCTCACCGAGTCCGACCGACCGCCCGCGCCCGGCTGTTCGCCCTTCGACAGCGCACTCGGCCTGGCCGTCCGGCGCTGGTGCCCGCCCGCCCTCGGCCTGCCCGCGCACGCCCCGGCCGCCGACTACCTGGCCCGGCGGCGCGAGCTGGGCGGCGCCGAGGCCACCCGCCGGCTGCTGGCCGCCGCCGGGCTGGACACCTGCCTGGTGGACACCGGGCTGACCACCGCCGCGGGCCTTCCGCTGCTGCCGCTCGGCGAACTGGCCGCGGCCGCCGGGGCGGTGGTGCACGAGGTGGTTCGGCTGGAGTCGGTGGCCGAGGCGGTGGCGGGCCCGGCCGAGTCCTGGCCGCAGGCCGTCGGGGAGGCGCTGGCGGCGGCGGCCGCGGGTGCGGTCGCGGTCAAGTCGGTGCTCGCCTACCGGCACGGCCTGGCCGCCCCCGCCGAACGGCCCGCGCGGGCGGCCGTGGTGGCCGCGGCCGGCGCCTGGCTGCGCGGCGGGCGGGGCCGGCTGGCCGACCCGGTGCTGCTGCACCACCTGCTCTGGACGGCCGTGGACGTCTGCGCCGGGCTGGGCCTGCCGCTCCAACTCCACACCGGCTTCGGCGATCCCGACCTCACCCTGCACCGGGCCGATCCGTCGCTGCTGACCGGTTTCGTGCGCGCGGCCGAGCCGAGCGGCGTCCCGCTGGTGCTGCTGCACTGCTACCCGTACCACCGCCAGGCCGGGTGGCTGGCCCAGGCCTTCCCGACGGTGTACACCGACCTCGGGCTGACCGCCTCCTACACCGGCCCGCGGGTGGCGGCGGTGCTGGGCGAGATGCTGGAACTGGCGCCGTTCGGCAAGCTGTTGTTCTCCACCGACGCGTACGGGCTGCCCGAGTTGTACCTGGTGGGCGCCGCCCAGTTCCGGTACGGACTGGGGGCGGTGCTGGCCGACTGGCAGGCGGGTGGCGCCTGTTCGGCGGCGGACGCGCGGCGGCTGGCCCGGCTGGTCGCCGCGGACAACGCCCGCGCGCTGTACTCGCTGCCCGGCGCACCGTAGCACGTCGGCGAACCGTCACTTTTTAACACTCTTCAACTCTGTTGACGTGTTGGGCCTCCGGACTCCTCGCTTCCGATGTTGGCCAACATGTGACGATTAGATGACTACCTCTTGCGCTTATCAGCGAATATTCATTAGCGTCCCGATCATTCCAGGCGCACCTGCCACACCGCAGCTGCCGCATGACGACTCGGGAGGGCCAACCCCTATGAGAGTTCCTCGGATCAGCCGGACCCGGTTCGCGGCGGTGGGCCTCGTGCTCGCCACCGCCGGCGCCCTCGCGCTCCCGGCCGGCACCGCCGTCGCGGCCCCCTCGGCGGGCTCGACGACCGGTCCGCTGCTCAGCTACGTCGTCAACACCAAGGCCAACCACGGCCAGGTGCAGAAGGTCGAGAAGGCGATCACCGCCCTCGGCGGCTCGGTGGTGTACTCGTACGAGCAGATCGGCGTCGTCATCGCCCGCTCGGACGACACCGCGTTCGCGCAGAAGCTGCGTCAGGCCAAGGGCGTCGACTCCGTCGGTGCCAGCCGCACCAAGGGCATCACCGCCGCCGACCAGGCCAAGGCCGAGGTCGCCGCCGAGCCCGCCGGCGCGCCCGCCGCCGGTCAGGAGCCGTACGAGGCCAACCAGTGGGACATGCGCCAGATCGGTGTCGACAAGGCGCACAAGCTCTCGCTCGGCAACCGCAACGTCACCGTCGGTGTGCTGGACTCCGGCATCGACGCGACGCACGAGGACCTGGCCGCCAACGTGGACGCCTCGCAGTCGGTCTCCTGCATCGACGGCGGCAAGCCGAACACCGACTGGAAGTCCTGGCAGCCCACCACCAGCGACCACGGCACCCACGTGGCCGGCACGATCGGCGCCGCCAAGAACGGCAAGGGCGTCGTCGGCATCGCCCCGAACGTGAAGCTGGCCGCGGTCAAGGTCGTCGACGACGGCGGGTTCATCTACCCGGAGTACGCGATCTGCGGCTTCGTGTGGGCCGGTGAGCACCAGTTCAAGGTGACCAACAACAGCTACTACGTCGACCCGTGGATGTTCAACTGCCCGAACGACAAGGACCAGGCCGCGATCAGCGCCGCCGTCCGCAAGGCGGTCTCGTTCTCGCAGCGCAAGGGCGTCCTCAACGTCGCCGCGGCGGGCAACGAGAACATCGACCTGGCGCACAAGACCGTTGACGTCGCCAGCCCGGACGACACCACCAAGGTGACCCGTCCGGTCACCAACGACTGCCTGTCGCTGCCGACCGAGCTGCCCGGCGTCATCGCCGTCTCCTCGGTGGGCGTCAAGGGCGACAAGGCGTACTACTCCAGCTACGGCAAGGGCGTCGTGACCGTCGCCGCGCCGGGTGGCGACGCCCGCTACCAGATCCCGGACACCCCGGACAAGAACGGCCGGATCCTCTCCACCATCCCGGGCAACAAGTACGGCTACATGCAGGGCACCTCGATGGCCACCCCGCACGTCGTCGGCGTGGTCGCGCTGCTCGCCAGCACCTTCCCGTGGGCCAACCCGGACGAGCTGACCGAGCTGCTCACCAACCAGGCGGAGTCGCACCCCTGCCCGACCGGCGAGTACAACCCGGGCGGCACCGGCGCGTACAAGGCCACCTGCGAGGGCGGCGCGGACGACAACGGCTTCTACGGCGCGGGCATCATCAACGCCGAGAAGGCGGTCCAGTGGTGGCGCTGACGCGCTGACCACGGCGACACCTGAACACTGAGCCGGGGAGCGGGCCCATCCGGGTCCGCTCCCCGGTCGTTTCCTGCCCGGGCCCGCCCGGCCGACCTCTCCGGGCGAGCCCCGGCCCGCTCACTCGACGTGCTGGCCCCAGCCGGTCTCCACCGACGGCTTGCCGTGCAGGTCCGGGACTTCCTGGAGCCAGGCGGGCCGGCCGGCCCGGGTCCGGGCCTCCCGGCGGCGTTCGGCCTCGCGCAGCTGCTCGGGGGTGGCGAAGCCCTCCGGGAGCCACTGCGCGGAGAGCACCACCCGGGCGGCCAGGTGGGTCACGTAGGCGTGCCGGACGGCGGCCGCCGAGTCGAAGCCGGGCTCGTCGGCCAGCCACTCGTCCGGGACGAGCGCCAGCACCTCCTCCAGCAGGCCGACGGTGACCAGCGGGCCGAGTTCCTCGTCGGCCAGCCGGACGTCCGGGGCCGAGCCGCCCAGCGCGTGCGCGCTGAGGTCGTAGCGCCTGCCGACCGCCGCCTCGGCGGTGGTCCAGCGGTGGTGGAAGATCAGCGCGGCGCCGTTGTCGATCAGCCAGAGCCGTCCGTGCCAGACCACCAGGTTGGGGTTGTGGACGGTGCGGTCGACGTTACCGGTGAGGGCGTCCAGCCAGACCACCCGCCCGGCCTCGGCGGAGTCCACCGGGATCATGCCCGGCCGGTAGTCCCGCGCGCCGGGCAGCAGGTCCATCCCGAGGTTGAGACCGCCGCTGGCCTTGAGCATGTCCTGGATCTCGGCGTCGGGCTCGTCCGCGGCGACGGCCGGATCGAAGTCCACCAGCCGCAGCTCGGGGACGCGCAGGCCGAGCCGCCGGGCCAGCTCGCCGACGATCACCTCCGCGACCAGCGCCTTGCGGCCCTGCGCGGCGCCGGTGAACTTGACCACGTAGGTTCCCAGGTCGTCGGTCTCCACCACACCGGGGACGGAGCCGCCGGACCGCAGCGGGTCGACGTAGCGCACTGCTGTCACCAGATCGAGCACACCGGCCACCCTATCCCGCCGCCCCGCCACCGCGGCGGGCCGTCCGGTCGGCCTCCGCCCCCGGCGCTGTGATTGGCTTGCCGGTGAGAATCGGAAGACCACCGGACGAGGAGAGCAAGGCCATGGGACAGGTGCAGGCCACCACCGAGCGGGACTACGACGCCGCCCCCGAGCGGGTGTACGAGGCGCTGGCCGACTACCGGGTGACCCGTCCGAAGCTGCTGCCCCCGCAGTACAGCGAGTACGAGGTCCGGGTCGGCGGCACCGGCGCCGGCACCCAGGTGCACTGGAAGCTCCAGGCCACCGAGAAGCGCGTGCGGGACTGCCTGTTCACCGTCTCGGCGCCCTCGCCCGACCAGCTGGTGGAGAAGGACGCCAACTCCAGCATGGTGATCACCTGGACCGTCTCGGCGGCCGGTGAGGGCCGGTCGAAGGTCGTCGTCTCGGCCACCTGGCAGGGCGCGAGCGGCATCGGCGGCTTCTTCGAGCGCACCTTCGCCCCGAAGGGCCTGAACCGGATCCACGACCAGGTGCTGGCCAACCTGGCCGCCGAGGTCCGCTGAGTCCGCGAGCTCGCTGAGTCCGCCGAGCTCACTGAGCCCGCCGAGTTCGTCGAGTTCGTCTTTCCCACGGAAATTCGCCCGGGAATTCGAGCGGCCCGCCCACCCGTACGAGCGGAAAGCCGTACGGGTGGACGGCCCGCCACCTCCGGGTGACGAGGGCCGCCCGGCACGGGGGAGCCACCCTAGGCTCGCCGCCGTGCATATGACGATCCTTCACATTTCACAGCCCGTGGACGGCGGAGTCGCCCGCGTCGTCGCCGATCTGGTCCGGGGGCAGCGCGAGGCCGGTCACCGGGTGCTGGTCGCCTGCCCGGGCGGCGGCCGGCTGGCCGAGGAAGCCGCCGCCGTGGGCGCGCTGGTCCACGACTGGCCCGCCGGGCGCTCGCCGGGCCCGGGCACCGCCGCCGAGGCGTGGCGGCTGCGCCGGATCGTCCGGGCGGCCGCGCCCGACGTGGTCCACCTGCACAGCGCCAAGGCCGGGCTGGCCGGCCGGCTGGCGGTGCGCGGCGCGGTGCCGACCGTCTTCCAGCCGCACGCCTGGTCCTTCGCCGCCGTCGAGGGCCCGCTGGCCACCGCCACCCTGCACTGGGAGCGCTTCGCCGGCCGCTGGGCGCACCGCCTGCTCTGTGTCAGCGTCCAGGAGCGGGCCGACGGCGTCGCCGCCGGGGTGAGCGCGGACTGGGCGGTGGTGCCCAACGGCGTGGACGTGCGCCACTACGCACCCGCCGACCGCCGGGCGGCCCGGATCGCGCTGGGCCTGGACCTGGACGCCCCGCTCGCGGTCTGCGTCGGCCGGCTGTGCCGCCAGAAGGGCCAGGACGTGCTGCTGGCGGCCTGGCCGGAGGTGCTGCGGGCGGTGCCGCAGGCCCGGCTGGCGCTGGTCGGCGGCGGCCCCGAGGAGAACCGGCTGGCGGACCTGGTCCGGGAGTCGGCCGAGCCGTCCCGGGTCCGGCTGGTCGGGGACGTGCCGGACCCGAGGCCGTGGCTGGCGGCGGCCGACCTGGTGGTGCTGCCCTCGCGCTGGGAGGGCATGGCGCTGGCCCCGCTGGAGGCGATGGCGGTGGCCCGTCCGGTGCTGCTGACCGACGTGCCGGGCGCCCGGGAGTGCCTGCCCCAGGCCGAGCGGGGGCGGGCGGTGGTGCCGCCCGAGGACGTGACCGCGCTCGCCACCCGAATGGCGGAAGCACTGTCCGATTCGATCGAGTGTGAGCGACGCGGGGCGAGGCTGCGCGATCACGTGGTCGCCCGGCACGACGTCCGCACGGTGGTCGAACAGGTGGACGCGCTGTACCGCCATCTGCTGGGTGCCGGTCCGGCGGCCGGGCGGCGCCGGGCCCGTGTCCCAGAGCGGATCTGATCGTTTCACATGCCGTGAATGCCCGCCGATCCGGCGCCGTCGTATTCGCACCCTCAACCGGATAGGGACGAGGCGTCAAATCCGAAATACCTATTAATGGGCGGCTGGAATGAAACGGCAAGTCAACTTCCAGCCTACGCAGCCAGGTTATGTATTGTCGGATTTCGCCTGCTTCGTTTCGATTTCACGCCGGGAATTCGCGACTGAGCCCTTCATGGTCGCGCCCCGCGCGGCCGGGCCCGGTGCGAGAGGACCGAAAGCCGCCAGCGGTAGCAGGTGCTGTCAGGACCGCGCCCACCGGGCCGGGACGGCCGCTCCGCGCCATCCGGTGCCGGGGCGCCGTCACCCCGGGCACACAGCAGGGGAGTTCGTGCGCTGATGACTATTGACCACGACAGCGTGCCGCGATCCGGTCGGTCCCTGTCCGGCCCGCGGCGGCCCGGCACCGGGCTGCTCGACCGCCCGGCCGGATCCGCCCAGACCCGGACGGTGCCGCCGCCCCGCCGGCACCGCGGGGCGGTCCGATCCCGGCTCGCCCTGCCGCTCGCGCTGGTCCAGGTCGACGCGATCGCGCTGTGCACCGCCACCGGCCTCGCCAACCGGGCCGTCGACCCGGCCGTCCCGCTCGCGCCGCTGCTCGGTGCCGCCGCCGTCCTGCCCCTGCTGCTCGTGCTCAACCTGTTCGGCGGCCTCTACCGCACCCGGCTCACCCTCTCCGTCCTGGACGAACTGCCCGCGCTGGCCGTCCGGGCCGTCGTCGCCACCGCCTTCGCCGTCACCCTGGCCGGCTGTCTGGACGGCCGCTGGCCCGACTGCGGCCCGGCCACCCCGGCCCGGCTCACCGTCCTGCTCGGCGTCCAGCTGCTGATCGCAGCCGTCGGCCGCGCCGTGCTCTACCACCTGGTCCGGCGGATCCGCCGCAGCCGCCCCAACCCCGTCCTGGTGCTCGGCGCCGGCCGGCTCGGCCGCCGGGTCGCCGCCGCCCTCAGCGAGCGCGGCGAGTACGGGATGCGCCCGGTCGGCTTCCTCGACGCCGACCCGCCGCTGCTCGCCGGCGACACCGACCTGCCCGTCCTCGGCGGCCGCGAGGTGCTGGAGCGCGAGGTCCGCCGGCACCGGATCCACCACGTGGTCGCCACCGCCGGCGCCGCCGACGAGGCCGAGACCGCCGCCGCCCTGCGCGACGCCGCCCGGCTCGGCTGCCAGGTCTGGCTGGTGCCCGCGCTGCGCGAGCACGGCTCGCTGCCCGCCGGCCCGCTGGCCGGAGCCGACCACCTGTGGGGCTTCCCCTGCCTGCGGGTCGGCAGCCCGGCGATGCACCGCCCCGGCTGGGCCGCCAAGCGCGTCCTGGACGTCACCGCCGCCGGGCTCGGCCTGCTGCTGCTCGCCCCCGTCCTGGTGCTCTGCGCGCTGGCCGTCCGCTTCGACACCGGCCCCGGCGTGCTCTTCCGCCAGCAGCGCACCGGGCTCGACGGCAAGGTCTTCACCGTCCTCAAGTTCCGCACCCTGCGCCCGAGCAACGAACACGAGTCGGCGACCCGCTGGAACATCTCCCAGGACCACCGGATGGGCGCCGTCGGCCGGCTGCTGCGCCGCAGCTCGCTGGACGAGCTGCCGCAGCTGTGGAACGTGCTGTGCGGAGACATGAGCCTGGTCGGCCCGCGCCCGGAACGCCCCTACTTCGTCATGCGGTTCGGCCAGGCCTACCCCGAGTACGCCGACCGCCACCGCGTCCCGGTCGGCCTGACCGGCCTCGCCCAGGTCAACGGCCTGCGCGGGGACACCTCGATCGAGGACCGGGCCCGGTTCGACAACCGCTACATCGAGAGCTGGAGCCTCTGGCAGGACGTCAAGATCCTGTGCCGCACCGCGGTCCTGATGCTCCACCCGGACGGGAGCTGACCCGCGTGGCCCTGACCCTTCCCGCCGTCCCGCGGCTCGCGTTACGCAAGGCGCTGCCCGCGCTCGCGGACCGGCCCAGCCCGCTCGCCGCGGCGACCGTCCTGCTGGTCTGCGTGCCCACCGGCGAGAAGGACGTCGCCGCCGCCGTCCACGTCACCGCCGCCGACGTGGCCTCGCTGGCCCTGGTCGCCCTCACCGCGCTCAACCTGCTGCGCGGGCGGCTGCCCGCCGTCAGCCGCGCCACCTGCGTGCTGTTCGGCGGCATCGTGGTCGCCGCCGCCGTCGCCACCGTCGGCTCGATCGACCCGGCCACCAGCCTCACCGGCTTCGTCCGGCTCACCCAGGTGTTCGTCCTGGTGCCGGCCGGGGTGCTCTGCTCGCTGCGCGACCGCGTCGACCAGCGGCTGGTCCTCGGCTCCTTCGTGCTCGCCGCGCTGATCCAGGGCGTGGTCGGCGCGCACCAGTACCTCACCCGGACCGGCGCCTCCTACACCGGCCAGCCGATCCGGGCCGTCGGCACCTTCGGCGCCCTCGACATCATGGCGATGTCCACGGTCGTCAGCTACGGCCTGCTCGCCGCCCTGGCCCTGGCGCTCGCCGAGCGCCGCCCCGGCGGCGACGTCCGGCTGCGGCGCGCCATGTTCGCGGCCGCCGCCTTCCTGGCCTTCCCGCTCGCCGTCTCGTTCAGCCGCGGCAGCTGGATCGCCACCGCCGCCGCGGCCACCGTGCTGCTGCTGCGCGCCGACGCCCGGCTCGCCGTCCGCGGCGCCGTCCTCGGCCTGGCCGCCGCGGTCGTCCTGGTCGGCGGCCTCGGCCTCGGCGCCTCCGGAGTCACCGAGCGGCTCAGCTCGATCGGCTCCGTCTCCGCCGCCCCCGACCAGTCCGTCTCCGACCGCTACGACCTGTGGTCCACCGCCGGGCGGATCTGGCAGGACCACCCCGTCCACGGCGCCGGCCCCAAGGCCTTCCAGCAACTGCGCGACAGCCACGCCCCGCTGCGGCTCTCCTCCGGCAGCGACGCCGCCGACCCCACCATCGGCTTCCAGCGCGAACCGCTGCTCTCCCCGCACAACATGTACTTCCTGGTGCTCAGCGAGCAGGGTCTGATCGGCATCGTCGCCTACGCCGCGCTCTTCCTCGGCCTGCTGCTCGGCTGCCTGCGCCACTCCCGCGGCCCGGCCCTCGCCGCCCTGGCCCTGCTCACCTGGGTGCTGGTCGACTTCCTGTACGCGGACATCGGCGGCACCACCACCGTGCTGACCTCCGTCGTCCTCGGCCTCGCGGCCCGGGCCTGCGTCGCGGAGGCCGACCCGCGATGACCACCGACCAGCCGGCCCTCGCCTCCGCCGTGCCCGCCCCGCGCGGCGCCGCCGACGGCCCGCCGTCCGGGCCCGACCCGGCCCCCCGGCGCGGCTTCCTCGCCAAGGCCTTCGGCATCACCGCCGTCCTCAGCGCCGCCGGATCCGGCCTCGGCCTGCTGCGCGACCTCCTGCTGGCCCGCTACTTCGGCGCCAACCAGGGCACCGACGCCTTCCTGGTCGCCTGGACCGTCCCGGAGACGGCCGCGCCGCTGCTGATCGAGGACGCCATGTCCTTCCTCATGGTGCCCGCCTTCGCGCTCGCCCTGGTGCTGCGCGAGGAGGATCCGGACGCCCCCGACCCGGTCCGCCAACTGGTCCGCGCCACCCTGCCCTGGCTGCTGCTCGCGCTCAGCGGGCTCGCGCTGGCCGCCGCCCTCGGCGCCCCGCAGCTGGTCGAGCTGCTCGCCCCCGGCCTGGCCAACCCCGGCCTCGCCGTCACCTGCACCCGGATCACCGCGATCACCGTGCTGCCGTTCGGCGTGGCCGGCTACCTCGCCGCCGCGCTGCGCGCCCACCACCGCTTCACCGCGCCGGCCGGCATCTACGTCGCCTACAACGTCGGCATCCTCGCCGTGCTGCTCGGCTGCCAGTCCTTCCTGGGCGTGCGCTCCGCCGCCCTGGGCGTCGCGCTCGGCAGCCTGCTGATGGCCGGGCTGCTGGTCGCCCCGTTCCTGCGCCGGCTGCGCCAGGGCGCGGGCCCGGGATCGCACCCCGGCGCGGGCCGTGCCCGCCGCTCCCGCAAGGCGCTGGTGCTGATGCCGTTCGCCCTGCTGCCGGTGGCCGCGTTCACCCTGACCCGCCAGTCGCAGGTCTTCGTCGAGCGCTACCTCGGCTCGGCGCTGCCGCCCGGTACCATCTCGCACCTCAACTACGCCGCCAAGGTCTCCCAACTGGCCATGACGGCCGGCATCCTGATCTGCACCGTCACCTTCCCGCTGGTCGCCCGGGCGCTGGCGGCCGGGGACCTCGCCGCCGCCCGGGACCGGGTCGAGAAGGACCTCGGCCAGGCCGCGGCGGTCGTCCTGGGCGGCACCGCCTTCCTGATGGCCTGCGCCCCCTCGGTGGTCTCGCTGCTCTTCCAGCGCGGCGCCTTCGGCCCGCAGGACACCGCCGCCACCGCCGCCGTCATCCGGGTCTACAGTTTCGGCCTGCCCGCCCAGGCACTGATCGGCGTGATGATCCGCCCGTACTTCTCGCTGCGCCCGGTGGTCCGCCGGGCCGACGATCCGGGCACCGAGGACGGCGGCCGTCGGCTGCTGGACTGGTTCCCGGTCGCCGCGATGCTGCTCGGCCTCGGCGTCACCGTCGTGGTCAGCCTGCTCGCCACCCCCCGCTTCGGCGCCCTCGGGCTCGCCGCCGGGAACGCGGCCGGCATCACCGCCACCGCCGCACTGCTGCTGCACGGCCTGGTGCTGCGCGGCATCCCGCTGCGGCTGCGCCGGGTGCTCGGCGGCCACGCCCGGCTGGTGGCCGCCGCCGGCGGCGCCACCGCCCTCGGCGCCGCCGTCGCCGGGCTGGCCGCCGGCCCCCTGCTCTCCACCCTCCTCGGGGGCCTCACCGTGGCGCTGGCCTTCGCCGTCCTCGGCACCGGCCTCGGCGCGCGTGAGGTGCGCGGTCCGGTCCTCGCCGTGGCCCGGGCCCTGAACCCGCCAACCGTCGCCGATGAAGGGAAGCTTCCCCATGGACAATGAACGGGGAACCGTCCGTTCGGCCCAGGCGGGCGTCCGCCGCCAGGCCGTACCGGCCGCAGCCGCACCACGCGGCGACCTCCCGTACACCGACCCCGCCGGGCCGGAGGCGCAGCTGCCCAGGAGCCACCGCCCGCTCGGCGAACCGTCCGGCCCCGGTCCCTCCTCGCCGTGGATCCTGATGTACCACTCGGTGGCGGTCGAGAAGGAGGACCCGTACCAGCTGACCGTCAGCCCCGAGCGGTTCGCCGAGCAGGTCGCCTGGCTGCACCGGCGCGGGCGGCGCGGCGTCTCCGTGCGCGAGCTGATGCGGGCCCGGGCCGTCGGCCGGGACGACGGACTGGTCGGGCTGAGCTTCGACGACGGCTACGCGGACTTCGCGCGCCACGCCGTGCCGATCCTCCAGGCGTACGGCTTCACCGCCACCGCGTACGTGGTCGCCGACCTGCTCGGCCGGGACAACGGCTGGGACACGAAGGGGCCGCGCAAGCAGCTGCTCACCGTCCAGGAGGTCACCGAACTCGCCTCCGCCGGCTGGGAGATCGGCTCGCACGGCCTCGGCCACCAGGCGCTGCCCGGCCTGCCGGCCGATGTCCTGGCGGTGCAGACCCGGGAGAGCCGGCGCCTCCTGGAGGAGGTGGTCGGCGGCCCGGTCACCGGCTTCTGCTACCCGTACGGCGCCGTCGACCTGCCCGCCACCGAGGCCGTGCGCGACGCCGGCTACGACTACGCCTGCGCCATCGCGCACTCCCCGCTCACCGGCCGCTTCGCGCTGCCCCGCTGCTACGTCGGCGACCGCGACGGCGCCTGGCGGCTGCGCGCCAAACGCGGCCGGCAGCGGCTGCGCGACGCCGTCACCGAGCTGCGCCGAAGCCCCCTGGCCGCCCGGCGGGGGGCCCGGCCGTGAGGGTCCTGCACATCGTCACCGGCCTCGCCTCGGGCGGCGCCGAGCGCCAACTCCACCTGCTGCTGAGGCACTTGCCCGCACACCAGCAGTGCGAGGTGGTCGCACTGACCAACCCCGGCACGGTCGCCGCCGCGCTGCGCGCCGACGGGGTGACCGTCCACCACCTCGGCATGCGCGGCAACCGCGACCTGGGCGCGCTGCCCCGGCTGGTCCGGCTGGTCCGCTCCGGCCGCTACGACCTGGTGCACACCCACCTGTACCGGGCGCAGCTGTACGGCCGGCTGGCGGCCCGGCTCGCCGGGGTCCGCGCGGTGGTCTCCACCGAGCACTCCCTGCACGCCGGGGTGATCGAGGGCCGCCCGGTCACCCGCGGCGTCAAGGGCCTCTACCTGGCGGCCGAGCGACTCGGCAGCACCACCGTCGCGGTCTCCCGGCAGGTCGCCCAGACGCTGCACTCCTGGGGCGTCCCACCGGCCCGGGTCGAACTGATCCCCAACGGCATCGACACCGCCCGCTACCGCCGCCCGGCCGCAGACCGGGCCGCCACCCGCCGCCGGCTGCGGGCCGAACTCGGCCTTCCGGAGGGGAGCTGGGCGGTCGGCGGAGTCGGCCGGCTGGTCCCCGGCAAGCGCTTCGAGGTGCTGCTGGAGGCCCTCGCCGCTCTCGACCCGGCCGCCCGGCTGGTGCTGGTCGGCGCGGGCCCGGAGCGCGCCGCGCTGGAGCACCGGGCCGCCGAACTCGGCGTCCGGGAAAGGCTGGTGCTCACCGGCGAGCGCGACGACGTGCCCGACCTGCTGACCGCCCTGGACGTGCTGGCCGCCCCCTCCACCGCGGAGACCTTCGGCCTCGGCATCCTGGAGGGCCTCGCGGCCGGCCTGCCGGTGCGGCACAGCGCCTGCCCGGCGCTCGACGAACTGCCGCCCAGCGCCGCCCCGCAGGCCCGCCGGATCCCGTCCGAGGGCGCCGCGTACGCCGCCGCGCTGCGCGACCTGCGGCACCTGAACGACCACAACTCCGACCCGCTGCCGCACCCCCCGGCGGTCGGCCACTACGACATCGCCCGGGTCGCCGCAGACCTGGGCGCCCTCTACGACCGGCTGGCCCGCGCTTGACCGCCCGCCGCCGCCGGAACCGCCGTCACATACCCAAGGAGTCACACCCATGACCACACCGCGCCGAAGGGCCCGCCACCTGGTCCGCCGCTGGTGGCCGGTGGCGCTCGCGGTGCCGCTGGGCGCCGCGGCCGGCGCCGGGTACGCCGTCGTCTCGCACCCCTCGTACGCCGCCAGCGCCTACGTCCTCGTGGTGCCGCAGAACCCGGGGGAGGCCGCCACCGCGACCAACTTCGCCCAGGCGTACGGGCGGTTGGCGGGCCAGCCGCAGGTGCTCGCGGTGGCGGCCGCCGAGACCGGCCACACCCGTGCCGAGCTGGAGTCCCTGGTGCACGGGACCACCTCCCCGGACGCCCCGATGATCGAGATCACCGGCACCGGGACGCGCCCCCAGGAGGCGGCCCAGACCGCCGACGCGGTGGCCCGCTCGCTGGTCTCCTTCGCGAACGCCAGCAGCAGGGACACCAGCGTCCGGCTGGTGACGCTGGCCCCGGCCGCCGAGCCGGACAAGCCGACCACCCCGTCCGCCACGCTGGACGTCGCGGTCGGTGGCGCGGCCGGGCTGCTGGTGGGGGCCCTGGTGATGATGACCCGCCGCCGGGGCGAGGCCGCCCTGCCGGAGGCCGCCGAGCCCGCCGGGGCCGCCGGGGCCCCGGTGGAGCCGACGACGCCGGCCACCCCCCGCCCGCGCGGCGAGGAGCCGCCCGCCGCCGACCAGGCCGGCAAGACCGGCCAGGCGGAGGAGACCGAGAAGGCCGAGAAGGCGGAGAAGGCCGAGAAGGCGGAGAAGGCCGAGAAGGCGGAGAAGGCGGAGAAGGCGGAAGGGAGGCCCGGGAAGGCCGCTGCCGTGAAGAAGAGCGCCGAGGAGCCCCCGGCCAAGGAGAAGGCCGCGGCCGGGAGCGGGCGATGAGCACTGAGATCCGGCACGCCGGCCTCCCCGCCCAGCCGGCTGCGCCGGGCTGGACCACCGAGCTGCGCCGTGAGGACGACGCTCTGGACACCCTCGCCGAGGAGTGGGACGACCTGGCCGCCCGCTGCCGGACCGCCACCTTCTTCCAGGCCGCCGACTGGCAGCGCTCCTGGTGGCGCCACTACGGCAGCCCGGGCCGCCTGCTGGTGGTGCTCGTCCGCCGGGACGGCCTGCTGGTCGGCGCGGGTGCCTTCAGACGCCGCGGCGGCCCGCTCGGTGGGCTGACCGCCCTGGGCGCCGGGCTGGTCGACTACTCCGACGTGCTGCTCGACGACGACTGCGCCGACCGGGCCGCCGCCGAGTTCGCCGCCGCCCTCCCGCTCACCCGCCCGTGGCACTCCCTGGAGCTGCGCGAGGTGCACCCCGAGGCGGCGGTGCAGCGGGTGTACGAGCACTGGCACGGCCGACGCCGCCGCTACCAGGACTCGCTCTGCCAGTACCTGCCGGCCGTCCCGATGGACCGGCTGCTCAAGCGGGTGCCCGGCAAGACCGCGCAGCGCAGCCGGGTGAAGCTGCGCAAGATCGCCGAGGCCGGGGTGCAGGTCAGCTCGACGCCGGCGGCCGAGGTGCCGGCGGCGCTGGAGGGCCTGCTGCGGCTGCACTTCCTGCAGTGGCAGGAACGCGGCGTCACCCCGGAGCACCGCACCGAGCGCTTCGCCCGCCACCTGACCGAGTCCACCGTCGGCCTGGTCGCCACCGGCAGGGCGGCCGTCCACCAGTTCCGGCTGAACGGCGAACTGGTCGCGGTGAACCTGCTGCTGCTCTGCCCCTCCTTCGGCGGCCTGTACATGTACGGCGCGCACCCGGTGCTGCGCGAGCGGCTGGACATCGCCGGGCTGCTGTTCAGCGCCGCCCTGGACGAGACGGTCGGCGCGGGCGTCCCGCTGCTCGGCCTGCTGCGCGGCCAGGAGCCGTACAAGCAGCGCTGGCGGCCGGACCAGCTGTCCAACCAGCGCCTGCTGTTCGGTCCGCCCGGGCCGGCGCCGGCGGCCGTCGCCCGGTCCGGCGCGGTGCGCGTCCGCCAGCAGGCGGCGCACGTGCTGCGGACCCGCTTCCCGCGGCTCAAGGAGGCCCTGCTGGCCCGCCGCCGCGGCTGACCGCCCCCGCCCGGGCTCAGCGCCGGGCGGGCGTCCGGGCCGCCGAGGGACTCGCGGACGGGCTCGCCGAGGGGCTCGCCGACGTGGTGGCCGAGGGGCCCGGCGACGGGCTCGCGGACGGGCCGGGCACCACGCTCGGGGCCCCGGGCACGGCCGAGGGCGTGGGCGGGCGCGGCGGGACGATCGGCGGGACGGGGGCCTGGGGCGCCGTCGGCACCACCGGCGGCGCCCCCTTCGACCCGGACATCAGCTGCTTGAACCGGGCGGCGGAGCGCGGGTTGCGGTCGCACTCGAAGAAGCCGTGCGGGCAGTAGTCGGTGACGGTCTGGTAGGCGGTGTCGTGGGTGCGCATCCACTCGACCATCCGCTGCACGAACTCCGGGTTGTCGCCGTTGCGGAACAGCCCCCACTCCGGGTAGGAGACCGGCTTGCCGCGCTTGGCGGCGAACTCCACCTGGTCCTGAAGCCCGTACGGCTCGCGCACGTAGTCGTCGAAGGTGCCCCCGGCGGGCTGGTCGTAGTTGTCCATGCCGATGATGTCGACCACGTCGTCGCCGGGGTAGCACTTGGTCCACGGGATGGCGTCCAGGCCCCGGTTCGGGGTGAAGTCGAAGCGGAACCGCTGCCCCGGCACCGAGCGCATCACGCCGACGATCCGTCGCCAGTACGCCTTCCACGCGGACGGGTCGGGCTTGCAGCGGTGCGTGTAGGTGACGCCGTTCATCTCCCAGCCGAGCGTGAGCACGGTGTCCGCGCCGCCGAGGGACAGCAGCCGGTGGGCGAGCCGCAGGAAGTGCCGGTCGAAGTCCCCGCGCGCGCCCTGGGCGAGCAGCTTGGCGACCTCGCCGTCCGGCACGTTCGCCTCGTTGGGCACCAGCATCGGCACGCCGAGGACGAGCGTCCGGGACGGGTCGGCCAGCCGCCACTGCGACCACATGCCGAGCACCATCAGCTCGCCCTCGACGTCGGCCCAGCTGTTGCCCGCCAGGTAGGTGTGGCCGACTTGCAGGTTGGCGTCGCCCAGCCACTGCGCGTACCGGCCGATCTGCGGGATGTAGTCGTCCCAGGAACCGACGAAGGCGCCGAACGGCGGCTCGTGCTTGGGCCGCTGGACGGGCGGGCGGGGGGCGGCGCCGCGCGGCTCGAAGGCGTCCGAGGAGAGGGTGTGCCGTTCGGTCTGGCTGAGCGGCGACCCGGCCGGGACGCTGGCCGTGGCCATCAGCAGCAGGGCGGCGGCGGCCAGCGTCAGGCGGCCGATTCGCATGGTCTCTCCTCCGGGCGTCGCGGGGCGGGGGCGCGCTGGACGGACCGTGGCGCTCCGCTCGCCGACAGTAGGCCCGGCGGGCGTCGGAAAAGCCGAATGTCACCCTAAAGTGGGCGGTATTCGAACGCCGTCTGCCGCAACGCCCGGCCGGGCCTCGCCGCGTGTATCAGCTCTGTAACGGTCCGGCCGGGCCCCGGCGCCGGGCCCCGGAGCGGGCGGCGGCCCGGCCTCGGCACCGACGGTGCAGGTGGGCGGGCGGGTGCGCGGGGAGGGCGCGCGCGGCCGGACGCGCGGTCCGAGGGGTGGGGCGGGGGCGATTCCAGGCTGACTCGCGTGCCCGGTGAAAGGTACGCTCCGGCCGTGTCCTGGAAGCCGCTGCGTGTACTGACCCCCCGCTCGACCCTGCCTGCCCTGGCGGTGATGCTGGTCCTTGCGGCCGGTGCGGCGGCGCACGCCAACAAGCCGGTGCCGTTCGGCGACCGGGTGGCGGGGCCGGGCGAGGCGGAGGCCACGCCGGTCAGCACGCAGTCGCTGAGCACGGCCGACCTGGATCTGAAGGTCGGCCCCGGACTGGAGGCCTTCCACCGGCAGAGCGGCGAGCAGGCCTGGTCCTACCGCCGCGAGGGCGCCACCGCGCTGTACCTGTCGATGGCGGGGGACAACGCCATCGTGGTCTGGGACGACGGCCTGGTCACCTCGGTGCGCCCGGGCGACCACGAGGTGCGCTGGCACCGGGCGGTGCCCGGCCTGGCGGACTGGCTGCGCGGCGACGGCGAGCCCGGCGCCGACAAGCGCACCGACGCGCAGCGCAAGGAGCTGGCCCAGGAGCGGGCCGCGGCGGCCCTGCACACCGTCCCGCAGGGCGGCTCCGCCTGGGTGGCCGTGGTGACCCCGAACCTGACCATGGGCCTGCGCGACGCCGACGGTGACCTGCGCTACAACTCCAAGCCGCCCGGCAGCTGCGTCTACGACCCGCTGCGCACGGTCGGCACCGAGTACGCCGTGCTCGTCCCGCGCAGCTGCACCAACAGCGCCGGGCAGGCCGTCTCCGGCGGCATCAACGGGTACCGGCTGGACAGCACCGGCTGGCAGCTGAACACCGGCCCGAGCGCCTCGGTCAAGGCGCTGGACGGCAGCCGGGTGCTGATCACCGACGGCCCGATCGTTCCGGCCCGGGTGTTCGACACCAAGGCGGCCGCCCCCGAGGCGGCCTGCGGCAGCCCGTCCGCACCGTTCGCGGCGGTCCGTCCGCAGGGCGGTTGCACCGACCCGGCGGCGAGCCCGGCCCAGGACGCCCCGGTGGGTCAGGACGCCCCGGTGGATGGCCAGTCGCCCATGCAGCCCGAGGCGCAGCAGCCTCAGCAGTCCCAGCAGTAACGCCGGACCGCCGGTACCCCTGGGCGGTAGCCCCGGGGGTTCCCGCGCGGCCCGGTAGACTTGCCGTCATGGCTGACTTCTCCGGGCAATAGCGGGCGCGCGGCACCGCCCCGTGCGCTGTGCCGACCACCGACGACGCCCCTTCCCGCTGCCCGGCCCCGGGCCCCGTCCGGCCGCCCGCCCACGTCCCAGGAGTAGTTTCCGCCATGATTTCCGCCAACGCCCTCGAGCTGCGCGCCGGTGCCCGAATCCTGATCGAGTCCGCGAACTTCAAGGTCGCCGCCGGCGACCGGATCGGCCTGGTCGGGCGCAACGGCGCCGGCAAGACCACGCTGACCAAGGTGCTGGCCGGCGAGGGCATGCCGGCCTCGGGCACGGTGACCCGCTCCGGCGAGGTCGGCTACCTCCCGCAGGACCCGCGCACCGGCGACCTGGACGTCCTCGCCAAGGACCGCATCCTCTCCGCCCGCGGCCTCGACACCGTGCTCAAGAAGATGCGCGAGAACGAGGACCGGATGGCCAACGGCCAGGGCGCCACCCGGGACAACGCGATGAAGAAGTACGCGCGCCTGGAGACCGAGTTCCTCACCAAGGGCGGGTACGCCGCCGAGGCCGAGGCCGCCACCATCGCGGCCGCCCTGGGCCTGCCGGACCGCATCCTGAACCAGGAGCTGCACACCCTCTCCGGTGGTCAGCGCCGCCGCGTCGAGCTGGCCCGGATCCTGTTCTCGGACTCCGACGTGCTGCTGCTCGACGAGCCCACCAACCACCTCGACGCCGACTCGATCGTCTGGCTGCGGGACTTCCTGAAGACCTACAAGGGTGGCTTCATCGTCATCTCGCACGACGTCGAGCTGGTCGAGACGGTCGTCAACAAGGTCTTCTACCTGGACGCCAACCGCTCCGCCATCGACGTCTACAACATGGGCTGGAAGCAGTACCAGCAGCAGCGTGAGGACGACGAGAAGCGCCGCAAGCGCGAGCGGGCCAACGCCGAGAAGAAGGCCGCGACCCTCAACTCCCAGGCCGACAAGATGCGGGCCAAGGCGACCAAGACGGTGGCCGCGCAGAACATGGCCCGCCGTGCCGAGAAGCTGCTCTCCGGCCTGGAGCAGGTGCGCCAGAACGACAAGGTCGCCAAGCTGCGCTTCCCGGACCCGGCTCCCTGCGGCAAGACCCCGCTGATGGCCAGCGGGCTCTCCAAGTCCTACGGTTCGCTGGAGATCTTCACCGACGTCGGCCTGGCCATCGACCGCGGTTCGCGGGTCGTCATCCTCGGCTTCAACGGCGCGGGCAAGACCACCCTGCTGCGGATGCTCGCCGGGGTGGAGCAGCCGGACACCGGCGAGGTGATCCCGGGCCACGGCCTGAAGATCGGCTACTACGCCCAGGAGCACGAGACCCTGGACCCGGACCGCACGGTGCTGGAGAACATGCGTTCCTCCGCGCCGGACACCGACCTGGTGCAGATCCGCAAGATCCTCGGTTCCTTCCTGTTCTCCGGCGACGACGTCGACAAGCCGGCCGGGGTGCTCTCCGGCGGTGAGAAGACCCGGCTCGCGCTGGCCTCGCTGGTGGTCTCCAGCGCCAACGTGCTGCTGCTCGACGAGCCCACCAACAACCTCGACCCGGCCAGCCGCGAGGAGATCCTCGGCGCGCTGCGGGAGTTCTCCGGCGCGGTCGTGCTGGTCACCCACGACGAGGGCGCCGTCGAGGCGCTCCAGCCGGAGCGGATCATCCTGCTGCCGGACGGGGTCGAGGACCTCTGGAGCCCGGCCTACGCCGATCTGGTCTCACTGGCCTGACCGGGTGTAGACGCGATCTCCGCTTTCAGGACCAGAAAAACTAGTACTTACGGCGTGTCCGGGAATGAAGAAAGCCTGGATTCCGTTTAAGGACTTCCTGTCGGCCCGCCACTCGATCGTGGTCGGGCCGACACTGCTGATCAGCCCTTTCTCGGCGGATGGCGGAATCCGCCCGGGGGCGCGCACTCTACGTGAGCGCCCTGCTGCGCTCGGATCACCACCGCAGGACCACGCATTCCCGACATCGACCTTGCCGAATGGGTGGCCAGGAAGCGGTGGATGGGTGATCATGGGAATCTGACCGAGCAACGCTACGAGGAGGCACGGGTGGCCGAGACTCTGAAAAAGGGCAGCCGGGTGACCGGTGCCGCGCGTGAGAAGCTCGCGGCCGATCTCAAGAAGAAGTACGACTCCGGGGCGAGCATTCGCGCTCTCGCGGAGGAGACCGGTCGTTCGTACGGCTTTGTGCACCGGATGCTGAGCGAGTCCGGAGTCATTCTCCGGGGCCGCGGTGGTGCCACGCGTGGCAAGAACAAGGCGACCGCCGGGGCCGGTTCCTGACGGTCCGTCAGCTCATGGCTGGATGGCGCGGCGGCAGGGCGCCGGCCGGGGAGACGAGAACCGATCGTCCGCCCTCGGGTCGAGTGGACCGGCCGCCGATCGTCATGCCCGGGGTGTCGTCCGCCCCCCGGTGCTCCCCTTCCGCTGATCTTTCCGGGCCGGCGCCCTGCCGGCGCGCGCCCAGGTTTGTTACTCTCCGGTAGCCAAGCCCCTCGCCACCGGAGGTCCCCGCATGACCGCCCCCGTCACCGACCCGCAGGCCCCGAGCTGGGAGCAGGACGGCGTCCGCCTGGAGATCGACGGCGAGCTCGCCGTCGTCACCCTGTGTCAGCCCAAGCGGCGCAACGCCCAGTCGCCCGCCCTGTGGCGCGCCCTCGCCGCCGCGGGCCGTGACCTGCCCGGCGGCGTCCGGGTGGTCCTGCTGCGTGCGGAGGGCGTCTCCTTCTCGGCGGGCCTGGACCGGGCCATGTTCACCCCCGAGGGCATCCCCGGCGAGCCCACCTTCCTCCAACTCGCCGGCGCCCCCGACCAGGAGCTCGACGACACCATCGCCTCCTACCAGCAGGCCTTCACCTGGTGGCGCCGCCCCGACCTGGTCTCCATCGCCGCCGTCCAGGGCCATGCCGTCGGCGCCGGCTTCCAGCTCGCCCTCGGCTGCGACCTGCGCGTCGTCGCCGACGACGTCCAGTTCGCCATGAAGGAGACCTCGCTCGGCCTCGTCCCCGACCTGGCCGGCACCAAGCCGCTCACCGAACTCGTCGGCTACGCCCGGGCGCTGGAGATCTGCGCCACCGGCCGCTGGGTCGGCGCCGAGGAGGCCGCCGCCATCGGGCTGGCCAACCTGGCCGTCCCCGGTGCGGAACTGGACGCCGCCGCCCGCGACCTCGCCGCCGCCCTGCTGGCCGCGCCGCGCAACGCCGTCATCGAGACCAAGGCCCTGCTCCAGGGCGCCGCCGGCCGCTCCTTCGACGAGCAGCGCTCGGCCGAACGGGCGGCGCAGGCCCGCCGCCTGCGGGACCTCGCCGGGATCGGCGACTAGCCAGGCTGCGTCGTGTGAACGGGCCCGGCCCGGGGTGTGCTCCCCGGGCCGGGCCCTCGGCGTTCCGGAGGCATCCCGGTGGCCCTCCCGGCGGGCGCGGAACGTGGCGAAATGCCAGAGTTATGGGGATTTGCGATATAGCTGGAGCCGTACGACGGGAGATGCGCCCCCATGCCTGACACTCCGACCCCCGCCACCATGCACAAGAACCCCGGCCACGCCGCGGCCGCCGGCTCCGCCGCCCACGCGCCGTCCTCGCCGCCCTCGGCCTCCGCCGCGACCGACGCCGGCAAGCCGACCGGCGAGCGCGGCCGCACGGCGCTGGCCGTCGGCGTGGTCGAGAAGATCGCCGGGATGGCCGCCCGCGAGGTCAACGGCATCCACGCCCTCGGCTCGGGCCTCGCCCGCACCTTCGGCGCGATGCGCGACCGGGTGCCGGGCGGCAAGTCCGGCGTCGGGCGCGGCATCAAGGCCGAGGTCGGCGAGAAGCAGACCGCCATCGACATCGCCCTGGTCGTCGAGTACGGCGTGGTCATCCCCGAACTCGCCCGGCAGGTACGGGAGAACATCATCGACGCCGTCGAGCGGATGACCGGCCTGGAAGTCGTCGAGGTCAACATCGCGGTCAACGACGTCCACCTCCCCGACGAGCCGGACGTCGAGGAGGAGGAAGAGGAGACGGTCGTCGCGGGGCAGCGGCCCAAACTCAAGTAGCGAGCCCACGAAGCGCCCGGCGGCGGGCGGCAGCGAGGACGAGGAGTAGCGGATGAACCTGGCCATCGTCGGCCTGGTGGTGGGCATGGCCCTCGGCTTCGCCGGGTACTTCGGCGGTTTCGCGGCGTTCCTGCTGGTCGCCGCACTCGGGCTGGTCGGCTTCGTGGCCGGCCGCCTGCTGGAGGGCGACATCGAGCTGGGCGACCTCGGCGACCTGCTCCGCGGCCGCGACCGGCGCCGTTGATGGCGGCTCCCACCACCAGTGCCCGCCGCGAACCCGCGGCCCGGGGCCGACTCCGGATCGCCGACCGCGTCTACGCCCGCATCGCCGCCCGGGCCGCCCGCGAGGCCCTCGCCGACGCCTGGACCGGCCGCACCGCCAAGGGCGCACCGCCCACTGTCTCGGTGGCCGTGCCCGGCAGCACCGTGACCGTCCGGGTCGCCGTCGCACTGCCCTTCCCCGCCGACCTCGCGGCGCTCGCCCGGGCCGTCCGCGAACGCGTCGCCGCGCAGGTCGCCGGGTTCACCGGGACCAGGGTGTCCGAGGTGGTCGTCGTCGTGGAGCGGCTGGTGACCGGGGGAGTGTCATGAGTGTGGGGGGCGAACCGGTGCCCGGCGAGGAGGCGACGGCGGTCGGGGACGGGCCCCCGCCGGAGAAGGTGCGGCGGCCGCGGGCGCCGCGGGCCGTCGTCGCGGCGCTCGTCGCCACCGTGCTGCTGGTGCTCGCGGGCGCGCTGCTGTACGACGTGGTCGCCGTCCGCGCCGGGTACCCGACCCGCCGGTGGCGCGCCCGGATCGCCGACGAACTGGCCACCCGTCACCTCGACGACCTGTGGGTGCTGGTGGGTGCCGGCGCCGCCGTCCTCCTCGGCGGGGTGCTGCTCTGGCTGGCCCTCGCCCCCGGTCTCGGCCGCTGGCTCCCGCTGCGCCCGCACGGCGACACCGGCGCCGCCATCGACCGGGCCGGCATCGGGCACCTGCTCGCCGACCGCGCCGCCGGACTCCAGGGCATCGACGAGCTGCGGATCCGGATCAGCCGCCGGCGCGTCCGGGTCACCCTCATCGGGGCGGCGGACCCGGTGTCGGTCCAGTGCCAACTGCGGGACGAGCTGGCACGGGTGACGCTGGCCCGGCCGCTGCGCCTCGACGTGCGGGCGGTGCCCGGGGTGGGGGCGGCGGGATGAGGCGGACGGGCGTCAACCGGCTGCTGCTGGGGGTGGTCGGGGCGGTGCTGCTGGCCGTCGGCGTGCTGGTGCTGGCCGGCGGGCTCGACCTGTACCGGCGGCTCGGCGCCGACCCGCCGGGCTGGTGGCCGCTCACCTCCCCGGACCAGCCGGTGCTCAGTGCCCGCTCGCGCACCCGCTGGGCGGATTCGACCTGGTGGTGGCCCACCGTCATCGGCGGGCTGGCCGTGGTGATCGCGGGCACCGCCTGGTGGCTGGTGGCGCAGCTGCGGCGCAGCGGCCCGGCCGGCCTCGTCGTGCCGACGCCAGGTGCCACCGGACTCCGGCTGCGGGTCCGCACCCGGGCGCTGGAAGAGGCGCTGGAGAACGGGACGGCCACGCTCCCCGAAGTCGAGCGCGCGGGCGTACGCCTGGTGCGCGCACCCGGGCATCCGCGGCTGCGGGGCGCTGTCCGGCTCACCCCCGGTGGCGATCCGGCGGCCCTAGTGGAGCACTTCGACACCGGCCCGCGAACCGACGCCCGGACCAGCCTGGGCCTCCCGGAACTCCCCGCCGACCTGCGGATCCGGGTCCTCCAGGCCGCCCGGCCCGGGTCGCGACGGCGCCGAGGGCGGCGCAGGCCCCCGCGGGTGGAGTGAACCGGGGGCGGGCGGAGTCGGACGCCCGCCCCCGTGTGCGTCCTAGAGGGGGCGCAGGGCGCCGCCGTCGACGGGGATCATCACACCGGTCAGGTAGGAGGCGGCGGGGGAGAGCAGGAAGGCCGCGACCTTGCCGAACTCCTCGGGGGTGCCGTAGCGGCCGAGCGGGATGGTCGCGGCGGCCTGGGCGCGGGCGCCGTCCGGGTCGCCGCCCAGGGAGTCCAGCTCGCGCACCCGGTCGGTGTCGATCCGGGCCGGGAGCAGGCCCACCACCCGGATGCCGCGCGGGCCGAGTTCGTCGGCGAGGGACTTGGCGGCCATCGCCAGCCCCGGGCGCAGGCCGTTGGAGATGCCCAGGCCGGGGATCGGCTGGCGCACCGAGCCGGAGAGCACGAAGCCGATCACGCCGCCCTCGCCGAGGGCTGCGGCGGCGGCGCGGGCGAGCCGCAGCGCGCCGAGGAAGACCGACTCGAACGCGTCGCGCCAGGCCTCCTCGGGGGCGGTGGCCACCGGGCCGGCCGGGGGGCCGCCGACGCTGATCAGCACGCCGTCGAGCCGGCCGAAGTGCCCGGTCGCCTCGGCGATCAGCCGTTCGGCGGTCGCCGGGTCGGCGTTGTCGGCGGCCAGGCCGTGGGCCGTCCCGGCGCCGCCGATGGCGTCCAGCTCGGCGACGGCGGTGGCCACGGACTCCTTGCCGCGCCCGCTGACCAGCACCCGGGCTCCGTCGGCGGCCAGCTCCCGGGCGGCGGCGAAGCCGAGGCCCCGGGTGGCGCCGGTGGCCACGTACACCTTGTCCTTCAGTCCAAGATCCATGGGGCCATCCTGCCGGGTGGCGGGCGCGAGGGGGAGGGCTGGGGGCGGGGTGGCGTGGCGCCGGGGGCGGTGGAGGGGGCCGGGGTGAGGTGGGGCCGGGGGCGGGCTGGCGTTGACGTCCGGGTCAAGGTCTACCGTCGGTCCCGGCGGCGTGCGGAGGCGGGCCGGGAGAGCGGGTGCGGGGATGCGGATCGGGGAGCTGGCGGAGCGGGCGGGGACGACCACCCGGGCGCTGCGGTACTACGAGCAGCTCGGCCTGCTGCCGGCCCGCCGGGCGGGCAACGGCTACCGGGCGTACGACGAGGAGGACCTGCGGCTGCTGCGGCAGATCCGGACGCTGCAGGACTTCGGGTTCGGCCTGGAGGAGACCCGCCCGTTCGTGGAGTGCCTCCAGGCGGGCCACCCCGAGGGCGACTCCTGCCCGGCCTCGCTGGAGGTGTACCGGCGCAAGCTCGCCGAACTGGACGAGTGCATCGCCCGGCTGCAGGACGTCCGGGCCCGGGTGGCCGGGCAGTTCGACCGGGCGGTACGGGCCCGGGACGGGCTGGCGGCCGAGCCCTCCGGACAGCCGCCGCGCTGTGAACTGGCGAACGAATGGGCGAAGGAGTAGACGATGGTGCAGATCCCAGGGGTGCCCGCGGTGACGGACGACACGTTCGCCGCGGAGGTGCTGGCGGCCGAAGGTCCGGTGCTGGTGGACTTCACGGCGGACTGGTGCCCGCCGTGCCGGATGATGGCGCCGGTGCTGGCGGACGTCGCCCGCGAGGAGGCGCACCGGCTGCGGGTGGTCAGCGTGGACGTGGACCGCAATCCGCGCACCCAGGCCGCGTACGGGGTGCTGTCGATGCCGACGCTGATGGTGTTCCGCGGCGGCGAGCCGGTGCGCTCGGTGGTCGGAGCCCGGGCCAAGGCGCGGCTGCTGCGCGAGCTGGAGGACGTGCTGTAGGCGGTTCTCCGGGGCGTTTGCGGGGCCGTCCTTCCGCGCCGGGGCCTCAGGCCGCCGGTACGGCCTCGACCGGCACCTCGGCCTCGGCGGCCTGCTTGGCCCGGTCCTTGGCCTCGCGGCGGGCCAGCACCCCGACCCCGACCGGGATCATCGCGGTGAACAGCCACCACTGGATCGCGTACGCCATGTGCGGGCCGATGTCGGAGTGGTTGGGCTCGGGGATCAGCTCGGGCTGGTCGGCGGGGGCCGGGGTGGTGGCGGTGAGCTCCAGGTAGCCGCCGAGCACGGTGGTGACGCCGGTCTCCTTGGCCTGCTGCTCGGTGTTGATCAGGTTGAACTGCCGGTCGGGCAGGCCGGCGCGGTCCTTGATGCCGCTGCTGCCCGTGGTCTCGTCGGCGCGCATCCGACCGGTGAGGGAGACCTCGCCGGTCGGGGCGGCCGGGACCGTCGGGTAGGCGGTGGCGCCGCCGTCGCCGGCCACCCAGCCGCGGTTGACCAGGACGCTGCCCCTGCCGTCGGAGAGCTTGAGCGGGGTGATGACGAAGTAGCCGATCGTGTCCCCGCTGGAGTCGGTCCGCTTGCGGACGACGAACTCGTGCGCCGTGTCGTACTGCCCGGTGGCCGTCACCGGGTGCCAGATGAGGTCCTTGGGCACCGCGAAGCCGGGGGTCGACGACACCGTGTCGAACGGCACCGGGGCGACGGTGAGGGCCTTGCCGATCAGGTCGTTCCGGGCCACCCGCGCCTCGTGGCGGTGCAGCTGCCAGAAGCCCAGCTCGATCGTCGCGGGGATCAGCAGCAGCGCGATCAGCATGGTGATCAGCCACTGGCGGGTCAGCAGAAAACGGTACACATGGGCACGGTACGCCGACCTCACATCCGGCTCACGCACCGGGGTGCGGCGCGACTTCGCGGAGCAGTTGGAGGAAGGCGTCCTCGCCGACCACCGGCGTGCCGACCTCGCGGGCCCGGCGGGCCTTGCCGCTCCAGCTGTTCGGCTCGTTGGTGACCAGCAGGCTGGTGAGCCGGCTCACCGAGGTGGCGATGTGCAGGCCGGCCTCGGCGGCGCGGTCCTCCAGCAGCTCCCGGTCGGTGGCGGTGTCGCCGGTGAAGGCCACCCGCATGCCCTGCACCAGCGGCTTGCCGTCCTCCCAGCGTCCGGGGTTGGGGTACGGGCAGGGCGGGCGCTTCTTGGCCTGGCGGTAGGCGGCGCCGGTCCAGGAGGCGCGGCCGGGGGTGGCGGGCTCGTCCTCGCCGAGGTCGGTGACCGCCACGCAGGCCTGCACCGGCAGCGGGACGCCGCCCTGGCGGGCCAGGTGCAGGCTGGGGCGGAACGCCTCGGCGAGCACCCGGGCGTCGTCCAGGGCGTTGTGCGCGTGCTGCTGGCGGACGCCGAAGTGGGCGGCGAGCGAGGACAGCTTGCCGTTGGGCAGCGGCAGCCGCAGGTCGCGGGAGAGCACCATGGTGCAGATCCGCTGCTCGACCGGGGCGCGCAGGCCGGCCCGGGAGAACTCGCGCGAGATCATGTTCCAGTCGAAGAGCGCGTTGTGGGCGACCAGGACCCGGCCGTTCAGCCGGTCGGCGAACTCGTCGGCGATCTGCGGGAAGGTCGGGGCGCCCGAGAGCAGCTCCGCCGTGAGGCCGTGGATCCAGACCGGGCCCGGGTCCCGCTGGGGGTTGACCAGGGTGTACCAGTGGTCGGTGACCTCGCCGTCCGGGTCCAGCTGGTAGACGCCCGCCGAGATGACGCGGTCCGAGCGGCCGAGGCCGGTGGTCTCGACGTCGACCACCGCGAAGCCCTCGGCGGGGGCGGCGGTGCGCTGGGCGGGGACCGGGACGGTCCGCGGCGCGCCGTACGTCTCGGGCTGGATCGGTTGCATGGTCCAACAGGATAAGCGCCGCCGGGCCCGTGTCCGGTCGAAATGTTCCGGCCGAGCGACCGGAATAGAGTATTCCGCATAGGCGTCGCCTATCCGGTCGACGCCATCCACCGGCTGTCGACACCCCCCGACGGCCGACTCCGTAAGGACGAACTCCCATGCGCGCCACCGTGATCCACGGCCCCAATGACATCCGGATCGAAGAGGTCCCGGACCCGGTGATCCAGCACCCGACGGACGTCGTGGTGCGGGTGGTGAACGCCTGCATCTGCGGCAGCGACCTGTGGGCGTACCGCGGGGTGGCCCAGCGGGTGGCCGGGCAGCGGATCGGGCACGAGTTCCTGGGCGTGGTCGAGGAGGCGGGCGCCGAGGTGCGCGGCTTCGCGCCGGGCGACCTGGTGGTGGCGCCGTTCGTCTGGTCGGACGGCAGCTGCGACTTCTGTCGGGAGGGCCTGCAGACCTCCTGCCCGCACGGCGGGTTCTGGGGCCAGGTCGGCTCCGACGGCGGCCAGGGCGAGGCGGTGCGGGTGCCGTTCGCGGACGGCACGCTGGTGAAGCTGCCGAAGGAGGCCGCGGGCGACGAGAAGCTGCTGCCGGGGCTGCTGGCGCTGTCCGACGTGATGGCCACCGGGCACCACGCCGCCGTGTCGGCCCGGGTGCGCCCGGGCGTGACGGTCGCCGTGGTCGGCGACGGCGCGGTGGGCCTGTGCGGCGTGCTGGCGGCGCACCGGCTGGGCGCGGACCGCATCATCGCGCTGGGCCGGCACACCGCCCGCACCGACCTGGCCCGGCGCTTCGGCGCGACCGACGTGGTGGCCGAGCGCGGCGAGGCCGCGATCGAGGCGGTCAAGGAGCTGACCGGCGGCCAGGGCGCGCACGCCGTCCTGGAGGCCGTCGGGACCGAGGAGTCGATGCGCACGGCCGTCTCGATCGCCCGGGACGGCGGCGCGGTGGGCTACGTCGGCGTTCCGCACGGCGGCAGTGCGGGCGTCGACATCGGTCAGATGTTCGGCCGAAACGTTTCGCTCAATGGCGGCGTCGCCCCGGCCCGCGCCTACATCCCCGACCTGCTGCCGGACGTCCTCTCCGGGGCCATCGAGCCGGGTCTGGTGTTCGACCGCACGGTGGGCCTGGACGGTGTCCCGGACGGCTACCGGGCGATGGACGACCGCTCGGCGCTGAAGGTCCGGATCTCTTTCTGACGATGTGTCAGAAGGGGCGGCGCTGCTGGACGGTGCCGCCCCTTCGGCGTGTGGCGGCGGTGTTGTGAAGTGGCGCGAGTGGTGGTTTTCGGCCAATTGGATAGCGCGAGAGGGTGAACGACTGGCTGATCGCGGTCAACCCCTTTCGGGGCGGGCGCGGCGCTCCTAGCATTGCGCGGCGCGCACACGGATTGTGACGCCCCTCACGTCCGATCGTTCCCCGTGTGCGACCGCTACGCCGAAGGAGTGAGGAGAGACAGAGTGGATTCGCCGCCGATCACCACTACCCCTACGGAAGTCCAACTCATCGATGAGAGCGAGGAGTTCCGTACCCTGAGGCGCTCGTTCCGGAGCTTCGCCTTCCCGGTCACCATCGGCTTCGTGCTCTGGTACCTGCTCTACGTGCTGCTCTCCTGCTACGCGCCCGGCCTGATGGGTGCCAAGGTCGTCGGGCACATCAACGTGGCCCTGGTGCTGGGGCTGCTGCAGTTCGTCACCACCTTCGCCATCGCCGCCTGGTACGCCCGCTACGCCGACCGGCGGATCGACCCGACCGCCGCCGCGATCCGCGAGGCCCACGGCGCCGTCGTCCACGCTCCCCGGGAGTCCGCCGAATGAGCCTGCTCGCCAGCTCCGCCACGGAGCACCGCGGCATCACGATGACCCTCTTCGGGCTGTTCGTGCTGGCCACCCTCGCGATCACGGTCTGGGCCGGGCGGCAGACCAAGGACGCGGCCGACTTCTACGCCGGCGGCCGCGGCTTCACCGGATTCCAGAACGGCCTGGCCATCTCCGGCGACTACATGTCCGCCGCGTCCTTCCTCGGCATCGCCGGCGCCATCGCGCTCTCCGGCTACGACGGCTTCCTCTACTCGATCGGCTTCCTGGTCGCCTGGCTGGTCGCACTGCTGCTGATCGCCGAACCGCTGCGCAACTCCGGCCGCTTCACCATGGCGGACGTCCTCGCGTTCCGGATGCGCCAGCGCCCGGTGCGCACCGCGGCGGGCGTCTCCACCATCGTGGTGTCGATCTTCTACCTGCTCGCCCAGATGGTCGGCGCCGGGACGCTGGTCGCCCTGCTGCTGGGGGTCAACGGGGACGCCGCCAAGCGCTGGACCATCGTCGCGGTCGGCGCGCTGATGGTCGTCTACGTGGTGATAGGGGGCATGAAGGGCACCACCTGGGTGCAGATCGTCAAGGCCGTGCTGCTGATCGCCGGCACCGCGCTGATGACCGTCCTGGTGCTCGCCAAGTACCACTTCAACCCCTCGGAACTGCTCGGCGCCGCCGCCAGCGCGAGCGGCAAGGGCGCGGCCTTCCTCGAACCGGGGCTGAAGTACGGGGCCAGCGACACCAGCAAACTCGACTTCATCAGCCTCGGGATCGCGCTGGTGCTCGGCACCGCCGGCCTGCCGCACATCCTGGTCCGCTTCTACACCGTGCCCACCGCCAAGGCGGCCCGGAAGTCGGTGCTCTGGGCGATCGGCATCATCGGCGTCTTCTACCTGATGACCCTGGCGCTCGGCTTCGGCGCGGCGGCGCTGGTCGGCCCCAAGGCGATCAAGGCGGCCAACGCCTCCGGCAACACGGCGGCCCCGCAGCTGGCCGAGGTGCTCGGCGGAGGCTCCGGCACCACCGGCGGCGCGATCCTGCTCGCGGTGATCTCCGCCGTCGCCTTCGCCACCATCCTGGCCGTGGTCGCCGGACTCACCCTGGCGTCCTCCGCCTCCTTCGCGCACGACCTGTACGCCAACGTGATCCGGCGCGGCAAGGCCACCGAGAAGCAGGAGGTGCTCTCGGCGAAGTGGGCCGCCGTCGCGATCGGCGCGGTGGCCATCGTGCTCAGCCTCTTCGCGGGCAAGCTCAACACCGCCGCCCTGGTCGCCCTGGCCTTCGCGGTGGCCGCCTCGGCGAACCTGCCCACCCTGCTCTACTCGCTGTTCTGGAAGCGCTTCACCACCTCCGGCGCGGTCAGCTCGGTCTACGCCGGCCTGATCAGCTCGGTCGTGCTGGTGGTCTTCTCCCCGGTGGTCTCCGGCGCGAAGACCTCGCTGTTCCCGGACACCGACTTCCACTGGTTCCCGCTGGAGAACCCGGGCCTGGTCTCCATCCCGATCGGCTTCCTGGCCGGGTGGATCGCCACCCTGCTCTCCAAGGACCGACCCGACCCGGCGAAGTACGCTGAACTGGAGGTCCGGGCGCTGACCGGGCTGGGCGCCCACTGACCGGGCGCCCACTCACCGACCGGCGATGACTATGCTGGCCCGGCCCGCCTTGACGGTGGCCGGGCCGGCCGCATTCTCGGGAAGGGACGCACGTGCTGCTCGACACCTTCGGACGCCAGGCCGTCGACCTGCGGGTATCTCTGACCGACCGGTGCAACCTCCGTTGCACCTACTGCATGCCGGAAGAGGGCCTGCGCTGGCTGGCCAAGCCCGAGCTGCTGACCGACGAGGAGATCGTCCGGCTGGTCACCCTCGCGGTGCGCGACCTGGGCGTCCGGGAGGTCCGCTTCACCGGCGGCGAGCCGCTGCTGCGCCCCGGCCTGGTCGCCATCGTCGCCGCCTGCTCGGAGCTGGAGCCGCGCCCCGAGCTGTCCCTCACCACCAACGGCATCGGGCTGGCCCGTACCGCGACGGCGCTGCGCGAGGCCGGGCTCGACCGGGTCAACGTCTCGCTGGACACCCTCGACCCCGAGGTGTTCCACACCCTCACCCGCCGCCACCGCCACCAGGACGTGCTGGCCGGGCTGGCCGCCGCCGAGGCCGCCGGACTGACGCCGGTCAAGCTGAACGCGGTGCTGATGCGCGGGGTCAACGGCCACGAGGCTCCCGACCTGCTGGCCTGGTGCCTGGAGCACGGGTACGAGCTGCGCTTCATCGAGCAGATGCCGCTGGACGCCCAGCACGGCTGGGACCGCTCCGCGATGGTCACCGCCGAGGAGATCCTCGACCTGCTCGGTGCGCGGTTCACGCTCACCCCGGAGCCGTCCGCCCGCCGGGGCGCGGCGCCCGCCGAACGCTGGCTGGTGGACGGCGGCCCGGCCCGGGTCGGCGTGATCGCCTCCGTCACCCGCCCGTTCTGCCGGGCCTGCGACCGGACCCGGCTGACCGCCGACGGGCAGGTGCGCAACTGCCTGTTCGCGACCGGGGAGACCGACCTGCGCACCGCCCTGCGCTCGGGCGCGGACGACGCCGAGCTGGGCGCGCTGTGGCGGGCGGCGATGTGGGGCAAGAAGGCCGGGGCCGGGATCGACGACCCGGAGTTCCACCAGCCCGAGCGGCCGATGTCGGCGATCGGCGGCTAGCGGGTCCCGCGAGGTCAGGGCGACTCGGCCGACTCGGACGACCCGGACGGCTAGGACGTCTCCGGGGTCCAGTCGGCGAAGGCGACGACCTCCTTGAGGAAGCCGCGCACGCCGAGGAACTGGGACAGGTGCTCGCGGTGCTCGTCGCAGGCGAGCCAGGTCTTGCGGCGGTCCGGGGTGTGCAGCTTGGGGTTGTTCCACACCAGCACCCAACGGGCGTCCGCCCGGCAGCCCTTGGCGGAGCAGATCGGCGTCTGCGGGGTGTCCATCGGGTCGTCCTCAGCGCTAGGCGGGTGGTCTGCACCGCCAGTGTTTCACGCGCTCCGCGCGGCCCGGAGGGAGCCCGCCCGGATCCGGGCATGGCGACGCCGGGCAGCCACGGGGGGAGCCGCCCGGCGTCGGTCCGTCGCTCCGACGGGGGATGCGGAGCGCGTACGCAGTATGTCACGCCAGGGGCCTCGGTTGGGGAGGTCTTGCATGATTAATCTGAGCTTCTTCTGAGCTTTCTTCGAGCCGGATTTTCTCGAAACGTCTCGAAACGGACGGTCAGTTCGGGCCCTGTGAAGGATCGGTGGCAGCGGTCTTTGCCCCGCCTGTACCGGGGGCCCCGTCCGCCCCACCCCTCCCACCCGTCCCACCGGGACCGAGCATCAGCGGGGTGTCCAGCGGGATGTCGAAGGTGCTCGGCAGCCCCGGCGCCCGCTCCCGGCCCGCGTTGGCGATCAGGACGGCGAAGTACGGCAGCAGTACGGCGCCGGCCAGCGCCGCGAACGCCAGCCACCGCTGGACGTCCCACAGCACCACGGCGAGCAGCACGCAGACCGTCCGGAGCAGCATCGAGACCACGTAGCGGCGCTGCCGCCCGCGGACGTCCTCGGTGAGGCTGCTCCGCGCTCCCGTGATCCGGTGGACCTGCCCACCGTCAGCGCTCTTGCCCATGTCCTACCGCCCTCGTCCACGCTCCCGCGCGACTCGCCGCGCGGCCTCCTCACGGTACGCCTGGGCAGCGGGGACGACGAGACCGGGTGGGGCGGACCCACCCGGTCGGGTGTGCGAGGGGACTGTCCGGCCGATCGGGACGGCCGATCGGGGCGGGTAATCGGAACGGGTAGTCGGAACGGCGGGGCGAGGGGCCTCACGACCGCCGGGAGAGGAACTGCGGCGGGACGGCGTCGGTGAGCCAGACTCCGTTGTCGCTGATCCGGAACTCGTGGCCGGCCGCCGCCATCGCGGCCGCGTTCACGGTGAGCACCACCGGGCGGCCGTGCCGGGCGCCGACCCGCACCGCGGTCTCGGTGTCCGCGGACAGGTGGACGTCCTGCCTGGCCATCGGGCGCAGGCCCTCCCGGAAGATCGACGCCAGGTGGCGGTCGGCGGTGCCGTGGTAGAGCACCGGGGGAGGCACGGTGGCGGCCAGACCGAGGTCGACCGCCACCGTGTGGCCCTGGTTGGCGCGGATCGAGAGACCGTCCGCGGAGTAGCCGAAGCGGCGCTTGTTGTTGGTCGCCACCACGTGGTCCAGATCGGCCCTGGTCAGCCGGTTGCCCTTGGCCGCGAGGGCGGTGAGGAGCACGTCGATCCGGATCCAGCCGGACTCGTCCAGCGTGACGCCCACCCGCTCCGGCTCGTGCCGCAGGATGCGCGACAGCATCTTGCTCGTCTTGACCAGCCGCTTCTCGTCCATCATGTCTCTCGTATCCCCCCGTTGGTCAGTGGCTATGAGGCCTGGCTGACCGAACTCATGTTGAAGTCCGCGACACGCACGGGTGGCATCGCGGTGCGGGTGAAGTAGTCGCTCCACTCGCGGGGCAGGCAGCGCTCGGTGCGGCCCGCCTCGGTGATCCGGTCCAGCAGGTCCACCGGGGACTCGTTGAACCGGAAGTTGTTGACCGCGCCGACGACTTCGCCGTTCTCGACCAGGTAGACGCCGTCCCGGGTCAGGCCGGTGAGCAGCATCGTCGCCGGGTCCACCTCGCGGATGTACCAGAGGCAGGTGAGCAGCAGGCCGCGCTCGGTGCGGGCGATCATCTCGTCCAAGGTCGGCGCGCTGTCCTGGTCGGCCGTCTCCAGCACCAGGTTGTCGCCGAACGGGCGCAGCGGCAGGCCGGTGAGGCCGGCGGAGTGGCGGCTGGTGACCAGGTCGGTCAACACGCCCTCGCGGATCCACTCGGTGGCGTCGATCGGCAGGCCGTTGTCGAAGACCGAGATGTCCCCGCCGGTCGAGTGCGCGAGGACGAACGGCGCCGACTCCAGGCCGGGTTCGGCCGGGTCCGTGCGCAGCGTGAGCGGCAGCCCGGCGAGCTTGTCGCCGATCCGGGTGCCGCCGCCGGGCTTGGAGAAGACGGTGCGGCCCTCGTGGGCGTCGCGGCCGACGGCGGACCAGGCGAGGCAGAGCATCAGGTCGGCGACGGCCGAGGGCGGCAGCAGCGTCTCGTACCGGCCGGCGGGCAGGTCCACCTTGCGGGCGCCCCAGCCGAGGCGCTTGGTCAGCTCGGTGTGCAGGGCGGTGACGTCCACGTCGGAGAAGTCCCGGGTGGCGGCGCCGGCCCAGGCGGAGCCGGACAGGTCGGTGGTCTTGGCGTTGATCTCGACCATGCCGGTCGGCTGGTCGTGGCGCAGCCGCAGGCCGGTGGAGGTGCCCAGGTAGCTGCTGACCACCTCGTGCCGGGCGAAGCCGTACAGCAGTTCGCCCTGCGCGGCGGCCCGGGCGAAGGCCTCGCCGAGGGCCGGGCCGAAGGAGTCGAACACCGCGATCGAGGTCTCGGCGGGTGGCCGGGTGAAGTCCGGGGAGGACGGCCGGTCGGCCACCAGCGGCTGGGCGTCCTCGGCCGGGCCGGCCGCGCGGGCGGCCTCCTCGGCGGCGCGGACCAGGCCCTCCACCTCGTCCGGGGTGACGGCCTCGCGGGAGACCACGCCGGAGGCGGTGCCCTCGGCCCCGGCCACGGTGGCGATCACGGTGAGGCGGCGGCCGCGGGTGACGCCGTTGGTGGTCAGCGAGTTGCCGGCCCAGCGCAGGTTGGCGGTGGACTCCTCGTCGGCGATCACCACGCAGCCGTCGGCGCGGGCGAGGCCGAGTGCCAGCTCGACCAGTTCGTGGGGCTGCATCGCGGTCATCAGTGACCCGCCTCCTGCTGGGTGTTGAGCACGTTGACGTTGCGGAACAGCGCCGACGGGCAGCCGTGGCTGACCGCCGCGATCTGGCCGGGCTGCGCCTTGCCGCAGTTGAAGGCGCCGCCGAGGACGTAGGTCTGCGGGCCGCCGACCGCCGTCATCGAGCCCCAGAAGTCGGTGGTGGTCGCCTGGTAGGCGAAGTCCTTGACCTGGCCGGCGAGTTCGCCGTTCCTGATGGCGTAGGCGCGCTGGCCGGTGAACTGGAAGTTGTAGCGCTGCATGTCGATCGACCAGGAGCGGTCGCCGACGATGTACAGGCCGTTCTCCACCCCGGCGAACAGGCCCTCGGTGTCCGGGCCGTCGGCGGCGGGCTGGAGCGAGACGTTGGCCATCCGCTGCACCGGCACGTGCGCCGGGGAGTCCGCGAAGGCACAGCCGTTGGAGCGCTCGAAGCCCTTCAGCTCGGCCATGCCGCGGTCGAGTTGGTACCCGACCAGGGTGCCGTCCTTGACCAGGTCCCAGGACTGGGTGGCGACGCCCTCGTCGTCGTAGCCGATCGTGGACAGGCCGTGCTCGGCGGTGCGGTCGCCGGTGACGTGCATCAGCTCGGAGCCGTACCTGAGCGAGCCGAGCTGGTCGAAGGTGGCGAAGGAGGTGCCGGCGTAGGCGGCCTCGTAGCCGAGGGCGCGGTCCAGCTCGGTGGCGTGGCCGATCGACTCGTGGATGGTCAGCCAGAGGTTGGACGGGTCGATGACCAGGTCGTAGCGGCCGGCCCGGACGCTCGGCGCCTTCATCTTCTCGGCCAGCAGGGTGGGCAGTTCGGCGAGTTCGGCGTCCCAGTCCCAGCCCGTTGCGGGCAGGCCCCGGCCGTCGGGGGACGGCCCCCGGACCCCCGTGAGGTACTCGAAGCCGCGCCCGACCGGCGGGGCCAGCGTGCGCATCGAGTCGAAGGCCCCGGTGCGCTCGTCCACCGAGGTGGCCTCCAGCGTGGGGTGCAGCCGGATCCGCTGCTGGGTGGTGACGGTGCCCGCGGTGTCCGCGTAGAACTTGTTCTCCTGGACGGTCAGCAGGCTCGCCTGGACGTGCGAGACGCCCTCGGCGGCCAGCAGCCGCGAACTCCACTCGGAGAGCAGCGCGGTCTTCTCCGCGTCCGGCACCTCGAAGGGGTTCACCTCGTACGAGGAGACCCAGGTGACGTCCCGGTACACCGGCTCGTCGGCCAGCTCGACCCGCTCGGCGGAGCCGGCGGCCCGGCTGATCCCGCCGGACAGGCGGGCCACCGCGACGGCCTGCTCGGCGACCCGCGCCGCCGCGTCGGTGGTGAGGTCCACCCCGGCGGCGAAGCCCCAGGCGCCGTCCAGCAGCACCCGGACGGCGAAGCCGAGTTGCACGCTGTCGGAGGTGCCGGCCGGGCGGGCGTCGCGCAGCCGCCAGGAGGCGCTGCGGACCCGCTCCAGACGGAAGTCGGCGTGGGTGGCGCCGAGTTCGCGCGCCCGGGTGAGGGCGGCGTCGGCGAGGGTGCGCAGCGGGAAGGCGAGGAACAGCGGGTCGACGGCGCGCCCGTGCGGGGCGCCGACGCTGTCGGCCGGAGGGATCGGAGGCAATCGTGCTCCCTGGTCGCGGAGGGTGGCGGTGCGGCGCCGCACAGGGGCGCCCGCACCGCATCATGGCCGGTCCAGGGGGTTTCGGCCAGCGCATTTCGGCCGGTGCGCCGCCGTGGTGGCCGGTCGGTCAGCCGACGATCTCCCACCAGCCGTCCAGCTCCGGCGGGTTGTCCACGTCGACCCGCTCGCCGGGGCGCGGCACGGCCAGCGGGACGGCCTGCGCCTTGGCCTCGACCAGCAGCCGCTCGATCGGCTCGGCCCACGGGTGCAGGCCCAGGTTGAAGGTGCACCAGTGCACCGGCACCAGCAGGCCCGCCTGGAGGTCGCGGTGGGCGCGCACGGCGTCCTCGGGGGTCATGTGGATGTCGGCCCAGGCGGCGTCGTAGGCGCCGATCTGCACCAGCGCGGCGTCGAAGGGGCCGTGCCGGTCGCCGATCCGGGCGTAGCCCTCGAAGTAGCCGGAGTCACCGGTGTAGAAGACCTTGCGGTCGGGGCCGGCGATCACCCAGGAGCCCCACAGGGTGGTGTTGCGGGTCAGGCCGCGGCCGGAGAAGTGGTGCGCCGAGGTGAGGGTGAGCACCAGGTCGCCGAGGGTGCAGGTCTCGTCCCAGTCCAGTTCGATGATGCGGTGCTCCGGGACGCCCCAGCGGCGCAGGTGGCCGCCGATGCCCAGCGGCACCGCGAACGGCGCGGACTGGCTGCGCACCAGGCGCTTGACCGTCGCCATGTCCAGGTGGTCGTAGTGGTCGTGCGAGATCAGCACGGCGTCGACCTGCGGCAGCTCCTCCAGTTCCACCGGCACCGGGTGCAACCGCTTGGGGCCGACGTGCGCGGCGGGGGAGCAGCGCTCGCTCCAGATCGGGTCGAGCAGCACCCGGGAGCCCTCGATCTCCACCAGCGCGGAGGCGTGCCCGTACCAGGTGATCGCCACGCCCTCGGCGGCCGGGCCGGGGCCGCCGGCGGGGCGGACGGTCGGCACGGGGTGGGCGGGGACGCGGCCCTCGCGGTCGAACAGCATCCGGCGGATGGTGCCGCGGTCGATGTCCGGGGCGGTGGTGGCCCGGGCCAGGGTGGAGGGGGCGTTGTGGAAGACGCCGTCGCGGTACTGCGGCGAGTCGCGCACCCGCTCCTCGTGCTCGCCGTCCGGCCGTCGGCCGAACGCCGCCGGCAGGTCGCGCAGCGACCAGGCGGCCGCTCCCAGGCCGGCCGCGAGGGCGGTCAGGGCCAGCAGCCGTCCGTTTCGGTGGGTGCTCCTGGGCCGTGCCTTGGTCATGCGCCCTGCCTTCGTTCCTCGCGGGACCCTTCGGGGATCGGTACGGCCGGTCCCGGGTCGGCCCGCACCACGGGGGCAACGGGTGCGCGGGGCCGTGTTGTTCCCGTACGGCGGCTCCGGCTCGGCTCCGGCGGTGGTTCGGTCAGGGCGGCTGAGCAGGTGCGGGGCGCTGCGGGTACGGATTGTCGGATTGCGACAGTTCCTCCGGTGCGGCGCTGTGGGAGCCCGATGCGCCGACACCGCCGACCGCCCGATAGCGTCACACTGCGTACGCGTTCCGACGTACGTCCGCACACACGGAGAGAGGTGGATCGTTGAGCCGCTCGGTTCTCGTCACCGGAGGAAACCGGGGCATCGGCCTCGCGATCGCCCAGGCCTTCGCCGAGGCGGGTGACAAGGTCGCCATCACCAGCCGCTCGGGCGAGGTGCCCGAGGCCCTGGAGAAGTACGACGTCCTCGCGGTGCGCTGCGACATCACGGACGCCGCGCAGGTCGACGCCGCCTTCACCGAGATCGAGGAGAAGCACGGCGCGGTCCAGGTGCTGGTCGCCAACGCGGGCATCACCAACGACACCCTGCTGCTGCGCATGTCCGAGGAGGACTTCACCTCCGTCCTGGACACCAACCTGACCGGCGCCTTCCGGGTGGTCAAGCGCGCCTCGAAGCTGATGATGCGGGCCCGCAAGGGCCGCGTCGTGCTGATCTCTTCCGTGGTGGGCCTGTCCGGTTCGCCGGGCCAGTCGAACTACGCCGCGTCCAAGGCGGGCCTGGTCGGCTTCGCCCGGTCGCTGGCGCGTGAGCTGGGCCCGCGCAACATCACCGTCAACGTGGTCGCCCCCGGCTTCGTCGACACCGACATGACCGCTGTGCTCAGCGACGAGCGCCGCGCGGAGATCGTCTCGGGCGTGCCGCTGGGCCGCTACGCGTCGCCCGCCGAGGTCGCGTCCACCGTGCGGTTCCTCGGTTCGGACGAGGCCGCGTACATCACCGGAGCCGTCATTCCCGTCGACGGCGGATTGGGCATGGGTCACTGAGCATGACTGGAATCCTTGAGGGCAAGCGCATCCTGATCACGGGTGTGCTGATGGAGTCCTCCATCGCCTTCCACGCCGCCAAGCTCGCCCAGGAGCAGGGTGCGGAGATCATCCTCACCGCGTTCCCGCGCCCGAGCCTGACCGAGCGGATCGCCAAGAAGCTGCCGAAGCCGGTCACCGTGCTGCCGCTGGACGTCTCCAGCGAGGAGGAGCTGGCGGGCATCGCCGACACGGTCCGCGAGCACCTGCCGACCCTGGACGGCATCGTCCACTCGATCGGCTTCGCCCCGCAGGACGCCCTGGGCGGCAACTTCCTGGACACCCCGTGGGAGTCCGTGGCCACCGCGATGAACGTCTCGGCCTTCTCGCTGAAGTCGCTGACCATGGCGCTGCTGCCGCTGATGCAGGACGGCGGCTCGGTCGTCGGCCTCACCTTCGACGCGCAGTTCGCCTGGCCGCAGTACGACTGGATGGGCCCGGCCAAGGCCGCCCTGGAGTCGACCAACCGCTACCTGGCGCGCTACCTGGGCGAGCGGGACATCCGCTGCAACCTGATCTCGGCCGGCCCGCTCGGCTCGATGGCCGCCAAGTCCATCCCGGGCTTCGGCGACCTCGCGGACACCTGGAACCACCGCTCCCCGCTGAAGTGGGACCTGACCGACCCGGAGCCGGCCGGCCGCGGCATCGTCGCGCTGCTCTCGGACTGGTTCCCGAAGACCACCGGCGAGATCATCCACGTCGACGGTGGGCTGCACGCCATCGGCGCCTGACCGCTTCGCCGCACGCCGCTGCCCGGCACCCCCACGAGAGGGTGCCGGGCAGCGGCGTTCCAGGACGTTCTAGGGCGCCTCAGGCGTCGGCGGGGGTGCACGCGCCGATGGCGCGGCCGGCCTCGACGGAGGCGCGCTGGGCGTCGCCGGCCCGGATGGCGTCGAGGATGGTGGCGTGGCCGATGTAGCGCTCGGGGATCAGCTCGGGGCCGACGTCGTGCCGCAGGTGGGCGCGGGTGACCTCGCCGAGGTCGGCGTAGACGGCGGCCAGCACGTCGTTGTGGGCGGCGGCGACGACGGCCTGGTGGAACGCGGCATCGGCCTGGATGAAGTCCTCGGCGTCGCCGGAGTGCCAGGCGCTCTCGCGGCGGCCCAGCGCGGCGTCCAGCAGGCCGAGGTCGCGGTCGGTGCGGCGGGCCGCGGCGAGGCCGGCCGCGGAGGTCTCCAGGGCGGCCCGCAGCTCGGCGACCTGCGCCTGGTCGGCGTCGGCGAAGCGGCGGTGCATGACCCCGGCCAGCTCGCTGGTGGCGAGCACGTAGGTGCCGGAGCCCTGGCGGATGTCGAGCAGCCCGTTGTGGGCGAGGGCACGGACGGCCTCGCGGACGGTGTTGCGGGCGACGCCGAGCTGTTCGACGAGTGCGGCCTCGGTGGGGATGCGTGAGCCGACGGGCCACTCCCCGGAGGTGATCTGGGCGCGCAGCTGCGCGATCACCTGGTCGGACAGCGGGGTGCGCCTCGGCGAGGACAGCGCCACGGGTACTCCTTGCGGCTACGGTTCGATGGACGGGGCCGGCGGGTGGGAGGGCCGGCGTCCGGTGGGGGAGCGGGTCGGCACATCATGCCAATTCGAAGGTGCGCCGATTCATCCCATCATTCTATGATGGTGCCCATGCCTCCCGCAGCAGACACCACCGCCTCCCCACGAACCGAGGCCCGGCCGCAGACCGAGCGGCCCTCCACGCCCTCCTCCGGCAAGTACCTGGGCTGGCTGTTCGCCGTCGCGATCGCCGCCGCCGCCTTCAACCTGCGCCCCGTGGTCACCAGCCTCGGGCCGCTGCTCGACCAGGTCCGCGCCGACCTCGGGATGAACCCGACGCTCGCCGGGCTGCTCACCGCCGTCCCGTCGCTCTGCTTCGGCCTGTTCGGCTTCGCCGCGCCCTCGATGGCCCGGCGGATCGGCCCGATCGCCGTGATCACCGCCGGCATGGGCGCGATCACCCTGGGCGTGCTCTCCCGCTCCTTCGCCGGCGGCACCGCGGTGTTCCTGCTGCTGACGGCGCTCGCGCTGGCCGGTGTGGCGGTCTCCAACGTGCTGATCCCGGTGGTGATCAAGCGCTACTTCCCGGACAAGGTCGGTCCGATGATCGGCCTGTACTCGATGGCGCTGTCGGCCGGCACCGCGCTGGCCGCCGCCGTCACCGTGCCGATGACCAGCGCGCTCGGCGGCGACTGGCGCTACGGCCTGGGTGTCTGGGCCGGTCTCGCCGCGCTGGCCCTGCTGCTCTGGCTCCCGGTGCTGCTGACCAAGCGCGAGCGCGGCGAGCGCGCGGGCGGGGCGGCCGCCGCCGTCAGGCTGCCGATCACCCGCAGCCGGACGGCCTGGGCGATGGCCTGCTTCTTCGGCCTCCAGGCCACCGGCGCCTACGTGGTGATGGGCTGGCTGCCGAAGATCTTCCAGGACGCCGGCGTCGACAAGGGCACCTCCGGGGTGCTGCTCGCGGTGACCATGGTGATCGGCGTGCCGGTCTCCTTCGTGCTGCCCAACCTGGCCGCCCGCCGCGGCGACCAGCGGCTGTTCGTCGTCGTGCTGGCCGCCTGCGGCATCGCCGGGTACGCCGGGCTGGCGCTGGCCCCGGCCGGCGCGTCGTGGCTCTGGGCGGTCCTGGTGGGCCTGTCCAACTGCGCCTTCCCGCTGGTGCTGACGATGATCGGGCTGCGCGCCCGCACCGCCGGCGGGGTCGCCCAGCTCTCCGCCTTCGCCCAGGGCGTCGGCTACCTGATCTCCATCCCCGGCCCGATCCTGATCGGCCGGATCTACCAGATGACCGGCGAGTGGTACGGCCCGCTGGGCTTCCTGGCGCTGCTGCTGGTGCCGCAGATGCTGTTCGGCCTGCGGGCCGCGATGGCCCGGCACATCGAGGACGAGGCGGTCCACCCCGTGGCGCAGGTCAAGGCCTGACCAAGGGACGGCCAACCCCGAGGGGTCGGTGACCGACGGGCGTGTTCGGGGTGGAAGAATCCCGGACATGCCCGTTCTCGATCCCAACCCGACCGACGGCCGCAAGCAGCTCGGCCAGATCGCCCTGGCGATCGCCGGCATCGTGGTGCTGGTGGCGATCATCGCCTCCGTCGCCGCCGCCATAGGCTGATCCGGTCCATCCCCCCCCCGCGTAGCATCGCCGTTCACCGGCCACCCCCGTTTATCGGAAGGCCGGACGAACGGCGGATGATGACACCCGCCACCCCTGCGAGTGGCGGCATCCGGGAGCACCGCGCCCCGGAGCGGCTTTTCTGCCAAGCTTGCTGGGTATGAGCGCCGACACGTCCCGCAGGATCATCGTTCTCCGCCATGCCAAGGCCGACTGGCCCAACGGCGTGGACGACCACGAGCGGCCGCTGGCCGACCGGGGCCGTCACCAGGCCCCGGACGCCGGCCGCTGGCTGGTCGACTCCGGCATCAACCCCGAGTACGTGCTCTGCTCCACCGCGCTGCGCACCCGCGAGACGTGGAAGCTGGCGGCGCACGAGCTGCCGAAGCGGGCCCGCAGGACCGTGTACGAGGACCGCATCTACGAGGCCAGCCCCGGCGAGATCATCGCCGTCCTCCAGGAGACCCCGGAGGAGTACGCGGACGTGGTGCTGGTCGGGCACAACCCCGGCGTGCTGGGCCTGACCCAGGTGCTGGCCGGGGACGCGGGCGACCGGGACGCGCTGGAGCGGCTGCGGCTCGGCGGCTTCCCGACGGCGGCGATCGCGGTGCTCAGCTTCAGCGGCTCGTGGAAGGGCGTCGAGCCGGGCGCCGCCGCGCTGGTCTCGTACTACACGCCGCAGGACTGACCCGGTACGGAGCTCCGAGTTCCGTACGGGCTCCGGGGCTCCGGGCTTCGATGACGACGAGGGGCGCGCGGACCAGGTCCGCGCGCCCCTCGTGTGCGTCTTCGGGCTCTACTCGGTCAGGCTGCCGTCCACCGCGTCGGCCGCCTCGACCTCCTCCCGGGTGATGCCCAGCAGGTACAGCACGGTGTCCAGGAACGGCACGTTGACGGCGGTGTCGGCGGCCTCGCGCACCACCGGCTTGGCGTTGAACGCCACGCCCAGCCCGGCCGCGTTCAGCATGTCCAGGTCGTTGGCGCCGTCGCCGATCGCCACCGTCTGCGACAGCGGCACCTTCGCCTGCTCGGCGAACCTGGCCAGCCAGCGGGCCTTGCCCGCGCGGTCCACGATCTCGCCGACCACCCGGCCGGTGAACTTGCCGTCCACCACCTCCAGGGTGTTGGCGGCCGCGAAGTCCAGCCCCAGCTCCTCGACCAGGTGGTCGGTGACCTGGGTGAACCCGCCCGACACCACCGCGACCTGGAAGCCCAGCCGCTGGAGGGTGCGGATCAGGGTGCGCGCCCCCGGCGTGAAACGGACCTCCGCGCGCACCTTCTCGGTCACCGAGGCGTCCAGCCCGGCCAGCAGCGAGACCCGGGCCCGCAGCGACTCGGCGAAGTCCAGCTCGCCGCGCATCGCCTGCGCCGTCACCTCGGCGACCTCCTCCTCGCAGCCCGCGTGGGCCGCGAACAGCTCGATCACCTCGTCCTGGATGAGCGTGGAGTCGACGTCCATCACCACCAGGCGCTTGGCCCGGCGCTCCAGCCCGGCCGCGACCACCGCGACGTCCACCCGCTGGGTGGCCGCCTCCTGGGCCAGCTCGGCCCGCAGCTCGTCGGTGGCCACACCGGACACGGCCAGCTCGACCGCCGTCACCGGGTACTTGGCGAGCCGGAACACGCGGTCGATGTTGCCGCCCGCCGCGGTGATCCGGGAGGTGAGCGCGGAGACGGCGGCGGAGGTCAGCGGATTGCCGAGCACGGTGACGTGCGAACGGCCCTCGCGGCGCGGCCGGTTGTCGCCGATGCCGGAGAGGATCTCGGCCTGGAGCTTCTGCTCCTCCGCCCAGCGGTGCACGGTGGCCCGCAGTCCGCCCTCGGCGCCGGGAGCGGTGGGCGGGGTGACCAGTGCGCAGAGCGTGATGCGGCCACGGGTCACGACCTGTTCGATGTCGATCACGTCGACGGCGAAGCCTGCCAGGGTGGCGAAGAGGCCGGCGGTGATGCCGGGGCGGTCCTTGCCGAACACCTTGACGAGCAGGGTGCGCTCGTCCGCGGTCCGGGGCTGGGCGGCGGGGAGGGGCTCAGCGGCCAGGGGCGATGCGTTCATGGTGCCTCCCACGCTACCCGCCGGCCGGCGGGCCCAGAGCACCCGTCCCACGTCGCGGACGGGTGCCGGGTAGCAGCCTGGTCACAGTCACCCGGGGCGGCTTTTATCGGCGGTCAGCAGGCTGGAATGATTCCCCCCGTCAGTTTCGGAAACATCGCACCCCTGGTCGGGGGCACAATTCGGGGGAACCGAGAGAGCGGGGCAGGCGCGCAGTGCCGCAACTCGTCATCGATATCAACGGACAGCAGCGGACTCTGGAGCCCGGGCGGTCCTACACCATCGGGCGCAACCCGCAGTCGGACTTCCCGTTCGACGACGCCAGGGTCTCCTGGAACCACGGGACCATCACCTTCAACGGCAGCGGCTGGCAGCTGGACGACCACGGCAGCACCAACGGCACCTACACGGCCGGCGCCCGGACGACGCAGGCCCAGCTGTTCCCCGGCGCCGTCGTCAACCTCGGCAACCCGGAGAACGGACCCCGGCTCGGCTTCTCCGCGCCCGCCCACGCTGCCCCGCACGCGGCCGCCCCGCAGGCTCCCGCCTGGCACGAGGCCGCCACCAGCCGCAGCGCCGCGCCGGCGCCCCAGCCGCCGGCCCCGCAGCAGGGCTGGTCGCCGCAGGCCCCCTACCCGCCGCAGCCCGAGCAGGCCTGGGCGGGTCGGCCCCAGCCGCCGTTCCCGCAGCAGCAGCACCCGTACCAGCCCCAGCCCCAGCCCCAGCTGGGCGGCTTCCCGCAGCAGCAGGCCTTCCCGCCCGGCCCGCAGGACGGCGACGGCCCGCAGCCGACGATCATCCGCAACCTGACCGCCGCCATGCGCACCGTCCGGATCGGCCGCGCGCTCGACAACGACGTCGTGGTCTCCGACCTCCAGGTCTCCCGCCACCACGCCGAGCTGCGCCAGCTCCAGGACGGCCGCTACGAGATCGTCGACCTCGGCAGCCACAACGGGATCTTCCTCAACGGCCAGCGGGTGCAGCGCCAGCTGATGGGCCCGCAGGACCGGCTGACCGTCGGCCACTCCAGCTTCGTCCTGGTCGGCGACCAGTTGCAGGAGTTCGTCGACACCGGCGCGGTCTCCTTCTCCGCCCGCCACCTGACCGTCGAGGTCGAGCACAAGGGCGCCAAGAAGATCCTGCTCGACGACGTCAGCTTCGGCGTCCCGGAGAAGTCCCTGGTCGCCGTCATCGGCCCGTCCGGCTCCGGTAAGTCGACCCTGCTGCGCGCCCTCACCGGCTACCGCCCGGCCGACCGCGGCGAGGTCCTGTACGACGGCCGCAACCTCTACAAGCAGTTCGCCGAACTGCGCTCGCGCATCGGCCTGGTGCCGCAGTCCGAGATCCTGCACAAGGAACTCACCGTCCGCACCGGCCTCAAGTACGCGGCCCAGCTGCGCTTCCCCGGCGACACCGAGGCGCGCGAGCGCGCGGCCCGGATCGACGAGGTGCTGTACGAGCTGCGCCTGGACAAGCGCGCCGACAACAAGATCACCGCGCTCTCCGGCGGCCAGCAGAAGCGCGTCTCGGTCGCCCTGGAACTGCTCACCAAGCCGTCGCTGATCTTCCTGGACGAGCCCACCTCGGGCCTCGACCCGGGCATGGACCGCGAGGTCATGCAGATGCTGCGCGGTCTCGCCGACGACGGCCGCACCATCCTGGTCGTCACCCACTCGGTGGCCGAACTCGCGCTCTGCGACCGGCTGCTGGTGATGGCGCCGGGCGGCGCGGTGGCCTACTTCGGCCCGCCGGACGAGGCGCTGCACTTCTTCGGGTACGAGACCTGGGCGGACGTCTTCCAGGCCTTCGAGAACTACCCGGACCACGACTGGGCCGGCCGCTACCGCGGCTCGGTGCACTACCAGCAGTACTCCGCCCCCGACGTGGAGTCGGGCGAGGTGCAGCACGCCCAGGTCGCCCAGGAGGCCGTCCGGCCGCCGAAGCCGCAGAGCTGGGGCTCCCAGCTGTGGACGCTGATGCGCCGCTACATGTCGGTCCTCGCCTCGGACCGCGGCTTCCTGGCGCTGTCGGTGCTGCTGCCCGCCGTCATCGGCGCGGTCAGCGTGCTGGTCCCCAACGGGGCGGGCCTCGCGCCCAATCCGAACACGCAGCTCCACCTCAACAGCGGGGCCGCGACGATCATCATGATCCTGGCGATCGGAGCCTGCTTCTCCGGAGCGGCCAACTCGGTCCGCGAACTGATCAAGGAACGGGCCATCTACGAACGGGAACGGGCCACCGGGCTCTCCCGCTCGGCGTACATGATGTCCAAGATCATCGTGCTGGGCTTCTTCAGCGTGATCCAGGGCGCCATCGTCGCCGCGGTCGGCTTCCTGCCGCGCAAGCTCCCCGAGCACGGCCTGATCGTCAAGGACCTGCCGATCATCGAGATGACCATCGGCATGATCCTGCTCAGCTTCACCGCGATGATGTTCGGCCTGATGATCTCGGCCCTGGTCAAGACCGCCGAGAAGACCATGCCGCTGCTGGTCATGTTCGCCATCATCCAGGTCGTCTTCACCGGCTGCCTGTTCCAGCTCTTCGGCAAGCCCGGCCTGGAGCAGGCCGCCTGGCTGATGCCGGCCCGCTGGGGCACCGGCATCGTGGCCACCACACTGGACCTGTCCAAGCTCATGGGCCCCTGGAACAAGGACTTCCAGAACCCCCAGTACGACCCGCTGTGGACCGCCAGCGTCGCCCAGTGGGCGATCGACGCGGGCGCGCTGATCGCGATCTCGATCGTCATCGGCGTCATCGTCACCCGGCTCCAGCGCCGCCACGAGCCCGAGGTCATGCAGAAGGGCTGACCCCCTTCGCCCCGCCCGAGGAGGGGCGGCTCTCCCATCACCCGGAGAGCCGCCCCTCCTCCATTGCGCGGGCCCCGAGACCTAGGTCCCCGGACCTGCGCCCACCCCGGCCGCGGACCGACGCGGCGGCGCCCGCGGCGGCGGTAGTTTGGCGGTATGCCCAGCACGCCCAGCGACCACCGGAGCCCGGCCGGTCCGCACCTCGACCTGCGCGGCCCGGCCCGCCCGATGCCCGGCTGCGACCCCTGCCTGGCCGGCATCGAGGCGGTCAGCCAGGCGCTGCTCGCGATGAGCCGGCACCTGGAGGTCCGCGAGGTGCTGCGCCGCATCACCGCCTCCGCCCGCGACCTGCTCGGCGCCGAGTACGCGGCTCTGGGCGTGCCCGACGACCACGGCGGCTTCGCCCAGTTCGTCGTCGACGGCGTCACCGACGAGCAGTGGCGGGCGATCGGCCCGCTGCCCCGCCAGCACGGCGTCCTCGCCAAGATGCTGCACGAGACCGGCCCCACCCGGCTCGCCGACGTCCGCAGGGCCCCGGCCTTCGGCGGCTGGCCGGCCGCCCACCCCGAGATGGACGCCTTCCTCGGCATGCCCATCCTGGACGCCGAGGCCGCCGAGGACGAACCGCAGGTCACCGGCGTCATCTTCCTCGCCAACAAGCGCGGCGGCGGCCTGTTCACCGACCACGACGAGGAACTGCTGCGGATACTCGCCGCGCACGCCGCCCTCGCCCTCTCCAACGCCCGCCTGTACGAGCGCAGCCGCGAGCTCACCCTGGCCGGCGAACGCGCCCGCATCGCCCACGACCTGCACGACGCCGTCGCGCAGAAGCTCTTCTCGCTGCGGCTCACCGCCAAGGCCGCCGCCACGCTCGTCGACCGCGACCCGGCCCGGGCCCGCGCCGAACTCGCCGAGGTCGCCCGGCTCGCCGCCGAGGCCGCCGACGAACTGCGCGCCGTCGTCGTCGAACTGCGCCCCGCCGCCCTGGAGGAGGACGGGCTGAGCGCCACCCTCGCCTCCCAGGTGCAGGTCCTCGACCGGGCCCACACCGCGGACGTCGCCTTCGCCGCCGACGGCGTCCGCGCCCTGCCGCCCGCGCAGGAGGCCGCGCTGCTGCGGGTCGCCCAGGAGGCGCTGCACAACGCGCTGCGCCACTCCGGAGCCGGCCGCGTCACCGTCACCCTGGCCGGCACGCCCGCGCGCGGCGCCGTGCTGCGGGTGCGCGACGACGGGCACGGCTTCGACCCCGAGTCCGTCCGCCGGGCCGGGCGCCACCTCGGCCTGGCCTCGATGCGCGACCGCGCGGCCGCCGTCGGCGGCACGCTCACCCTGGAGTCCGCCCCCGGCCGGGGGACGCTCGTCGAGATGGAGGTCCCCGGTGCCTGACAACCCGCCTGACGGCACGCCGTCGATCCGCGTCCTGCTGGTCGACGACCACCAGGTGGTCCGCCGCGGGCTGCGCACGTTCCTGGAGGTCCAGGACGACATCGAGGTGGTCGGGGAGGCCGCCGACGGGGCGGAGGGCGTCGAGCGCGCCCGCGAACTCGACCCCGACGTCGTCCTGATGGACCTCAAGATGCCCGGTGTCGACGGCATCGAGGCGCTGCGCACGCTCAAGGGCGAGGGCAGCCGGGCCCGGATCCTGATCGTCACCAGCTTCACCGAGCACCGCACGATGGTCCCCGCGCTGCGGGCCGGCGCCGCCGGGTACGTCTACAAGGACGTCGACCCGGAGGCGCTGGCCGGCGCGATCCGCTCGGTGCACGCCGGCCACGTCCTGCTCCAGCCCGAACTGGCCGAGGCGCTGCTCGCCGACGACGGCCCCCGCGCCCCGCAGGGCCGCGGCGGCACCCTCACCGAACGCGAGCGCGAGGTCCTCGGCCACATCGCCGACGGCCGCTCCAACCGGGAGATCGCCCGCAGCCTGCACCTGTCGGAGAAGACGGTGAAGACCCACGTCTCCAACATCCTGATGAAGCTGGACCTGGCGGACCGCACCCAGGCGGCCCTGTGGGCCGTCCGCAACGGCGAGGCGCGGGACGGCGGCCCGTCCTAGCGGTCCGCGTCCTGAGCGGGCCCCGTGTTCGGCGGGCCCGGTGCTGAGCGGGCCCCGTGTTCAGCGGTCCTCGTGCTGAGCGGCTCCCGTGCTCAGCGGTCCTCGCGCTCGTCGACCAGCGCGTTGTACGCCGCCACCTGCGCCCGCCGGGCGGTGCGCCGCAGCGGCGCCAGCACCGCCTGCCGCGCCGCCATCTCGGAGGCGCTGACCGCCGCGCCGTGCCCGCCCGAGGCGATCGCCAGCAGCGCCGACACCTGCCGGGCCGACTCCAGCACCCGCACCGCACGCGGCGGGTACCCGGGCGCCAGCAGTTCGGCGTGCCCGCGCCGGCGGTACGCCTCCAGCGCCCGCAGCGCCTCCGGTCCGGCGCCCGCCACGTCCAGTCGGGTCAGCAGGAGCGTCGCCTCGCGCAGCCCGTCGGCCAGCTCCCGTTCGGCCTCGTGCAGCGACGGGACGTCGGCCGGCGGTGTGTCGTTGGTCTCAAGGCAGCGCCACAGCACCGTCGCCGAACGGTCCCCGGCCGGGCCGAACACCTCCACCTCCGGCACCAGTCCGAGCGGGACGCCCACCGCCAGCACCGCCTCCCCGACGCCCATCGCCGCTTCGTTGAACGGTGCCGGACCGGTCAGCCCCAGCGGGTGCCCGGCGGACGGCAGAGCCAGTCGCAGGCCCTTGACCCCGAGCACCCGGAGCCGTCCCAGCGCCCAGGTGAGGCCGTGCCGTTCGCCCGGCCCGTCCCCGGGCAGCCCGGTCACCCGGTGGCTCTCGTCGTCGCCCAGCACGGCCGCCGCGGCGTTGTCCGGCGGCACCAGACCGGCCAGCAGGGCGTTGCCCCACGCGGTCAGCCGCCCCGAACGGGGTTCTTCGTACGGATTGTCGGGAGGAGTCGCGAGCATCCGGCCAGCCTACGGAATCGGCGGTCATCCGCGTGGCGTAGGTTTGCCCATGCGTGTGCGGCGCACCCACCCCGTGCCCACCGGCTGCCGGAGTAGGCTCGCCGCCCGCACCGACGGCCGAAATTCTTGTATTGGGGAAGGCGTAGGCATGAGCGACGTGCTGGAGCTGGTGGACGTATCCGTGGTCCGGGAGGGACGCGCGCTGGTCGACCAGGTCTCGTGGTCCATCTCCGAGGGGGAGCGCTGGGTCATCCTGGGCCCCAACGGCGCCGGGAAGACCACCCTGCTGCAGATCGCCGCCACCTACCTGTTCCCGACCGCGGGCAAGGTGTCGGTGCTGGGCGAGAAGCTGGGCGAGGTCGACGTCTTCGAGCTGCGCTCCCGGATCGGCCTGGCCGGCGCCGCCATGTTCGACAAGCTGCCGGCCGAGCAGACGGTGCTGCAGACCGTGCTGACCGCCGCCTACGGCATGACGGTCAGCTGGCAGGAGACCTACGAGCAGTTCGACGAGTCCCGCGCGCTCGCGCTGCTCGACCGGATGGGCATGTCCAACCTCACCGGCCGCAAGTTCGGCACCCTCTCCGAGGGCGAGCGCAAGCGCACCCTGATCGCCCGCGCCCTGATGACCGACCCCGAGCTGCTGCTGCTCGACGAGCCCGCGGCCGGCCTGGACCTCGGCGGCCGCGAGGACCTCGTCCGCCGGCTCGGCGCGCTCGCCCAGGACGAGTTCGCCCCGGCCATGGCGATGGTCACCCACCACGTCGAGGAGATCGCGCCGGGCTTCACCCACGTCCTGATGATCCGCCAGGGCAAGGTGCTCACCGCCGGTCCGATCGACACCGAGCTGACCGCCCGCAACCTCTCCAAGTGCTTCGGCCTGCCGCTCACCCTGGAGCGCCACGGGGACCGCTGGTCCGCGCAGGGCCTGCCGCTGGGCTGAGCCCCCGTCCGCGCCTCGCACGCACCTCGCACGCTCCGATGTCGTCGGGTTTCCGGGGACCGGTCGCACGCGCGACCGGTTTCCGCCCCTCGACCTGCGGGAACTGTCCGCCTCGAAGGCCCTTCGCTCCCTAGGATGGACACGTGGACAGCTGGATCTGGTGGCTCCTGGCCGCCGTCGGGCTCGGCATACCGCTGGTGCTGACCGCGATGCCGGAGTTCGCCATGTTCGCGGTCGGTGCGCTGGCGGCCGCCGGCGTGGCCGGGCTGGGCGGAGACGCGGTCTGGCAGACCCTGGTCTTCATCGCGGTCTCGGTCTCGCTGCTGGTCTTCGTCCGCCCGATCGCCTACCGGCAACTGCGGCAGGGCCCGCACATCAAGATGGGCATCGAGGCGCTCCAGGGCGCCACCGCGGTCGTCGCGGAAACCGTCGACGGGGAGGGCGGACGGATCAAGCTGAACGGCGAGATCTGGTCGGCCCGCGCGCTCCACCCGGACAGCGTGTACCAACCGGGGCAGCAGGTCGACGTCGTCGAAATCCAGGGCGCGACCGCCCTGGTCATCTAGGGGAGAGTCCGTGGAACCCGTCCTTATCGTTTTGGTCGTCCTGGTCGTGGTGGCCTTCATCGCGCTGATCAAGACGATCCAGGTCATCCCGCAGGCCAGCGCCGCGATCGTGGAGCGCTTCGGCCGCTACACCCGGACGCTCAACGCAGGCCTGAACATCGTCGTCCCGTTCATCGACCGGGTCCGCAACCGGATCGACCTGCGCGAGCAGGTCGTGCCGTTCCCGCCGCAGCCGGTGATCACCCAGGACAACCTGGTGGTCAACATCGACACGGTGATCTACTACCAGGTCACCGACCCGCGCGCGGCCACCTACGAGGTCGCCAGCTACATCCAGGCCATCGAGCAGCTGACCGTCACCACGCTGCGCAACATCATCGGCTCGATGGACCTCGAATCCACCCTGACCTCGCGCGAGGTCATCAACGCCGGTCTGCGCGGCGTCCTGGACGAGGCCACCGGCAAGTGGGGCATCCGGGTCAACCGCGTCGAGCTGAAGGCGATCGAGCCGCCCACCTCCATCCAGGACTCGATGGAGAAGCAGATGCGCGCCGACCGTGACAAGCGCGCCGCGATCCTCACCGCCGAGGGCCAGCGGCAGGCCCAGATCCTCAAGGCCGAGGGTGAGAAGCAGGCCGACGTGCTCCGGGCCGAAGGTGAGGCGCAGGCCGCGGTGCTGCGCGCCGACGGTGAGGCGGCCGCGATCCGGACGGTCTTCGAGGCCATCCACGACGGCGACGCCGACCAGAAGCTGCTCGCCTACCAGTACCTGCAGACCCTGCCCGAGCTGGCTAAGGGCGACTCCAACAAGCTGTGGATCATCCCCAGCGAGGTCGGCGACGCCCTCAAGGGCCTCGGCGGCGCCTTCGGCGGGCTGACCGGCAACCCCGGCGTCAACGGCGGCGCGGTCGCCGCCCCGAGCGTCCCGCAGGCGGCCCCCGCGGCCACCCAGGTGCCGCTCGACCCGGCGGCCGGCCCGCGCCCGGTGGACACCGAGAAGGGTGCCGCCCGCCCCCGGGTGGACCCGGCCCGCGAGTACCGCAAGATCGACCCGGAGTGACCGGCTGAACCGTCCGGCCCGGGGGCCCGCCACCGCACGGTGGCGGGCCCCCGGCGTGTGGCGGTCGTGGCGGTCGTGGCGTGTGGCGGTCGTGGTGGTGCGTGTCCCGAATCGTGGGCGGCCCTGGTCCGACCGGTGGGCCGTCCGGCATGATCCCCCCGGACAGGACCGAGAGGAGAGGTGACCCATGACGCTCTGGGAGGGCATCGCCGTCCTGGTGGCGGGCGTCGGTGCCGGGATGATCAACGTGATCGTCGGCTCCGGCACGCTGATCACGTTCCCGGTGCTGCTCGCCATCGGGATTCCGCCGGTCACCGCCAACGTCTCCAACACCTTCGGCCTGGTGCCCGGTTCGCTCAGCGGCGTGATCGGCTACCGCCGCGAGCTGGCCGGCCAGGGCCACCGGCTGCTGCGCCTGGGCACCGCCTCGCTGCTCGGCGGGCTGGTCGGCGCGCTGCTGCTGATCAGACTGCCGAACGGCGCCTTCGACGCGATCGTCCCGGTACTGATCCTGCTCGCCCTCGTCCTGGTGGTGATCCAGCCCAAGGTCGCCAAGGCGGTCGCCGCCCGCCGCCGCCCCGACGGGGACCCGGACGGCGGCCTGCTGCTGTTCGTCGGCGTCTTCCTCACCGGCATCTACGGCGGCTACTTCGGCGCCGCGCAGGGCGTCCTGCTGCTGGCGCTGATGGGCATGCTGCTCCAGGAGGACCTGCAGCGGATCAACGCCGTGAAGAACGCGCTGGCGATGGTCGTCAACGGCGTCGCCGCGCTGTTCTTCCTGTTCACCTCCACCGTCAACTGGGCGGCCGCCGGCCTGATCGCGGCGGGCTCGCTGGTCGGCGGCCTGCTCGGTGCCAAGGTCGGCCGCCGCCTGCCGCCGGTCGCGCTGCGCGGGATCATCGTGGTGGTCGGCCTCGCCGCGGTCACCAAACTGCTGCTGAGCTGATGAGCTGAGCATCCGTCGGGGGACGCCCGCCGGGGGGCTGCCCGTCAGCGGCTGTGTCGTCCGGTGCGGAGGGCCCCGGCTCGGTATGTTCCTCGAAGTGCACGCCTGACCGGACGACGAGACGACGAACGGAAGAGCTTCGATGAGCAGCAGGGCACGGCTGAGCGAGGACGAGATCACGGCGGCCCTGGCCGCACTGCCGCGGTGGACCAGGGAGGGTGACAGCGTCGTCCGCGTGGCCGACGCCCCCGACTTCCCGGCGGCGATCCGGGTGGTCGTCGCCGTCGCCGAACAGGCCGAGGCGCTCGACCACCACCCCGACGTCGACATCCGCTGGCGCACCCTGCGCTTCGTCCTCTCCACCCACAGCGCGGGCGGGCTGACCGGCCTGGACTTCACCCTGGCCGCCCGCATCGACGAGGCGCTGAAGGCCGAGTCCGCGGGCTGACCTCCCCGACCCCCCGAGGCCGGGGCGGCGCGCTCGAACGGGCGTGAGATGCTGACTGCCGCATCGGCAGGCGGCTCGGGAGGGACGGGAACGGATGGCGCAGGAGCCCTTCGGAGACGCCCAGCAGCAGCCGTGGTACCCCCAGGGCCGGCAGGCCTGGCCGGTCGGCGGGCACCAGGAGCCGCAGCCGCAGGACCATCCGCAGCAGGAGTACTGGCAGACGGCGGCGGGCTACGGCCAGGGCGGGTACGGGCAGGGCTCGCCGTACGGACAGGACCCGCAGTACGTCCAGACCGGCTACGTCCAGACCGGGTACGCCGAGACCGGGTACGCCGAGGGCGGCTACGTCCAGGGCGGTTACGCCGAGGGGCAGTACCAGCAGTACCAGCAGTACCCGGATCATGGGCAGCAGCAGTACGCGCCGTACGCCGTCCCGGAGCAGCCTGCGGGGGAGGGGCTGTACGTCCCGGTGGGGGCGGAGTACTCGGCCGACGGGTACGTGCACATCGAGGACGCCGAGCCCGTTCCGGTGGAACCGTCCACGGCGCCGGAGCCCGAGCCGGACACGACGCCCGAGGCCGCGCCCGTCGCGCCGTCGCGGGCTGTCGCCCGTCGGGGCAGGTCCCCGAAGGCAGGCTCCTCGACGGCGGGCTCTTCGCTCTCGGCCAGGGCCCGCGCCGCCGCCGGGGCGGTGCTCACCGGCGAGCACGTGCCCAGCCGGCGGACCCTGCTGGTGCGCACCGGAGCCGGGGTGGCCGCGCTGGGCGTGCTGGTCGCGGCCGGTCTGATGGTCGGGGCCGAGGGCGGTGGCAGCGCGGCCGCGAGCAGCGGCGGGGAGCCCGGTTTCGCCGTCGCGCACACCAAGGTGTGGTCCGCCCAGCCCGCCGCGTCCGGGTCGTCGGGTGACGACACGCTGGTCGGCAGCTGGCTGCTGGCCGATGCGGTGGTCCGCGCCGATGCCGCCGGCGTGCGGGCCTACGACCTCGCGGCCGGCAAGCCCGTCTGGTCGGTCGAGCCACCGGCCGCCGGGGCCGTCCCGTGCGGGCTGTCGGCGGGGGTCAACCAGGCGGGGCTGGGCGCGGTGCTGTTCCGGGCCCAGGCCGACCCGAAGAGCCCGTGCACGCTGGTCGCCGCCGTGGACACCAAGACCGGCAAGACCGCGTGGACGAAGACCGTCTCGGACGCCAAGGGCGCGTACGGCGCGCGGATCGGCGTCACCGAGGACAAGGTGATCGCGGTCGGCGACGACCGGGCGGTCGCCTGGGAGTCCGCGGACGGCAAGGACGTCTGGCAGTACACCGGGCAGGGCAAGTTCTGCACCCTGTCCGGCGGCGTGACCGGCAAGACCGTGCTGGTCGCCTCCTCCTGCGCCGACTCGACCCCCGCCGACCAGGCCGTCGCGCTGAACACGGCGGACGGCAAGGTCAGTTGGTGGCGCGGCCTGAACAACCGCCCGAAGACGGTGACCGTGTTGTCCGCCGAGCCGTCCGTCGTCCTCACCACGGGCGAGAAGCCGGAGGACGACCGGGTGTTCTCCTGGGGCGCGGGCGGCGACCCGGCCGCCGAGATCCCGGTGGTCGGCGACGGCGGCCGGCTGGACGTCGGCCACGGCACGTTCTCGGCCACGCCCGAGGTGTTCTTCCAGAACCGCACGATGGTCACCACGCTCGTCCCGGCGAACGGCGGCGGACCGGCCGCGGCGGTCGGTTACGACCTCGACACCGGCAAGCAGCGCTGGAAGGCGCCGACCGCCGCCAAGGGCACCGTCCGGGCGGTCGGCGTCGACGGCGGCGCGCTCGTGCTCGCCGCCGACGAACGCCGCGACCAGCCCGCCCGCCTCAGCCGGTTCCCGCTGGCCGGCGGCCAGGAGGCGACCGGCGGCAACTTCCCGCAGGGCACCGGTTCGCTGCTGGTCTCCGGGCGGGTGCTGATCGGCGGCGGGCGGGTGGTCGTGATGCCCGAGCACTCGGCCAACTACGGCACGGCGGCGGGTTACCAGGCGAAGGGTTAGCCCGGGCCCCGTAGGGCGCGGCTCGCGGCGGCGCTCACGCGGCCGGGACGGCTGTCGGAGCGGGCTGGCCCGGCACGGCCGGCAGCCAGTCGGCCAGCTCCCGGGCCTCCGAGCCGCGCAGGCCGAGCGCCAGCATGAGGGTGGCCTGCGGGGTCGGCACGAACGGCCGGCGCAGCAGCCTCATCCCGGCCTGTTCGGGTGTCCGGTCCGCCTTGCGCTGGTTGTCCTCCGGGCACGCGGCCACGGTGTTCAACCAGCTGTCCTCCCCGCCGCGCGACCTGGGCTGCAGGTGGTCCACCGTGGTGGCCCGCCGCCCGCAGTACGCGCACAGGTGCTGGTCCCGGGCCAGGACACCCCGCCGCGACCACGGCGCCTGTTGTCGGAACGGCACTCTCACGTAGCGCTGAAGCCTGATCACCCGGGGCACCGGGATGCTGACGCCCGTCCCCCGGACCGTGCGCAGCGGATGCGCCTGCTCCACCACCGCCTTGTCCTGGAGCACCAGGACGACGGCGCGCTGGAGCGACACCGTCGTCAGGGGCTCGTAGCTCGCGTTCAGAACCAGCGTGTTGCGCACTCGGCACACCCTTCCCGCGGGCGTGCCACGGCGGCACGACCGTCTCCACACACGTCACTGCCGCCGCACGGCGGTGACACCACTCTGAACGGGCCCACAGCCGACGAACAACGGAATTTCCGGTATCGGGCAGGCGCCGGAGCGGCCGGGGGAGGAGTGCGGCACGACGCTCGGGGAAAACCCGCTGGCCCCGACCGCGTAGGCTCTACCACGCTGGAGTCGCACCGACCCGGGGTCCGAGAGAACGGGCCGCCACCGGGCGGGCGCCCGATCGAAGGAGAAGCGTGACCGTGACGGACATCGTCGACGAGCTGCGGTGGCGGGGGCTGATCGCCCTGTCCACCGACGAGGACGCACTGCGCAAGGCGTTCGCGGACGGCCCGGTCACGTTCTATTGCGGCTTCGACCCGACGGCCCCCAGCCTGCACCTCGGCAACCTCGTGCAGATCCTCACCATGCGCCGCATCCAGCAGGCGGGAAACCTCCCGCTCGGCCTGGTCGGCGGCGCCACGGGCCTCATCGGCGACCCGAAGCCCACCGCCGAGCGCGTCCTCAACGACCCCGAGACGGTGGCCGGCTGGGTCGAGCGGCTGCGGGGCCAGATCTCGCGCTTCCTCGATTTCGAGGGCCCCTACGCGGCGCGCATGGTCAACAACCTGGACTGGACGTCCGGGATGTCGGCCATCAGCCTGCTGCGCGACGTGGGCAAGTACTTCCGCGTCAACAACATGATCGCCAAGGAAGCCGTCGCCCGACGGCTCAACTCCGACGCGGGTATCAGCTACACCGAGTTCAGCTACCAGATCCTGCAAGGCATGGACTACCTGGAGCTGAACCGCCGCTACGGCTGCACCCTGCAGACCGGTGGCAGTGACCAGTGGGGCAACCTGACCGCCGGCACGGACCTGATCCGCAAGGCCGACGCCAAGTCCGTGCACGCGCTGGCCACGCCGCTGATCGTCAAGGCCGACGGCACCAAGTTCGGCAAGACCGAGTCCGGCACGGTCTGGCTCGACCCCGAGCTGACCACCCCGTACGCCTTCTACCAGTTCTGGCTGAACGCGGACGACCGGGACGTCCCCAACTTCCTGCGGATCTTCAGCTTCCGCTCGAAGGAGGAGATCGAGGAGCTGGAGCGCGAGACCACCGAGCGCCCCGCCGCCCGCCTCGCCCAGCGAGCCCTCGCCGAGGAGCTCACCACCCTCGTCCACGGCGCCGAGCAGTACGAGCGCGCGGTCGCCGCGTCCAAGGCGCTGTTCGGCCAGGGCGACCTCGCCGACCTGGAGGCGCCGACCCTGGCCGCCGCCCTGGCCGAGGTCCCGAAGGTCGAGGTGGCCGAACTCCAGTCGGTGGTCGACCTGTTGGTCGCCGTCGGCCTCGCACCGAGCCGTTCGGCCGCCCGCCGCACGGTCAAGGAGGGCGGCGCCTACCTCAACAACGTCAAGGTGACGGACGAGGAAGCGGTGCCGGCCGAGGCCGACCTGCTGCACGGTCGCTGGCTCGTGCTGCGCCGCGGCAAGCGCAACCTGGCGGCGGCGGAGCTGGTTCCGGCTACGGCGTGACCGAAACACGGCGCCGCTGAGCTGCGGCTTCGACATACGAGGGCGGGATCCAGCCGGATCCCGCCCTCGGTGTTTGACGATGTCGTCCGGGTGGCCTAGTGTTGAACGAGTCGCTGATGCGGCCATCCCACTCTGCAGGACCCACCCTCACCTCGATACCCATTCACATGGGTTTGTTGGCGTTCCCGTCAACCGTGGTGAGTGTGAATTTCGGGTGACAACCGAAATGCGCTAACGTGGAGGCCGTCGCGGAAAGCGGCCCGACCAGTTCGGGAAATCGGATGAATGAAACTCCGGAAAACGGAGCGGAAAACATCTGGTAAGCTGGAAACACGAAAGAACGAAGCGCCCGGAGGGCCCGCTGGAAGGCGGCCTGAAGGAAGTGTCCGTTCCTTGAGAACTCAACAGCGTGCCAAAAGTCAAC